>NZ_CP037934.1:0-614121 GCF_004353225.1 Marinobacter sp. JH2 | reverse complement strand
CTTCCCGGAGACGCACAATCGGGCATTATCGCCAACCTCTCTGACATTTCAGAACTCCGCGAACAACAGCGTCAACATCGACAAGTGATCGACTTCATATCCCACGATGTGCGCTCGCCGCTGGTGTCTCAACTCGCGTTAATTGAACAGTTAAAGCGGGACCCGTCGAACATCAACGAATACCAGATTGAACAGTTGGGCAAACTGGCACGGCGCAGCTATTCGCTGGCAGAAGAGTTCGTAAACCTGGCTCGCGCAGAACAGCTATCCGAAACCCGGTTTTACGATTGCGACCTGCTGGCTATTGTTGAAAACGCAAGAGACAGCGTCAGCGAACAGGCCTACGAGAAACACATTCGCCTGGAATTGAATGAAACCGAAGATCTGTGGTTGCAGGGGAATGCAGAACTGCTGGAGCGGGCCGTCATTAACCTGCTTACTAACGCCATCCAGTACAGCGCTCCGAACACCACGATTACCATCCAGGTGTACCAGGCTGGCCACATTGCCGGGCTTGCCATTGCCGACGAAGGTTCAGGAATCGATGAGCGAGAACTGCCCTATCTGTTCGATCGTTACCATCGTCCGCGCCATAACGAAATTGCAGGCAACCACGGCACGGGACTGGGTTTGGCGTTCGTCAAAACCGTCGTGGAAAAACATAAGGGGAAGATTTACGTCGATTCAATGCCGGGTGAAGGCACCACCTTCACCCTTAAGCTGCCGATTGCCGATCCAATGGGATAACGGGGCGACCGGAACGTCAAGATTGGATGGTTTTGCTTACAGGCTCTGAAGGCTCGCTGATCAGCCCTTGTTTATCCTGAACCTGAATCGTGAAATACCAAATCCCAGTACCGAGACTCTCTACGGTATGAGACATTTCAGGGTACGACTCAGCCTCTTCCAGCACGATTTCTTCACTGAGATCTTCGATATTCTGGCCGTAGCGGATCACGTATTTATCCAGCTCACCCATGGCGATGCCATCACCATTGACGCGGGTAGCGGGAGCAGACCAACTCAATATAGCTGAACGAGGCTCTTCCGCCGACTCTGACTCCGTTGTCTCACCGGTGTTCGCTGACGAGCCCTTGCCCGTCTCAGCCGAGGCGGAACTATTCGTTCCGGATGAGTTCGATACAGGAGAATCAGAACCACCAGATCCTCCACCTCCACAACCCGTCAAAACCAATCCCAGAGCAAACGCGGCAATCCATGCCTTTGACATTTTAATGACGCGTTTCTCGTTCATCTCGCACCAGCTTTTCGTCGAATTTGTGAAATTCTATAAAATCGACGGAACCACTAATACGAGAAACGTCTGTCTTTTTGTTGTTAATTCGTCAACTTTTCGCCATTCCAGTTACAAAAGCCGGCAAATCGTTCAGTTAAGTTTCAAACCCGGGGCAAATGTATCTGGTAGTAAAAGGTTGGTCGCCTCCATGCCGGCGACGGGGTAGGAACAATAGTCGGCCGCGTACCAGGCGCTGGTCCGATGATTACCGCTGGCGCCCACACCCCCAAAAGGCGCGGAACTGGATGCGCCAGTGAGCTGTTTATTCCAATTCACAATGCCGGCTCGGATGCGCTGATAGAAATACTCAAAGCGCTCTTCGCTGTCGCTGAACAGACCCGCTGATAATCCGAAACGGGTATCGTTAGCCAGCCGAACGGCCTCATCAAAATCACCATAACGAGTAACTTGCAGCAACGGCCCGAAGATCTCATCATCGTCGATGTCGGCGACCGAAGTAACGTCAATGAGTGCTGGTGACAGCAAGCCGGTTCCTGGCTGAAGCTTCTTACCTGAAACCAACGCCACAGCGCCGCGATTCAACAGTTGGTCCTGAGCCGCCAAAACCCCATCGGCAGCCGATTCCGATATCACGCTCCCCATAAAGGGCGCGGGGTCATCAAAGGCACCCCCCACTTTGATCGCCTCTACCGCTTTCGTGAGTGCAGCCAAGAAGCCGTCTCCCCAGGTACCTTCCGGCACCAGCAAACGTCGCGCACAGGTACAACGCTGGCCCGAGGTAATATAAGCCGACTGAATGGTTTCATAGACCGCGGCCTGCATATCGGCTGGTTCATCAACAATCAGCGGGTTGTTGCCCCCCATCTCAAGCGCAAGAATTTTGCCGGGATTCCCGGCAAACTGCTTATGCAGTATCTGTCCGGTGGCGGAGCTGCCGGTAAAAAACAAGCCATCGATATCTCGATGGTTCGCCAGCGCGATGCCGGTTTCTTTGGCACCTTGCACAAGATTCAACGCTCCTTCAGGTAAGCCGGCTTCCAGCCACAACTCCACCATTTTCCCCGCCACGGCAGGCGTTAACTCGCTGGGTTTGAACACGACGGTATTGCCAGCAATCAGTGCGGGCGCTATGTGCCCATTCGGTAGATGGCCTGGAAAATTGTAAGGCCCAAACACGGCGACCACGCCATGGGGTTTATGGCGCAACACCGCCCGCGCGCCGGCAACTTCGCTGCTGCGCTGGCCAGTACGTTCGTTATAGGCCTTAACGGAAATTTCGATTTTCCCGATCATCGCTCCTACTTCCGTTCGTGCCTCCCAAAGGGGTTTGCCGGTTTCGGCGGCAATACAATTGGCAAACGCCTCTTTCTGCTCACCCAGCAATTCGGCAAACCTTCGGGCGATGCTCACTCGTTGGTCAAAACCTACCCCCACCCATTCGGAACTGGCATTTCTTGCAGCCACCACAGCCAACGAAACCTGAGTGTCATCGGCTGCATTCCCCTGCCAAAACAACTCACCGGTGGCCGGGTTCAGCGACGAAAACGGAGCGCCCTGCCCTTTGAGCCATTCGCCGTTAATCATTACCGGAAGCGTCATTTGAAACTCCTTGTTAACAGAAGGGAAATGAATAGCAGGCCTTGCTGCATTTGGAATAAGCGTAGCAGGCTATAGGCGGTACAGCCTTGAGCAAATCAGAGGAGACGCCGGTGAATTACACTTTCAACGCATGAATATCCACCGGCGGTACGCCAAGGTCTTGCCACTTTTCAGGATGACAGGTGAAAAGGAGTATCTGGTGGCGTGTGGCGGCATCGAACAAGATACGTTTCATGTCATCTAGTCGTTCTTGATCGCTGTGGACGAGTGTGTCATCCAGAATGATCAAGGTCGGGCGGCCGGCTTCGCGCAGCAAATCCGCGTAGGCCAAACGGCTGATCAAGCCCATTTGCTCCCGGGCACCGAAACTTAACTCTGTCACCTGACCAAATTCCGCTCCCCGTGTGAACGTTCCGGGGCGCAGGTGCTCATCCACTTCGAGAGTGGCTTGAGGAAACAACACCGATAGATAGTGATGAAGGTGCTTTTGTAACGGTGCTTGTAGCCTTCGGGTTAACGCTTGTCGCTTCTCGGTCAGCGAGGCCAGCAACAAATCCAGCGCCCGCGCACGGCGGTGCAACTCCTGATAACGGCGATAGCACCGCTCAAGCTCTGCCTTTTGATCGTTGAGCTGTTCTTCCAATCCTTCCGCGCCCCAGGCTTCTAATCGGACTTTAATATCCCGAAGCTCGCGTCCGCGCGCCTCGTGGGTCTGGCGGAGATTGGCAATGGTGCGTTGATAGCGCTCTATGTCTTGCTTAAGTATATCTGGGCGAGCGTTCAGGATTTCTCGTGAACGACGCTCTACGCTTTCTTCCAGCGCTTTAGCTTTGCGCCCAAGGCCAAGCAATTCTTCCGCAATTTGCTTCAGTTTCTGCTGTCGCTCCGGGCTTTGCTCTTCATCGGCTAACCGTTGCCACTCCGCTTGCGCGGTGCCTCTGGCCTGCTGAACCGACATCATTGCGCTGCGATGTTTCTGATCTTGCGCTTCCGCGGCGGTTAGAGCAGCCGCTGCACGTTCAAACGCAGCGTCCGCCGCAACCAACTCGAGCACCTCTTTAGAGGCATCAGGCTTGGGCGTAGCCGACAATTGCTCCGCGGCACTTTCCAGCTCTCGTTGTGCTTCACTCTGTTCGATCACAAGTGGATCAATGCCCGTTGGAGCGACCGATTTGAGCAATTCTTCAGCGTGTTGTTGCGCCCGCCCGGCCGTTTCGAAAGCCGACAACCGGTTCTCAGCTGATAGCCCCGAATCGACACCCAACGTGCTCTGGAGCTCAGCCACGGTCTGCTGCAAGGTAGCGAGGTTTCGCCGGGTGCTGGCCAGTGATTCACCGCCCGGGGTAATTCCCAAGGTTCCCACCCCCGGAATCACGACATTGGATTCCTCCAACAACTGCTGTTCGCCTTGGCTATGCAGTACCTCGCCGTTCAAGGCGACAGATCGTTCGGGCTCAAGGTTCCAACTAAAGCGGGTGGCGATCGCGTTTGAACGGATCGTCTCTTCGTTCAACTGACGCTCTGCGATTTTCAGGCGCTGCACCGCTGCCGCATCGATCCGGTTGTCCCGTACCTGCTGACGCGCTTGTTCAACCTGCTGTTGATAGTCGCGGGCCTTAGTCAGATTCTGAGCCAGCTGCTGGACACGCTGTTGCAGACGCGTTGCGTCCTGCTCCAATCGGGTTCGGGCCTCATGCAGGCGGGCTTGTTTAACGTGCTGCTCGGCCATTTCATAAGCGGCCTTGGCTTCGCGTAACCGGGCCGCATTGGCAGGCGCTTGCAGCTCGAGCCGCTGAACATCTGCCTGCGCTTTTTCCAAATCGACTTTGCGGGCTGCCAATTGCCGGCTCAGGTTTTCCTGATACTCTTGGTTTTGCTCCAGCAAACGCCGGCTCTGCTGCAGTTGTTCGAGCGTCGCTTTCTCCTGAGCCTGCGCCTGTTCCAACTGCTGAACTTGCTGATAACGCACCTGAGTTTCGTCCAGCTGCCGCTGCGCGTCTTCCCATGGACGCTCGGCTTCTGTGCGCTCATATTCCTTGGTGAGCTTGCCTAAGCGGTCTACCTGCTCCTGATACCTCAGAATGCGTTCTTTCAGCTCGCTGATCGTCTGCTCCGCTTCCAAGCGATCTTTATCCAGTTGCGCGTATTCGCCTCGAGGCTTTCCCGTTCCGGTCAGAAGCTGATTACGCTGGACGCGAACCGCCTCGATAACCTCGTCTCCGCCGGAACTGGCCACTTCTCCCACGAGTGAATTCAAAGCCGATTTCAGGTGATCCCCGGCGTGCTCAACCGACTGTTCCAGATCCTGCCCGGTGCCCTGTTCAACCCAGAGCAACCCTGGAATACCCCAATGCTCGGCTTTACTGGCGCCGCGCTTGGGATATTGATAACCCAACAGTTCCGCCAGTTTCTCTTCTGCATCGTCTTCACTGAAACTGCGGGTACCAATGGTCAGGTCACACCGTTTGCGCTGCAGGAAGCTTTTAGTCAATCGCCACGCCTCGCCTTGGTGCTCGAACTCTAGGGTCACCGTGGGAGCGGCGGCAGAATCTCCCCACGGACGCAAATCATCCACCGCCGTTGATCGGTAACGTTCGAAGAATGCACCACGAATCGCTCGAACCAGCGTACTTTTGCCCGATTCATTCGGGCCGTGTATCAGATTCAAACCGGGCTGCAGGTTATCCAGAACAAAAGGATTCCGGAATTGACGCAGCTGCTCAACACGCAGGTTTTGCAGTTTCATTGGCCCGCCTCCTGCTCTCGGTCTTTCAGCAAGCCGGCAAGAATCGCCAGCGCATCCCGCGCTTCTTCACTTTGTTGCTCTTGTTGTTGCTGCCGAAGCTCTCCAATCACCTCACCGACATAACCATCTGCATGCAATGCAGCGATATCATCATCAGTAGGTTCAAGCTGGAGGTTACTGCGGTCGCATTGAATGCTGCGAAACCGGGCTTCAGCCACCGAGAGCGCATCCAGAAGCCGATCTTCGCCGGCTAAGGTGATCGCGCCTTCAAGACGAAGATCCACCACCGACGCATCCGGCAAAGCTTCCAGCCGCTTGAGAAGCTCCTCAAGGTCAGACTCCACCGTCAGAGTCTCCCGCCACTGGTGCCATTGGTATTGGCCGGTCGCCACCCGAGCGACCGACGGAGTAGCGCCGGGGGTGGCAATTTCAACAATGAGAGCATTACCAGCATCGTTGTTCCGAAACCGCTCAGCTTCATGAGTCCCGGAGTACCAAGTACGCTCGTTGACTTGCTTGGTCCCGTGCCAGTCTCCCAGGGCGAGGTAGTCCAACCGACTCGCATCCGCGCGCTCGGGCGCAATCGGGTTGGTGGCGTCAATGTCTTCAGACAGCAGGCCTTGCACACTGCCATGAGCCAAACCTATCCGGAGCAAATCATTCGGGGTTTCGTATTGAGAAAAGGGTTCGGTAAGGTCGCCGTAGGTGTGACGCTGGGTCAGAGGTGCACACAGTATCGCCAACCCTTGAGGGTCCAGGGCGATGACTTCGGGCCTCAGCGCCAGATGCACGTTATCTGGCACCGCACCCAAACGCCGGGCCCGGGTCCACACGCTTTCCGCCAGTGCGGCATCGTGATTGCCGGGCAACATCACCCAAGGGCCAGTAAAGTCTTTGGTAGCATTAAACACACGGCGAATGGTACGGTCAGACACCGTTTGCGCATCAAAGACATCTCCGGCCACCAACACCGCATCGCACTGATGCTCATTAGCCAACTGTGCAAGCTTTTCAATCCCCGCAAAGCGGGCTTCTACCAGCGCAGCACCGTCTTCGATTTCAAACCGGCTGTAGGAACGCCCCATTTGCCAGTCTGCTGTGTGCAAAAACCTCGGCATACTACCTTCCTTAGAGAAATCCGATAATGTGGGCGTTTCAGGCTCCGAGCCCTGTGATGACAGCCTCGCAAACCTGATCCTGATTCATTCCTTCACTCTGAATCGTCAAATCCGCGTATTGCGTGTACAACGCAAATCGCTCATCAAACAGATTCGACAACGATTGGTCAGGACGCCGGGAAATGCCCCGAAGACTGTAATCGCCAATGCGCTCGACGACACACTCCAGAGGGATATCCAGAAACACCACCGTACCATTGGTTTTGAGGTGTTTCATCGCCGCTTCACTGTAGACCGCACTGCCGCCGGTGCTGATGACCTGCCCCTGTACATCGAGCCCTAGCAAAACCTGCTCTTCGATCTGACGCAGAGCAACATAGCCATCCTGGTCTACGATATCCTGCAAGGTTCGCCCCGCCTCTTGCTGAATCAGCAAGTCGGTATCAACAAATCCTAGGCCAAGGCGCTTGGCCACCAATACCCCGACGGTACTTTTGCCACTCCCTGGCATGCCAATAAAGACAAGATTTCGAGAGTCCACCATCACTTGCCTTTAGCTTCAGCGGCACGGCTGGCGGTCGCGGTAAACAGTACGTCGGTTGACGAGTTCAATGCCGTTTCCGTGGAGTCTTGTACTACGCTGATCACAAAGCCAATGGCCACTGCTTGCATGGCCACTTCGGTTGGAATACCGAATAGGCTAGTCGCCAATGGGATCAACAACAACGAACCACCGGCCACCCCCGATACGCCACAAGCCGCCAGTGCCGACACCACACACAACAACAATGCCGTCGGGAAATCCACGGGGATACCCAGCGTGTTGACCACCGCCAAAGTAATCACAGAGATCGTAATCGCAGCGCCCGCCATGTTGATGGTCGCACCCAGAGGGATTGAAATTGCGTAGGTATCTGCGTCCAACTTCAAGCGTTCACTGAGCTCAAGGTTAACCGGAATATTAGCTGCAGAGCTACGGGTAAAAAACGCTGTGATGGCGCTGCCACGAAGACAAGCGAAAACCAGCGGGTACGGGTTCTGGCGCAACTTGAAGAACACAATCAACGGGTTGGTCACCAACGCCACAAACAACATACAGCCCACGATAACCGAGAGCAGCTGACCGAAGCCCAGCAACGCACCAATGCCGGCCGTGGCAAGGGTATTGGCTACAAGGCCAAAAATACCCAGCGGCGCCAGACTGATAATCATACGCACAACACCAGATACCGCGTCTGACATATCAGTGAGTACGTTTCTGGTTGCCTCGCTGGAGTGTCGCAGCATCAGGCCCAGCGCAATAGCCCAGGCGAGAATGGCAATAAAGTTCGCGTCCATCAGCGCAGTAACCGGGTTAGTCACAGCGCTCAGCACCAGGTTGTTCAGAATCTCGACGATACTGCCCGGAGGATTACCGCTGACTTCCGGAATATCCAGAACCAGTTCCGTTGGGAAGGCGAAGCTGGCCGCTACCGCCACCAATGCGGCAACCAAAGTACCCACACCATAGAGCACGATCACATCGCGAATATTAGTGGGCTGCCCCTTTTGGTGACCCGAGATAGCCGTCATCACAAGCACGAACACCAAAATCGGTGCAACCGCCTTCAAAGCTTTAATGAATAACTGGCCTAGCAATGAGAACGACTGTGCCATTTCTGGCAGGGAGATCGCCAGGATAACGCCAGCAACGATGCCGATGGCAATCTGGGTAATCAGGCCCAGCTGGAGAAGCGGGCGAAACATACTGTATAGCCGAGCGGACATAACAAGCTCCTGTTGAGTATTCGAAAACGGGCGCACTCCCGGCACTCATGCGCCACCGGAACAATTGCCACCCAGAAAACAAAAGGGCAGATCAGCCTGTTACTGATCTGCCCTTTTATGTGATCGCCGGCATTTCGTTGAAAGCAAAAAACGCCGACCCACGTCTGTCTCGCCTTCCGGCGAAACTTTTCTGTATATCCATATGTGAAATGAATTATTCCAGACATGACCGCGAGAGGCAACGGGCACCTAGTGGGTTTTCGGTGGCGTCCAAATTGGAACATCTTCTGGCTTGGGCTCTTCCCATTCGCGATCCATCGCGTTGTTCAAGGCCCCTTCCAGCTTCATGAATAACTCGCCATACCTCGGACTGAAATGAATGCCCTCTTCGATTTCCTTCCAGGCCTCGAACAACTCATCTTCATGAGCTCGCTCGTTATCAACGAAGGTCCAGGTCATCTGCCTTGCTCTCAATGGATGCACGCCCATGGCGGTAAGCGCATGGCTACCGAGCTCGAGCGCCGAATGGTAGGTTTCACTGACGACATCATCCGCACCGGCAACCCTAAGTTGATAACCATGGCCGCGATCAAATGCCCGGGCCAACACCCAAACACCGGGGAAGAACCGCTTTACATGTTCCACCATAGCCACTGTGCGTTCCCTGTCATCAATCGCCACCACCAGCAACCGCGCTTTGGCGATACCGGATTTTTCCAACAAATCGGGCCGACTGGCATCCCCGAAGAAACTTTTGATTTTGATCTGGCGAACGTTTTCAATCTGCTCAAGCTCGTGATCGAGCACCACGATGGGAACGTTATTTGCCCGCAGTAAACGGCACACGATTTGGCCAAAACGCCCTACCCCCGCCACGATAACAGGGGCTTCTTCATCAATCGTATCGGCTTCAGGCTCATCGCTTTTGGCACGCCGGTAACGTGGCAATACAACGTAGTCGTATACGATGAACAGCAGAGGAGTCAGGAACATGGAAAGCGCAACAACCAACGACAGAACCTGAGATGCTTCCAACGGGATTACATGGCTTTGCACACTATAGGTGAGCAGCACAAAACCAAATTCACCCGCTTGCGCCAGCCCTAGGGTAAACAACCAGCCATTGGTGCTGCGCACGCCAAACAATTGAGCAAGCGCAAGCAGCACCAATGCCTTGCCAACAATGACGGCTATACCCAGAGACACCACCGTGCCCCACTCGGCCGCCAACACCTCGAAGTTGATACCGGCGCCAACTGTGATAAAGAACAGCCCCAGCAGCAACCCCTTAAAGGGCTCGATATTGGCCTCTAGCTCATGACGAAACTCACTGTTGGCCAGCACCACCCCCGCGAGAAAAGCTCCGAGGGCTGGAGATAGGTTCACCACGCTCATCAATGCCGCGATGCCGATCACTAACATCAGTGCTGTGGCCGTAAACACCTCACGCAACCCGGACTGCACCACATAACGAAACAACGGTCGGCTCAGGTAGTAGCCGCCGACAATAACAAACGCCACAGCCCCTACCACAACCAACGCATGCCCCCAACCGGGCAGGTGCTCGACGAGGCTCAGCCCCGACTCCGAGTGCGTCGTGGAGTTCGCACTTTCCTTAAGATTAGGCAGTGCCAGTAAAGGAATAAGGGCAAGCATCGGTATGACGGCTATGTCTTGGAACAACAGAACCGAAAACGTGTTACGCCCACCCTCCGTTTTCGCCAACCCTTTTTCATCCAGTGTTTGCAGCACAATCGCCGTCGACGACAGTGCAAAAATAAGCCCAATGGTCAGCGCAGTCTGCCAAACAACGCCCAGCCACCAGGCTACAGACATACCAACAGCAGCCGTCAGAGAAACCTGCAAACCGCCGAGCCCCAACAATCGCACTTTCATTGCCCAGAGTGCTTTCGGATCGATTTCCATCCCTATCAGGAACAGCATCATCACCACACCAAACTCGGCAAAATGCTGAATGGTGGTGGTTTCTTGGCCAACAAGGCCCAGGACAGGCCCTATTACAACACCTGCGACCAGATAGCCAAGCACAGAGCCCAGGCCAAGACGTTTTGCTAAGGGCACGGCAATGACCGCAGCCAGGAGATAGATAAATGCTTGAATGAAGTAGGAGGTCATCTGTTATGAGTACCACGTTATGGTTTTACGATACGGCTATTCCTTCCAGCTCCCCTGAAAACTAGCACAACCATCGAGGAAAAGACGCAACAAAGCAGTACCTTACAAGTCTTTTTCTTTGAAATTCCTGGCGCCCAACTTTGAGAATATTCAACCCACCTTCCACCCGTTCGGTACTCCAATGAAAATGAATAGGAATTCACAGGTTCGCAATATATACTTCAAGAGTACACATATTTAAGGTTCCCCGACCGGATTCCGCTGCCTATGACAGCCATCAACACTAACGCTCCGCTCACCACAACGTCCGACAACCTGTTGCCGTTTATCGAGTCGTTGCCAGATGCGGTGGTTATCGTTGATCAAAACCATAAGATTGTGCTCGTTAACGCACTTGCAGGCAGCATGTTTGGTTATGCAGTAGACGAGCTTAAGGGCTCAGATCTAAGCACGATTATCCCCATGCCCCTGCGCAACGCTCACCGGAAACACGTCAACGGCTATTTCAAAAAGCCGGTTCTGCGGCCAATGGGGGAAGAAAAGCGTTTTTCGGGCGTTCGCTCAAACGGTCAAGAAGTACCGGTTGACATTATGATCAATACCATTGTTTTGGATGGCGCGAAAGTAGCCATGGCACTGGTCAGAGATGTCACCTACCAACGTGAGTTAGAAGCCCGTCTGACGTTAGAGTCGTTAACTGATGAGATGACGGGTTTCTACAACCGGAAACACTTCAAAATCCAGCTAAACGCACAATTCTCAGGGTACGTTCGCTGGGGGTTGCCCACCTCCGTGATCATGTTCGATTTTGATCACTTCAAAAAGATAAATGATCAATACGGCCACGCCGCTGGCGATTTGGTACTGACCAGTACCTCAAAAATGGTTCGGCAAGTACTCCGGCCACTGGATGTAGGGTGCCGAATTGGCGGAGAAGAATTTGCGATCATTCTGCCAAACACGAATCTGGAAAATGCGGTAACGCTGGCCGAACGCATACGCAAGTTAATAGAACAATCAGAATTCAAACTCGATAAGGTTAGCTTTAGGGCCACCGCCACTATGGGGGTAGCCACGTTTCTGCCGACCGATACCTCATACGATTCATTGATGAAAAGAGCCGATAACGTTCTGTATATGGGAAAAGCCGCAAGGCGTAACTGTACGGTATCGCAAAACGCTTTGTTGTCTACCGACTCTACCGGCTAACTCGCCCCGGCATTTCACGTAAGCTACGGACAAGCCCCGCTCTTCCCAGCCACTTCAAACGTCCCACTCACTCCTTCCCAGGCACCGCCCGGTTTTGCCACACCTTTCGCTCTCAGGCGATAAGTTCCAGGTTCCAGGTTTCTTGGCAACTGCCAAGCCACCGTCGCTTCCGATGCGCCTGTATAAGGCAGCTCCATGGTAAACGCAGGCAAGAATTTCGGGTGCCAGGTGTACAACAGGTTCGGCGAACGGTCTGTTGCTGCGACATCCCAACGGCCATTTTTGTTGAGCCGTTCTGCATAGACATAACTGTCGTTCAGCATCAGATCGTTACGAGGGTGACTGGCCTGAAACCGGGCGGTGACCTCGTCGCCCGGAGCAGCTAAAGCAGGTACATCCTCAAGCACCGTTCCAAACGCTTGTTCACCGGGGCTATCGCTTGGAATGTAGGGGAGCCTGCGCAGCACAGGTTTCACCTTTGGCAACGCCGGTCCGACAGGTAAAACCGTACCCAGCACCATCGAATCCGCTAATTTACGGAGTTCCTGGGTAACGGCGGCAAGGCTCCAGGGGCCAAACGCGTTTGATGCGCCCTCGTATTGCTGACTGGCGTATTCTTCCCGGGTAGTCAGATAATGCACATATCCATTCACAAGCCCGGCAACCACCACGGTATCAACGCCTGCAGGAGCCAGCTCTTCCTGAACCATGTCCCGTAAGCGCCGGGCGGACATGGTTGTAACTTCCCATGGCAAACCTACCAATGCTAGATTGCCAAGCTGGAATATCTGCAACGGATGCAAAGCCGGTTCGAAATTAGACGTTAAGCCCAACAAGCCGGCTACCTTGTTCGGTAACCCACCGGCAATTTCACCAAGGTTGGTAGGAAGCAAGATAGGCTTTTCGGCATGGCAACCCAGTCCTAGCACGGGTAAATGTTGCACGTTGCACAACAACAGATCACTTACCAGCTTCAGTGGCATGGCCATTTCGGTCAAGCCTGCAAAATCCGCGGCGGCACTGCGCAGCAGATCGGGTGAAGCGCTGCAGGTCAGGCCTTCCTGACTGATGGGCCCCGGGCCATCTTCCGCACCCGCCGGGAACGATACGCCGAGGGCTGCATTGCAGGTTTGTTTTTTAGCCTCATCCAGTTCAGGAGGATGCTCAAGTCGAGAAAGAACGTTCGGATCCGTGACAGTGACCTTGTTCATTTGCACATGCATCAAACGGTAATCCACCCCACCCGATAATGGCTGGCCGTCTTGCCAAAGTTCGAGCGCACGAGCCAATTGTTTGGTACCGGAAATGGCGTTCGAATCCATGGGGGTCTCCCCGCCTCCACGGCGAGGGTCTGGATGCGGAAAATCGTTAATAAAGATATTCGGGGAAGCATCACCCTCATCCGCTTGAGCAAACGCCGCCACGAAGCTGTCTTTGCCTGGATCAGCCCGATACTCCGTGGCCATGATCTGCTCGAAACCTAGCGATGCAAACCCTTTCACATCCGAGCTCACGTAGGGCACTTCTGGCCCCATAACCGTTGGGTGCACACCAAACCAGTTAATCACACCCACCGGGCTACTGCTCTTGCGGCGAAGATTTAATTGCACCATGGTTTTAGCCACATCCACTTCTTCGCCCCGGACATTCCGGTACTGCTGCCGCTCTTCTTCGGGGTTCATTGCATAAGCGGGGCGCGAGCGGTTGATGTTGGTGTCCAACAGCTCACCTACGGCCATTTCGATCGGAGCGGTTTGCTCGTTGGCTTCGATATTCCGATGTGCGCGAACGATGGCATCAACAATTCCCCCGACAATGGTCTCGTAGACCAGTGAATCGAACCCCAAATGCAGCGCGTTTCCGGCCTCGTGATGCGCATAGCCAGCGGGCCCATTATGGGTATGAGTCGCCGACAGCATGAGGTTGTCAGCGGTATATTCAGCCGCCAGCTCAGGATCTTTTGCCAAAGCGGCAAGCACACCGTTACGGATGGATCCCCACATCAAACCAATATCGGCAGAAACAAACATCACCCGTTTGTCGTTGCAGGGCGATTCTATGGCGAACGCCCGTGCATACTGGCGCTGGTGAAGGCCGTGCATCACCTGCCCGGAGTCTTCCCAGCCCGCGCCACTTTTCAGGGCAACGGGGCCGGTAATATCCGACAACCCACTACCAAACCGGAATTCCCGGTTAGCGGTGCACGATCCGACACTCTCCTGCGCTAGCGCCTGAACACTCTTCGCAGCAGGCTTCTCCATCGAGGGCGCATCCATCCCTTTGCCGACCTCACGCAGCGGGCTTTCCATCACACACTGCGCCAATTCAGGATTGGCAAAAGCCGCCACGTTTGGCTCAACTTCAACGGAGGAGCCGGGCTCATTGACTGGTGATTGAGAAACAACGTCAGAACTACCTTGATCGCCGCCGCAAGCCATCAATAAAGCACTAGCGAACGCCAGTCCCAAATGACGAGACATCAAATCCACTTTATTATTTTTCATGACACTTCCTGTTGATCGTTGGCGATGTTTTTTCGCGTTAGAACGGTGTTGTCCAGCCGTCTGGCACACTGCCTTCCCGGATACGTTGTGGATGATCTCCGACATCGACTCGAACCACTTCTTCTGCCCGCTCAATGCTGATCACCGACATCTGATCCGTGCCACTCCAGGACACAAAACAGTTCTCGCCTGACGCATCACGGGTAATCCAATAGGGCTTCTCACCCAAGCCTTCCAACAGTTCATAGTCAAAGGTTTTGCGATCAACGATGGCCACGTAATCACTCATGGTGCCGGCAACACACAGCTTTTCATCATCGGCACCCATCGAGATGCCATGGTGTGCGGAGTCATTGACGTATAACTCAACGGGTAAATCCGGCACCCGGTTCGGAAGATTCGCGACCCGCGTAATTTTGTCGTTCTCCATATCGTATTCAACAAACCCATGTAAGAATGAAAGCTGGAAGTAGAAGAACTTTTCATCCTCGGTGTGCGCCATCGGCCGAATGGCCGGGCTCATGTTGGGATAACCCGCTTCCGCCAGCTTTTCGCTGATATCGAAGCTTTTGATGTCTTCCCAGGTTTGCGTATCCACAACCTTGAAGATGCGCTCGCCTTTTATATTTTTAAGTGCGCCACGGTCTGCTGCGGTGAAAACATGCCCGATACTGGCGTGATAAATTTTATTACCGTCCTTCGAGTACACGTTTTCGTGAGGGGAATTACCGGTCGGAAAACGGGCTTTTTCTTCACCGGTCCACACATCCAAAATGTGCACCACCTTGCCTGTTGAAGCTGAGACAGCCACCTCCGCGCCATCCGGCGACAACGCCATGTGGTCAGAGCGAATACCGTCAACTTCAAACCGCCATACGATGGTGTTCGAGGCAATATCAATGGCTACCGCATCCGCAAAGCTTGGCCGGGAAACGATCAACAGCTCCCCGTTGCGGGTACTGTACATGTCATCGACGTATTGGTTATGCCCCTCCCCGATCAACAACGCGATGCCGTGAAACGCCGCCAGTTTGATCGGGTTGAGCCATATTTCTCGCATCCGCTCATCTTTATCCGGAATGCCGTTAATGCGGCCAATCTTTACGTAGCTTTCACCGTCAATGACATCGATAACACCGTCCCAGTTGCTGCCAACAAACACCACGGGCTTAGCGCCATCCTCAACGGAAATGGTTACTGAAGAATCGTTCTCCGGCTCGCCGGACTCGCTTTGTACCGTAGAATCCTGGGACTCAGCGGGGCCGTTCGTTTCACCCGCACTGTCATTTTCACCCATGCAGCCGGCGAGAATCAGCGCCATAAAAAGTGGTGGTAGGTGGGCAGTTAAACGCATCGCAAGGGCTCCGTATTATTATCTTTGTTTTTGTTGCCGACATCACAGCTAAACGTGATAGTCCATCGCATTATATTATGAGTACCCCGTCACATTTTCGGCTATGGCAAAAATGACGAAGCCGCCGGCATAAACGTCAATTCGGACAACCGATTATTTTTGAGCTCGCCCATAGGGCTTTGAAACCGCGTCCTTATACGAGCAAACCCGGAACTGCTATCCTTTTCAGGTAGTACCCAACCTTCCACCACCATTGGACAAGACTATGGACGAGAGCGAAATTTCTCTGCTGGACATGACCATTCGACTTCTTTCGGCAGCCGGGCTTGCATTTTTGATAGGGCTGGAGCGGGAATTGAGAGGAAAACCTGCAGGGCTGCGATCTCACATGTTAGTCTCGCTGGGGGCTTCTGCTTTCATTATGATGGGGATGCACATTTTGATGGCAACAGCGGAAGGCGACCCCTCAGCTCGAATAGATCCAACCCGCATCGTGGAAGGCGTGGTCGGCGGCATTGGTTTTTTGGGTGCGGGTTGCATCATTCAAAGCCGCGGCAACGTTCAGGGAATCACCACTGGAGCGTCAATCTGGATCGCCGGTGCCATCGGGGTAGCCTGCGGACTGGGCACCCTGGTGCTGGCCGGACTGCTGACAGGGTTTGCACTCGTAACCGTGGTTATTCTGGGACGGTTTGAACGGGAAATAATCGAGGATTAAGGTGCAACATGATCAATAAGACAACTCCGTCCGTCATCGTTTTCGATGTCAACGAAACCTTGCTCGACATTACCACCCTTGAGCCTTTGTTTGAGCGCATGTTTGGAAATGCTGTCATGCTCAGGGAATGGTTCGCACAGCTCGTACTTTATTCCCAGACGATGACGTTATCGGGCCTCTATACACCCTTCAACAAGCTTGGCGCAGCGGCGCTAAAAATGACCGCATCTAACCATCAGATTGCCTGCACAGACAACGACGTTGAAGAACTTGGGGAACGAATGCGGCACATGCCTGCACATCCGGATGTTGTCCCTGCTCTCACCCGGTTAAAAAGCGCGGGCCATAGATTGGTCACGCTCACCAACTCCCCCGTTAGCGCTTCCCCCACTCCGTTGGATGAAGCCGGTTTGAGCGATTATTTCGAGCGTACGTTCAGCGTTGAAGCAACAAGCAAGTTCAAACCAGCGCCCGAAACCTATCAGTACGTTGCACAAGAGCTCTCGGTTAACACGTCGGATCTGTGTCTTGTCGCCTGCCATCTTTGGGACACCATAGGCGCTCAGGCTGCGGGCTGCCAAGGCGCTTTTCTTACCCGCCCACATAACACGTTTCTGCCCGCGCCGGATGTTCCGTATCCCGATTTTATGGCCTCAACATTGGGCGAGCTGGCAGAGCAGATAATGCTAGGCTCCCGCGTGCAATCAGACCGCACCTAAGCGGGTGCGAAAATCCCGTCAGAAGAAGAGATTCGCGCATCCGCCTGATCGATCCAATTGGATAAACAACGACTTATCGGCACGTCACGCAGGCACTGGTGCCTTTACCGAAACAGGCTTTGTCTCTTCTCTGGAGTACCCCAAGCGAAACTCGCCGGTGTCTTCATTGACGAGGTAGAATTCCAAAAGCATGCGCTCTTCTGTCAGATTAACCCACACAAAGCCCAGTTCATTCTCGGCCTGGTACTGAGTCGGGTTGCGATCCGGATCCTGAAACTCATCGGTTTTGCCACCAGCCCCAGAAACGATGATGTGTGCCGGCCCCATGCTTTCTACCGGTTTAATCCACTGCAACGAGTGATCGTGACCGGTTACCAACATATCTACCTTGTTGCTAAACGCCTCCTCAAGGAACAACTTATAGCGTTGCCCATCCGCATCTGGGTTGCTAAAGATCACCCGCATACCTTCATCCAGGTTTCCAGCATTGCCATGCTTACCATTCGAAAGGTACGGCACATGGCTCATCGCAATTTTCCAATGGGCCTGACTTTCGTTGACCGCCTCTTTCATCCATAGCTGCTGAGGGTAGCCATAATTCTGCCAGTTGAACCGTTCGTCGAAGTCGAGATAAAAGCTGGTCAACGGATTGGAGTCCACCACAAACAGATCTAAAAATGGCTTTTCCTGCGCCAGCTGCCCAAAGGACTCCCTATAAAAACGAGCTGGCATCCGCCACTTAGTCGAGTACTTTCTCTCACTGTAGTGATAATCCACCTGATAATCGCCACGACGATTATCGGAACCACCTCCGAATATCGTACTCGCACAATCGTGATTACCCAGGCACATATAAAACGGAACATCCAAATTCTGATACGGGTATTCAAAGCTGTCCATAAACCCGCTGTCGTCGACAGAAGTAACACCATCTTCGTAGATGTTATCCCCGGCACCAAGCACGAAATCACACCCCTGATCTCGGATAATCTGTCGCATGGCCTCTGCCACGTGATATTGGCCAATATTGCCGGTACCCATGTCTCCGATAGCAATAAAACTCAGTGACTCCGTTCTCGTTTCATCCTCCGGTTCAACAGGCGGCACATCCGTTCCGGGGTTCACCTTTGGCGGATCGTTAGGCTGATCTTCTCCCCCATCTGAACCACCTTGCCCTCCACACGCGGCCAAAGCGGAAACACTGGCACCACCAATCAACAATTGGCGCAAAAAAGCGCGGCGATCATTACTCATGCCAGAGCCTCCTCTTGTACTTTATGTTCTGGCGCCAACGGAGGCGCATTGCGCTTCGGTGCACAGGGAACCTTGCTAGACTGAATGTGGTTTTCACCACTGGCGGTATACCAACCCATCGCAAATTTCTCTTGGTTACTAGGCTCTGACACGGTTTCCAAATGGAACCAATCGGCCTGGCACCGCTCTGGCGTGACATCCAAAACCATGTAGCCGCGATGGTAAAAATCGAGCCATTTGATGTGGGGGTTAGCGGGAATTAGGAAAGCCTTCGCCAAGTCCGAGATTCCTTTAGTCGGTGCCCCAGGAGACGTAACGGCCGGGGTAACAAACTCAACCGCTAAAGAACCCTCACCTGTGAACCGGTTATAGGCGAACACGTTGCCGGGATCGAGGCTTACATCCATCGCCCATGAGGAATGAATATCACCCGTCAACACCACTGCATTATCCAGGCTCATCGCCTCGATACGCCCCAACAAAGCGCGGCGACTGGCTTCATAACCATCCCATTGGTCGTAATTCACTTGCGCTCCACCGCCCAAATCCAGGTTGGGCATATCGGGCAAAGCGCCCAGCGTCAGCGGAGACAACATCACTTGCTGGCCCAACAAATGCCACTGGGCACCTCGGGTTTGAGAATGCTGTAATTGTTCGAACAACCACTTCTGCTGGTCATCCCCCAGCAGTGAGCGGTTTCGGTCACGAGCTGTGACCGGGGAATCGGTTTGTTGATCGCGGCCGATCAGACGGGTATCCAGCATCATCAACGAAGCAAGCTGGCCAAACTCGAACGACCGGTAGATGCGAACTTGCCGGTCAGGCAACACGGGCCTTATCGGCATCCATTCATAGTAGGCCTGCACGGCAGCCCGCTTGCGGTCCGCATAGCTGCCCTCGCCCTCATTATGGTTCTCTGCACCTCCAGACCATGCATCGTTCGTGATTTCATGATCGTCCCAGACACAAATAAACGGGTGCTGGCGGTGACATTCCTGCAAATCGACATCGGTACGGTTTAACGCATATCGGCGCCGATAATCTGACAAAGTAACGGTTTCATGGGGGGGATCGAGTGGGCGAAGTTTTTCAACCTCGGGATCACCGTATTCACCGGGACCGTATTCGTAGATGTAGTCACCAAGGAAAAGAACGGCGTCCAGATCACGGCGAAAAGCCACTTTTCGATACGCGTTAAAGAATCCGTACGAATAATTCGCACAGGCCATGACAGCCAGTCGCACATGCTCAACGGATTCATGAGCGTGCGCTGTTGTTTTGGTACGTCCTATCGGCGAGAAGTAGCCCAGAGACTCAAACTGATAGAACCAAGTGGCATCCGCATCAGGAAGCATCGCGTCGATTTTGACGGTGTAATCCGCTGGTGAGCGAGCATATCCAACGCCTTCGTATACCACATCGTTAAGCTCGGGATCTCGAGAGACACGGACAATAACCGGAACTTCATCCAGCCCGTCAGCCGTAATCCGGGTCCACAAAATCACCTGTCGTGCTAAGGGATCGCCGCTTGCAATGCCATGCTGAAAAGGTGAAGGGCCACCCCATTCCGGCATAGCCGGCTTTACGAAACCTTGCTCTCCAACGCCGTCAGAAGAGCCACTATTACCGTTAGGGGACGCTGCAACAACATCAGTTCCGCCAGACCCCGCTCCGTTACAAGCAGATAAAGCCACCAGCGATACGCCGGCAGCGCTGCTTTTCACCAAAAAGTCCCTACGCTTCATCAAATACTCCCGCGATGATTTCGATTGGCCGCAAGCATGACCCGAAGATGTGTCAGCTTTATGACTTGAGCGGGGTTAATGTGATCCTATGTCACGTTTTTTATGAATGGTAATAGAGACGAAGACAGGGCGCGCTTAGGCCAATTACGTCGAGCAGGTATGAAACCTGAAGCTATTCCCAGCGGGCCGGTGAATAACTGAACACCGGTAGCGAAACGCTCCAACGAATGGCCGCCATGCGCATCAAAAGACCAACGCTGAAGGCGGCCAGCAGCGTAATGTTTTCACTCACGCCTTCGTGAACTAGAAACAGGTAGAGCAAAGCGACAATCAAGGAAACACTGGCATAGAGTTCATGACGCAGTACCTGAGGGGTACGGTTGCACATGATGTCTCGAATAATACCGCCAAAGATGCCTGTGATAATTCCAGCCATCACAACGACGACGGTGTCATATCCCAATCTCAGTGCGACATTGCAACCGATCACAGTAAAGGCCACCAGGCCAACAGCATCCAGAATGAGAAAAAGCTGGTTGAGGTGCCGCATGAAACGCGCAAGCACAACCGTCACCAGACCAGCAGCAATGGTCATGTAGATATAGCGGGGATGCTGAGTCCAGGTCACCGGAAAGTTGCCCAGAAGAATGTCTCGGACTGTTCCACCGCCCAAGGCAGTAAAAAAAGCAATCACGGCAACGCCGAACAAGTCCATATTCCTTCGGCCAGCAGTAAGAGCTCCAGACATGGCTTCAGCGGTAATGGCAATCATATAGATAGAGGTCAACACACAGGGCTCCTGCGTTTCTGTCGCCTCTCCCCCTGTCCCTGATACCTGAGAGTTTACAGAACCCGGTTCTGCTTGCCCCTTCGGTGGACTGCCTCGGCAGCCTCTCTCCAGACGGCTTTGAATGGTGACCGCAGTACATGTGCCTGAGCGTTTATGGGAGGTTGCGCCTTCGGCGGGGCTAGAGGGCCCTCTCTCCTGCGGAGCGCAGCATTATAAATAGACACAGGCAACGCGTCGAGCAATTCAGAAAGCAACCCACTATTACCTGCTACCGCACCCCATCAAAGCCATGCTCGCTCATGGCCCTTCGACTTGAAAACGCGCAATCAGAGCCCTTAATGATTCGGACTGTTCACGTAGCTGCTCGCTAACCGCCTTGGTGCTGACAATATGCTGCTGGAGAGACTCGGAACTTTCACCCAGCGCAGTCGCTCGCCGTCCCACTCGACCTATCTCATCACGCTGGACGACAATCGCTTCATCAACCTCACTTGTAAAATGATTCAGCTCGTCAAAGATCTTTTTGAGTACCAGAAGGTGATTTTTAAGAATTTCCAACGTTTCCCGGTTGGAACTACCCGCCTCACGGGTAGCGCCCAGCAACCCATGAGCGCCATCAACTTGGCTAACCAACTCGCTAACCCACTGACGCACCTGAGAAGTGGATTCGCCCGTTCGGCGGGACAGATTCCGAACTTCATCTGCAACAACAGCGAAGCCCCTTCCCTGCTCACCGGCACGAGCAGCCTCAATGGCAGCGTTCAAAGCCAACAAATTCGTCTGCTCGGCGATGTCAGCAATCACACCAATAACGTTCTCTATTTTTTCGCTGGATCCACGAAGCGCTTCAATGGCGCCTGCCACTCGGTTAATCACCTCAACTGCGTGTTCAGCGGCCTGCTCACTCTCCCGCAGCAGAGCCTGAACATCCCGGTTGCCCTTGACGGCATCCGTAACCTGAGCCCGGGAAAACTCTGCGGAGCGCTCAATCTGACCAGCACTCTCCGTGATAGCGCTCATAGATGACACCACATCACGGATTTGTCGGTTGTTATGTTCTGAAGCCGCCTGAACAGAATCAGCCTGCGCATCCAGATTGCCAGAACGCTGTTGCAACGCAGCAGCTGCGTCGGTGACGTCCTCTACAAACACGGAGAATTTGGTTATCAACCCATTGATGGCCAACGCAACAGCCGTTACCTCGTCGCGCCCGGAAATCGGAAGCGGCCTGGAAAGGTCTGACGTTGCTTCCATGATCCTGAGGCGCTCCACGATCAATTGGAGCCTAGTTGTAACCGTCTGGCGGAGCCAATAGGTCAGAAGTAAAGCACCGAGCAAAACAAAGAACGAACCGGCGAGTATCAAATACTGTTTTTGTTCGAGAAACTCGATCAAGGATACTGATCCTGCATGCGCCTGCTGACGACCCACCGAGCGTTGGGTATCTATTTCTGCCAGCATGGGATCAATCGCTTGGTGCAGTTGAAAATCGACAACTTTCCCGGCGGAATAGTAGCTCTTTTCATCAATAGGTTGTTTCAGCGCCACAAGGAGATCCAGAACCGCCCGATGCGCCGCAATGTTCTCCTCTGCCCAACGCTGCAAGCGGGGGGTATCAAGCGCCGCCTGCCATTGCGATTTTATAGCGCCCGAAGTTTCCTCGAACTGTTCATTGATCTCGTTCCACAATAAAAGCTGAGCCTTTATTTTGTAGGCAAGGTCTTTAAGTTGACGATGGCTACGATCAAGATCCGTCAGCAACCAGACATCCGACATCTGTTCCCGCACCAGGCGGTCCGTCGCCTTTTGGGCCTCCCCCACCACTGACACAGAAAGCCATGCCAGACCAGAGAGCGCAATCAAACAAAACCCGGAAAACACCACCAAACGCTGACGGACCGTAAGACTCATAGCGTGAACTGCCTTTTAAAATATTCATGACGAGCCTAGAGAGCAATGATGACAGTTTTGCTACAAAGCACCTGTATCTATCCGGGTTCGGTAGCACTTTCGCTATTATTCAGAGGTGCACGACGAGCCCCCGCGTTCTCATGCTGTTCACGCAAAGTCACCAACCCTTGGCTGACTTGCTGGTGGAGCATTTCAGCTAAGTCGGCGTGACTATCACTGGCGGAACCTGTCACCGGTGGGTGGTACAGAACATCCATTCGCACCGCAGGCTTTTTGAGAAGGCGGCATAGGTGTGCAACAAAGTCATCGTCACCCGTAAACGGCACCAACCCGTCAGGCTGCCCATCCCGGTGGTAAGCAATCGTAATCGCCTGCACCGGGCACCTAGCCTCGATGGCCGCCCCGAGCATGTGCGGGTGAAATCGTTTCACGCTTGCACCGGTGGTGGTGGTTCCTTCAGGAAAGACTAACACTGAACTCCCGTTCTCCAGAGCCGACACCAGGGTTTGCCGCACCTTTGCGGAATCTCCGGCGCCCCTCTGCACAAAAATCGTACCGATTTCACGCGCAATCCAGCCAATGATGGGCCAGAAGGCCACCTCGCGTTTGGCTAAAAATCGTAGAGGAAGGCCGGCAGCCAGAATGGGAATGTCGGTCCAAGAAACATGATTGCACACACGCAAAGCCGGGCCTTCCATCACCAAACCGTGAGTCTGAATACGCATGCCCAACAACCGGCATAACCCAGTCGAATACCCATTCACCAGAATGGTTCGGTCGATTCTTTGCCTGCTAAAAAATTCAATAATTCGAACCAAACCGAGGGTTGCCATACTAAGCAACAAAAAGACTACAAACGCACTCAGGCGGGTGAAGAACCGAACACTCTCGACCATCTGTTCTAGTTTGTTCAAGCGATCTTGGCCTCCAGGTTGTAGCGCCGCGCATAACGGGCGGCCAGGTTGTCCACGTTCAACAACACCAGCAGATCCGCACAGCGGAAAGCTGGGTCCCAGCAGGGATCACCGCACACCTCGGCACCCAAACGCATATAGCTGCGGATCAACGGTGGAATCACCACCTTGTCTGTTTGCGTATTCTGGCTGGCAAGGTGCGGCAATGTACGCTTGGGAACGACTCGGAACGGCTCTGCGGTCAGGTATTCCTGTTGTATCTGCTGGGTGACTCGCCATGCCTTGTAGCCGCCATCAAGCATACTGATGCTGGCGCAGCCCAGCAGGTAATCAATACCTTCCTGAACCAGATACCGCGCCACTTCGCTCCACAACATGCTTAGCGCCGCTCCCGAGCGGAAATCGCTGCGTATACAGGTTCGACCTAGCTCCGCAAATACACCGGGATTCTGTTTCAGTCGATCAAGATTGAATTCGTCTTCAGAATAGAATCCACCAATTTTTTCAGCCATCTCTCCGTGCAGAAGCCGCGTGGTTGCCACTACCTCGCCGTTTTGATTCATTACCACGAAGTGTTCGCACCAGGGGTCAAAGCGATCTTCGTCAATACCGGTATCCGTCTTCATATCAGCGCCGTATTCGCTGGTGAAAACCTCATACCTGAGCTGTTGGGCCGCAATAATCTGGGCCGGTTCCTTTGCTAAACCGGAGGTAAGCTTTCGGCCGCTGCTGGATACGCTGGACTGACTCTGCATTCGTTAACCCCTTCAACTGGCTGACTCGCTGCCCGCTGACCAACAGCAGACCGATTTAAACCGAGATTAAAGACGGAGCTTTACAACCAGATGAAGAATTTACGATGAAGCGATGACAGTTCAGTCAATGCAAGCCGAGACGCATTCATCGACTGGAAAGTAGGCATTCAATTGCTCGATCAACCACAGTGAATCGTCCAATGGCAAGTCATGACCTGCGTCAGGGTGCAGTTCCAGAGGACACTCAAGCGACTTGGCCAAATCCCGGCTGCAACGCCAGTCTGTCAGGCGATCGCGATAACTCGCCAATACAAGGGTTGGCATTTTTGGAGCCTTAAGGGGTGGTTTATAGCAGGAGGCCGCATAGAGCTGACGAATCACATCGCCCCGCTGAACCGGGCGCTCACGCTGAATTGCCTGCCATTGCCGAGCAACCTCATCACTAATGGGGCGGTTACTCGTAAGAGCCAGAATGGCGCGTTCCCGTACATCACTGTCAGATTGTACCAATAGACGCATAACAGGCGCCCATTGAGCTGGGCGCATGCGCCTCCATGGCGAGCTCAATCTGGAACTGGACGAAATCAGCACCAGACTCACGCAATCCTCAGGCCGATTGAGCGCCCAATCCAACGCCACCATTCCTCCGAGAGACAGTCCGATCAACCCTAGCGGACGTGGCAACTCCCGAGTCACCCGGTCAGCGAACTGGCGTGCCTCCGCAATGGAGGTGGGCGAGCGCGAATCCAGAGCTAGCCCAGTGCCAGGCAGGTCAACTGTATGAAATGTATCCTCTGGGCGTGCCCGTCGAAGCTGCTCTGGCCAGTCACCCCAATGAGCACTCTCCCTTGCCAGCCCTCGAATTAACAACCAATCCATTACAGTTTCTCGCCCTTACTGTACCAATGCGCTCTGGCAGCAGCCCGCAACCACTCGCCTTCGGAAGGGGTGGGTAGCCAGTTGCCGTAATTCGCGCTTGCATTGAGCAGGAAATCAAACAACAGCATATGGCTGCGAAGAACCCGATGATGGCGATGAGTCACCAGCGGATTAAACAGCCCTTCCCGGCTGAACAACTGGCGGGGACGCTTACGCAACCAGCGCCACGAGCCCATCTCGAGAGTCAGCGGAAGCCACGGGGCACTGGCCTGGCGATTATGGTGTTTATAAAAGTAGTCCCACAAATCTCCATGGGTAACGTAATGCTCCGATTGCGGCTCGAACTGATAGTCGTGATGGGGGTAGGATTGCTCCCAAAGCAGCTTCAGCGCCATCACAGACGAAATATTACGCATTGGGCGGCGCCGGTAAGCGTAGGGAAACCAGATCTGATCACGCCAGCCGAAGCCTGAGTGGCAGTCAAGCGATACGCTGAATGGCCTGCCCGGCAACACTTCTTCGATGATGCTCTGCAAAGCCAGGTTCTCGGGCTCCATCCCTTGATCGAGCTTTCCTCTGTACCAAGGCAGTAACGGTGATAGTCGTTGCCCGCCCACTAGAAAGGTACTCGGGCTTTGGGCCGAAATGGGCGCATTGCGCATAAGGTCCACCCCGGCAGGATTGCTACGCCGTCCCAGATACATACCGCCAGGATTGAGCAGGGGCACAACCACCAGCCGTACCTGCTGCAGAAGCTCAGCCAGATGTTCATCCCAGCGCAACCTGTTGGCCAGATTTTGCAGCCATGCCGTAACCACTTGGGTGCCGATGCGCTCCAGCCCGTGCACACCGCCCAGCAACAGCAGCGCAGGACGGTCCGCTGGCGCATCGCCAACGTCAACACGATAAATTGGTAACTCATGCGAGCCCACCGAAATGCTTGCGCTCACCTGCACTGAAAATTGTTTTGGTGATTCGGCGAGGGTGCGCTCCAACTCGATCAGCTCAGGTAAGCGCCTGCGTAACTGCCGCCGCTGCTTTCCATCACGCAATCCCTGTTGCTCGGGCACCACTTTGATGTGAGTGAGATCGCTAAGCTCAGTCATAGACCCATCTCACATCATTCGGTGCGCCCCTGCAGCCGGCGAGCGGCGTCATTGCTGACCTCATCAAACTTACCTCTGGCAATTTCGTCAAACATAACGGAACCAGATGAAGTCCAGGTGTCAGCACTCCTACAAATAGGTGACAAACCTCGCCATGAATTGCACAAGCCCAGCGCAGCAGCTTATGTCCTCTGAGAAACTCATGACCGTTACCCTTTGCTCTAATCAGCGATGCTGCTGAAACAGGTATGTTTATATGTTCCCGCATGCCTCTCATTCGCCAGCAATAGAGAGACTAAAAAGCGGGAGGAAACACGATATTATCGGGCGAGAGGAATGTGCCCTCAAGAATGCGGTCGCGGTAGGAGTGCGCAGCCGCTGAACCCTCAGGCCAAAGGCGATCAAACTGCTTGAGCCACGCATGAACATCGTAATCTACAGGCATCAAATGCACCTGCAACCCAGCATGTTCGAAACCTGAGACCGGCTCAGCCGTTGGTGCTGCACGACTTATACGGGTGATCAACCCACGAGGGTCGGCGCTCAGGTTACCCATGCCGGCTGAGCCATTATTAGCCACCAATCGAGAGCGCCCATCAACCAAACCAGACCAAAGCACAGGGAGACAGGTGTGGGCCGAAGCCATCACATCTGCACCCGACATCCGGAACCACTCTGCAAGCTGGTGCCCGTTACCTGCATCAAAGGATTCGTGTGCCAAGCCCCAACCAGCGAGAGACTCCGGGTCACCATGCAATATGGAAATGTTTAGGCCTTCAAACAACAAGCTACAGTATCTGGGAAGAGCGGCTAAGCGTTGCTGAATATCCCGATGCAATTCGGCCGTATTTTGCAGCCTAGTCATGATCTGGTTAGATCGCTCAACCACACCCTGATCAACAAAATCAGGGTAGGCACAACCGCACCCGGCACCGGTACTCGGCTTAGCCAGCTCGTAGTCCACATTACCAAGGCTGGCGGTATGACTCAGCACCCGATTATTGATGTCGCGGAACAGTTCATCGCTGGCGTTAAACCAATTAAAATCGCCGTTGAACACCAATTTCACGCTGCGCCCTTGGCATTCTTCTGCCCTCGCCATTTGCTCAATTTCATCAAGCGCAAAAGGGTTGCCATAGAGACCACCGATCACATACAGAACGTC
The DNA here is from genome assembly GCF_004353225.1 of Marinobacter sp. JH2. Classification (NCBI taxonomy): domain Bacteria; kingdom Pseudomonadati; phylum Pseudomonadota; class Gammaproteobacteria; order Pseudomonadales; family Marinobacteraceae; genus Marinobacter; species Marinobacter sp. JH2. Next base: position 586,474 of record NZ_CP037934.1, on the reverse strand, counting down.
TTCGCTTACAGGCGTGACGGTCTCGCACAAGGATGCAGGGTTATAGCGGTAACCCAAGGGACAACTGCGGCCCTCAGAGTCGGTCATGCCCAGGCACCTCGCGCTCCCCGGCACACCAGCGCCAACTGTCAATGGCATCGAACAACAGAGACACACTGTTCACAACAAGAATTACAAGGATTAACCCGAACTCGAGCTGGGCAAGGTCGGCTACAACAAGCCGGTGAAGCAGCAGAATCTGCAAAGGCCCCCATATGGCCAAGTGTGGCAAGGCCATCAGGCGGCTCATTCCCCGGCAAGCCAGCATAATCGGGTAGTTGCTGAGCAAAACCAGAGCCGCAGCCACTGCCGCCCACCTACCAGCCGTCGTATCCAGAAAAAGAAAGGCTGCTGCGTTTACCGGCACCAGAATTCCTGCGACCCATATTTGCACCCACAGCGGCAGGCTTTGAAAGGATCGCCAGCTATCCAGATGCCGTCCTAAAATATTCAGTTCAGTCAAAATCACACTCCACTGGTTGCAAGAGACTTGCCGGCAAAGCGCTTTAACGCCAGAGGCAGGAAAAATCCGAAGGTACAAATCAGAGAACCATAGGCGTTCGTTCCGAGCAGCAAAGCATACCCGCCATCACCAATGGCCCAACTGGCAGGAATCAGCCCCGCCGCCATCAGCACACCAAGCACCAAACCGATCCAAAAGCTGAGATGAAAACTCCAGGGCGACCAGCGGGTGAATCCGTAAAACAGAAACACCGGTGCCAGCCCCATCACCATAGTGCCGGAGACGGTGGTAGCTTTGAGAATATCCGTGCCGACAAACATGGGCAGATTGCCAATCACCGCAAACACAATCATCACTACCGCACCCACCCGCACACTGGGCAGCCGGTCTTTTGCCCGTTTTGCCAACCGTGGCAGGTCAACCGCCAGAGACTTGGCGAGCGAGGTAAACGTAGAATCCAGCGTCGAACCTGCAGACGTCATCATCACCACACTCATGAAAAACAGTGCTGCCAACCCCAGGGACTGACCCACTGCTGCGGGCGCATTGCCCATAGCCTCAATACCATTCAGGCGAGCATGAACACCCACCAGGCTGAACAAAAACACCGCCACAAAACCCAACAAGCCTGCAACCACAAAGCTCTTGAGCATGGTTTTTTCCTTGTTCACGAAACCCCGATCCGTCAGCACCGGGTCATGAAACGGATAACTGAACATCTGTAACAAGGCCACCAACAACAGATCAAACCCAGCATTTAACCGGAACTCACCTTCGCTCAGCAAAGCCGAGGTTTCGTTGGCCGGGATAATCATGAACAGCACTGCACCCAGGAAAAACACAAACACGAAGGTCTGAATCACATCGGTAAAAATAGAAGAGCGAAGCCCGCCTTTCAGGCTATAAGCCAGCGTAAACGCCGTGAACACCATAGCCGCAACGTAATATTCCCACTCCCCGGGCAACCCGAAGTAACCACCCACAACCGCCGTGTTACTCCAGACCTCGTTATACAACCGAATAAGAATCGCAGCCGCAAATGCCAACCCAGCAAAACGTCCAAACCGCGAGGTAAGAAAATCCTGCAGACTGCGCGCGCCAGTCTGTGTCCGAATGAGATAAATGATGTACCCGGCCACCGGAATCGACAGCCAATAACTGGCATAAGCCAGCCCTCCGGTCACGCCATAAGTCGCGCCAAGATTCGCCGCATTGGTCACCGACTTGGCAAAAATCCAGCTGATAAAAATACTGGCCGTCAACGACCACTGACTCACCGGGTTTCCCTGGTCGTCAGCGCCTCTGTAAAAAGACTCCGAATTCCTGCTTTTCGGCGACAGAACGTACATAACCACGCCATAAACCAGCAAGAACCCCCAAAAAAGGGAGGCTTCCGTGATGTTCACTGTTGTTTACTTCCTCGTTGTAGTCCGGGGCTCGTTTCGGCTTTTCAAGCCTCGAAGACTTCATAGAGACCCGCACTGAATTCAACCGCGGTTATGGGGGCGACGCCCAACGACCAGTCCTGAAAAAATCAACCAGGCGCCGAACAACTAGCCCCATACCGATAACAGGAAAAACACCGATGGTGCCGCAACATAATGCGCTCCTCCATGCTCTCCGCCAGCGATCCGCCCAGGTCATACTGAGGATCATCATCCACCAGCGTGCACGCATAAACCCGCACCGCATCGCCCTTCTTAACCAGCATGCGCGTATACGTGCACATAAAGTGCGACTGACTCTGAACCGTTGGGTATTTCTCCATGCAGTTCTCGGTAATCTCCGGGCTACCATCTTCTGATCCCGGCGTACCCAGATCCGGGAACGCAGTAAACGCCAGAGTTTCGGGAATCTGCCACTCACGGAAAATCTCCCGAAACGCAGCTTCCACATCAGCCGGAATTTCATCTGGATCCGTTTGGCGAGCAATAGATACCTTGAACCCCTGCTCAACCAGCCAGTGAATGCCCTCCAGCGCCTGATCAAAACTCCCCTCACCTCGATCCTTGTCATGGCGAGCTTGATCCGGGAAATCCAGGCTCACACGGAAGTGAATCGGGTAAGGGTTATCCAGCAACGGCAACACCTGATGTCGGCGTTTAAGTAACGGCTCCGTGGCGTTGGTCAGCACAAAGCAGGGCCGATGCTGACTGGCATAATCCAGAATGTTCACAAAATCACGAATCACAAACGGTTCGCCACCGGTGAACGAAAGCTGCTCCACACCCATATCGATGGCTTCGTGAATAAACGGCTTCACATCGCTCAGCTTCATGCCGGGGATACGACCATCGCCCGGGTGGCTGCCTTCCAGGCAGAACGGGCAGGCCAGATTGCAGGCAGTACCCGTGTGAATCCACAACTCTTTCAGCTTGACGGCGTCGATGTATCCGCGAGGGTCGCCGTTGCGGGTGTGAGTCCAGCTATCAAACGCTCTGGACTCTAGTACTTCTACCGCCGGAATGCGCTTTCTGGCAGGTCGGGGTTCAATCAGGGGCATTGAGGCTCCTTGATGGTTCAGGAATAAGGGTTCTCGGACATGGGCGAAGCCGTTTGGTTGCAGCCATCGCCCCACATTTTTCAGCCCGTAGTTATTTCTTTACGTTTTGTTCGTGAGCTTGGCCTTTACCCCGGCGCCAGTTGTGCAACTTCTCCAACAATTTCAGAATACCTTCAGGAGCATGGGCACGTTTCCACTCGCCAGCCGCATACTTGGCCGACTCGTTCCAGGTCGGGTAGGGGTGAATGGTACCCAGAATCTTGTTCAGACCCAGGCCATGCTTCATCGCCAGAGTAAATTCCGAGAGAATTTCACCTGCATGAGAGCCAGCCACTACCACACCGAGGATCTTGTCCTTACCTGGCACTGTAAGGATTTTTATGAAGCCGTAGTCTTCGCCTTCGGCAATAGCGCGGTCCAGATCATCCAACCCATAACGGGTAATTTCGTAGGCGACGCCCTGCTCTTTAGCTTCTGCTTCGCTGAGCCCAACCCGCGCCACCTCGGGCGAAGTAAACGTCACCCAGGGCATGACCCGATAATCCACACGGAAACGTTTGAACTGGCCGAACAAACCGTTTACCGCCGCATACCAGGCCTGATGAGCCGCCGCATGGGTAAACTGATAGGGACCTGCCACATCACCACACGCAAACACGTTGGGGTAGCGAAGGCTCATATCGTCTTCAACTGGCACGGTTCCATTGCGCAGAGTTTCAATACCAATTTTTTCGAGCCCCAGACCTTTGGTGTTCGGGGCGCGACCCACTGCAACCAACACCTGATCGAAGGCAATACGAACCCGCTCGCCCTTGTGCTCGCAGTAAACGACTTTCTCACCCTCTTCGATGGCGAATTCCCTGGCCGCATGTTCCAGACGAAGGTCAATGCCATCGCTTTCGAACTGCGCTTTCACCAGCTCTGACACATCGCTGTCTTCTTTCGCCAGCAACCGGTCGCCCATTTCTACCTGAATCACCTGGCTCCCCAAGCGAGCAAACGCATGGGCCAACTCGGAACCGATTGGTCCGCCACCCAGAACCAGCAAACGCTCCGGCTGCTCCTGCAATTCCCATAGATTGTCAGAGTTCAAAGGCTCCATTTCGGCAAGCCCCGGAATCGGTGGCATCGCCGGCTTTCCGCCCGTGGCAACAATAATGCTGCGAGCGGTCAACCGCTCGGTACGACCATCATTGTGCCGGACTTCTAACTCCCACGGAGATACGAAGCTCGCCTCGCCCGAGATGCAATCCACACCCAGCTTGCGGTACCGCTCGGGGGAATCGTGGGGTTCTACCTTGGCAATCACCTCTTGAACACGGTTCATTATGTTCTTGAAGGAGCCTTTCACCGGCACCGACTCTAGCCCATAGCGGTTGGCATGGCGCATGGTATCCGCGGCCTTGGCACTGCGGATAAGGGCTTTCGATGGCACACAGCCGGTGTTCAGGCAGTCACCACCCATCTTGTGTTTTTCAATCAGCGCGACCTTCGCCTTAACCGCGGAAGCAATGTAGGCAGAGACCAGACCGGCTGAACCACCGCCAATCACCAGCAGGTTGTAATCGAAGCTCTCAGGCTTCTGCCAGCCCGCATATACCTTGCGGCGGCGGATGAGACCCACCACGAACTTGGCAATCAGCGGGAAAAGCCCGAGCAACGCGAAAGAAAGCAGCAGATCAGCTGAAACGATGTCAGCGGTGGACTCGATCTGCCCAAGTTGGGTTCCGGCGTTCACAAACACAAATGTGCCCGGCAACATGGCTGCCCAGCTTACAAGAGCGTAGGTGCGCAGCTTCATGGCGGTCAGGCCCATGGCCAGGTTAATCAGGAAAAAGGGAAACACCGGTACCAGGCGCAGGGTTGCCAGATAAAAAGCGCCATCCTTCGAAATTCCCCGGTCCATCTTCGCTACCGTTTCAGCGTATCGCTTACGCAGCGTGTCACGCATGAGAAATCTCGCTACGAGGAATGCAAGGGACGCACCCACGGTTGAGGCAATGGAAACAGCAGCCAGACCATAAAGGTTGCCAAAAAATGCACCCCCGGCCAGAGTCATGATCGTCGCACCGGGCAAAGACAGTGCCGTTACGACCACATAAATCCCGGCATAGCCTGCAACCGCCAGCAACAGATTCTGATCAATCCATTGCGCCAGTGCCCCCTGATGGCCTTGGAGATTTTCCAGCGTGAGGAGTTTGTGCCCGTCGAAACCGATGAAAACAGCCACGATCGCGACGATAACAATAATAAGGAGAAACTTACTGCGATTCATATCCATGCCTATTAGGAGTGTTTAAACCAATACGTTGTTATCGTTAAGACACGATCACCGACTGGATGTTACATCTTCCATGAACAAAAATTTTTGAGCAATCACTAAAGAATTTCGAAACTCTACTTCGCCGGACCTTTATCGGCAATCTGAGCGCGATTACCGATTTGTTAAAGGTGCATTCATCCGGACAGGAAATGAGGAGCTGAGTTAAAAAATCGATAAACGGGTCGCCGAAGTCGTCGGAGTAGGGGCCACGTTCGCGAATAACAGGATAAAGCCTGCCGCTCACAGAGCTGTCAGACATCCGTTCAACGAATTTGTTACAACGTGCCTTGCCGAACCTGGGTCGTTTGAGCTTCCTCGTGCACACTCTGTCTTGCCATTTCGGCTTCCCGTAGTAAATGCATATCCTTGCTTACACTGGTATAGGTCGAGACGAGGTAAGGCACGCAATAGGTTAACGCAACCTTCTGCCAATCCATTGAACCCGCTCCGGTAACCGCTTCCCACTGATTAATCACCACCAGCAGAGTACCTACCACCGCCGCCAACTTTGCGGCACGACGCGGCGTGCCATCGCTTATGGCAAGTAAACCGGCTTCGCTGCAATGGAGAGCTTGCTTACGCAAAATCTCGATAAAAGACATCATCACCTCAACAATATTTGGCGTTCTGCCAGACATAGCTCTGCCTGGCTGTTACTAAAATGATCTCTTGGGTGGAACTCTGCATGATCATCCCTGTCACTGGAGCGATCGTTCAAAAACCACGAAGGAGAAAAGAATGCCCAAACAGTTATCCCTTGCCCTGCTGCTTCTCAGACTCGGCGTTTTTATTGTATTTCTGTTCTGGACCCTGGACAAACTGGTGCAACCCGAACACGCGGCCAAAGTCTTTACCGCGTTCTATGGGCTGGGAAGTCTTGGGGAAAGCGCTTTTTATGCAATGGGTGTCGCCCAACTGGCACTGATTCTCGCCTTCGTCGCAGGGCTCTTTAAAACCTGGACCTACGGTGCCATTCTGGTGTTCCACGGGGTTTCCACCCTCGCGGCATTCAGCAAATACCTCCAACCTTTCGACAACCTCATATTCTTCGCTGCCTGGCCAATGCTGGCTGCGTGTGCCGCGTTATTCCTACTAAGGGACTACGATACCCTTACGCTTTCACGGCAGCCGACTCCCGCCCTAGCCTAGCACCATGCACTGGCGGCTTGCGTAACAGGTGCCCCGATTGTCTGTCTGTGCTTTCAATATAAACAGACTTGCGACCGGGGTACTGAATGTTTCTTAATTGGCTGTCGAGGCGTTTGGCTGCCTACCTTTCCTGGCAGGTTGCGGGTCATTAAAAAAATCACTCACTGCTTCGGTACCTTCCAAGGCATTGAATATTCGCATTTCACGGATAGAGACACAGAAGAAGTGCAACTGTTACAGTACGTAAAGAACTTTCTGATCAATCAATAACAAATAAAGAGACTCCTTCTTATGCGTCGCCCGGTCAAAGCGGATCTTATGCCCTGGTTCGCCCGCGCATTTTCCAGTCCATACCGACATGCTCTGCAACGATCCATGCACAAAGCTCGGGCAAAGCTGCGGGGCGAGAGCGACCTTGTTCGGGTGTTCGTGAACCCTCGAGACCCTTTCGGACTCCCTTTGTTGCAGGCACTTGTCCAATTGCAAAAGCATTTTGAGGTGCGCATCCGGCTTCATACTGTTTGGCAATTGGATGAAGAAATGTTCCCCGAGCCGGCGCTGTGGGCCTCGTGGGCTCAACAGGACGCCACCCTGATCGCCAAACTGTATAACCTCACGCCGCCTGACCGGCCAACGCCACTCTCGGAAACCGAACTCACGGCCGCCACCACCCAGCTGCTTCAGGCCGAACAAGCCAACGACGGACTCAATACCGCTGTCCGTTTATTGACGGATCTCTGGAGTTCCGATTCCCAAAGCAAGCTAGGTCCGGAACCTACAGATCTTGATAATCAAACCCTGCTCGATAATGAAAAAATGCTTCGGCGGCTCGGCCATTACCAAGGCAGCATGAGTTGGTACCTGGGTGAGTGGTTCTGGGGCGTAGACCGACTGGACCATCTTGAACGAAGCCTCACCGATCAGGGGCTGAATCGGGACGCCTCAAGGGCGATAACCTATACCCGCACCTGGGCTGATTTAACAAATACCTCCACTAGATTACCCGATGGCCATCCGGCCGCCGAGACGCCTCTGGATGTGTTCTTTTCCATTCGCAGCCCTTACTCCTACCTCGGCCTGGAACGGGCAATCCGGCTGGCGAAGGCGTGGAATATACCTCTGCAACTGAGGCCGGTGCTCCCCATGGTAATGCGCGGGCAATCGGTGCCCGATGCCAAGAAGTGGTACATCTTCCACGACACAAAAAGGGAAGCCGATAAGCTGGGCATTCCTTATGGCTTCGTCGCTGACCCTCTCGGGCCTGGCGTGGAAAGATGTTATGCCCTGTTTGAATACGCCCGCTCCTTGGGCCGTGAAATCGAGTACATGCTTAGCTACGCCCGAGCCGTCAATGCCGAAGGCATACGCTCGGAAACCGATGCAGGCCTGAAAATTATCGTAGAGCGCGCTGGCTTAGAATGGCAGAAGGCAGAGACTCTGTTAGATGACCAGAGTTGGCGTGAATGGGCGGAAGTAAACCGTAAGGCAATGTATGACTGCGGGCTTTGGGGCGTTCCGAGTTTCCGCTATGGAACCGTTAGCTGTTGGGGTCAGGACAGACTCTGGATAATTGAGGAGGCAATCAAAAAAAGGGTGGAGACCAGCTCCACCCAAGGGGTTTACAACCCGACCAACAACGCAAAGGTTACAGAGGGCCAGCGCGGCAATTAAGGCAAGTCGTTCTATATCTCATGATCTACTGACAGGCGAACCTGTATATTTTCACAGAATCAGTGCCGGCTTTTTCCCCACCCACGAGCTCGTTCCTCACTCACCCGGGATGACAATGTCAGGAGCCAAGTTTTTTATAGGTAAGGCCGAGCGCAAAGCCGAAGATAGCGTGCAGCACCAACGTCGCGACCGCCGCCATAATACCCATGTTCAGCGCGAAGAAGCCGGCGCCCACCATCGGCATCAGCGCCACCATCATCATCAGCCAGCCGATCACGCCCAGTACGATACCCCGGCCAATGGCAGAGCCGCCCGGAATCATGCTGCCCAGATTCGCAAATGCCAGGCCATAGAAAATCGCGCCGATAATAAAGTGCGCGGCCCAGCCTATCACTATGCTGCCACCCATCTGACTGGCCAACATCTCGATAACATTAAGATCGGGCATCACACCCATCATGCTCTTGACGAACATCAGTATGGAGAGAACGACGGTTGCAATCAGCCCGGCGATAATTCCTCTCAAATTGTTACTCATTTCAATACCTCTCAGTCTATGTGAAGTTATCTGAATGGGACTGGCAGCCCCGCGACCAATTTGGTCAAGAGCCCCCAAGGGTTTGCAATATTTACACCCTACAGACACTGCTCAGAGAAAAGTGTTACAAGAAAACAGACGGATAGCGTTTGTGAGTTCGATACGCGACGCCGCAGGCGTGGTCATTGGACTGCATTGTTTGAGGCGGAATGGCCGCGCCTTCGGCGTGCGGGCAAAGCCAACAACAACTGGAAATCGTTCCCCCCAAGCGCAAGTGCCGACCCGCCCCCCATCAGAAGACCACTGCCAAGGTGTTTGCCCGTTTCGCCGAATGCCGGATTAACGCCGTAACGTTAGAGGTACCGGCTGGACCAGGCCACGAGCATATCCGCAACATATTCCGCATCCGCAGCTTTTGATAACAGATGATCGGCATTATCAAGGGATATAAAGCTTTTGGGATGCTTGGCCGCCTGATAGATAGTGGCCGCTTCGTTGATACCCACAACCTCATCAACCGGCGAATGGAAAATAATCAGTGCCTTACGCAGATTACCGATGTGGTCCGGTGTATTCCATTGCACCAGATCATCCAGCATCTGCGATTTTACATTGAATGTCCGACCGGCCAGGGTCACTTCGGCTTCACCGGACTCACGAATCTCGTCGGCCTTGCTGTCGAAAAGATGCTGGACGTGATGGGCGGTAGCCGGTGCCCCGATGGTGGCAACGGCTTCAAGGGACGGCATGCGCTGGGCTGCTGCCAAAACCGCGGCGCCTCCCAGGCTGTGACCAATGATCATTCGCGGCGCCTCGTAGTGTTGCTCGAGGAATTCACCGGCCGCCAGCAAATCCTCGATGTTGGAGGAGAAATTGGTATTGCCAAAATCCCCGTCACTGTTGCCCAACCCGGTAAAGTCGAAACGCAACACACCAATACCCTGCTTCACGAGGGCGCGCCCTATCCGGGACGCTGCAGCAATATCCTTTCCACATGTAAAACAGTGGGCGAACAGGGCCATAGCATAAGGCTTGCCCTCGCCCGGCAACTCCAACAAGCCCGCAAGGCTCTGGCCCTGAGCATTTGCGAACTGCACTTTGGATCTTGTCATAATGTTTTTCCTTGCCCATTAAGATGGTCTACTCTTAATGGACTACCAAGCAGTGCCAATTGTTACAGCAAAGGCCATGAAATGGCGTTTTTCTTTCGTAAGAATAGCTGCCTTATGCCATTACCGCTCCTCGGCATTCTGGCGATACTCCCGCTTCTGCTGGGTGGCTGTTCGACGGGCATAATCAATACCAAGGTGGTCGGCACTGCCACTGCCGCCCACTATGACTTCCAGTCGAGACTGCCCGCCAACGACGAACGGTTGTTTGTTGTACTTGCCTTTTCCGGAGGCGGAACCCGGGCCGCAGCGCTTTCCTATGGTGTTCTGAATGCACTTCGACATGAGCAACTGGTGATTGACAACCAGCCCACCCGACTACTGGATCAGGTTGATGTGATTTCCGCCGTTTCGGGCGGTAGTTATACCGCAGCTTACTACGGTCTTTTCGGCGATCGACTGTTTGACGATTTCGAGGACCGTTTCCTGCGTCGTAACTGGCCACGTACTTATGGCTGGATGCTGGCGAACCCTTACAACGTGGCCCGACTGATTTCTCCTGATTTCAACCGCTCGGATCTGATGGCAGAGTTTCTGGGCACAGAGATTTTTGAGGATAAAACCTTTGCCGATCTGTCGGTTGGGCAACTTCCATTTGTGATTATCAATGCCACGGATTTGAACAATGCGCTGACCTTTTCCTTCATACAGCAACAGTTTGATTTTCTCTGCTCTGACTTGAGCAACTATCCTGTTGCCAACGCCGTCATGGCCTCTTCGACCGTACCACCCGCGTTCGCGTCCATGAGGCTCCATAACTACCCTGGTTGTGAAACAAGGAACAAATTCTGGGTCACCGAGGCACTAAATAGCCGCAACCTGCTATCAAGGAAATTTGCCGTTGCCCAGGGGCTGTCACGCTACCTTGATCCGGCACAAATGCCGTATCTGAGCCTGGCCGACGGGGGCATTACCGACAACATAGGAGTACGAGGATCCATGATGAGCCCGGTTGCCCATCGTGGCGACGTCCAACAAATGGCTGGTGCTTTTAACCCCCGCGCCCTCGAGAGCGTTGAGAAAGTCCTCGTCGTTCTGGTCAATGCCCAGGTTTATTCATCCTACCCCTGGGCGGCATCCGGCGCGGAACCAGGAACGATCGATACCCTTGCGGCCTCCTTTGATGCGGCGTTCAATACACTAACCACCGAAAACATTTCCCAGGCGCGCCGGGAATTCCTAGCATGGGGCGAAAGCCTCAACCTCATCCGCCCATCCGACAAGCCACTTGTTAACGTCTACTTTTCAACCCTGACATTCAACCAGGTGGAAGATCCTGCCAGGCGGGCCCACTACAATGCACTTCCCACGGCAGCGCTAACTGCAGATGACGTCGACGCCCTAATTGAACTTGGTGGGGAGCTTCTGCGCCAATCAGAGCCGTTTCAACAGTTTCTCATTGACACGAAAACCCTGCCCGACACATCGGGCGGTACTAAAACCGATACTCCGCCATAAAAGAGCCAAAGCTGTTTCTAGGGTCGTCGCTTGCTGACAGGATACGGTCGTCGACCGTATCCGTGGACAGCCAGAGGCTCAAATGCGCGCCGGGTTTTCAATGTCCGCCGGGGTCTGCATATTCTGACCCAGCACCCAACTTTCACGATAGGGGACCATCAGAGCACCTATCAAGGAAATGTTTACTGGTTCACCGGTGCCGCCCAGAAGGATGCCTTCGATGCAAACCCTGCGGCCTATGCATCGTCCTTTCCACGAAGCTGCCCCTATAATCTGGCACAGGGGCGTAGACAGTGGGAAGACAGCATCTCCAGCTCCCGGATGACCGAAAAAGAACTACTCCGAAGAGCCAAGGGCAACTTTCTCGATCTCAAATTCTGATCATGACGAGCGAGAGAGATCCTTGATCAGATCTGCCTGGCAGACAGAGCAAACGCTTAACCCGCCTTCGTGTCAGGTGGCCAGAATTGGGGAATTCTGGCCACCAACCCCGAGTGCAAGAGTAACGGGCTCGTTTGTCGGTCAGTCTCGTGTTGAAGGGCAAGGTGCTCCACAAGGCGCGCAGGCCGTTTCATCCCGCTGACTCAATGCCGTTTCGACGTTGCCCTGCCCGGAATTGAACGCAAAGGTGGGGCTGTTCAGATGGTCGACCATGATCAGCACCAGAATAATCCCAAGCATCACTATGATGCGGGCGGGGCTATAAGCTCGTTCCATGTTCTTCTCCCACATCAGTTTGGCAGCCGGAACCAGGGCCGCAGACGTATTCCCAGTAGAGACCCAGCGAAGGCACAGGCAAACCAGATCCAAGCGTGTAGGCTGGCTGAGGCTATGCCCGAAAACAGCGCCCCGATGTTGCAGCCAAAGCCCAAACGGGCACCATAACCCAGCAGCAAACCACCTACCACGGAGGCCAAAAACTGTCGACCTTCCGGCCGGTTACGGCTCGCCTCATTAAAACGGTTGGCCAGGCCTGCCGCCAGCATGGCGCCGAGCAACAGCCCAAAGTTCATCACAGAGGGAGCGTTGGTGAGCACCGAATCCTTTAAGGCCATAGCAGGGTATTCCCAAGTCCAGAACTCGAACTGGGACATATTCACACCCATCATTTCCAGGGCTTTGGCGCCCCACACGTTAAAAGCAAAGGTAATGCTCCAGGGGGCACCGCTGATCGCCAAGGTCAGCGCATTGCCCGCAGCCAGGATCAGAATCGCCCAGGTAAACGGCCAGCGGCCACTAAGCAGGGTTTTGAATACCCCATGCCCCTGGCCTTTCCAGAGCAATTCATCCCGCTCGAGATTACCGTGAGCCTTGCGCTCAACCCGGTTAACCCAGCGGGCAATCAGGCCCAGCCCCAGAAGCTGAACAATAATGGCTCCACTGACCCCAAAGGTGTTGACTAGTGGCACCGGGTCGAAGCCCGGCTGATCCAGCCACCAGGGCAGATGGATGGATCCAAGTACAGTCCCCGCTATAAAAAACACCAGCGTCACCACCATGCGGATATTGCCGGCACCTACCGTAAACAAGGTGCCGGAGCCACACCCTCCACCAAGTTGCATACCTAGCCCGAAAATAAAGGAGCCCACAACCAGAGAGGTACCTACCGGAGCAACAGCACCCACAAGCCCGGCCTGCCCACTGTAGAGCATGGGCACCATAATCAGGGAAGAAAGCCCAAACAGCATGAGTTGTGCACGCATACCGGCACCGCGCTTTTTAACGACCAGGTTGCGCCAACCTGCCGTAAAGCCGAACGCCCCGTGATACAGGGCTATGCCCAACACAGTACCAATTACAAACAGCGCCACCATGAAGGGCGCTGTTTCCAACCATATAAGCCCTCCCAGCAAAGCAAAGCCTGCCAGCGCAGTTGCTACAATAAATCGATCCATCTGCCAGCCGGGCTGCTGAAGCCCGCGCTGGAGAATTGCAGAATCTGTCATTACGAGTCCACTCGGTTAAACGGGTTAGTTAAACAGGTCGAGAAGTTTGCCAAGTCCCTTTTTCGCCACTTGCATCGGCCGACTGCTGTCTTGAGACCACTCAGCCATGGAGCCATCGTAGAGCGCTACTTCCTTGAACCCTGCCAATTCACTCAACACGAACCAGTCTGTAGCCGCCCAATGGCCAGTATTGCAAAAAGCGATGGTGCGAGTGGCGGGATTCAGCTCGGCCCGATTAACCTGCGCGGTGATACCTTCTTCGTTCAAAAACCAGACTGCGTCTTGCTCACCAAGAAAACTTGCATGGGGCAAATTGCGGGAACCGGGAATCGTGCCAGGGGCTTTGGCATCCGGGGATTGGTTTTCGCCTCTGAAATAGTCGCTCGGGCGCGCATCCACCAGCTGTGCCTGGCTATCTCGGGCTTCCTGAACCTCCTCTAGGTTTGCAAGCAATTCCGGCTGGAGAGTACCCTCAAACTGCACTACATCCCGCTGCTCCCCCTCACCGCTGTCTACTTGGTAGCCAGCAGCCTTCCAGCCCGCAAAGCCACCATTGAGAATGGTCACCTCGTTGTGGCCCAGCACTCTGAAGGTCCAGTACACACGGGCGGCACTCCCGAAATCGGTTGCGCCCGTGCCGGCAGGCACAACCACAACGGTATCGTTGTTGCTGATCCCCAGGCTACCAATCAGGCGCTCCATATTCGCAACAGGAGGCAATAGGCCCCTGACACCATTCCGGCTTTCACGCCAGCCATCACCGGTATAGCTGCTGTAAACAGCTCCGGGGATATGAGCAGTCTGAAAGCTGCTTCGGTCACCACCATTATCAATACCTGAACGGACATCCAGCACGACCAGGTTATCTCGCTCGAGGTTCGCTTCAAGCCAGTTGGCATCAACCAGGGGCGGCGTTCTATCACCGTCCGCCCACGCAAGTGAGCTGGCAATCAGCAGAACAATGGCCAATATGCGGCTCATGACGCTTCTCCTTCATCACTATCAGTTTTTGAGCGATCATTATGAATTCTATGTTGAGTAATGGGTAGCCCTGTTTCTATGACGTCTGGCTATATGAAAATCCCCGATTTTTTTGCCACTTCCAAAAAATCTGTAACATAAAGAGCCAGCCGGTTGTCTATACCTCGTAAGCGCGGCCTGACCGAGCATCGGACAGACCCCGTGCATCACCCCGAATGAGGTAGCAAACCATGAAAAAACTGACACTGATACTCGCCGCTATTGCCCTGTCGTTCTCTGCTTCTTCTGCACTGGCCATGAATGGTCAAGCAGACCGATACAACGAAGCAAGGAGCTTTTCGACAACAACCACTGACAAGGTTGTAGATGTGAAAGTCGCTGCCAAATAATCAGGAACGGAAAAGGCTGCTAATCTCCGAGTTAGTGGCCTTTTTGTACCCGTTTCCGAGAACGGGGTTAACGCAACTCGGGAAAATCGACCAGGCTGTTCAGAACAGAAAGCCGCTGGCAGAACTTCCTTTACCATCTCATTGAAACTGTAGGCTTGCCCTTCGATAGCAAAGCTCTTCCGCTCAAATGACGTTATTCAAATGCAGCCAGCGAGCCAGCCTGGAATTTGGGTGCCGGCCAAGATAAATCGGCAGGGTACTCATAAACACCAGAACAACAACAGCGGCTATTACCGTCAGCACCGGATTGAATTCAAAGCTTTGGCCAAGCCCTGCAAAAACGAAGGTCATTGGCAGCATGCCCAGAGTAGTCGCAAGGGCGTAACGCCAAAGATGTATTGCGGTGACTCCGGCTGCATAGCTGACCAAGGCAAAGGAGAATAGAGGGATCAGCCGGGTCAGCAGCACCGCGAAAAACAGGAATCGTTGCGAGCCCCGTGCCGAGAACATCGGATTGTGCTCCCATTTCTTCTGAACGGCATCGCGCCCAAGCATCCGCGCCAGGTAAAAGGCAATAAGCGACCCGGCGAGCGCGCCAATCACTGCAATGGCCGTTCCGGCAAACATGCCATACACCAGCCCGGATGCAGCGCTGATGGGCAATGTCGGAATAGGCCCGACAACTACCGCGAGGATCATCAATAACATAAGCAACAGTGGGCCGAACATGCCCTGCTCGTTAAGCCATTCAGCCAGCGCAACGGGCGCCAGGCTTCCGGGCATGCCCAAGTGGCGAAGGACCAGCCAAATGGCCCCCATCACGAGTGCAGCAATGACCAAAATAGTGAGACGGAAAACCCATGGGGAACGGTTCATCAGAGTATTCTACAGGTCATGTTGAAGGCGGATGGGTTATGGTTTGTGTTGTTACTCATCGTTTTCTGGACAGCCCCAGACTCACCTCCAGCACATAAGGTGATTCCGGCATTACCCTATGAATCATATCCATGTTCTTCTGTGAGTGTTCCAGGAGTGGTCCGGCTCTTTCCGGTGCGCTGTGAAAATCGTGCTTCTTAAAATCAGTCATGTTCATCCCCCCTCACATTTCTGAGTGACCGTTCAGACACTGGAGTACCACAACTATTAATGAACGATCATTCAAACTATAATTGAGTCCTTATTAAAAGTCGCAATTTACGGTAATTCTCATGGCGAGAACCCCTAGTTTTGAACGCGAATCCGCCCTTAGTCAGGCCATGGACCTTTTTTGGAGAAGGGGTTATCACGGCAGCTCATTAAAGCAACTTGAGCAGGCTTTGGATATGCGCCCCGGTAGCATCTATGCAACATTTGGGAACAAAGACAAGCTTTATTCTGAAGCCTTGGCGCGCTATGCCGAGGCTGGCGGAGCTGAACTGGCCGCACATATGTCGGGTTACGATTCTATTCTGGAGGGTCTCAAAGGCTACCTCCGGAAAATCGCAAATGGCTGTGCCGACGAAAACGCCGTGCCCTCCCGCGCCTGCCTCATCGTCAAAACCCTGTTAGAGGCCAGCAATACCCACCAGGGGCATTCACACCAGGCCCGGGAAATCCTCAGTGCCATCGAACAATCTTTCTCAGAACTTCTGGAGGAGGCCAAACAACGAGGCGAACTGAAAGAATCAACGAATTGCACCCGCCTGGCCAGACTGATGCAAAGCCAGATAATGGGCTTACGCTCGATTGCAGAACGGAATCTCTCTGCCTCGGATCTGACCGCGCTAGGTGATGATATGGCCCACATACTTGATGCCTATCGAGCACCAATAAATGGAAGCAACCTGAACTGAAAAGACATACTTCAGGAAATGGCAGGGAGACTAGCCTGCCTAATATTTGACCGCTCAACCGGCCTCAGTAACAACTATTCGCAGTATCCGGACCTATAAGGTGAAACCTACATCCTGCTGGAGTAGCCCATCGATGGCAACGCTCTTCTCCTCTAGCCGTTTCGTTAGGACATCTTTCAAAGAGTCAGAAGAGCATAAACGGTGGCAGTATAGGGCGCCTCGATGCCGAGAGCTTCAGAACGGCGAAGTACCGCCCCCGATATGCTATCTAGTTCCAACGGACGCCCCTTTTCCTTATCAACTAACATTGAAGTTTTGATTGCGTTAAAACTGCTAATCAGTCCAAACATCTCATCAACATCGCTAGTGCGAAGATCCACGCCGTCAGCCTTTGCCGAAGCAGCAGTTTCCATCATCATTCCATACACAATTTGACTAAATTGCGGGTGCCGAGTCAGGCTTTTAGTATCCAGCCCCGTCAGTGCGGAGATGGGATTGACACCATTGTTGATTACCAGCTTACGCCAGAGTTCGTGTCGAATATTATCTGAAACCGTCGTTGGAATACCTGCCTCATCAAATGCATTGCGTAGGGTTGCCAGAAATCGCTGACGGGCATCCTGTTGTTTCGAATGGTATGGCCACGCGCCCATGACAACTTGGGCTGCTCCTTCCGCCTGAATAACACCAGGCTCTATAGTATGGCCACCGATACGTACAGCGAGCCCACCAAGAACGCGGTTACCACCGAATTGCTCAGCAAGTATTGGTTCATTGTCGACGCCATTCTGTAACGACAATACCGGCACATCGTCTTCCAGAAGCCAGGGGCCAAGTTCAACCAATACGGACTCTGTCGCCGTTGATTTCAGTGCAATCACAACTACATCAAAGTCGCGGGCTTGATAGTTCTGCATCAACGTGGCGTGATCAACTGCCGGAGCCACGCACTCTATTCGCTGACTTTCGTGATAAACCAGCAACCCACGTTCCTGCAGGGCAGTAAGATGTGCACCCCGAGCGGTCAGTACAATCCGGTGGCCGGCCTCAGCCAGCCGGGCACCGTAATACCCCCCAATACCACCTGCACCGATAATGAGTATGTTGAGCATGACCCGTGGCCCCCCAAAACAGAACCCTAAACAAATTTGCCGCTCAAGGTCCCCAGACCCTGGTAGCGCACGGTGAACGCGTCTCCCTTTTCAACCTGAACCGCAGCGGTAATAGCACCGATCATAACAAAGCTGCCAGCCGGCAAGCTTTCACCACGCTCTCCCATCATATTCGCCAACATAGCGACGGAAGCAGCCGGATGCCCCAACACTGCGGCACCAGCTCCGGTCTGAACCACGTCACCGTTTATTTCCATCACGACCCCGATGTTTTTAAGGTCCAGATCTGCAATGTCTGCCATACAGCCCCCGGACACAAAACGGCTCGAGGAAGAGTTATCGGCGATCACGCTTTTAAGATCAAATTTGAAATCCTTGTAACGGGAATCAATCACTTCTACGGCCGGCATTACAAAGTCGGTGGCGCGCAGAACATCGCCAATGTGTACACCCGGGCCTTTAAGTTCATCTTTAAGCACGAAAGCCAGTTCTGCCTCAATCTTAGGGTGAATCAGCTCATCATGTTTGATTTCGCCACCCTCAGGTACACTGAAGTAATCAGCCAGAAAGCCGTAACAAGGCTGTTCAACACCCATCTGCGCCATTTTTGCCCAGGAAGTGAGCCCCATTTTCATGCCTACGATTTTATGGCCGCGCTCTTCCTTGCGCCGACGCATTTCCCACTGGATATCGAAGGCATCCTTGTAGGTCATTTGCGGATAGTCGTCCGTAATCTTGGTAATTTCATAGGCTTCGAGTTCGGCCTTCTCGCAGTGGGCCGCCAGCTCTTCAATCTGTGCCTGGGTCAGTTTGTTCTCATATGCTTCAGTCATCAGATCAATCCCTTTTCTTTAGCCATGGTCAGCGCCAGATCTTCAATCATATCTTCCTGCCCGCCCACAGTGCCGCGACGGCCAAGCTCTACCAGAATATCCCGGGCTGAAACGCCATACTTTTTCTCAGCTCGTTCCGCGAACAACAGGAACGAGGAGTAAACCCCCGCATACCCCAGAGTCAATGCGTTGCGGTCCACACGAATAGGTTGATCCATCATCGGTACCACAAGGTCTTCAGCCACATCCATGATCTTGTACAGATCAACACCGGTTTCAACTCCCATGCGATCCAGGACTGCACAAAACACCTCAAGGGGCGTATTACCCGCTCCGGCACCCAGCCCTGCAACCGAGCCATCGATTCGGGATGCACCCGCCTCAATCGCAGCCAGCGAGTTAGCAATCCCCATACCCAGGTTGTGATGACCATGGAAGCCAACCTCAACGCTGGGAGGTAACTCCGCTCGTAGCAAACCAATGTGCGCCGTCACATCATCCGGCAGCATATAGCCCGCAGAGTCGGTCGCGTAAATACAATTTGCGCCATAGCCAACCATTAGCCGGGCCTGTTCTAGTATCTTCTCAGGGCTAACCATGTGCGCCATCATCAAAAAGCCCACTGTGTCCATTTCCATCTTGGCTGCCATGCCAATGTGCTGCTCCGATACATCGGCTTCTGTGCAGTGTGTCGCTACGCGGATAGTGGACACCCCCAGATCCTTTGCCATTTTCAGATGATCAACAGTTCCGATTCCCGGCAGAAGCAGTGCAGAAACTTTGGCATTCTTCATCTTTGGCACCACCGCGCTGAGGTATTCCTCATCACTATGGGCCGGAAAGCCATAGTTAAGTGAACGCCCGCCAAGGCCGTCACCGTGGGTAACTTCAATCAGCGGCATTCCGGCTTCATCCATGGCCCTGGAGATGTTCACCATTTCGTCCAGACTGATCTGGTGACGCTTGGCGTGCATACCGTCGCGCAAGCTCATGTCGTGCAACGTGACTTTTTTACCGTTCAGATTCATCGTCATTTCTCCCGCTTAGCCGCGTGCCGGTAGTTTGATGGTCCCACTTGCTGCTTCTTCTGCAAACATCTCGGCGGTGCGTAATCCGGCGGCCGTCATGATGTCCAGATTGCCAGCGTACTTGGGAAGAAAATCACCTAGGCCTTCCACTTGCATGTAACAACTGACCCTATTGCCATCAAAGATTGGCCCATTGACCAGGGAGTAACCCGGAACGTACTTTTGCACTTCCTTTACCATGGCGTGAATGGAGTCCGTAATGGCGGTCTGGTCTGGCTCACTTTCAGTGAGACAGTGGATGGTGTCGCGCATCATCAATGGTGGCTCAGCCGGATTGATAATGATGATTGCTTTACCTTCTTTGGCGCCGCCCACTTTTTCCACGCCGCCAGCAGTGGTGCGGGTGAATTCATCAATATTCTGGCGTGTACCCGGCCCCACAGAACGTGAAGACACAGTTGCGATGATTTCTCCATAGGCCACGGGCTGAACACGACTTACGGCTGCAACCATTGGTATGGTGGCCTGGCCTCCACAGGTAACCATGTTGACGTTCATTTCCAAGTTCTTGGCATGGTCTGCCAAATTCACCGGTGGTACGCAGAACGGGCCTACAGCAGCCGGTGTCAGGTCAACCATAATGACACCCAGCTCGTTTAGCTTACGACTGTTCTCGGCGTGGACGTATGCTGAAGTCGCATCAAAAGCAACGCGGATATCATCCTCGATGATACGCTCCAAAATACCGTCCACCCCAGAGGAGCAAATTTTAATGCCCATCTCGGCGGCGCGCTTGAGCCCTTCAGACTCGGGATCGATACCAACCATCCAGACCGGCTCAATCCACTCGGAGCGCTGCATTTTCATCAGTAGGTCGGTGCCGATGTTGCCAGGGCCGATAATGGCGGCTTTAAGTTTCTTGTTCATATTCGTATTCCTTTTATCAATGGGGCCGGTCAGATAAAACGGACGGACGCACCGCCAATTCCACCCACGCTGACACTCATAAAGTCGCCCGCCTGGACAGGCTCTAATGGCACCAGTGAACCCGACAAAATCACTTCCCCAGCTTTCAGCGGAATTCCAAATTGCCCCAAAGTGTTTGCCAGCCATGTCACACAGGTAACCGGGCTACCCAAAGCCGCAGCGCCTGCTCCGGTGCTGATGATTGACCCATTTTTTTCAACCACCATGCCGCAGGTCGCCAGGTCCACCTTACGTGGATTCACAGCCCTATCGCCCAGCAGAAAAACGCCGCAGGAGGCATTGTCAGCCACGGTGTCCTGAATTTTTATTTCCCAGTTTTCGATCCGGGAGTCGACCACCTCGAAACAAGGGAGCACACAATCGGTTGCCGCCAGTACGTCAGCTGCCGTCAACCCTGGCCCCATCAGATCTTTTTTCAGGATGAACGCGATTTCGCCTTCAGCCTTGGGCTGCATCAGGCGATCCGATATCTGGACTTCCTCGCCTTGGCTAAAAGCCATTTTGTCTGTTAGGTAGCCGAAGTCAGGCTGACCAACCTTAAGCATGTTTTGCACAGCCTTGGAGGTGAGTCCGATTTTTTTACCGATCACCTTTTCTCCGGACTCGGTACGGCGCTCCAGAATTCGGAGAGATATGTTGTAAGCATCCTCAATGGTGATATCGCTAAAACGCTCAGTCAGCGGGCGCACAGCCGTGCGGGTGAGCATAGCTTGGTAGAGTTCATCACCACAGGACTGAATCTGTTGCTTATCCATTTCCCTTCCTCAGAGTTTGATGCAGATGTTTTTAGTTTCGGAGTAAAACTCAAGCCCATGCACTCCACCCTCACGGCCCAGTCCAGACTGTTTAGCTCCACCAAATGAGGTACGAAGATCTCGCAAGAACCAAGAGTTCACCCACGCCAGACCTACTTCCATCTGTTCAGCCACTCGGATTGCACGAGAAGAATTTTCAGTCCAAATCGCGCAGGCCAGGCCGTAATCGGTATTGTTCGCCAGGGCGATCGCTTCTTCTTCGGTATCAAATGGACGAATATGGCAGCAGGGACCAAAGATTTCTTCGCGGATAACGCGAGCATTTTCAGGCAAACCGGTCCATATCGTTGGCTCGATCCAGGCACCGTCATTCAGCTCGGCGCCCATATCCGGGATGTCACCGCCGACCTCAACCGTTGCCCCTTCCTCTCTAGCAAGGTCGTAATAACTTTTAACTTTATCTCGATGTTCAAGGCTGACCAAAGGTCCGAAGTTAGCGTCAGGATCTTCTGGCCTACCGAGCTTCAGCTTCGCCACTTCTTCCTTCATTCGAGCGAGGAACCGATCATAAATCGGCCGTTCCACATAGATCCTTTCTGTACCCAGACAAACCTGGCCACAGTTAACAAACGCTGAGCGCATGGTGCCAGCAACAGCTTTTTCGAGATCACAGTCGGCAAACACAATGCCGGGGTTTTTACCGCCACACTCCATCGAGACGTTGCGCAGCCCTACCGCGGCAGCCTTCATAATAATTTCTCCGGTGCGGGTTTCACCGGTAAACGTTATGGCATCAACCAAGGGATGAGTGGTCAGGAAAGCACCTGCCGAGTCAGGACCAAAACCGTGCACCACGTTGAACACGCCCGCCGGTACGCCACACTCATTCATCACTTCACCCAATAACGTAGCCGTAGCAGGCGTTTCTTCTGACGGCTTAACAACCACCGTATTACCGCACGCCAGCGCGGGGCCAACCTTAAACGTCATCAGTAGCAACGGTAGATTCCAGGGAGAAACAACGGCAATCACGCCTTTAGGGGTTCGCTGACCTACATTGATGGCACCGGTGCCATCCGGGGTCTCCATACGGAACCCCTCAGTCGGATGATTCAAGCTGTCAGCAAACTCTTTAAAGTTGGCCGCACCACGAGGAATGTCGATGTGACTGGCCATCGAGCGAGGTTTACCGGTATCTCGACACTCTGCTTCTAAGAATTCGTCAAAACGCTCATTAATTCGATCGGCGATCTTGTGCAACATTGTGGAGCGTTCTTTCTGGGTCAACTTGCCCCAAGGACCTTTCAACGCAGCTTTGGCGGCTCGGACAGCGGCATCAACTTCCAGTTCACCCGCCTCATGCACCTGGCCAATGAGGCTGTTATCGACAGGACAACGATTTTCAAATGTCTTGCCAGCGGCCGAGGCCACATATTCACCATTGATAAAATGCTTAAACTCTTGCATGGCTCACCTTTCTTGTTAGCGTCGTCTGTCTTAAAACATCTTGGTTAGCTGAAGGCGCAAAAGCTGCCCTTCCGGACCTGTTTTATTGTTGTACTCGTGATATAAAGCGCCGTTTAAGCCCACTCCGTAACTTGGCCAGAAGTATCCCACCTCCGCGCCCAGGGCATGTTTTTCAGCTTTGTCTGGACCCGCGCCAGCGCCACTATCCTGTTCAAACTGCCATGCTTCGTAGCCCACCAATCCGACGTTCAGGCCGCTATCCAGGCGATGGTTCAGAGCCCACTCAATTAGATAACTGTTTCCAGGTGTAACATCACTGTTTTCGACTTCGGTCTTGATCTCGTAACGGGACAGTGTTGAAACAGACCAGCGTTTGTCGGCATCAATATGCCAAGATCCACCCAGCGTCAGCATGGTAGTACCATAACCTTTGCCTATGGATGCGGGCTCGGTGGGCTCATAGCTTGCGGTGTCAAACCAATGACCCGCCGCAAAAACCGCATCCCACTGTTGTCCGTGCCAGCCCAGCACAATCGGACCAACGAAAACGTCCCCCAAACCGCTGTCGCTGTCCCGAACGCCCAACCCTTCAAAATCAAGTGAGGTATGTTGCAGCGGAACAATCAGCTCTACGCCGTAAGTAGCTCCCAAAAATGTTTCATCTGTGATCCAGATAAACCGATTAGCCAGCGCCGTAACCTCACCCGTGTTTCCCCCTGGGGCTTTGGTTCCCTGGCCGCCTCTCAGGTTGTCTATATCGTAATGCACCAGATAGCCACGATAGTACGCCCCGGGTGGGGGCACTGCAGGCCCGTCAATGCCTTCTACACCGGGTACATAGTGTCCGTTGGCAGCGAGCAAAGGGGATCCACCTGTGGCTCCGGCCAACAAAGTGGCAAGAGCGATTGCATTTTTATATTTCATTGATGTTTCCTTTTTTGTAATTGTTGGAAATAGCCTGAAATCAGCGTCCGAGCTTTACTGCAGATTGGCCTGCGATCCCGAAGTGCTGCTTGGGCATTTCTGTAATCATCACCCGTATTCGCTCTACAGGGGCCTCAAGTGAGCGGGACATCGCCTCCGTCACTTCACGAATCAGCGCTTCCTTCTGTTCATCACTTCGACCTTCAATAATATAAAGCTGTGCAATCGGCATAAGTTTCTCCCCAAAATCCATACGGGTTAAGTGAGCACGGTCAGGAAACGTTCGTTAAGCTCTCGGTCGTGGTAGAAGATTGCCTTGCCCAGCTCTTCCGCACCCCAGGTTACGGGCTCGTGGTCCGGGTAGTGGTAATCTCCACCCGTAAACACTTCATTACGGTTTCCAGAGGAGTCAAAAAAGTAAATAGTCTGGCCGTGGGTCAGCCCGTGACGTGTCGGCCCAATGTCGATCGGGGTGTCTGTCATCGTCAGCAGATCGGCGGCTTTGAGAACATCCTGCCAGGTTTCCAGAAAGAAAGAGGCGTGGTGGAATTTGCCCAGCTCTTCGTGATGAATAAAGGCAACATCATGGGCCTTCATGCTCACGGTTAGGAACTGTGCTGCCCGCTTTCCGTCCGGTGCCATCACCTGCTCGGCCAAGTCAAAACCGAGCACATCACGGAAAAGATTTAAGGTTTCATCCAGGTTGGGACCGTACAACAGACAATGGTCAAAACGGGTGGCTTTCATACCCTCCAGACCACGGGGCCATGCCTCTGGATTGTGATTGCCGACCCCCCATTTCCCAGTTTGCTTTTTGGTTGCAAAAAGCTCAAAGGTATGACCAGTAGGCGCCACAAAACGAACCCTTCGCCCGCAGTCTTTCAGCTCCTCCTCAGAAACCTCCTCAACCTCACAACCGAACGTGATCAGTTCTTCGCGGAGTTGATCGACAACCTCTTCGCTCATACATTTAAAACCCATGAAATCCATACCTGGCTCATCGGCTTCGCGCAGGACAACAGAAAACTTATCAACTTCCGTCCAACCTTTTAGATAGACCCGCCCCTGATCGTCACGGTCCATTTCAATCAAACCCAAAAGGTCTGTGTAGTGCCTAATCGCTTCACCCATATCGAGTACGCGAATTTGGACGTGCCCAGGACGAATTACACCTTTTCTCATGACAATAACCTCATTACTATTGTTTTTATTTAAGATGTGAATCAGTTACTTACTAAGACTTCGCATTCAACTCAGCATAGCGATCCTTATCCGGTAAAATAGGGCCAAAACTCGCATTTGAAGACTCCAAGCTAACCCGTCTGTCTAATCACCAGGCTCAGCGCGATGCTCAATGACCAAATCCGTGAGCGGATAAATGCGACAGGCCAATACTTTTCCCTGCTGTATGGCTTCTGGCGGCGCATGGAGCTTGCTCATCTTTCCGCACTCATACTCCCCGCTGAGAACCACAACTTTGCAAAAACCGCAGCCTCCGCCCTTGCAACCAACCGGTACACAGTTGCATCCCTGCCGCGTCATCGCGACGAGGACACTCTGCTCTTCAGTGCAGCGGAATGTCATTCCACTGCGCGTCTCCGTAATTTGGTACGAATCGGCCATGGCGCACCCCGTTATATCTTCTTGAACAAGGCAGACTTTTGAACATCGTCCGCGCCGTCCGCCGCCGTTAGGAATTTCTCCATGAAGATATCCCGTTCAAACAAGCGACCTTGCATCAAGGCGGTAATCGCTGCGTCAATCATTGGAGGCGGCCCGCACATATAGGCTTTCCGACCAGAGAACCGCCCTTCAAAATGGGCCGATGCCGCATCGTGAACGTACCCTCTGAATCCTTGCCAACTGACATCCTCATCAGCCTGACTCAGCGCTGGCACATAGGTGAAGTTCTCATGATCCCGAGCCATTCCTTCGAAAAGCTCGTAGTTATAGAGCTCTGCCCGGTTACGGGCACCTTGGAAAAGCACGATTTGTCGTTTATCACCCTGCTCAAGCAGGTTCAGAATCATCGACTGGGGACTTGAAAGACCCGAGCCACCCGCAATGAAAATAAGATCTCCCGGCTGTGAACTGCGCACAAAGAACTGCCCATAAGGGCCTGAAAGGTTCAATGTGTCGCCCTCTTTCAACTGCTGATGAATGTAGCTAGTCGCTGCACCGCCCTCGACGAGGCGGACATGCAATTCAACTTCGTCTGGGCGACTGGGAGGGTTGGCCAAGGAAAAGGCTCTCACCCCTTCAACGCCTGGCAAGTCAAGGTTGATATATTGGCCCGCCTGAAAGGTCATCCCGCGGTCGAGTTTGAGGTGTACTCCCTTGATGGTCGGCGACAGGTCGACGATATCAATGACAGTCGCCTGATAGTCCTCAACGGGATAGCCCTCAAAGTCTTCGTCAACGTCAATATCCGCTTCGATGGTGACATCACTTTCAAGTGTGGCGCAGCAGGCCAGAACCTTACCTTCCTCGCGCTCACTGTCCATTAACGCAAACGATGAGGCCTCACCTACATCCACATCACCGTCGACCACTTGGACTTTACAAGTTGCGCAGGTGCCATGGCCGCAGGCAAATGGCAACCACACTCCATGACGCAGCGCTGCCTGCAAAATAGTTTGACCTTCTTCAACTTCTATCTGTTCGCCGATTGGCTCGATGGTCACTGTGTAGCTCATGGCTCAGCCCTCAGGATGCAGAACCCCGGATACCTTCCAAGCCCGGAGTGGTTATTGTCAGCATGCTCTTGTGGTCAATACCGTTATCGATCAGCGTAGCCGCGTGATCCGGAGTAAAGACCTCTTCGTTGAGGCGCCATTGGGCATTCATGAAATCCGCTTTTTCAGCGTCCGGATGCGCTGCAACAGCAGGCTTAAGCACATCCTCTACAAACGTCCCAAACGTCATGTCGGGCGCAACCAGCAAGGCGAAGGGTGCACAGAACATAAGATGATGAGGCCAATAGACATACAGCAACTGCATGCCATTGAAATTCTCAACGCGGTCTTTGGGTTCTGCGCGGTACTCAGATATGGCGTTAACACTCATGATGTTCTCCTTCTTGTTATAGAACCCCGCCCCGACTCGATACCCGCAGGGCGGGAAAATCAGATCAGGCAGCGCTCTTTTTGGCACTGCTCGACTTCAATGGTTTCAGGCCTTTGATATCCAGCCAGCGCTCATGATCAGGTGACCCGTGATATTCCAAATTGTCGACACCAAGATTGATGTGGTAGTACTTTTCAACCACTGTTGGGACATCGGCACCACCGCAGTTGCCCTGATAGATCTGGTGCACGGGCAGCCACGCTTGGATGTATTTTTCGGGCTCATTCTTGAAAATGTCGCAGCAACCATCTGAGCAGAAATGATAGCGCTCACCTTCGTGCTTAATCTGACGATGGCTAAACACGGTCGGGTCATCCTTTTCTGTGAACATGACCGGTATCTGACACACCTGGCAGAGCTGAGGAAGCGTGTTGTTATAGAAACGACGTCCTTGTTTATGCTCTTTGTCCCAGTGTTCAAAACGCGCACGATAGTACTTGTCGAAGGTTTCCGGATACTTCTCGGACAACCAAGCCATCTCTTCTTCTTCGGGCATCCAAGTATGGAAATTGGTCGCCTGACTGTACTGATAGAAGGTGCTCCATGCCTGATGGCTAACATGATCCTTAGCAGCGTTGGCAACATCCTGGTACTTAGGCGGACGAATGCCATAGCGCTCCAAGTCCTTGAACAAGGCCCCCCCGTTCTGCTCGTAGTAGACCTCCCACGCTTCCGACCAGGACATCACTTTATTAGGCAGCATGTAGTCCATCATCATTCCCACCAGACTCAGCAGACGGAAGCCGCGCCAGAACCACTTGTCGATCCACCGCTGAATGATGGGCACGTTGTCTTCGTGCTGTTCAAGGATGAACTTGATCACCTCAAGGCCAAGTGTCATATGTCGGGCTTCATCCGACTGCGCAGAAAACCCGAAAGTGACCGTTGCCATATCGCCGTTATAGGCCGCCCCTGACATAAATGGCACGAACAGTAAGTTAGTCAGCACATATTCGAACGAGAATGAAATTGCAGTTAGGAACTCAAATGGACCAGCAGACCGGGCATCGTCAAAGAATGACTTGGGAACCGAGAGGAACCAGACTCGGTCATGCTGGTGCGACGCATCGTGCAGACCATTGAAGTGCTTGTTGTAATGGCTCATCGCATGCTGCTGAGTCTGGGAGTGACGCAGCTCATCAATAGCTTGCAACTGGCAAGCCACCCGCGCACCGGCTCCACTAAACTGACGTCCAACTCGTGCATAGCCCTGAAAAGCTGCATACTCGAGCGGCGAGACTCCGGAGAGGAACAGTTTCAGCGCGTTAACGTAACGGGCATCCGAAATATTCTGATGGCCGTTGTTCTGCGCAAAAGCGTCGAAAATTGCATAGAGTTTCTTTTCTTTCTCGGCCTGATATTTCCAATAGGCGTCCATTGTCAGGCGGAACGGATCCTCCCACTGCGACCAGTCGGTAATCTTGATACCCTCAAACTGCTCATCCGGGTAGATGTCTTCTTTTTTCTGATACGTGGGCTCCCACGCCATATCACGCGTGAGGTACTGGTATTTATCTTTAAGGTTCAGTTTCTTGTTTTTGATAGCCATGCTGGATCTCCCAATCAGTTCCACTGAAGAATGAAGTGGTCGTCGTCTTCGTCGACATTGCCGCCAATACTGATCACATCGATCAACATTTCCTGAACATCCCATTCGCGGCCGAGCGTTTCTTCCATTGTTTCCCGGTTGATAACGAGGCGCTTCTCAGCCTCAATTCGGATCATGGCCGGTTGGTGCTGCACTTCGGCCTCAGGGTTGTCCTGCATAACTGCGTCTACCAGATAGCGGGCGTTGTCGTTGTCCTGAAATGCTATAAATACTTTCTGGCTCATGCCTGCACTCCTGTACTTTCAAGGCCTGCCTTCTTTAGCCGAACGGAAAGCTCAGCGCGGGTTTCATCCAGAGCGTCTAGCCCAGTTGTAGCCTGCGCAATTGGCATTAGGGCCTCATAGACTCGATGCTCCCACTGGGTTACCCAGCGCTGGAGTTGTTCGCGATTGCCGTCGTTTTCAGCGCCGACAGTTTTAATCATGGAGTTAGTCCAGCGCTGGGATTCCTTGTACCAGTCACGCTGAAACTCAGTGAGCAGAGACACATCCTCGGCGCCCTGCTCTCCCAGCCAGGCATCCATATGATCGTAAATAAGCGGGTACATAAGACCGTCCAGAAGGACGTTCTGCACAAGCGTGAGTTCAAACCAGTCATCAATTACCAGCAAGTCTTCCACTAGTTTGCGCATGGGCTGCCAGAGCTCGTCATCCATCCAGAAGGTTTTGGATTCGTCCAGCGCCTTGCCTGTGCTGCCATCGAGCAGCAGAGCAATGCGGGACAGGTACTGACCCATCCCTAGGCGATCGGTTGCAGCAAACATGTGCATCTGGGCAACGGTGGTCGCGATAGCATCGCCTGCTATTTTGCTGTTGTTCATGTTGGCGCCTAGCTCAACGTGGCGCAGAGGTACTAAGAGACGTAGGAGTTGGTGCTGAGTCTTTTCAGGGAGGCGGGTCAGTAGGTTACGCTTATCACAGAACGCAAAGTTGCTTTCTGCAGCCTCTTGCATCTTCGCCCTGTTTCCGACGTAAGCCCCGTAGAAGAACTGACGTGGATCAGTCACTGCATACCAGTCTTCCATTCGAATAGAGGTTCGACTCGCATCGTTCAGTGTGCGCTTTGGATCCCATAGCGGCCGGTAGTGAAAGTTGGCTCTTGCTTCAAGATCAAAGCTAGCCTCTTGATAACGGGTCGCAGGCTTATCACCGAATCGGCGCGCGATCGCAGAATAGGTATTGCGAATGGGTTCCACTGATGTGGTTTTAATTTCAATAGTCATAACGGCCCTACCATCGTTGTTGTTATGAGGTGGATGTTGGCGTTGTTGATATGTGCGCCTAACGGTGTCCATTTTCTCCAAAGCGCCACTTGACCATGTCGTCATCAACCTCGCGAATCATGTCGGAATCCATATGCACTACCTTGTTGTGCTCACAGAAAACCAAAAAAGCATCCCGAGGTAACACCAGCTCGACAAAAAGCTCGGGGTAGCCGATAGCAAAATCGAACTCGACAAACTTATCCTCTGGTGCGCTACGAACCCGGATATAGCGGGTGTACTCGTTAAAGGTCTTTCTTCGTTGTTCCATCGGTGACCTCGTCGTCGTTGTTGTTTTTCCTGAAAGGGTTTGAGCAACGACTGTGCCAAAACCATAAAAACAACGAGCAAAAACACCTCAACTCATTGTTTAAAAAGGACTTTAAAATCACCCCAAAAATCTAAAAAGCGCCTGACGAGGTTCTTGAAATAAGATAATTACTTGAAAAGTTCATCATTTGATAAAACAAGAATAAAGAAGTGAGCAATTGCTGAACTCCCTGGTGACACCGACGACAATTCACTTGTTTTTAAGCATTTGGTTGATTTCCTTCACCAATCAGGGGATATATGCTCACAAACATTCCGTACGAGTACGTTCACCCCGTACAACAACAAAAAGGGGATCCGAGCATGAAAATCAGTGAAAAGATGAAAATAAAAGAAAAGCAATTTCAGGATCTTACAGACCAAATTCGCTTCTTGAGCTCAGAGGGAAAAATTTGGCTCGGCGAACAACGAATGCTGCTAATGGCGGTGAACGCGATGGGTGCATTCCGGCGAGAAATGGTTAACAGTATGGGAATTGAAAGGGCGAAGGGTTTTTTCTTGCGCCTCGGTTACCAATCGGGCCTACGAGATGCCGAATTAGCCCGTAAGCTCAGGCCCCACTGTGATGATATTGATATTTTTTTGGCAGGCCCCCAGCTCCACGCACTAAAAGGGATGGTAAAAGTAAATCCCATTAAGGTGGATCTGGACCAGGAATCAGGAATATTCTATGCGGAAATCGAATGGGTTGATTCATTTGAAGTAGAGATTTGTCAGACTGAACTCGGACAGATGACGGAACCAGCATGCTGGGCTTTACTTGGCTACGCATGCGCCTATAC
This sequence comes from Marinobacter sp. JH2, assembly GCF_004353225.1. Taxonomy (NCBI): domain Bacteria; kingdom Pseudomonadati; phylum Pseudomonadota; class Gammaproteobacteria; order Pseudomonadales; family Marinobacteraceae; genus Marinobacter; species Marinobacter sp. JH2. The sequence goes on along the minus strand of NZ_CP037934.1, from coordinate 555,799 downwards.
ATCTTCATTCATGGGTCGCGAAATCATCTTCCGCGAAACCCATTGTCGAGGCTGTGGCGATGAGCAATGCCTGATTGTCGGAAAACCAGCAGAACAGTGGGAGGATGCAGTGGAGTTTGCCCGTTACTTCAAGGCAGACCCTATCATCGAAGAGCTCTACGACCTGCAATCACAAGTCAGTTCCCTTCGTAGTAGTCTCGAAAAGCAACAGGGGCAATACTACGGTATTGGGCAATCAGCATCCTACAACAAAGTCTGTAAAATGATTGATAAAGCAGCGCAAGGCAAAGTGTCAGTGCTGCTTCTTGGCGAAACCGGCGTCGGCAAAGAAGTCATCGCCCGCAGCGTTCATCTCCGGAGCGAACGAGCTGAGGGCCCATTTGTTGCGGTCAACTGTGCAGCGATACCCCCAGATCTCATAGAGTCTGAGCTCTTCGGCGTCGAAAAAGGCGCATTTACTGGCGCCAACCAGTCCCGCCCAGGCCGCTTTGAAAGGGCCCACAATGGCACTATCTTTCTCGATGAAGTGGTTGAGCTGACTCCCCGCGCACAGGCTTCGTTACTGAGAGTGCTCCAAGAAGGGGAGTTAGAGCGGGTTGGCGATAATCGCACCCGTCCCATCAATGTTCGCATTATCGCTGCAACGAACGAAAGCCTGGCAGAAGCCGTTGAAGCCGGAAAGTTTCGAGCAGATCTCTATTATCGCCTTAATGTTTTCCCTGTGCACATACCTCCGCTGCGCGAACGCCTAGAGGACCTTCCGTTGCTGGCCGAACACTTTTTGCGTAAGTTCCAAGCGGAATATAACAAACACACCTTGGGCCTTTCAGACAAAGCGCTGGAGGTTTGCCTTCGCTATCGCTGGCCCGGAAACATTCGAGAACTGGAAAACGTAATTGAGCGGGGGATAATCCTTACCGAAAACAACGAGACAATCAGTCAAGAAGCGCTTTTTGCGGTGTTCCCCGATAGCGACTTCGAACCGCCTTCGTCTGACTGCCCACAAATAATTGGCGATTCCGGCCAGGTCGTGGATGGAGGTTCACCAAATGGTAAAACTCACTGGGCAGACAGCATCATTACCAACAACATCAGTTTAGAAAAGGTAGAAGCGATTCTCATGCACCGAGCTATGGATATGAGCAGACAGAATGTATCTGAGGCCGCACGCTTACTCGGCTTAACTCGGCCGGCCCTCGCCTACCGACTCAAAAAATCAGGTAATCGCGAAAAAAACAGCGGTGAAAGGCTGTCCGAACCTAGCTCTAGAGTCTAATTTTCTCCTCAAAATCGATGCAGGAACAATTTAATTTCCCCGAGATAATGTAGCTACGGTCGGAAGTGACAAATCAGGGGCAAACGAAGACTTCTAGCGAAGAGAAAAGGGACACAGAGGAATTTCGAGTTGCAAAAAATAAAAAAGGCAGACCAGTAAGTTACTGATCTGCCTTTCTTTTATATGGTAGCGGGGGCTGGATTCGAACCAACGACCTTCGGGTTATGAGCCCGACGAGCTACCAGACTGCTCCACCCCGCATCAAACTGTTCGTTTTATTTCGAGGCCAACCTCGATCAACGTGGCGCGAATATTACAGAGGATAAGTTGTTGCGTCAACCCATATTTTCAAACAAATCGGTCGGATAGCTTAAATCTTCACTGCGAGGCTCTTCTGGCGAAAACATACCTACCGTCTCTATCGCCAGCTGAACCGGCCGGAAAGAGCGACGATGCTCCGGGGTCGCTCCCAAACGCCTTAAGGCTTCCTGGTGAATCGGGGTCGGATAACCTTTGTGCTTGGCAAACCCGAAGCCCGGGTATTTTTCCTCAAGCTCATCCATCTCGCGATCCCGGGTCACCTTCGCGATGATTGATGCAGCGCTAATTGCCTCAACCCGAGCATCCCCTTTGACAACAGGCTCGGATGGCCACAGCCATTTCGGGCAACGGTTACCGTCTACCAGAACGTACTCCGGCGCAATCGCCAAGCCATCGACCGCCCGCTGCATCGCAAGCATGGTTGCCTGATAGATATTCAAGCGATCAATTTCTTCTGGTTCGCAGCGGCCAAGACTCCACGCGGCGGCCTTTTCGATAATTTCCTCGTACAGCTTTGCCCGTTTCTTCTCGGTCAGCTTCTTCGAATCGGCTAGCCCGGCGATCGGGCGATCTGGATCGAGAATAACCGCTGCCGTCACAACAGCGCCCACCAGCGGACCTCGCCCCACCTCATCCACACCGGCTAACAGCCTTCCTTGGTAAGAGCATTCGAACGGCGGTAATTCTTTCGCAGCCATTAGCGCTTACTCTCGATTAGCAGAGAAACCGCTGCGGCAGCGCGCTCGTCGGCGTCTTGTTTTAGAGCGATGTGCAGTTCGGTGAATGCTTCTTTCAAGCGAGCGCGCCCTGCCTCATCTTCAAGCCGCTCCAATACTGCAGCACCAAGCGCTTCAGGGGTGGCATCGTCCTGCAATAATTCGGGCACCAACTCTTTCTTGGCGAGAAGGTTTGGTAGTGCGACCCAAGGCACTTTGACCAGACGCGACAGCAACTTAAAACTGAAATTACTCAGTCGGTATCCCACCACCATTGGTTTCTTGAGTAACATAGCTTCTAAGGTGGCCGTTCCGGATGCCAGCATCACCACATCACTGGCCGCCATCACCTCGCGAGAACGGCCACGCACCAAGGTCACCGACAGCTTAACTTCAAGCGACTCCACCAACGCCTCAATTTGCCGCTCGCGGTCACGGTTTACGCAGGGAATAACCAGCTGGATATCCGGCCTGCGACCTTGCAGCCAACGAGACGCTTCCAAAAACAAGGTCCCTAAGCGTTCAACTTCGCCACCCCGGCTGCCAGGTAAGACAGCCAAAACCGGCCCATCTGCATCAAGGCCTAGTGCTGCGCGGGCTGCCAACGTATCGGGCTCCATCGGCACCCGGTCAGCGAGCGGATGACCTACGAACGCTACGGGTACGTTGTGCTCTTCGTAAAATCGGGCTTCGAAAGGAAGCAGCGTCAGCATCAAGTCGATCGATTTGGCTATCTTGAAAATACGTTTCTGACGCCAAGCCCACACCGAGGGACTGACATAATGCACAGAAGGAATGCCCGCCTCGCGACACCGGCGCTCGATAGTAATGGTGAAATCTGGTGAATCGATGCCGATCACAACATCAGGAGGGGTTGTAAAGAAGTAATCCAGAAGACGGGCGCGGATGCTGAACAGCTCCCGGATTCGCCCTAATACTTCCACCAGCCCCATCACGGAAAGTCTTTCCATGGGAACCAAAGAATGGAAGCCTTCGGCAATCATCTCATCACCACCAATGCCAACAAAACGAGCATTGGGGTATCGTAAGCGAAGCGACCGAACAAGCCCGGCACCAAGTATATCCCCCGATGCCTCCCCTGCGATAATCGCTATAGTTACTTTGCGAAAGCTGACTGATTCAACCTGAACATTTGCCACCGACAGCCTCCTGCCGACTTAGCGAATGATGCCGCGATCCGATCCCCGGAGCGAGGCAATCAGAGGCTTCATCACAGGGGTATCAGCGTAACTTTCCTCAAGTTCCGCCAGCGCTTGCTCGCTGGTTAAACCCTGTCGGTAAATAACCTTGTAAGCACGGCGCAACGCCAACAAATCTTCTTTGCTGAACCCTCGGCGTTTCAGGCCTTCAACATTCATACCGTGCGGCTGAGCAGATTGGCCGCTGGCCATGACATACGCAGGAATATCTTTCAAAACGATACTGCCGCCTGCCGCCATACTGTGCGCACCAATGTGGCAGAACTGATGCACCATGGTGCCACCGCCGAGAATCGCAAAGTCACCGACCGTGACATGGCCTGCCAAGGTCGCGCAGTTCGCCAAAATGGTACCGTTGCCAACCACACAGTCGTGGGCAACGTGCACATACGCCATCAGGAGATTATCGTTACCAATGCGAGTTTCACCGCGATCTTGTGTAGTGCCGCGATGGATGGTGCAGTTCTCGCGAATGGTGTTGTTGTCGCCGATGACGAGCGTTGTCGGCTCACCCGCGTATTTTTTGTCCTGACACTCTTCCCCAACACTGGAGAATTGGAAAATCCGGTTATTTTTGCCGATAACCGTTGGACCTTTTACAACAACGTGGGAAAGAATCTCGGTGTTATCACCGATTTCCACATTCGGGCCAATATAGCTCCAAGGGCCTACCGTTACGTTGGCCCCCAGCTTGGCTGATGGGTCCACAATCGCTTGAGGATGGACACCCGACCAGTCATTTGTCGCCATCAAACTTCTCTCTCAGCGGTTAGTATTTCTGCCACGCAGACAACGTTGCCATCAACCAACGCGCGGCAATTAAATTTCCATAGGCCTCGCTTGGCGGAAACAAGCTCGGACTCCAGTTCCAAGCGGTCTCCGGGGCGCACAGGGCGTTTAAAACGAGCCTTATCGGAACCAGCCAAATATTGTATCACGCCGTCTGACGGTTTCCGTCCTACTGTCACAAACCCGAGAATGCCTGAAAGTTGGGCCATTGCCTCAATAATCAACACACCAGGCATGATCGGGTTATCCGGAAAGTGTCCGGTAAAAAAGGGCTCGTTGAACGACACGTTCTTATAGCCTTTGATCGATACATTCTTCTCGACTTCGGTTACCCGGTCGACCAGCATAAACGGATATCTATGCGGCAAGTATTCCAGAATTTCTTCGATGTTCATTGTCATGACCGGCCTCAGCCCTTAAATTTCTTTTCGAGTTCTTTAATTCGTCGCGCCAAGCCGTCTAACTGCCTGAAACGAACTGCATTTTTTCGCCACTGTCGATTTTTATCTGCAGGTAGCCCGGACGAATACACACCCGGTTCCGATATATCATTAGTGACCATACTCATCCCTGTCAGATGAACCTGGTCGGCAATATCGAGATGTCCAGCTACCGCTGAAGCGCCGCCGAACACACAGTATTTACCAACGCTTGTGCTACCTGCGATCGCAGTCATAGCTGCCAAAGCGCTGTGATCACCAATCTGAACGTTATGAGCAACTTGAATGAGGTTGTCCAGCTTCACCCCATTACCGATCACCGTGGGCTCCAATGCACCACGATCAATCGTCGTGTTGGCACCTACTTCAACATCATCACCCAGAACAACGCCACCTAGCTGGGCAATGCGGTGCCACTCGCCCTTGTCGTTCGCAAAACCGAAGCCCGCACCACCGATGACAGCACCACTCAGAATACTGCATCGCCGTCCAACAACAACGTCATGAGCCAGAGTAACCCGGGGGTTGAGTACTGTACTGTCGCCAATACGAGACCGGGCTCCAACGACAGAGCCGGCACCGACAACCACTTGTTCACCAATAACCACCTCGGCCTCAATCACCACTTGAGGCCCAACACTGGCCGTCGAGGAGATCGTCGCACTGGGATCAACGACCGCGCTGGGATGGATACCCGCGGGAGCAACAGGGGTGCGGTCGAACCAATGGCTAAGCTGAGCATAACCCATGTATGGGTTGTCTAATATCAGGACATTGGTTTGAGCTTGATCAGCCGTGGCGGGAGACACAATGACGGCTCCGGCTTGGGTCTCTCTCAAATACTTACCGTAAGAAGGGTTCGCCAGAAAGCTAATGTGACTGGCTCCTGCCGCCTGCAGAGTTGCCATGCCAGACACCCTGGCGTCCGGATCTCCCCGGAGGCTGGCCCCCAACGCATCAGCAATTTCCTGAAGACGAAAGGATGTTTCTGCCATTGTTATCTCCAAATATCCGGAACGGGGAGGCCGTGCTTTTTTAACGGTTCAGTTTTTCAAGCAATTGCGGAGTCAGATTCATTTCCGGCTTCACGTAAACAACCGCCTCGCTCGGCAAAATCAAATCCAAGCCATGCTCATCCAAGAGCTCTTTAACGGCTACATCCACCTCAGGGCGCGCACTTTCCAGGAACTGCTGTTTGCGCTGTGCCACCGTTGAGTCAAGACGCTGCTTAAGGAAGTTAAACTCCTGAACCTTCTCCTGAAACTCGGCCGCCAACTTGGTGCGTTCGCTTTCATTCATCATCGCCCCGTCTTTTTCCAGACGATCTTTCAGTTTGCGAGCGGCCTCCTGGGCTTCGCGCACTTTGTTTTCATCGGCGGCGAAATCTTTCTGCAATTTTTCACTGAACGCCTGGGCGTCATTTGACGAAAACAACGCCTGACGCAGATCCACCACGCCCACGCGAGTCTCTGCCGCGGCGTGAAAAGAGAAGGCCAGTAATAGCGAGCCTAGAACTGCTGAAATACGTTTCATTAAAACTCTCCTTTGTTTCATCTTTTCGTTTTTATATTACGTCTCAGAACGTCTGCCCCAGCGAGAACTGGAACACCTGAGTATCATCACCACTCTTGTCATTCAGCGGCTTAGCAAGACTGAATGCCAGCGGGCCAACGGCCGTAATCCATTGGAAACTCACCCCCGCTGAGGTCCGCACTTCCGTCAATTCAGGATCAAAACCACGGTCCGTATCAAACACCTGACCAGCATCCAGGAAAAACGACGTGCGCATGCTTCGGGTATCACCGGCGAACGGTGTCGGGAAGATCAACTCTAGGCCAGCTTCCGTCAGCAGGTTACCGCCAAACGGATCCGGATCGGAGAAATCGCTTGGTTGGTTTGTCGCTTTGTTACCCAAAGAGTTGGCTCGATAACCGCGCACCGAACCATATCCCCCAGAGTAGAAGTGCTCGAAGAACGGCATTTGCGAACGGTCGCCATAACCATCACCAAACCCAACTTCGGTTCGCGCTCGAACAACCCAGCGCTGACTGTCAACCAATGGGAAATAGAAGTCCGTGCGGTGGCTGGCTTTGTAGAACGTCAGATCACTAACCGGTACGGCCACATCCAATGACAGAGAGTGACTATAGCCCTTGGTCGGAAGCACACCGCGGTTTAAGGTACTCCGGCGCCAGCTACCAAACAGGAAGTAGTTGGTAAATGAATCCCCTTCGTCTTCAATAAAGGTTCTGACTTCCTCCGAAGAGAAAACGCCTTTCTGGATATCTGAACGGGTAACACCCACACCAAAATTGAGCCGGGTGATGGAATCCGTCGGGTAACCAAACGTCATCCGGGCGCCGTATTCATCCAGCAAGTAGGATGAAATATCCTCTTCCTGATAATCCGTTTCCCGTGCGAACAGGCTGAAGCCGCGGCTCACTCCATCAACGGTGTAATACGGATCCATGTAGGAAACGTTGGCACTCTTGACGGAATCACTAAAGTTCACCCCGAACGAAACCCGCTTGCCGCTGCCGAAGAAGTTATTCTCGGAAACCGACGCACCCAGGATCACACCGGAGTTCTGAGAGAAGCCCACCGAGGCGGACAAACTCCCTGTCGGCTGTTCTTGGACGCTGTAATTAACATCGACCAAATCATCCGAACCCGGAACCGGCGCGGTTTCCACATCAACCGTTTTGAAGAAGCCCATGCGTTCAAGACGGGTTTTCGAGAACTCGATTCGATCGGAAGAGGCAACACCCCCTTCCATCTGCGTCATTTCTTGGCGCAGCACTTCGTCTTTGGTGGATACGTTGCCATTGAAATTAACACGGCGTACGTAGGCACGTTTGCCCGGCTCTATATAGAAGGTTACCTTCGCAGTGTCATCTTCGTTAGGCTCGGGTACCGCATTCACACTGGCAAAGGCATAACCTTCACGGCCTAGACGGAACGACAAAGCTTCAGAAATCGCCGTCATCTGCGCACGGGAGAACACATCCCCCTCCTCCACCGGAATAAACTTGCGCAACTCTTCCTCTTCAAGAATGAGGTTACCGCGCAACTGAATGTCGGAGATGGTGTATTGAGGGCCTTCGTTGAGGGCCATCGCAATGAAGACTTGCTGCTTGTCCGGCGAGATAGACACCTGACTGGACTCAACATTGAAATCCAGGTACCCGCGGTCCAAATAGAACGAACGTAAGGTTTCCAGATCACCGCTGAGTTTTTCGCGAGCGTACTTGTCGCTGTTGGTAAGCGAGTTCCACCAACTGCTGCTGCGCAACTCGAAAAGATCCGTCAACGTCTCATCGTCGAACTCGCGATTACCGACGATATTGATATGCTGAATAGCGGCTACCGAGCCTTCATTGATATCCAGTCGGATAGCAACACGGTTACGCGGCAGCTCTTCAGCCGAGGCCTTCACTCGTGCGTTGTAGCGCCCCTGCGCGATATAGGATCGCAGGATTTCGAGCTCCAGACGCTCAAGGGTCGCCCGGCGAAAGACCTGCCCTTCATCAAGGCCCGCACCAGCCAAGGCATCTGTCAGCATATCGGTTTCAATGTTTTTGTTGCCCTCAATTTCGATCGACGAAATGGAGGGGCGCTCACGCACCGTCAATATCAAAACACCAGCGTCTCTGCTGACCTCAATATCGGTAAACAAGCCCGTCCGAAACAGGTCTTTGATGGCGGCCGCCAAACGAGCTTCATCAATTTGCTCGCCCATATTAATCGGAAACGCGGAAAACACCGAACCCGCAGATACCCGCTGCAGGCCTTCCACCTCAATGTCCGCAACCGTGAATTCGTCCGCCAACGCTGGCTTCATACCGGTTGCGGTAATTGCGAGGCCAACAGCTACAGCTAGAAGAGAACGTCTCATTCAGTTATATCGCCTGGTTAATGTGCGGTAAGGAGCCCGCAATTCTCACAACCGCATCAGGTCGTTGTAAAGAGCAAACACCATTAAAGTCAGGATCAAAGCCATACCAATTCGTAACCCTAGCTCTTGAGCCCTTTCCGATAAGGGTTTCCGGCGAATAGCCTCAATCGTGTAATACACGATGTGACCACCATCCAGCACCGGTACTGGTAGCAAATTCAGTACACCCAGACTTACACTGAGATAAGCCAGAAAACGAACAAAATCTTCAAACCCCGAACTGACACTGGCTTCGGCAACTCGGGCAATGGTGATCGGCCCACTCAGATTCGTCGGTGACAGAAGTCCCGTAACCATCTTCTTGATGGCGACCAGAGTCAAACGGGTGTCAGCCCAAGTCTCATGCAACGCATTCGGTATCGCAGCCAAAGGCCCAAACTGTACTTCCCGAAGCACTTCGTCAGGCCATGAAATAGCTTCCACACCCGCACCCACGAAACCAATCACCTGCCCGTCGTCCAGAGTGCGAGCACCGGGCGTAACCGCCACTTCAAGCTGGCCACTGTCTCGGTCGACCGACAGAACTAACGGCTGCTCCGGTGCACTACGAATCCGCTCAACCAAGGCAAACCAATTGTCTACTGGCTCTCCATTTACGGCGAATACACGGTCACCAGCCTGCAGCCCGGCAGCCTGAGCGCGACCGTCTTCAACCACCTGCCCCAATACGGCCGGAACTTCAGGGCGCCAAGGGGTCACACCAAACTCTGCCAACGGGTTCGGAGCATCATCACTCAGCGCCCAACCATTCAACGGCCCTGACACCACACCCCGAGAACCCTGCTCGGAAATTTGCAATGACACCTGCCCGTACTCTCCCGCACGCTCCAACAGGCGCATATTCACATCCCGCCAGGACGTTACTCGATGGCCGTCCACCGAGTGTATTTCCATACCTTCCTGCAAACCCACACGTTCAGCAGCACTGTCTGTAGCCACCTCACCAACGATAGGAGCGACAGTCGTGACACCCACAACGCTGATCAGCCAATAAGCGAGAATCGCAAAAATAAAGTTGGCTATCGGTCCAGCAGCGGCAATGGCAATACGCTGAGAAGGCGGCTTAGAGGTAAAAGCCTGGTCCCGCAACTCTTCAGGAACAGGGCCTTCACGCTCATCCAGCATTTTGACATAACCACCTAACGGAATGGCCGCAATGGCGTATTCGGTGCCCTGCCGGTCATACCAGGAGAAAAGCGGTTTACCGAAACCAACCGAGAATCGAAGCACTTTTACACCGAAACGTCGGGCCACCCAAAAATGCCCGTACTCGTGCAGGGTAACCAAGATTCCCAGAGTCAGCGCTAATGCCAGTACGCTTTGAATAATCTGCATAGGTCTTCCGGTGTTGGTCTGGGCTACAGCTTAATGAAACGCCGACACGATATCAGGCCGACAATAAGCCAATCTGCTCGCTGGCTTGCGCGCGTGCCTCAGCATCTTTAGCGAAAATGGTTTCGAAGCTATCGGCATCGACCACATTGGTGACGGCTAGCGTTCGCTCTATGATAACGGGGATATCGGTAAAGGACAGCTTACCTTCAAGAAATGCAGCAACCGCGATTTCATTCGCAGCATTAAGAACGGCAGGTGCTGTTCCGCCGGTTGCGAACGCATCAGCCGCCAAACGCAAACACGGGAAACGCTGCACATCCGGGCGTTCGAAGTGAAATTTACCGATAGCGAACAAATCGAGAGGAGCCACACCCGCTGCAATACGCTCTGGCCAAGCCATACCGTTCGCAATGGGTGTGCGCATGTCTGGGCTTCCCATCTGGGCCAGTACAGACCCATCGGCGTACTCCACCATCGAATGAATGATGCTTTCCGGGTGAACGTGCACTTCGACATGATCCGGGGTGGTGTTGAACAACCAACAGGCTTCAATCAGCTCCAACCCTTTGTTCATCAACGTAGCGGAATCAACCGATATCTTTTGGCCCATAGACCAGTTCGGATGAGCACAGGCTTGAGCCGGTGTTACCGAACTTAGTGATTCTGCTGTAAATGTACGGAAAGGCCCGCCAGAGGCTGTGAGAAAAATGCGAGTGATACCGGCAGCAACGGGGTTACGCACCTTGTCAGCCGGCATGCACTGGAAGATGGCGTTGTGCTCCGAATCGATGGGCAAAAGCTCCGCTCCCGATTCAGCCACCGCATCCATAAACAATTTTCCGGACATCACCAGCGCTTCTTTGTTAGCCAGCAGCACACGCTTGCCCGCACGAACCGCAGCAAGTGTGGGCGCAAGCCCGGCTGCACCCACGATAGCGGCCATCACAGTGTCCGCTTCTTCTGCTGCAGCTACCTGACACAACCCTAGCTCGCCACTGAGCACGGTTGTTCCCGGCATATCTACCAGCAACTCTGCCAACTCACGGGCGGCATCACCATCGGCCATCACCGCAAAAGCAGGCTTGAACTCCCGACACAAAACCGCCAACTCTTGCGCCCGCGTGCCGGCTGTCAATGCCCACACTGAAAAACGTTCCGGATGCCGGCGGACAACGTCGAGAGTACTAAGCCCTATCGAGCCGGTCGCCCCTAAAACGGTAACGCTGCGCTGGGTCATACAGACACGCTGGCCGCGCCCAGCCAACCAAGCAACGTAATGATCAATGCGAAAACCGGAATCGCGGCGGTGAGGCTGTCAATCCGGTCCATAATGCCACCATGTCCTGGCAACAGTTGGCTGCTGTCTTTGATGCCACGAAATCGCTTGAGCATGCTTTCAAGCAAGTCGCCCAACACTGAAACGAAACCTGTAAACAAGCTGGCAATGAGTAACAAAAGCGTATCTTGCAAGCTAGCACTGGCGATATAGCTGGCAACCAAAGCCAACACACCCACAGCGACCAAGCCACCCCAAACACCGGCCCAAGACTTTCCGGGGCTCACACGAGGCGCCAATTTGGCCTTGCCAAACGCCCGGCCCGCAAAGTATGCACCGATGTCGGCTACCCAAACCATGAGGAAGATATAGAGAATCACCAACAAGCTGTTGGTCAAAGCGCCAAATTCAAAACCGCCGGTGCGCAGATGATTCAAACCGACCCACGCTGGCAGAAGCACAAACAACCCCATTAGCGCCCTGACCGCCGTAGAACCCCAGGTATCTGAACCTCCCGGATAACGACTAACCAGGCCCAAGCACACTAACCACCAGGCAAACGCCAATGATAAAACCACCACAGCAGACACATTGAGCTGCGATATCAACGCCATCAAAACGGCAACACCGGCAGCATATGCAATGCGCCCACCCTGACCCTCAATACCCGACATGTTGGCCCACTCCCAGGCACCGAGAGCAATAATTGCACCGGTGAAGAGCGAAAAACCGAACGCGGGTAAAAAGAAAATGCCGCCGATCGCAATCGGAGCCAGGATAAGAGCGGTAATAATTCGAGTTTTAAGCACGGTAATAATCGCTATGTCGTTATTGTTTTGTGGCTTGGGAGTCAAGCTGATCGTCGGTTTGACCAAAGCGACGTTTGCGCTGACCATAGGCCTCCAACGCTTTCACCATTTCTTCAGCTTTGAAATCTGGCCAGAAAACATCGGAGAAGTAAAACTCCGTATAGGCCAAGTGCCACAATAGAAAGTTGCTGATGCGCTGTTCACCGGCCGTACGAATCAGCAAATCTGGCATCGGCAAATCACCGATACTCAAATTTTGCTGAATCAAATCATCGGTAATATCGGAAGGTGCCAACTCACCGGCGCGAACTTTTTCTGCAACCGCCTGAGTGGCCTGAGTGATGTCCCAGTGCCCGCCATAATTGGCAGCGATCACCAATGTCATCGCCGTATTATCGCGAGTAAGCGCCTCGGCTTTTTCCATATGCTCTTGGAGCAAGGAGTTAAACGGAGTGCGATCGCCGATAATCCTTAACCGGATGTTATTGCGGTGAAGTTTTCGAACCTCGCGCTCAAGCGCCATCACAAACAGCCGCATCAGCGCCGACACTTCGTCTTTCGGACGACGCCAGTTCTCACTGGAGAAGGCGAACAGGGTAAGTACTTCAACACCCTGCCGAGCACAGGTTTCAACAACGGCTTTAACCGCATCCACTCCGGCCTTATGGCCCGCGACGCCCTTCAACCGCCGGGCTTTCGCCCACCGATTATTGCCATCCATGATAATGGCCACATGCCGGGGACGACTACTTGCCGTCACCGGGATTTCTGCGGTTATTTGATCCGTCATGAAACCCTCTGCGCAGTGGCACTTTCAACCACTGCTGACTCTGTTCCTGTACGATCTGACGGTTACACCGCCATCAGATCCTCTTCTTTCGCCTTCAGCATCTTTTCGATCTCGGCGATGTATTTGTCAGTCAACTTCTGGACATTATCCTCGCCACGGCGCATTTCATCTTCGTTGATGTCCTTCTCTTTGAGAAGATCCTTCAGCATGCCGTTGGCATCACGACGAGCGTTACGAACAGACACTCGACCCTGCTCTGCATCGGCACGAGCTTGCTTGGCCATTTCTTTACGAGTCTGCTCAGTCAGCATGGGCATAGGCACGCGAATCGCATCACCGTTGCTGGAAGGGTTCAACCCCAAGTCAGACATCATGATTGCCTTCTCGATGGCTGAAATGATGTTCTTTTCCCAAGGCGCAACCAGCAACGTGCGGTTGTCTTCCACGTTCACGCTGGCCACCTGCTTAAGCGGGGTGTCCTGCCCGTAGTAGTTCACCATCACGCTATCGAGAATCGCAGGGTGAGCGCGACCGGTACGGATTTTGTTGAAAGCCGAGGTCAGCGCCTCAAGGCTCTTCTGCATTTTTGATTCAGCTTCAGTCTTAATATCGTCAATCACGTCGAAACCCTCAATTCGTTACTCAATCAATGTGCCTTCTTTCTCACCGGTCACAATACGGGTGAGAACGCCTGGCTGGTTCATATCAAACACCCGCAACGGCATGCCGTGGTCACGAGCCAGACAGATAGCGGTAAGATCCATCACGCCAAGTTTGCGATCCAAAACCTCATCGTAGGTCAGGCGATCGTATTTTACTGCGGTGGGGTCCAGATTGGGATCCGCGTTATACACACCATCCACCTTGGTCGCTTTCAGAACGGCATCCGCCTCAATTTCAATACCGCGAAGACAAGCGGCTGAGTCAGTCGTAAAGAAAGGATTGCCTGTACCCGCACTAAATATCACCACGTCGCCTTCTTTCAGGTCGCGAACAGCGCGACGACGATCGTAATGCTCAACAATACCGCTCATGGGAATCGCAGACATAACCCGGGTACGAATATTTGAACGCTCAAGCGCGTCGCGCATTCCCAAGCCATTCATCACGGTAGCCAGCATACCCATGTGGTCGCCAGTCACACGATCCAAGCCCGCCTCGCTTAACGCTGCACCGCGGAACAGGTTGCCGCCACCGATTACGAGAGCAACCTGAACACCGATACCCACAAGGGCACCAATCTCCAATGCCATGCGGTCAAGTACTTTAGGATCAATACCGAACTCGTGCTCCCCCATAAGGGCCTCACCGCTGAGTTTCAGCAGAACACGCTTATATCTAGGTTGATTGGTTGAAGATGTCGGTGTCGGCATGGTGATCCCCTTTTCGTCTTTTGGCTGTGCGGCTTCAAACCCTTCGCAGGCTTGTATCTGACATATCCCTCTCATCCTAGCGCAAAAAAAGGGGTATCTCAGATACAAGCCCGCCACGAAAGCCGGGCGAACCCGGCTGACGTGGCAGACTTAGGTAGCGCTACTGTCTTCGACAGATGCACTCAAAAAATGGATCAGGCCTTGCCTGTGCCAGCGGCCGCAGCCACTTCAGCAGCAAAATCCACTTCTTCTTTTTCGATGCCTTCACCCACTTCCAGACGAGTAAAGCCAACCAGCTCGCCACCGGCGGCCTTGATCAACTCACCCACTTTCTGCTCAGGGTTCTTAACGAAAGGCTGTTCGATCAGGCTGTTCTCAGCCAGGAACTTCTTGATACGGCCGCCCATCATCTTTTCAACGATTTCGGCAGGCTTGCCTTCCATATCAGGCTGAGACCGGATGATGGCTTCTTCTTTAGCCAACTCGTCGGCAGGCATTTCTTCCGGCTTGCCAACACGCGGGTTAACCGCAGCTACGTGCATAGCAATGTCGCGAGCCAGTTCTTCGGTGCCAGCACTCAGTGCGACAACAGAGGCGATCTTGCTGTTGCTGTGAACGTATCCACCAACAACCGGACCTTCAACCTTAACCAGACGACGAACAGTGATGTTCTCACCAATCTTCTGAACCAGCGCTTCACGCTTGCTTTCCAGATCGCCTTCCATCAGCTTGGCAACGTCAGTTTCGCCTTTTTCAAACGCAACGTTCAGAACGTCGTTAGCGAAGTTCATGAAGTTGTCGTCACGGGCAACGAAGTCAGTCTCAGAGTTAACTTCCAGGATGAAAGCAACAGTCTTGTCGTCGGAAACCTTAACCAAAGACACACCTTCAGCAGCGGTACGACCGGCTTTCTTGGCAGCTTTCAGACCAGATGACTTACGAAGCTCTTCGATTGCAGCATCAACACTGCCCTCAGCTTCAACCAGTGCTTTTTTGCACTCCATCATGCCAAGACCAGTGCGCTCACGCAGCTCTTTGACCATTGCAGCGGTAATTGCAGCCATGTTCAGTCCTCTCAATCAGTTACAAATTCGGTGGGAAGGCATGCCCGGATAAAAAGGGGCATGCCTTATAACTTAAACCTGACGGTCAAGCATTACTCGGCAGCTGGAGCAGCGCCTTGGGCATCTTCGCTAACTTCTACAAACTCGTCAGCACCGCCGGTAGCCTGGGAAGACTCCATGCAGGTGTCAGCAACAGCCTTCACGTAGATCTGGATAGCGCGAATCGCATCATCGTTACCCGGAATTACGTAGTCAACGCCGTCAGGATCGCTGTTGGTATCAACAACACCAATAACAGGGATACCCAGCTTGTTCGCTTCTTTGATAGCGATACGTTCGTGGTCTACGTCAACAACGAACAGCGCGTCTGGCAGGCCGCCCATGTCTTTGATACCACCGATAGAACGCTCAAGCTTATCCATCTCGCGGGTACGCTCAAGAGCTTCTTTCTTGGTCAGCTTGTCAAAAGTACCGTCTTTGCTCTGGGCTTCCAGATCACGGTAGCGACGGATTGACTGACGAATGGTCTTGTAGTTGGTGAGCATGCCACCCAACCAGCGGTGGTTAACGTAAGGCTGGCTAGAACGCAGTGCTTCTTCCTTGATGATCTTGGCTGCGGCACGCTTGGTACCCACAAACAGGATCTTGTTCTTGCTTTCGGTCAGCTGCTGAATGAAATCCAGCGCCTGGTTCATCGCAGGAACAGTTTGCTCAAGGTTGATGATATGAATCTTGTTACGAGCACCAAAGATGTATTTACCCATCTTCGGGTTCCAGTAACGGGTTTGGTGTCCAAAGTGAGCACCTGCTTTAAGCAGGTCACGCATATTTACCTGAGCCATGATATTTACCTTTTAGCTTCGGGTTAGGCCTCCACGCATCCAATTGCCCCAACCTGTCTCCTTAAAGCAGGAGCTGGCACCCTGGGACAACGTGCTGACACGTGTGTGAATTTACCGAGTTTTGTTTCGGCGGGCGCGTTTATACCATATCCAACTCCCGCAACGCCATTACTTTTGGCAAATACCTTCCTTGTACCTATCGCTCCAGCCCCTTAAAATGCGGGCTTGATGCATATAAACAGGAAGTCCGATGCAAGTATCTATTAAGACCCCCGAAGAAATCGAAAAGATGCGGGTAGCCGGCCGCCTGGCAGCCGACGTTCTGGAAATGATCGGCGAGCACGTCAAACCTGGCGTAACCACCGAAGAGCTTGACCGCATCTGCCACGACTACATTGTGAATAAACAGCAGGCCATTCCTGCCCCGCTGAACTACAAAGGTTTCCCGAAGTCCATCTGCACCTCGGTTAACCATGTGGTGTGCCACGGCATCCCGACCGACAAAAAAGTGCTGAAAGATGGCGATGTCATCAACATCGACGTAACCGTCATTAAAGACGGCTACCACGGCGACACCAGTAAGATGTGGGTTGTCGGCAAGCCCAAGCCCGGCTCAGAGCGCCTGATTCAGATCACCCGGGAATGCTTGTATAAAGGCATTGAGCTGGTGAAGCCCGGCGCGCGCCTTGGCGACATTGGTCACGTGATCCAGAAGCACGCGGAGAAACACCGTTATTCTGTGGTTCGGGATTATTGTGGTCACGGCATCGGGGCTGTATTCCATGAAGAACCTCAAGTCATGCATTACGGCACACCGGGTACTGGCCTTGAACTCAAAGAAGGCATGACATTCACCATCGAGCCGATGCTGAACCAAGGTAAATACCACACCAAGTTGCTGGCTGACGGGTGGACTGCGGTCACCAAAGACCACAAATTGTCGGCCCAGTGGGAGCACACCATTTTGGTAACGGCAGACGGCCACGAAGTTCTGACCAAACGTTCAGAAGAGTCTTTCTAAGTGGACCGAAGCGAGCTGGAACACCGCATCAGTCACGACTCGTCGCCGGTTGTTGCGGCAAAGGAATTTCTACAGCATCACTATCAAGCCGATGCCGAAGCCTTTCGACAAGGCGCTGACGTCAGAGCTCTGGTTCACGCCAGAGCCGCGACAGTCGATACCGTGCTTCGATTGATCTGGAATCGTTATCCTCTTTCCAGCTCGCCCGACATCGCCCTTGTTGCCGTAGGTGGTTACGGCCGGGGCGAACTCCACCCCCACTCAGATATTGATCTGCTTATCCTGACACGTAAGGGAACCGAAAGCGCATGGCAAGACGACGTAAGCGCCTTCATCACCCTGTTGTGGGATTTGAAACTGGACATCGGCCACAGCGTTCGCAATGTTGACGAATGCATTTCGGCCGCGAAACAAGACATCACCATTCTAACCAACCTGCTGGAAACCCGGACGATCGCGGGCCCTGACAGCCTTCGGGAAGACCTGACCGAGCAGGTGTATCTGGACGACGTGATGTCCGACAAAGATTACTTTGTCGCCAAGTGGGAAGAGCAACAGAAACGCCATAAAAAGTACGGCGACACTGAATACAACCTGGAACCGAACGTCAAAGGCTCTCCCGGCGCCCTGCGAGACATACAAACGATCGGATGGATCACCAAACGCCACTTTTTGCTGGAAAGTACGGCCGACCTAGCCCGCTTCAGCATCATTACCGATGAAGAACACCGAGTATTACTGGAAGGCGAAACCTTTCTCTGGCGTTTGCGCTTCGGCCTTCAGCTCATCGCCGATCGTAATGAAAACCGAATGCTGTTTGATCACCAGCGAGCCCTCGCCGCAATGTTAGGCTACGAGGACGAAGGCAAACGTCTCGGCGTCGAGCTGATGATGCAGTCTTACTACCGCACTGTTTTGGCATTGGCGGAGCTCACCGACGTTATTCTTCAATATTACGACGAAGCGATTCTCGGCAGCGGCAGCGAAGATGAAATCAGACCCCTGAACAAGCGCTTCCAAATGCGCAACTTCTACATCGAAGCCATCAACAATCAAGTGTTTGCTTACGCGCCCTACGCCATCATGGAAATATTCGTGTTGATGGCGCAGCATCCGGAAATTAAGGGCATTCGAGCAACCACCATTCGCTCACTGCGGGCGCACCGACACCTGATTGACGATGTTTTCCGCTCCGATCTGGCGGTAACCAGCCTGTTCATGGAGCTCCTGCGCACCCCCCATGCGTTACACAAAACGCTGTCA
Source organism: Marinobacter sp. JH2 (assembly GCF_004353225.1). Taxonomy (NCBI): domain Bacteria; kingdom Pseudomonadati; phylum Pseudomonadota; class Gammaproteobacteria; order Pseudomonadales; family Marinobacteraceae; genus Marinobacter; species Marinobacter sp. JH2. Next base: position 537,309 of record NZ_CP037934.1, on the reverse strand, counting down.
GCAATGAAAAAGTACGATGTGCTTGGTCGGTATCTACCCGAGTTTGGCGACATCATCGGCCAGATGCAGCACGACCTGTTCCATATCTATACGGTGGATGCGCACACCATGCGCGTCATCCGTAACATGGTCAGATTAACCACTGAGGAAGCGAGAACCGAGTACCCCCTCGCCTCGCGTTTGATTCATCGCCTACCCAAAATGGACACCCTGTTTATCGCAGGTTTGTACCACGACGTTGCCAAAGGCCGCGGGGGCGACCATTCTGAACTCGGCGCCATTGATGTCGAAGCCTTCTGCGAACGACACCATTTAAGTGAGCGGGACACCCGGCTGATTGCCTGGCTGGTGGAGAACCATCTGCTTATGTCGATGACCGCCCAACGCAAAGACATTTCAGACCCGGACATCATTCAGGCGTTTGCGCGAGCCATCCCAAGCCAGGCGCACCTTGACTACCTGTACACTCTAACCGTGTGCGACATCAGCGCCACCAACCCAAAGCTTTGGAACACTTGGCGCGCCTCCTTGTTGCGCCAGCTCTACATCGAAGCAAAACGGGCACTGCGCCGAGGCATAGACACACCGGTCAACCGGCAGGCGTGGATTGACGCTACCCGCGAAGAAGCCCGGGGAATTCTTAACGCCCAGAATATGACCGACGAACAAATCGATCAGATCTGGGACACGGTTGACGAAGAATACTTTCTTCAGGATTCCACCGTCGATATCGCTTGGCAGACTGCGGCCATCATCCGCCATGGCGATAATCCGGACCCATTGGTGCTGATACGAGACACCCGCGGCGGGCCAACCGACGGCTACTCCCAGATTATTATCTACATGCGGGACCGGGTTGCCCTGTTCGCAGCGACTACCGCTGTGCTCGAACAGCTCAACCTGAACATTGTCGATGCTCGCATCAATTCCAGCGAGGGGCCTCACTCGATCAGCTCTTATATTGTGCTGGACGAGCAAGGACAACCGCTGGGCATCGACCCGGCCCGCAAAGAGCGCGCGCGCAAACGCCTGATTGAAGAGCTGGATGATCCGGAAGACTATCCGGACATCATTCACCGGCGTACTCCGCGGCAACTCAAACACTTCGCCTTCCCGACCGAAGTCACTTTTTCCAATGACACCATCAACCAACGAACGTTGATGGAAGTCATCACACCCGACCGTCCCGGCCTGCTGGCCCGGATTGGCCAGGTCCTACTCGAACACCGGGTTCGGCTAACCAATGCCAAAATCGCGACCCTGGGCGAGCGAGTAGAAGACGTTTTCTTCATTACCGACGAACAAGGCCGGCCGCTAAGCGATCCCGCTGAGTGCGAAGCCCTGCAACAGCACCTCTGCAAAATGCTGGACGAGATTCAATGAATTCCAACTTAGAAAGACTGCACCCTTACCCATTCGAAAAACTCGCGAAGCTGAAAACCGGCATCACCGTGCCAGAGCACCTCGCACCGATTTCACTGGGCATTGGTGAACCCAAACACCCAGCTCCGGCTTTTGTAAAGCAGGCGGTGGCCGACAATCTGGATAAACTGGCCAACTACCCCACCACCAAGGGCATCGACGAACTGCGCGAAACCATTGCCAGCTGGGCGACCCGCCGCTTCAACTTGAACGCAGGCTCGCTCGATCCGGCGCGCAACGTCGTCCCGGTCAACGGCACCCGAGAAGCCATATTTTCGTTGGTGCAGGCCGTTGTTGATTCGAGCAAACCCGCTACCGTGGTCAGCCCGAACCCGTTTTATCAGGTGTACGAAGGGGCTGCCTTCCTCGCGGGCGCCGATCCGGTTTACTTGCCCTGCGATGCCAGCAACGGTTTCATTCCGGATTTCGACAAGGTTCCGGAGTCCGTGTGGGCCAACTGCCAGGTACTGTTTCTGTGCTCCCCCGGCAACCCCAGTGGAGCCGTGGTCAGCCGGGAAACTCTGACCAAAGTAATCGAACTGGCCGACCGTCACGATTTTATTGTGGCGTCTGACGAGTGCTATTCCGAACTCTATCCCGACGAAGCCAACCCGCCTGAAGGCCTTCTGCAAACCTGTGCAGCCATTGGCCGGCATGACTTCAAACGCTGCGTGGTGTTTCACAGCCTATCAAAACGCAGCAACCTGCCCGGCCTGCGCTCCGGTTTTGTCGCCGGCGATGCCGACGTGTTGACGGGTTACCTGAAATATCGCACCTACCACGGTTGCGCCATGCCCATTCACAATCAGCTGGCCAGCATCGCTGCGTGGAACGATGAAGAACACGTAAAAGAAAATCGATCGGCGTATCGCGCCAAATTTGAAGCAGTGGTACCCATCCTGCGCGAAGTTATGAACGTCGACTTCCCGGATGCCGGTTTTTACCTTTGGCCGGAAACACCGTTCGACGACGAAACCTTCGCTAAGGAATTGTCGGCCCAGCAGAACGTACACGTTCTACCCGGCCGTTACCTATCCCGCACCGTCGACGGCCACAACCCCGGCGAAAACCGGGTGCGCATGGCTCTGGTAGCCCCTGTAGAAGAGTGCGTAGCAGCCGCTCACCGCATTGTCGAGTTTGTAAAAGGGTTCAAGGCATGAAGCTCTACGGCATTAAAAACTGCGACACCGTCAAAAAAGCCCGCAAATGGCTGGATGAAAACGGCATCGCCTACGAATTTCACGATTTCAAAACAGACGGCCTCACCAGTGAAAAGCTGACCGAGTGGGAGCAAGCGTTAAATTGGGAAGCACTGATCAACAAGCGTGGCACCACTTGGCGAAAACTTCCGGATGAGGTTCGTGATACCATGACCGTCCAAAGTGCTCACGAGGTCATGCTGGAGAACACCTCCATCATCAAGCGCCCGGTTGTTGAACGCGGCGAAACCGTTACTGTGGGCTTTAACGCAGACGAATGGGCTGCGTGGACGAACTAACAGATTAACCTCTGCCCGAGCCCCCTTAAACAAAAAAAGGCGGGCAAAAGGCGGTGGAAAAGAACTCAGTTTTTAAACTTTATAAATAGGAGCAACCACCAGATGAGTTTTGCATTCGGCATCGGCATCGGCACCCAGAACAACCAAGGCGAATGGCTGGAAGTGTTCTATCAGCAACCGGTTATGACCCCAAGCAAAGACCTGATCGACGTGGTTGAAACCGCGCTGAACTACAAAGGCGGCAATCAGGCCATCGAAGCGAGCGCAGAGCAACTGACTCAGTTCGCCACCTCCCTTCGCCAACTGGGCGAAACCGCACAGGCCAAGCTGGCTGAGCAAGCGGCTGAAAGCAAAAGCCCGGTCGTTGTGACCGCACTGGCAACCGACGATACCGCGTCCAGCACGCCTGAGGTGTACCTGAAGCTGCACCTGATTTCTCACCGTCTGGCCAAGCCCCACAGCCTGAAGTTGGACGGCATCTTCGGACTGCTACCAAACCTGGCCTGGACCAACGAAGGCGCCATTGATCTGAATGAACTGCCAGCTCGCCAGCTACAAGCTCGTGTTGAAGGCCGCACTCTGGAAGTAAAATCAGTCGACAAGTTCCCGCAGATGACCGACTACGTGGTGCCAACAGGCGTACGTATTGCGGACACGTCTCGTGTTCGTTTGGGCGCTTACGTAGGCGAAGGCACCACCGTGATGCACGAAGGCTTCATCAACTTCAACGCCGGTACCGAAGGCACCAGCATGATCGAAGGGCGTATTTCTGCAGGCGTGATGATCGGCAAAGGCTCCGACTTGGGCGGCGGCTGCTCTACTATGGGCACGCTGTCTGGCGGTGGCAACATCATCATTTCCGTGGGCGAAAACTGCCTTCTGGGCGCAAACGCTGGCATCGGCATCCCACTTGGCGACCGTTGCACCGTAGAAGCAGGCCTGTACATCACCGCGGGCACCAAAGTTGCCCTGCTGGATGACAACAACGATCTGGTTGAAGTGGTTAAGGCTCGCGATCTGGCCAGCAAGAACGACTTGCTGTTCCGCCGCAACAGCCAGACCGGCGCGGTTGAATGCAAAACCAACAAAACAGCCATTGAGTTGAACGAAGAACTGCACGCCAACAACTAAGACCCGCACAAGCCCCTCTTCCGCGGCGGAGAGGGGCCATTTCAGACCAAGCAAGAGCCACCCTATGACCTTATCGCCTACCCTCGAACTCGCCATGGATCTCATTCGCCGCCAGTCGGTCACCCCCGACGATGCCGGCTGTCAAGAATTGATGATGTCCCGCCTCGCCCCACTCGGCTTTGCCGGCGAGAACCTGCGATTTGGCGAAACCGACAATCTTTGGGCACGAAAAGGCGCCGACGGCCCAGTACTGGCCTTTGCCGGCCATACCGATGTGGTGCCAACCGGCCCCGAGCGAAACTGGGCTCACGCGCCTTTTGAGCCGGTCATTGAGGAAGGCTTTTTGTACGGCCGGGGCGCAGCCGATATGAAAGGCAGCCTGGCGGCATTCGTCACAGCTTGCGAACGTTTTGTCGCCAAGAATCCGAATCATCGTGGATCTATCGCCCTGCTCATCACTAGTGATGAAGAGGGCCCGGCTCACGATGGTACGGTCAAAGTGGTTGAAACACTGGAAGCCCGAAACGAGAAAATCGACTGGTGCCTGATCGGCGAGCCGTCCAGCACCCACGAAGTGGGCGACGTTATCAAAAACGGCCGCCGCGGCTCACTGCACGGCTACCTGACCGTACACGGTACTCAGGGCCACGTGGCCTACCCGCATCTAGCCGAGAACCCGGTCCACACCGTTGCACCCGCACTCGATGCCTTAGCGAAAGAATTCTGGGATAACGGCAACGATTTCTTCCCGCCCACAACCTTCCAGATCACCAAAATTGAATCAGGCGTCGGCAGCAACATCATTCCCGGCGAATGCCTGGTGCATTTTAACTTCCGTTACTGCACCGAAAACACCGCCGAAAGCCTGGAAGAACGTGTAGTGGCGGTTTTGGATCGCCACAACTTCAAGTACGACCTGCAATGGAACCTGAGCGGTCGCCCGTTCCTGACCGACCGAGGCGCTCTGGTATCTGCCAGCCAGGAAGCTATTCGCACCGTTACCGGGCGCGAAACCGAACTGTCGACCTCAGGTGGCACGTCAGATGGCCGTTTTATTGCCCCTACCGGAGCCCAAGTGGTCGAACTCGGCCCCATCAACGCCACCATTCACAAAGTAGACGAGTGCGTGAAGGCGGAGGATCTGGATACACTGTCAGACATCTACGAACAGATTCTGTTAGAACTGCTAGGGTAATTTGAAATGACGGGGCAGGACCTCGCGCAGGTCTGACCCCGATTTTGAAATCAAACGCCACACTCAGTAATGCGGCGGTGGGGTCTCCTCATCCTCCCGCCGAATGTGGGAGGGCGCCACATCCTTGAGCTGCTGGTGCATCAGCCGTTTCGCTTCCCACAGCTCCCGAATGTCCATTTCTTGCTTGGTTACTTGCTCGCTCAGCGTGTTGATCACGTCATCCTGGAACGCAAGTCGCATTTCCAGATCTGCAATTCGGTCTTCGAGAGTCTTTTTACTCATGAGGTTTGGTCAGCCCTTTCTCTAATCTGGTATCATGGCGCCTTTTACCGCCAACGCCAGATATTCTAAACGCAGAATTCAGCGGCGGTGTTCACTGCCGGACATGCCATTTTACCCGATGTGCGGCTTTTTATCGTTAGTGTTTAATTATGGAGAATAACCAACCAATGCGTAATCCAGCCAAAGCGATCCTTGTTGCTATCCTGATCGCAATTCCGGCACCGTTTGTTCTGGGCCTGTTACTGTCGGCCACCCCGGCACCACTGAAACTGCTCGCCATGGGCGAAGGTGTTGAAGCCCTGGGTAGCCAAGGTGGTATTGCCGCGTATGTGATGGCGTTTGCTGTTTTCGCCATTGTGGGTTTTATCGCTGTTTTAGTTGCCGGTAAGCAAGCAGCGCCTGCTGCCCCCGCTCGCACCCAGAACCGCCCGGCTCGTGCCAGCCAGCCACAGAACGATTACGACGACGAAGACGACTTTGACGACAACACTCCGGAAGGAGACGAAGAAGGTACCGTCAAATGGTTCAACGTCAAAAAAGGCTTCGGCTTTATCGTGCGTGAAAGCGGAGACGAGATCTTCGTCCACTTCCGTGCCATTCGTGGCCGTGGTCGTCGCGTGCTGCGCCAAGGCCAACTGGTTCGCTTCAACGTCGTTGATGCCGACAAAGGCCTGCAGGCAGACAACGTGTCTATCCTGAGCGATTGATCGTTCCCTGCGAAAACAAAAAGGCAGCCTTGATCGGCTGCCTTTTTACGTTCAGGGCGCGGTTAATTCCATACCACCTGCTGTTCCCCGCGATGATCTAATCGCCACCACTTTTCATCATCCACTGAATCGCCTTCCTGCCACTCGCCCAAACTGCAGCGAATCTCGCCTTCCATCATTCTCCAGGCACTTCGAGCGCACTCCAGATCGTTATTCCACGGCAGCTCGTCGCCCTCGATCACCAGCGACGTGAACCGTTTTCCAAATGCTCCCGGATACAACGTAATGCGCAGTGTTATCCCGTTGAACAGGGCCGTTCCTTTTGAAACGGAGGCGACATCTGCATCGTCCAACCGAACATTATCAAGTTGCCCTTCAAGCCACCGGGATACGGCACCCGGCTCAAGGTCACGAATGTATATTTCCAGATCCTGCACCCAAGGTATCTCCATGCTGTTGCTCATACTGTCGCACATAGTGAACCGGCTCTGGCGCGGCTGCAAGCCATCGCTCTAATTCCTGCCGAAGATCGTCCACGGTTAACCGGCGCAACGTGCCGAAACGCTGACGTTCGTGCCACAGCACTTCGGAGGCCGCCCTCGAAAGCTCCAGGTCTTGCACTTCCGGATCCTCATGGCTATAACTCTCCCCCCGCGCTACTGATATCAACGACTGCCTGCGGGCAATCTCCTGCCTACCCTCGAGCGCAATGGATTCCAGTGGTCCGCGGTTGGCAAACATCTGCAGACGAGCAGCCGCTCTTCCTACCCATTCGAGCATACCGCCTGGTGAGGCCACACATCGGCTTTGGCGGGTGGCCGCATATTCCACGGCGGAAAGCGCGATTTCAACGCCAAATCGTTTCTCGATCAACGGTTGATGCGCCGTGAGAATCGCACGTCGTTGCGCGGTGCTGACAGACGGCAATGGAACGACTTCCAGTGCTCTTCCGAGCAAACGGTTTAGCCGCTGCTCACCGCCTGTGTCGCTCCCCGCGCAGGGCGCGAGCAATAAAATGGGCCCACACCAGCTAGACACCAGTTCTCGGGCGACACCGTTTGGCTGCGCCATCAACTCCAACAATTCAAGCGGCGATACGTTATCCAGCACCAAAACCGGCCAACTACATACCTCCTCGCTTTGTGAGGGCACGGCAGGTTGTTCCAAAGCCATAACCTCTGCTTGCCGACGCAAATCAACCTGCACCCAATAGAGCCCCGGAGTTTCCAGAAGTGACTGAAGCCACGCCGTTTTGCCGCTGCCCCGTTCACCTTGAACCCACATGAGCCCGGTTTTGTTCGCCGCCAAAGAAACGGCAACGTCTTCTGCCAGCGTCAGCCAACTCGGCTCCACCATGGTTAATGGAGTATGCACCAACGCGTTCGCATCTCGTTCCCGGTACGCGCTTACGCCTTCATCCGGCCAGACACTTACCAATTCCAACACCGCAACATAAGCTTTATCTTGCAGGCGCTCAGCGCAGTTCACCAGACCACGTAAAAGCTGCGACCAGTTCAACCAAGGGCTATCAATAACTTCGCGGGTGGCGGAGATCCAATAGATGAGCTGCGACGACAAATCGCCATCCCCGTGAACCTCCGCAACAATCGGCTGTTCGCCCTGAATCGTCCGAGTCAGCTCATCAAAATCCACGCCCCGCCGCTTGAGAAACGGAGCCACCGCCTCAACCTCATCCAGCATCGCCAACAGAAAGTCTTCCGCGGTAATCACCGATCCGCCGCGCTTCCCGACCTTGTCTCGGGCCACCAGCAGTGCTTGCTGACATTGAGGCTCTAAGCATCCTTGCCAATCTTCCATTTAGGCTCTCCATCGGGGATAAAACAGCCCCGAATTTTAACAAACTCCACCCCGTGCGATGGCGGTAAAGGTCACACGGCGCTTATGTCCTTGAATTAAACTTCTGAAAGCTATCGACATTGAGGATCCATTTTCGAACTCTCACCCGCTTTAGGTTTCAGGTATCCTGACCGTATGAATACAGTTTCAGAACAGCTTTCCCTGCATCGCTTCAAAACTCCGGCAATACGTCATCTGGCTTGGCTGTGTGAAGCGCCTCAATTGGTGGCATCTCCCATCAGCTTTCGGCCCTCCGAGTTTCTTCCCTCGGATTATCTATCCACGCTTATACACTGGGACCGCCACCCAAAGGGCGCACCCGCTCGTTTGCTGGCCCCTATCGAAAAACGGCTCGGGCACTACTTTGAAAGGCTTTACGAAGTGATGCTAAGCGACCTCATGGGCTGGGAAGTTGTGTTGAAAAACCAACAAATACGAACCGAGAAACAAACGCTGGGAGAGCTGGATTTCTTGCTACGAAACCCGGCTTCCGGCGACTTGGAACACCATGAAATCGCCATCAAGTACTATCTGGGCGTACCCGCTGCCAATGGGCCAACCTTATGGTATGGGCCCAACGCGCGTGACCGGCTGGATCTCAAAACCAACCACATGCTATCTCACCAAAGCCAAATGACCCAGCGGCCTGAAACCCGAAACGTGCTAGCGGAACTCGGCATTCACGACCCCGTCAAACCACGGATATTCATGCCCGGGTATCTGTTCTACCCTGACGACGAATTCGCCGAACTGCCGGATACGGTTCCCGACGACCACCTAACCGGGAAATGGCGCTATGCCGCGAACCTCAATACAGAAGACACCCGCCATTGGGTTCGTCTGAACAAGCCCCATTGGATAGGCCCCTGGAACCAGCACGACCAACCAGATGCTAGTGCAGCCCGGGCAACCATCCAGTGGGTTGAAGCAGAAAGTATACCGGCACTGTTTGCGGAAATGGCTTGGCAAACCGAGCTATCTTGCTGGGTAGAAACAGATCGCTGGTTTGTAGTTCCCAGCAGCTGGCCCCAACGCCGTTGCTAGCACAACATCAACACAGGAGATCATCATGAAATACCTGCACACCATGATCCGGGTCAGCAACCTGGACGAGACCCTTCACTTCTTCTGCGACCTGCTCGGCTTGGAAGAAATCAGCCGAAAAGACAGCGAGAAAGGCCGCTTTACACTGGTATTCCTGGCAGCCCCTGAAGACGAGGCGCGAGCACGGGAAGACAAAGCCCCAACCATCGAACTCACCCACAACTGGGACCCGGAAGAATACACCGGCGGCCGCAACTTCGGGCACCTCGCGTTTCGGGTGGACGACATCTATGCCCTGTGTGAGAAGCTGCAGGCCAACGGCATTACCATTAACCGCCCTCCGAGAGACGGTTATATGGCGTTTATTCGCACGCCGGACGGGATTTCTATTGAGTTGTTGCAGAAAGGCGAGGCGCTGCCGGCTCGGGAGCCTTGGGCGAGTATGGAGAATGTGGGGAGTTGGTGAGGGGTTGGCCGATACTAGATCGGCCATGCACCTGCCGGCCGCTGCTTGCGGTATTCGTCCATTGAGATCTTGCCAAGCTGCGGCGTGAGTTTGCACTTGCGCTTATCCCAAGGGTACTCCATCTGCCGCTTCAGCCACTCTAGGCCGTCCCCTTGCTTCCAAGCTTCCAGATCCAGATCGCGCCAGAAGCGACGGTTACGACCAGTACGTTCGTCATGCTCGGCAGTGACTGGATCCTGGTGCCGGAAGGGTTCCAACCTTGGTACGTCGGGTAAGGGCTGGGTAACATCCATATAGGTCTGAAGCACATCCCAAAGCGCCAAGACCTCCAATTTGCTGGACTCAATGGTACTGAAAGTGGTTTTGTGGAACGATTTTTGGGTGTAGCGGTGCACGAAAATGAGACGGTAAAACACACCACTCTGCTGAATCACCCGATCCACATAAGCATCGAATTCTACAAACGGGGCTTCGAAATAACGCTTGCGGCCCAAAGCCATGCGAACCTGCCCGGTAACACGATTAAACTCGCTGCAGCCATCTTCCAGTGTGTCGTCCAGTTGTTTGTTAATGCTCTTCTCAAAGGGTTTGAGAATGAACCCCACGCCGGTGCTCATGAGCCAGTTGGTGGTGACTGGGGTGACCCAAATTGCAAAACCAAGCCAGCCTAACCCTAAAAGAAAGCCACTAATAATGACGAACCAAATAGTTACATCGCTCAACCCACGCTGCTCCAGAATTTCCGTCATCCCCCAAGTGACAACCCCCAGCCCGCTAAGCCATAGGAACATCACCCAAGCAATCGGTAGGACTAACAGCAAGAATTTCAGACCTAGTTTCCCGTTCAAAAACCGAATTCGCTGGTGATCCCACCACCAATCTGCAGACTCGAACTCAGGATCTGTCTTTTCGTGGTCTTGGAGTACTTCAACATCCTCGATCGTACTGTGATAGGGGATAACGCCCGCATAGCTGCCAACGGGTTGAAGCTCCTCGCCAAGGCGAGTGCGCTCTTTTGGCGATTTCGCCAACTGGTTTATCTCAGACGACCGAAAGGCAGTATCTGAAAAAAAAGACATCTGCGATAACTCTGGCATGTGTCCCTCAAACCGGCCGAGCTTCCGAGGGCCGCTGCTTCCGGTATTCGTCCATCAAGATCCTGTCCAACTGCGGTGTAAGTCTGCACTTGCGTCTATTCCAACGATACTCCACCTGCCGATTTAGCCAAAGTTTCCCTAACAAACCAGAGATTTGCCTTACAAGACACACGCTGTTTCAGGTCGACTTTGGCGATAGGTCGGCATATCCACACTCCCCAATTGCGGAGTGAGTCGGCATTGCCTGCGGCCCCAATCATACTGCCGCTGGTTTCTCAACAGCTCCGCACCCTTTCCCTTCTGCCAGTCCTCCAGATCGATGTCTCGCCAATAGCGGGGGTTTCGGCCAGACCTCTGATCGTACTCGGCAGTCACTGGGTCCAGGTGGCGAAACGGCTCCAACCGGGGCATATCTGGGAGGGGCTGGGTGATGTCCATGTAGCGTTGCACCATATCCCACAGGGCCAGCACCTCAGTTTTCTCTGCCTCAATGTTGCTCAGAGAGGTTTTGTTGAATTGCTTCTGGGTGTAGCGATGCACGAACATAAGCCGGTAGAAGATACCGCCCCGCTGCACCACGCGCTCCACGTAGGCATCGAACTCCACAAACGGGGCCTCGAAAGAACACCCCTTGCCGAGGGCGAACTTTACCTGCCCGGTGATCCGGTTAAACTCGCTACACCCATCTTCCAACGTTTCGTCTAACTTCTTTTCCAAGGTTTTCTCGAAAGGCTTCAAGAGGGCTCCAATGAAGTTCGTCATAAGCCAGTTGGTGGTAAGAGGGATAACTCGAAGCGCGAAAAACCACCATCCAGCCCACGAAACCAGCAATAAAATAACAAAAAGAACCGGTGACAAATTTCCCCTTAGTTCGTTTACAAATACATACCCAATTCCGAAACTGCCACCGATAAGAAGAGTGAATATCCATGCAAAAGGGAGCACCAATATCAGAAACTTAAAGCCCATCTTCTCGTTAAGAAAACGCAAACGCTGGTGATCCCACCACCAGTTTTTCTTATAAAACTCCGGATCCTCGCGTTCACTGACCTGGACGGTTTCAATATCCTCCACGATTCGGTAGTACGGGTTAACGTTAGCGTAGGCACCATACGGCTGAAGCTCCTCCCCAACTCGCTCCCGTTTAGTCCGGGTTTCGGGTAGCTCCGCCGTCTCGCTCGAGCGATAGGCGGTGGGTGCATAATGTGAGGTCTCCCTCGTGGTAGTCATACAGTAACTTCCTTAACGTACCAATAGGGTACGAATGGTTCGGAATGCGGGTTTAGAATACTACGAGGTTTCTCCGGTGCACCGCCATGGCGGGAATCATCATAGGGTTCGTAATACTCCATGACAGGCGTAGGAAAGACTACCGGGCTTAGCTCCGTATCGACCAAAGCCTGCAATCCAACGCGTATCGCAGTGCTGACCTCTTCTTGATATCCAAAGCTCTGATAGCTACTGCTCGAGAACTCCCGCTTCACCAGAAAACGAACCGCGGATTGATAAGGCAGGGACTGCCTCGCAACAATTTTTGTAAGGGGAGTAGTCGACAAAATGACTTCCTGCTCCACTGGGCCAACTGCGGCGTTGGCGGTTTCAGCTCGGCTTTTCATGTATGCCAGCTCCTGTACCACAATTTTGAAAGGCTGGGCTGGCAAGTCTGGACGACACTCCTGCAGCAACTTTAACCTACTGACCACTGGCGTTTCTAAAGTGATGACATAATCATCCGCCTGTGGCAGATAGTCCGGGTTAGTCAATGCCGGATCCGGCTCGACATCCCCGTATCTTTGTACGGAAACATTGACGGGTGAAAGCAATGTTAACAATTGTCCGTAATAAGCCGAATCGTCCAGGTTCACCAAGGAGTCCTGCGGGTGCGTTCCCAATGGCCCCTGTTTCAGCACCCTTTCGAAAAGGTCGTCTGCCGCGCTTCCCGCATACAACGCCCCACCCAAAGCCACGCTCATTCCGAGAACAGCCCACCCCCAACCCGGAATCGCCAGCAGCCCTGCCATCAGTGGTGCTGAGAGAAAGACCAAACCACCGGCAACCGCTATTCCGTGCCCGGTCGCAGCATCAAGATCTCCCCGAGACAGGCTGATCCTCATATCCCAATAGCTCAACCCAACTGCCACTCCACCTGCTACGAAACTGGCAAGGCCAACCGATCTGACAAGGGTGCTTGCCCCTACTTTTGCAAGCCTTTTTCCAATGAGCGGCACCCTCTTCATATCGAAGAGTGGACGACTGGAAACCCTATACAACTTTGACGAGCTGGCCTGATCAATTCCGGCTATTTCATGGATTACAGTGTTTAATTTCATAGAGGCGGCCAGCAAATCGACAAACGCACCAAAGACCTTTGCAGCAGGCAAGGCGATTGACTGATCAGAACTTGTTAGTTTAATAAGCGCACGCCCCTCCAAAAACAAATTAAACGCAGCCAAGGCCACCAATCCACTGGACACAGCCGGGCCATCCACCACAATCCCAACACGCTTGGCGAAGTCCACCTTCAACAGGCTTAGTTTCCCTGCTTCCGGGTGTCCGACAGGCACCACGTAGACCCAAGTATTTCCAGCAATTTTCTTGATAGCTTCATCCAGCTCATTCGAGGCACGGACAGGGCTGGTGGAACCCTGGACTTGTCCAGACCGATCAACAAGATCTGCATAGAGGTAATCATCGGCGCGAGTGAGCACTCCACCCCGACGGCGGTCGAAGTCGGTCAGGCCACGGCGAATGCCGTCGCCCTCCACGCCAATAATGGTATGCTTGGTCGGGTCTACGTCACCCCGACGCATCAGGTTTACCCCTGCCAGACCCGGATCGGAGAGGATGGCATTAGCAGAGGCGGCCTTCATGATTCTTTGAACCTGGACGGCCTCTACGCTGCCATCTTCCATTAGCCTTCTGCAGGCGGCCAGTAGTGAGGCACTCCACTCCCCCAACACCCCACTTACCAGCGCCCCAACACGCCCTACATTCTTAACCTCGCCTGCGACTTGCTCTCCATTGGGTTGCTCGTCTCTCTGGAGAAGTTTCTCAGTGTAGGCCAGGGCTTGAAGGTTGAGGCGGCCAAGGTGCTGATCGCTAATCTTCGTCTGGTCGCTGGCAAGCGACCGAAGTTGTTCGTAGGGAGATGAGTGCGTGGCTTCCTCCTTTTCTTCAGCGGCGGTTCCCGGCGACCACTTTGCCAACATTGATTCGTCCGATAACCAATTTGCCAGAGTGTTGGGGATCCCCTGATCATCATCCACCCCCTGCGCCTTAAGCACCCCTGGAATTTGCTGAAGTACGTTCACGTTGTCCGCGCACAGCAAAAAGGCTTCACAAGCAGCTATATCCGGGCTTTGCAGATAATCTCCAAAAACCGAGTTGAATAACGTGCTCTTCATCAATTGCATTAACTGGCGCGCCTGGTCTTCCATGTTCCGAATAGCGTGATTCCTTTCGGCCGTTTCCAGAATGTCATCCAGCTGGTCCCGGTTGATGGCTTTCCGGTAGTTCGCAAGGTCTCCGCCCTGGCGATTCGGGGCCGAGTCGAATACTGCCTGACGGATTAACATGGCGGAATGGACCAGGGGTTTATCCTTGATAGCTATATCTATGGCATCCAGATAATGCATGGCCAAGTGCAACTGGGCGAGGGCGTGACGGAACAGGAAAAAAGGATCCGGGATAGCTACGCACACTACTCCCTTTTGGGAGCGCAGAGGCTGCAAAAGATCTGCTCCGGGGGGGCAGGATAGGTCGAGAATGCTTGCCGACTCCCTAGCCTGCTCCTCGTTATTCTCTAACAGCTTTGCAAGCTTGCTACATAGTTCGACTTCACCCGGCTTTTCAAAACTAAGCGCGAAGTCGCTGGGATCCTCTATCATCAGCTCAATGCCCAGGTCCCTGCGCCTCAGTTTCGCAACATCTTCAACACGTGATGCAGGAAATCCTGTGTCAAAACTCAAGGAATCAACCAATGTGGCAGCCCAGGCGTGACCCACTCCGTACGTCCTCGAATTACGGGCTGCGTCATTCTCTTCAAGTTTTTGGATGTAAGTCCAATCCCACTGGATTTCACTATAAGCCATGCGGAAATCGTGCATCACCGCCTGCCCCTGCAGAAAAACCGGCATTAGCACATCATCGAGCCACTGACCTGCGGAAGGACGTAACCTTCGGTATTTGGAGTCCGGCTTACCCACATCCTGTCGCACGGCCTGCAGATCAACGTCACTAAACTGAGAGTTCTGACTGATCTCCAACTCCCGCCAAAGCCGATCTTTCCGAAAAATATACAAATACCCAGGCCGCAGCAGCGCTACGCCCTTTCCTTGATTAATCGTTAAGCCGCCAGATTTCACAGGCAGGTTACTGGCAATTTCTGCCAATGGTTTCACCCTGAGCAGGGTATTTTCCTGATAATCCTCGCGCTCAATATTAGAACGCGCATTTTCCAGGAGAGGAATTGCAATCTTGCCGCCATCTCGCTTGGGGACCGTCAACACCAAATCCTTCGGATCAGTGTCGTTATATTCCGCCTTTCTCAAAACCGAGCGATCCCGGGACTCATCCACAAAACCCACTGTGTCGGTCATGCGTTTTTCTCCCCTTCGGTTCCAACAACAGCCTCAACTGAATCCCGCTCGAGATTCCCTCCGATGACATCAATGATCAGTTTTCGGTCAGTGCCCGGTAACTGCTCAACATTTATTTGGTCGGGTGCGGCTGACTTACGCTGTCCCACGCTTGCCAACGCGGGAGGTTGCGGCACTGCGGCAGCATCATTTTCGAACATCTGCGGTAGTTCTGGAACAACAGCCCCCTGGCCTGAACCACTCCCCGGCGCCCCACCAGAGTTAATCTTGATCCCCGGCCCGCTCAACGTAACCCCACTGGGGTCCAGTTTGATAAAACTCCCGCCACCGGAAATGGTGATTTCAGCTCCGGCATCCAGCACTACCTTGGCACCGGCTTTGTGGTGCACTTCGGTGCCGGCTTCTGCGGCCATGGTTCGAGCAGTCTTCTGATGAAAAGTACCGCCAACGCTCTGGCTACAATCAGCGCCAACGGACAGCCGGCTTTCGCCATCGGTAGTGCAGTTGTCACCCGCTTTTACGTGGTTGAACTGGTTAGTCTCCACCGTTAGGTGGCTGTCGTTTTTGATCACTTCGATACGGTTGTTTTCCGTAAGCAGGTCCAGATCTTTCTGGGCATGAACGTAGATCTGTTCTTCGCCGGCTTCATCCTCAAACCGCAGTTCGTTGCTGCCTTCACCCTTGTGGGTTTTGGTTTTCAGGGTGGTGCGGGTTTTGTATTCCGGCAGTGCGTAGGGTGGCGTGTTGGTGGCGTGGTAAGTGCGGCCGGTGATGATCGGCTGGTCCGGGTCGCCATCGAGAAAGCTGACAATCACTTCGTTGCCAATTCTTGGCAGAGCCATAAAACCATACTGGCCGCCAGCCCAGCCTTGGGACACTCGCAACCAGGCACTGCTGTGTTCGTCATTCTTTGAATAGCGGTCCCACGGGAATCGCGCTTTTACGCGGCCGTATTGGTCGCAATGAATCTCTTCGCCTTCAGGGCCGGTCACGATGGCTATCTGGGGGCCGTCCATCATGGGTTTGTGCTCACAGAGGGCGCGCCAAGTTTTATCGGCGGGAATGGCGGTGAATTCGTTGGCATAGCTGGTGGGTTCGCTACCGCCCTCTTCTTCCAGCGCTTGCGGTTGTTTACCGGTGTGGGTGATGGCGGTGAGCAACCATTCGCGGTTCAGACTTTGGCTGTCGTGGTCTTGCAGTTCCACTTTGGCTCCGGCTGAAAAATCCGGACGATTACTTTTGCCCTTGGCAACGGAAGCATCGTTTCTCAGTGCGTCTAACCGGGTTTGGGAAAACGGCTGGCCGCTGGCGTCGGCTTTGTAGCGACCGGGGTAATCGTAGTGTTGGTAGTCGTCGCGATGATTCGC
This sequence comes from Marinobacter sp. JH2, assembly GCF_004353225.1. Taxonomy (NCBI): domain Bacteria; kingdom Pseudomonadati; phylum Pseudomonadota; class Gammaproteobacteria; order Pseudomonadales; family Marinobacteraceae; genus Marinobacter; species Marinobacter sp. JH2. Next base: position 520,645 of record NZ_CP037934.1, on the reverse strand, counting down.
TTCGGTGCTCTGCTCGTGCAGTAGGGCATAGGCAGGATTCTTGAAAGTGTAATCTTTCATCGCCACCGATGAAGCTCGCACCCGCTCTTCGTAAGCGAAGCTGAATACGCAGGCGCGCTGGGTGCTGCCGCCGGCTTTGGTGTTGCATTCTACCGGGTCTAATTTGGGCGCATCACCGTGATGGTCGGCGATGACTAGCGCCGGTTGTTCTTCGCCGTCCACACTGCCGTGTTGGTAGCGGTAGTGCCAGCCTTCTTCAGCAGCCAGTCGTTCTACGAATTTCAGGTCGCTTTCACGGTGCTGGACGCAGTATTCCCGCTCTTCCGGGGCGCGTTTCAGATCGAACAGCGTATCCACAATGCCCCACTCTTCCAGCAGCGTGCGCACAATGGCATCAGTGGTCTGGGCCTGGAAAATACGGCTGTTGTGCATCAAGCTCAATCGCCAGACCGGAGGTTGGATCACGACTTCGTAATGGATGCGGCGGTGGCCAGTGTTGCCTCGTACGAATTCGTTCACCACGCCGGTGAATCGGCGCAGGGGCTGGCCATCTTGCCACACCACCAGATCAACCGGCTGCTCCAGCACATCCGCCGCTTGCACATCGGGGTCGGTGCTGGCCAGTTTCAAGCGGCCATGGGAGAGCGTGGATAAACCTTCGGTGAGCACAAAGCTGGCAACCACGAAGTGGTCTGAGGGGAATTCGCCAACACGGGCGGTAAACTGCAATCCGCTTGCCTGGGGCATAACTTCGATCCCTGAAGTTTAAAAGTGAAAACCGACTCATCCTGAGTCTGCGCCGATTATAACCACCAGTGTCGGGATTACAAACTACCAGGGCCGCCCCGCGTGCGATGGTTCACACCGGTTCAACACGCTAACAATTCGACAACCAAACGCATTCATAGGGTTTAAGCGTGATCGCGCCACTCAGGTCATCAATGGGCTGCCCCGACAGCAAGTCGGTCCAGTGATCAGTGCCAATCAAATTAATTTCGCTCAGGGTAACCGGTTGCACATCGGCACTGATATTGTGGATACAGAAGATAGACTGCTCCCTGCGCTGACTCTGTCGCCAAAAACCAAACAACTTCAAACCTAAATGGAGGGTAAACTGAGTGGCATTGGGGTGGAACGCTGGTTGCGCTCGGCGAATATCGATCAGACGCCTAAGTTCTCGGTAAACCTTGCTTTCATGGCTGAGGGGGTCGGCAAGAATCGCCTCGAGCTCGTCCAGCTGGCATTGTCCCCGGTTAATGGAACGCAGCCGGCCGGTATGCTCTACCCGCTCATAATCGTTACCGGTGGCCAGCACACTGTGAATGTAAAAAGCAGGAATACCTTCCAGTGCCAGCATAACCGTGTGAGCACACAGAAAACGCTGGAGCTGCCAGTGGTCTGCGCCGCCCTCGGCCGTCCCTTTCAGGGCATCCCACAACGCAATATTTAATTCATACGGCTGGTTACGGCCGTCGGCGGTGCGCCGGTAAGAGACTCGGCCCCCGAACGATTCCAGAGTATTGATCAGGCGCTGTTTTTCTTCTTCCTCCAAAAGCCCATCGGTCGGGCGCAGCCCAATACCATCGTGGGAAGCAATAAAATTCAGATAAGTGGTGCCCAACTGTGCTGGCGGCATGCTCATCAACCAGGTTTTTAGATGCCGGCAGTTACCGGTCACTAACGTGTTGATCAACAGCGGTGGCAACGAAAAATTATAAATGGCGTGAGCTTCGTTAGCGTTGCCGAAGTAGGTCAGGTTCTCCCGATTCGGCACGTTCGTTTCGGTGATCACAACGGCATCCGGTGTGTGATGCTCGATCAATAACCGAAGAATCTTTACCAGCTCATGAGTCTGCTGCAGATGAATACACGGTGTGCCCGGCTCTTTCCATAAAAACGCTACGGCATCCAGCCGAAAAATTATCACCCCCCGCTCAAGGTAGTTGCGGATAATGCCAGCAAACTCGATCAACACCTCCGGGTTGGCAAAGTTAAGGTCTGCCTGGTCTTCACTGAAGGTACACCATACATAACGTACCCCATCGTCGGTCTGAACCGGATTCAGCAAGGGCGAGGTCCGAGGCCGGACCACCTGACTCAGATCGTCTTTCGGATTCCCTTCAACAAAGTAATCCTTACCTGGACCCACACGTTTGCGAAAGTTCTCAAACCACCGACTTCGAACAGACATGTGATTAATCACCAGGTCCGCCATAAGCTTGTAATCCCCGGCAATCGCTTCCACGTCCCCCCAACAACCATGAGATTCATTCACGGCCAGGTAATCCATCACCGCAAAACCATCATCCGAACTGTAGGGGAAAAAGGGCAGAATGTGCACTGCCGTTACCACATCCTTCAGATAGCCATCCAAAAACCGTTTCAGAGTTTCCAAGGGTTTCTCATCTGGGCATTGAACGGTATCAGCATAAGTGATCAACGCCACATCGGATTCACTCCAACGCTGTTGCTCCGGAGACAGTGCTTCAACATCCGGCTGCAGGCCCATTGCCGCTAGCAGCTGATCCGCCAGAAACTCGCAATCCAAACTTGGATAGACGACCTCCAGCATGGCCACCAAACGGCTTTCAAGCGTTTGTGTCACGGTCGGAACTCCTGATTGTCCAGCTCTACCGCTTCCAGCAGCTGCTCCCGAATGTCCGGTATCGCACTGGTGACCCGGTTCCAACTCGGGATGAACGGCGTATCCATAGGGTGGTCCAGAAAATGGGCACCGGCGTGCATGACATTCTGAGCAAACAGCTCTACGGCCTTTTCTTCCTTATGGCGATCAAAACTCAAGCCGTTAATCACCGCATCGTTCTGATAAGTTTCAACAAAATCCAGGGCAATGCGGAAATAACTGGCTTTGATGGTACGGAACTTCTCGCTCGAAAATATCTCACCGTTAGTGGCCAACTTTCGAAACAGGGCTTTGGAGATGTCCATGCTCATTTTCGACAATCCGCGGCTGGCATCTTCCGGCGACAGTTCCTGGTGTTTGTGATCATAAACATCTGCGATATCCACCTGACACAAACGGTTGGTGGCGTAGTTTCGCTTCATTTCAGATAATACGCCGATTTCCAGCCCCCAATCGCTGGGGATGCGAAGATCGTTAATGACATCCGTCCGAAAGGAAAACTCACCGGCCAGCGGATAGCGATAGCTGTCCAGATAATCAAGAAAATCACTGTGCCCGCAGACTTTTTTCAGCGCACGAATCAACGGCGTTACCAACAACCGGCTCACCCGACCATTCATTTTGCTGTCCGCCACTCGGGCGTAGTAGCCCTTGCAAAACATATAATTGAAGCCGGGATTAGCAACCGGGTAAATCAGCCGTGCCAGCAAGTCTCGGGAGTAGGTCAGAACGTCGCAATCGTGCAGCGCCACCGATTCACCCACGCCGGACGCCAGCACATAGCCAAAGCAGTACCAAACGTTCCGCCCCTTGCCCATCTCGGTCGGTGCCAGATTTTGCTCCCGCAGTTTCAAATCCAGTGCCCGCAATCTCGGGCCATCATTCCACAGCACTTTGAACGGCTGCGGCAGTTCTGAAAAATACTCCAGAGCGTGTCGATATTGCTCCTCGTTAGCCCGGTCCAGACCAATCACCACCTCATCCAGATAGGGGACTTTGCAGAGTTCCTGCACAATATTCTTCAGAGCCGGCCCTTCAAGTTCCGAATACAGAGACGGCAGCACCAGCGACATGGGCCGAGTTTCGCGAAAGCGCATCAGGTCTGCCTCGATGTCTTCCACCGGCCGGCGTACGAGGTTGTGCAGGGTGGTCACTATACCGTTCTGGTAAAAGTCGCCCATGGCGGCTCTCCTTTACTGATAACCGTACTCGAATAGCAAGTTAAGTACGCAGGCGTTCCAACCCTCAGGGCCGGGGTTCAGAGAGCGCATGGCGTGCCGGGCGGGCGAAAACTGCAGTTGGTCACTGTTCACCCCTCGAATCACCACCGGAATATCGGCTTCTTCCAGCATCCTCTGATCATTCGGGCTGTCGCCCAGAGCAATGCTGATCACCGTTTCGTTACCGAAGCACTCCTGATAACGCTTCAGCAAGAACCGGGCCCCCTTTGCCTTATCAAAGGTGCCCATGGCATGCCAAAAGCGCCCGCCCTGCACCAGTCGCAAGCCCTCACGCTCAAGCGCCGCGCGGAATTGCGCCAACTCGGCATCGGTTCCATCCCATAGCAGCGGTTCAGTGCCCAGGCGCTGTTTGGCTCGCTCCGCCTCGCCTTCTTTGAGTCCCGAAAGCTTTGCTACCTCATGAGCAGACAAGTCAGAAAAGCCCCTGAACCGTGCACCCGCATTCCTCTGCACCAAAAGCGTGCGCATTAACTCCTGATGGGATACTCCGAAATGCACGATCTCCTCTTCGCGGTTTTCCAGGCACCCCGCGGAAATCACCACCACCGCTCCGTTCTCTGCAATGTACGGAGCCCTGACCCTCATGGCACGCTGCAGTACGCGCATCTCCGCTGAGGTTTTACTGGAATTCAGCACCAGAGGAATACCGTTCGCTGCCAGACGCTCCAGCGCAGGTAAGGCCGCACGCCAGCTATAACTATGGTGATCCAGCAAAGTGCCATCCAAATCCGTAAAAACAACCAGTCGCGGTTGCATTCGACACCCCCACTCTGCACTCTGTTGTTGAGTCTTAGCCCGGTGGCACTTCATCTATAACTGTGTAGCCGGAGCTGAGCCGCTTACAGTTTATCGATTCAAAAACCGGGCCAATGTATGAGCAACAACGCCTTCCAAGTGGAACACCGCTACCTCGATCTGCCAAACAGCTTTTACAGCAGGGTGCAGCCCACGCCTTTATCAAAACCCGAAGTGGTGTGCTTCAACCACAAGCTTGCCGCACGGCTGGGCTTTCATGTGCAGAATGAGCACGACTGGGCCGGAATCGGCGCGGGAGCAGAGTTACTGGAAGGTATGGACCCTGTTGCCATGAAGTACACCGGCCACCAGTTCGGCGTCTACAACCCCGAACTGGGCGACGGGCGTGGTTTGCTGCTCTGGGAAACCGTTGCGCCCGATGGCACACGCTGGGACTGGCACTTGAAAGGCGCGGGCAACACCCCCTACTCCCGCTTTGGAGATGGTCGTGCGGTATTGCGCTCCACCATTCGGGAATACCTGTGCTCGGAAGCCATGCACGGACTGGGCATTCCCACCACCCGCGCGCTGTTTATGGTGAGTGCAAAAGACCCTGTGCGCAGAGAATCCATAGAAACCGCTGCCAGCTTAATGCGCGTGGCCCAAAGCCACATTCGCTTCGGCCACTTCGAATTCGCCGCACATCACGAAGGCCCGGAAGCGGTGAAAACGCTGTTGGAGCACGTCATCAGCCTGCACTTCCCGCACCTGATCAACCTCCCCGAAGAGCAACGTCACGCCCGATGGCTGGAAGAAGTGGTCGAAAGCACGGCTCGGCTCATCGCCGATTGGCAAGCCGTCGGTTTCTGTCACGGCGTGATGAACAGTGACAACATGTCGATCATCGGTGACACCTTCGATTACGGCCCCTACGCCTTCCTGGACGATTTCGACGCTGGCTATATTTGCAACCACACCGACCAGGGCGGCCGATACGCCTACAACCGCCAGCCACAAATGGGCTTCACCAACTGTCAGTACCTGGCCAGCGCACTCTTACCGATCATGGACGAAGGCACCATTCGCCAATGCCTAAGCCATTACGAAAGCGCCTACAACGTACGTTTCAAACACAACATGTGCGGCAAACTCGGGTTGGAAGAAACCGACGAAGGCGATCTAAGTCTGATCATGGAAACCTTCAGCATGCTGCACGAACACAAAGTGGACTACACACACTTCTTCCGAGGCCTGTCTAACCTGAATCGTCACGGCCATGGGCCAGTTCGGGACCTATTTGTAGACCGCAGCATCGCAGACGAATGGCTGGAGCGCTACCAAGCGCGCCTACAAAAAGAAACCCGCGCCCACGATGAGCGGGAATACGCCATGCGCCACGTAAACCCGAAGTACATCCTGCGCAACTACCTGGCCCAGCAAGTGATACTGGAAGCCCAAAACGGCGACTACGCACCCCTGAAAGAACTGTTGAACGTGTTGGAAAAGCCGTTCGACGAACATCTCAGTTACGAACGCTTTGCCGCCGCACCCCCGGATTGGGGCAAGCACATGAACATCAGCTGCTCATCCTGACCCCGGCTTACGATTTGGCGGGGGCTAAAGCATCCAGGCGGGCGGCATGTTTGAAGAGGTAGAGCACCAGAAGGATTGCCGGAACCCCCATGGCTGCGGCCACGGCGAAGAACTCGGCGTAGCCGAAGTTCGCCACTACGATGCCGGAGAAGCCGCCAAGGAACTTGCCCGGCAAGGTCATCAGCGAGCTGAACAGCGCGTATTGAGTCGCCGTGAACGAAGCACTGGTCATGCTGGAAAGCCAGGCGATCAACGCCACATTGGCGATGCCGCCGCTTAGGTTATCGGCACTGACCACCACCGCCAAGGTCGCCAAATCCGGCGGGTTTTGCGCCAGCCAGACGAACAGCAAGTTGGTCGCCGCTGTCAGCACCGCACCCGCCAGCAATATCCGCCGAACGCCGTAGCGCATCACCAGCACGCCACCCACTAGTGAACCGACAATCGTCATCAAAAAACCAAATACTTTGGTTACATCGGCCACTTCGGTTTTACTGAAGCCCATAAAATTCAGATAGAACGGATTGGCCATTACGCCCATGGCAATGTCGGAAATCCGGTAAACCGCCACCAACACCAAAATGGCAATCGCCAGTTCCTTATAGCGGCGAAAGAAATCCACAAAAGGCCCGGCAATGGCGGCATAAAACCAACCCACGAAACGAGCCACCCGCGGTGGCAAATGGGTTCTTTTGCTCGCTTCTTCTTCAATCTTGTGGGCAATATCCTGTGCCGCAGCGTAGTGATTTACTTCAGGCTCTCGCGCTAACAGCACCGTTAACGCACCCACACCCACTAGCGCTGCCATCACCAGATACGACACTTCCCAAGACCAGAACGCCGCCAGATACAAAGCCCCGGCACCAGCGACCAGCAGTGCCAGCCGATAACCGAATATATAGGTCCCGGCTAGCGCCGCTTGCAACCGTTCTTCCGCAATCTCAATGCGGTAGGCATCAATCGCCACGTCTTGGGTAGCGGAGGAAAATGCCACCAACAAACCGCAAAGCGCCATTAGCTCCGGCGCCTTGACGGGGTCTACGGTAGCCATCAGGAACAAACCCAGCGCAATACCCGCCTGCGCCAATAAAATCCAACTTCGCCGTTTGCCGAACAGCTTATCCAACAGCGGCAATTTCAGACGATCCACCACCGGCGCCCAAATCACCTTGATGGAATAGGTAATGCCCAGCCAACTAAAAAAACCGATGGTGGCTGTTTCCACTCCCACATCGGCAAGGCGCGCGTTCAACGTAGAAAACACCAGCAGGAACGGCAACCCGGCGGAAAACCCGAGAAACAGCATGGCAATCGACTGCCAGCGGGTATAAGTGTAGACAGATTCCCGGAGCAGAATCAGAAGGGAGCCGAGTTGGATAAGTTAATCTCCTGGGTCACAAAACAAAGGCCGAGTAACGAAGACCCGGCCCCCGCACTCATTAATCGCGGAAGTTATTAAACTGCAGCGGAATATCCAGCTCTGCTTCACGCAACATGGCAATGGCTTCCTGCAAGTCGTCACGCTTCTTGCCGGTTACCCGCACCTTGTCACCCTGGATGCTGGCCTGCACCTTCATTTTCTTATCCTTGATCATCTTCACGATCTTCTTGGCCATATCCGTTTCGATGCCCTGCTTCAGCGCGAAGTGCTGCTTCACCAGCTTACCGGCTTTGCTCTCGCCGTCTTCCGACAGCGCACGGCTATCAATGTTGCGCTTGGCGAACGCCATCCGCATCATTTCCACCAGCTGCTCCAACTGAAACTCCTGCTCGGCGCTCAGTGTCAGGCGCTTGTCTTCCAGCTCAATCCCGGCTTCTACATTTTTAAAGTCCCAACGGTTGCCCAAATCACGCTTGGCTTGATCCACCGCGTTGGTGACTTCGTGCATTTCAATTTCTGAAACAATATCAAAAGATGGCATAGTCGTTATTCTCCAAAGGCCGCCGAGGGTATACTAGGGCGACATTTTAAATTCCGGATGATAGAAACCGCCAAAGCATACCAAGAGCGGCGACTAATCGCATCTGACAATGGCCTGGTAACAAGTAGATACACGATGCCCAATCTCGACCTACCCATTCTCGTAGTAGATGACGCAAAATTCAGCAGTATGGTGGTCGGCCGCACCTTGCGAAATGCCGGTTACCGCGACATACGCGTAGCCAACAACGCGCCCGCCGCTCTGAAGCTTATGGAAGAACGTGCCGTGAGCGTGCTCATTGCCGACTGGCTCATGCCAGAAATGGACGGTCTGGAATTGGCCGACCGCGTGCGCCAGCAAGATGAGCACGACAACCACTACACCTACATCATGCTGTTAACCGCCAAAGAAAGCGTAGAAGCGCTATCAGAAGCCTTTGACCGAGGCGTGGACGACTTCATCTACAAGTCAGACATGACCAAGCAGCTTATCCCCCGAATCTTTGCGGCCGACCGCATGGCTGACCGCCAGAATACCCTGCTGCGCGCCAACGCCTTGCTCGTCGAAAACAACCAGGAATTGGAAGATAACAACATCATTGATCTGGAAACCGGCCTGTGCAACGCCAAATACGCTCGCCAGCGTTTGGAGAAAACGCTGCGCCATGCGGAATCCCGAGGCGGCTCCACCGCTTACGTGATGTGCGGCATCCGCAACTGGCAGGAACTGAAACGCAAGCACCCACCCAGCATCATGAGCGAACTGTGCCTGGGCATCGCCCGCCGATTGAGCACCTTGATACGCCCGATCGACGCCTTGTGCCGCGTAGGTGACAACCAGTTTGCTACCGTGTCTTACTTCTCGAACAGCGATCACTGCACCACAACGGCCTTTCGTCGAATTTTCGACGGCATCAACCACAAAGCGCTGAAAACCTCGGCGGGTTATATTTCGGTGGAGGCCGGCATGGTGCTTTGCCGAGCCAGTGCCGAAGAAGGCACGCCGACAGTTCAAGATGTCGAACGGGCAGCGGTACAAGGCTTGGTAGACGCCTACGAAACCCGCCGCTTTACCGAAACCAAACCGGAATTACGGGAAAGTGTGTAGCAAATACATTCAGTAACACTGCGACACACATCACAAACAGACCGAACGTCCGAAAAGCCATATTCTAGATTTGTGGGATCAAGTAGTACCCACCCATGGCGGAGGAGCCGTGTAGTACCTCCGCCGCCGTATGGGTGCTCTCCCTCAGGATAAACGAATTTTTCAGGCACTTTCGTTCTTTCCGAATATTTTAGCCAGCTCCGATGAGCTGGCTTTCTTTATTGGGTTACACCTTTTCGATATTCCCCCGGTGTTTTCCCTGCAGCCGCCTTGAACTTCCGATGAAACGACGTGGTTTCGTTATACCCAAGGCGCAACGCAATATCCGGTATACTCATCTGCGTGTCGCGCAAATAATCTTCCGCCATCTGCTGGCGCACCTCGTCCAACAACTTCTGATACGAAGCCCCTTCCTGGTTTAACTTACGCTGCAAGGTTCGACTGGTCATCCCCAGATCTTCGGCAATCATATCCTGGCGGGTGATGCCTCGCGCCAATTGCCGCTGAATTCCCTGTTTTACCTTCGTCGTCAGGTCGGTGTCGGTTTCCAGTTCTGCCAATTGCGATAACGCATGCGCTTCCAGCGTTTTACGGAGCAAGGGGTCTGGCTGGCGCAACCGCGCAGACAACAACTCTTTACTCAGCGACAGCGTGTTTTCTTCCGCCCCGAATTCCACCGGGCAGCCCCAACGCTTTCGGTACTCGCCTTCGAGCGCTGGCCCGGGTGATTGCCGCTGCAACGTCACGCGCAGCGGCGTAGCCTCGCTGGTATCCGCCATCCAGCGGGCGTAATTTACCCAAGAAGCAAACACGTTATCCACCACATGGGGCTGAACCATGGGGTCGGTGTAATTGCAGTGCCACACCAAGGTTACCCTATCCCCCGCCATCTGCATGCGAGTGGTGCCCATATCACCCACCAGTTTTTCATAAGGCGCGATGCGAGTGACCGCCTCACCTAAAGTAGCGCAGCTCATGGTGATGTAACCGAGCACACTGTAAGAACCCGGCTGCACGAAATCGCCGGTTTCCAAGCCAAGAATGGGGTTATTCGAACGCTCCGCCAGCAAGCGCAGGAAGGTTTGAAACTGCTCGCCGTCGATGCGGCCGTCATCACTCTCCAAGATATCTTCAGACAGCCCGGACTGGCGCAACAAATCCGCCACGGCCATCGAACTGGCATCGGCGAAGCGAACGTATTGACGAAGTGCAGCTACAGAAGCGGTTCCCAACTGGGTCATGGCGCAGGCTTTGGTTGTTAGAGTTTTCAGCAGAGTATAACCAAAAACGCCCAGCATTGTGCCGGGCGTTTTTGATTCAATCAGACTGCTCTCAGAGCGAGCGGCCTTTACCGGCTGCAATTCGCAACCGCAGCGCGTTCAGCTTGATGAAGCCTTCCGCGTCTTTCTGATCGTAAGCACCGTGATCTTCTTCGAAGGTCGCGATGGTTTCGTCGAACAGAGAGTCGTCAGACTTACGGCCCACAACGTCTACGTTGCCTTTGTACAGCTTCAGGCGAACGGTACCGTTCACGTATTCCTGAGTCTGGTCGATCAGCGCCTGCAGGGCTTCACGCTCAGGCGACCACCAGTAACCGTTATAGATCACTTCGGCATAGCGCGGCATGATGCTGTCTTTAAGGTGCGCCACTTCGCGGTCCAGAGTGATGGACTCAATCGCACGGTGTGCACGCAGCATGATGGTGCCGCCCGGTGTTTCGTAGCAGCCACGGGACTTCATGCCCACATAGCGGTTCTCTACGATGTCCAAACGACCAATGCCGTTGGCACCTGCCATCTTGTTCAGGTTTTCCAGAACTTCGTGAGCCTTCAGCTCCTGACCATCGATGGCAACAATGTCGCCCTTGCGGTAGGTCAGCTCAACGTAAGTCGGCTCGTTCGGAGCCTCTTCCGGAGACACACTCCAGCGCCACATGTCTTCCTCGGCTTCCGCCCAAGGATCTTCCAGATTCATGCCTTCGTAAGAGATGTGCAGCAGGTTGGCATCCATGGAGTACGGGCTCTTGCCCTTCTTCATCTCAACCGGAATGTTGCGCTCTTCACAGTACTTCAGCAGCTTCTCGCGGGAGTTTAGATCCCACTCACGCCACGGAGCAATTACCTTCACACCCGGCTTCAGTGCGTAGGCACCCAGCTCGAAACGTACCTGGTCGTTACCCTTACCGGTCGCGCCGTGAGAAATAGCATCGGCGCCGGTTTCGTTGGCGATCTCGATCAAACGACGAGAAATCAGGGGGCGGGCAATGGAGGTACCCAGCAGGTACTCGCCTTCATAGATGGTGTTCGCGCGGAACATCGGGAACACGTAATCGCGCACAAACTCTTCGCGCAGGTCCTCGATGTAAATTTCCTTAACGCCCAAGGCTTCCGCCTTCGCACGCGCCGGCTCTACTTCCTCGCCTTGGCCGATGTCGGCGGTAAAGGTCACCACTTCACAGTTGTAAGTATCCTGCAACCACCGAACAATAACGGAAGTATCCAGGCCGCCGGAATAGGCCAGAACCACCTTTTTAATATCAGACATGTCTGTGCTCCAGACTGAACAGAATGGATGTAACAAAAAGAAGGGGCATATTGTACGGGATGGCGGGGGAATTGGCTATTGGAAGGAGCACTACCCCTCTCCCACAAAGGGAGGGGGTGATGGGGAATTCAGGCCTCAACCAACTTGAGCGGATTGGGTAACCGCTTCTTCGCGGATGCCGTCCCAGCCTTCTTTGATGGAGCGGAGAAGGCTAATCACCTCGTCAAGCTTGGCCATGTCGTTCTTGGCGCTGGCTTCCAGGAGCGCGCGCTCCATGTAGTCATACAGCGCCTCAAGACGAGTCGCCAGTTCACCGCCCTTTTCGAAGTCCAGAAAGCTTTTTAGCCCACCGATGATTTCGATGGCTTTACCGATTAGCTGGCCTTTACCGGCGTAATCGTTGGCCTGCATCCGAGCCTTGGCCATATTGAGGCGCTCGATGGCTCCGTTGTACAGCAGGTGAATCAGCTTGTGGGGGTCCGCATCGGTGATGCTGGTTTGGGTGTTAACACGTTGGTACGCTTGTAGACCGTTCATAAAAACCTCGTTTAACCGTTAACCGGTTGGCCCCATATCAGCAGGCCCTTTTCTGAATATCGTATATTTACTCGGATTGATTGGGTGCCAAAGCGGCCAACTGCTGCGTTACATAATCTCGAGTGTTGTTAAGCTGTGCGATCAATGAGTCGGCAGCACTGAACTGGGCCACAAGCCTTGCTTGATAGCTTTCAATCTTCAAGTCCAGCTTTACGCGGTCTTCCTGAATACGCTCCAAATCCCGGTTCAGTGATTCCGTACGGGAGCTTAGCGCGCCCTCGGCACCCAGGATGTTGGTGATGGCATCCACTGCCCTCTCACTCACACCTTCAATAAAATTAACCGCCCCACGACCACCCACTTCACCGCCGGTAATACGCACCTGCAAGCCGGCAGCCTTATCGCTGGCATCATTAGCAAGGTACAGCACCTGTCCGTCGCCCTGTGCGGCCTGGCCATTGATCGAGCCTTCAACATCTTGCCCGGCAATACCGGTATTGGTGCTTAACCCTGTTACGTTAGCAAGTCCAGTCAGGCTAACATTAGAATCACTACCAAAACGGTTCGATGTAAACGTAAGCCCTTCTGCAGGGTCGTATGCCACCTGAACAGAACGGTCTGCCGCGCTCAGCGCCTGATTGTCTGCCAGCGCAGACTGAATGGCCGCAGCAAAATCAGCACCGGAGTAGTCACCTGCAGCGATGGAAACCGTTGCACTCGTTTCACCATCCACCTGAAACGTAAAACTGTTATCCGCCTGAACCTGAATAGCATTCGCGGTGTTCGGAACACTGTAATTCAAGCTACCTCGGGTCGCCATCTGGGTCACATCAATATCGTAACCGCCCGGCACAGTGTTCGAGCCACTTCGGATGAACTCCACCTGGGAGTCTGTGGTTCTACCCTGCTCGGCAAACAACGCGGTGACATCATCCGGATTTTCTAGCAATTTCTGCTGGAACTTCTGGCTATCAAATTGCAGCTCACCGGTGCGGAAATCAGAACCGATTCCCACATCCGCCAAACTGCGCACACTGGCATTTTCCAGACCCGGAATAATATCCGTTAGAACGCTTTTCAGTTGGTTTTGGATATTACGAACGGTCGAGTCGCCGGTCAGGATACTGCCTTGGCCGGTTTCGCTGTTGAACGTTGAAAGCTCCCGAATCGTGCCCTGTAGTTCGTTGAACTTATCCACAAAGGCCTGAACACGCTCGGCAACCTTACCGGTGTCTTGCTCAACCTTAACGGTGGATTTACCCACATCCGTCAGATTGAACGTCAGCCCATCCACCACATTCTCAACAGTATTGGTGGAGCGGGTAATCAGCACACCATTAATCTTCATCTGCGCATCGGCGGCAGCAATGGTTTGTTCCATCTTTGGATTGCCTGCGGCATCCGCTGGGTCAAACGCAAACCCCGCCAACCCTTCCGCGCCGGCTTCTTCAGTCACGGTAATTTTAACCGAATTGGCCGTACCGGTTTCGTCCGCCGATAACGTCAGACGAAACCCGCTACCGGTATCAATTACACCCGCAGATACACCGGCGTCAGCATCATTAATCGCATTCGCCAAACCCTGCAAAGTGTCGTTACTGGAATCAATGGTGATTTCGGTGGTTTTATCGCCCACCTGCATTGTAATCGTGCCACGACCAACACTGGTGGCATCTCGGTCAGCGAAGCTCTCAGTACTAGCTAACGCTTGGGCTTCCGCAAGAGCAACCACATCAAGGCTGTAAGAACCTCTGGCCGCCTTTCCGGCATCTACCGACACGTCGATATTGCCCCCCGACGATGTCGCAGAAAACGACTTCATCGCGTCGGCAGAGCCAAGCTGGCGCATCGGCAACCGAAGTTCCGTTACCGCACTGCGAAGTTTTCCATAGGCAGAAATCAGAGCCTCGGTACGTGCCGTTTTCTGATCCAGCCGAACCTCGGTGGGCTTACGTTCCGCTGCCACCAACTGATCAACAAGATCGGATGTAAGAACACCAGACCCAACGCCTAACGATGATATACCTGCCATAACCCTGCATCCTCATGGGAGCGAATGTCTCTACTGTATAATTTATCGGCTACAAGCGGCAAAACTTTACCGCTAATTTCCGTGACCCATAAACCAGAACACCGCCAGCCCCTTACGGAGTGGCGGTGCTGAAATACCGTGATCAACAGTTCCGCGAAAGCGGCAAGTTTTTACACTTTAATGTTGAACAACGTCAGCGGTTCATGCTGCTGCAATTTTTCTGCCAACCTCAATGCGACTTCGTCCGGCATCTGGCGGATTACTTCTTGGGTAGACTGATCAACCACCTTCACGATGGTCTGACCGGATTCGTCATCCACCTCAAATTGCAAATCCCGCTGCACATTCTGAACAAAATCATTCAGCTGACTAACCGCTTGACCCAAGTCTTGTTGCTGCTCGTCATTTGCCTGCTTCAGCTTTTCAGCTTTCGAGGCTTCATTCGCAACACCAACATTTTGAACCTGACGATTTCCGGCAGTAGGTGAAACAAGGTCGGGAGCACTTCCACTCCTGGCCTGAGATGACGACATTGCCTTAGCCGGAGCCTGGGCACCAGAGCGCACTAACTTCAGCTCCGGGTTATTCAGGTTAACGTCATTCATAGCTTTACCTCGCTAGACTCAAACGGCGTAAAGCCGGAACCCGAAGGCTCCGGCTATTACCGTTAATCCCTTACTGCAGGAGGGACAGTACCTGCTGCGGACGGGCGTTAGCCTGGGCCAGTACCGAGATGCCTGCCTGTTGCAGTACCTGAGACTTAGCCAGGTTGGCAGTTTCTGCCGCGAAGTCAGCGTCCAGGATACGACTGTTGGAGGCGCTGAGGTTCTCTACAGAAGTACCTAAGTTAGCAATGGTGGACTCGAAGCGGTTTTGGATAGCACCGAGTTCGCCGCGCACTTTATTCACTGAGTCGAGCGCAGAATCTACCCGCAGAATAGCGTCGTTCGCACCAGCAACCGTACTGATATCTGCTGTACGTACACCAGTGGTACTGTCAACATCGATAGAGTCTGCACCAGCAGTCGTCAATCCTAAGCTAGCCGTCAAATCAGAAGTTGTACCGGTTCCCAAAAAGTTAACTTTCTCTGCAGCCGAATATGTTACTTCGCCCTGAGTTTTCACAAAGGCCGTGTTAGCAGCAGTAAGACCTCCGCTCAGAGTTCCGGGGGTTGTGCCGCCCACAGCCTCTGACATATTGATAGTCCGACCATCGGATGAGGACAATGTCAAACCATCAGTTGCGTCCCAAGCTGCAGAAACACCTGTTGCACCAGACTTTGCATTGATCGCGGCCGCAAGATCCGTTCCATCCAGTGCCACACCACCACTAAGATCTTGCTCGGCAAGCTCAAAAACGTCAACGTCATTAATAGTTAGGGTATATGACGCGGAGGCGCCAGCTGTAACGTCCGCAATATCTGTAGTAGCGAGAGTAACCTCAGTGGAAGCTGATGCAAACAGCCCATCTACACCAGAATCATTTATAGCCTTGGCAATTTGAGCCGCGCTGTCAGCCTCATAACCGCTAATAACATTGTCAGCGCTGTCCAGTTTGCTTTCAGAGACATCAATCTGAGTGAAAGCATTATCACCAACAGAAATTGACACTCCATTATCGGCTGTAATTGCACCCGCAACCTGCACACTGTCAGTGGCAATAGACCCAATCTGACTGGCTTTAGTTCCCTGAGTTAGATCCACGCTAATCGTCTCGCCGGCATTCGCTCCCACCTGGAAAGCCTGAGCGCCGAAAGATCCATCCAAAACCTTCAACCCATTAAACGCAGTCTGCGAAGAGATTCTATCGATTTCATCAAGTCGCTGCTTAACTTCATCATTCAAAGCTTGACGATCCGAACTGCTATTGGTCGCGTTGGCAGACTGAACCGCCAGTTCACGAATCCGCTGAAGGTTGTTAGTAATTTCGTTCAATGCACCTTCAGCCGTCTGAGCCAAAGAAATGCCATCGTTGGCATTCCGCTGAGCGACATTCAAGCCCGTAATCTGTGCAGAGAAACGAGTGGAAATCGCGAGACCAGCAGCATCGTCCTTAGCGGAGTTAATGCGAAGACCGGAAGACAAACGCTGAAGCGCCTGATCGTTCATACCCTGGGACTTGCTCAACTGGTTCTGAGCGTTCAATGAAGCGACGTTAGTGTTAATTCCGAGAGCCATTATGCTTCCCCTTCGACAGATGTCGTTATTTCATGGTTAAGGTCTGGCGTTCTCTTTTTTTGGTTAGGAGCGCCGCCCTGTTACTTCACTTAACGGCATCTGATCGGGTTGCTTTAGGAAAAATGGAACTTTCTTTGTAAAAGAATGTAAAAGCGGCAAGCAACTTCCGTTTTTGCTGACGGTAAGTTGGCAAAGAGCATGCTTCCGAAAGAGCCAAGCCAACACCAACTACTTTAATAACAAGAAGATAAAACCAGATCTGAGATATTGGCACACCCTTCGCTTAACTCCCGTCAACACGGCAAACAAACAATTTTTCTGCCGGCGCAGCGCCCTGGTTTTCTGGCTCTGAGCTTCCGGCATCTCTGAATAGGGAGAACGATATGCCTCAGGTTATTAACACCAACATGGCGTCACTGAACGCACAACGGAACCTCAACGCCTCACAGAGCCAGGCCAATACTGCGCTGGAACGCTTGTCTTCGGGTCTACGCATCAACTCCGCCAAAGACGATGCCGCAGGACTTGCGATATCTGAACGCTTCCAGTCTCAAATCTCGGGCTTGAATGTCGCCCAACGGAATGCCAACGACGGCATTTCTTTGGCACAAACGGCTGAAGGGGCGATGGATGAGATCACCAACAACCTACAGCGGATTCGTGAGTTGGCCGTTCAGTCAGCCAACGCCACGAACAGCGTTTCAGATCGCCAAGCTCTGAATCAGGAGGTACAGCAGCGGATTGAAGAGATCAACCGGATAGCGAGTCAGACTTCCTTTAACGGCCTAAAAGTTCTCGACGGCACGTTTGATACCCAAACATTCCAGGTTGGCGCAAATACTGGTGAAACTATTGCGGTTAGCGGTTTGGACTCTAGGGGCAGCCAAATCGGTGGCACCGTTGAACAAACCAGTGTTTTCGGGAAAAGAGCACTCGAACCAGGCATACTAGATACTGCCACTGCCTCACTCGATTACACAGCGGGCAACGGCGTATCAACCACTTCCGATCTAGACATTAAGGAAGGTGCAAATACTCTCGGAACCTTAAAAATTACCAACGCGAAAAGTGTGGATGAAGCGGTAGAACAACTCCAAACGCAAATAAACCAAAACAGCGAACTTGAAGGGTTGGTTGTCGAAGAGTACGAAAATGGGTTTAGGTTTATAAATAGTTCGGAAAAAGTCCTCACGGTAGAGGGCGTCCTATCAGACAACGTCACTCCTACGGCAAATACTGTCGACCTAAGCACGCCAGCGACTATTGCCAAGGCTACAAGCACTACAACGGTTCAAGATTTCTTTAAAGATGGCAAAACCATCGACTTCGACGTAGATGTCAATGGAACCAGCATCCCGGTAGAAGGCGCAACCTCCCTCAACGACATTGTTGCCAAGGTAAACGCCCGTACTAATGAAACCGGGATTAAAGCCAACCTGGATTCAACCAACGACAACATCGTGTTCTCGTCACAGTTTGGTGAACCGTTCACTGTCGGGATTACCGCGGATACAAACGGTGATGCAACGAACAACATTGACTTTAAAGTTTTCGGGACAGCCGACAGCGATACCGTTTCGATGAACGAGATCGATATCTCGACTCGGGAAGGCGCCGATCTAGCCATGATAGCCGTCGACTATGCCATCGATACCATCAACGGCTTCCGTGCTGAACTCGGCGCCGTCCAAAACCGCTTCGAGTCCACCATCGCGAACCTGAGCACCACCTCAGAAAACCTTTCGGCCTCAAACAGCCGAATCCGCGATGCTGACTTTGCAGCGGAGACCGCAGAGTTGGCTCGTACCCAGGTGCTTCAGTCTGCTGGCTTGTCTGTTCTGGCACAGGCCAACGCAAGGCCACAGCAGGTATTGCAGTTGCTGCAAGGTTAAACCAACGCAGCGCACTGAAACGGCCAGGCTAACTACCTGGCCGTTTTTGTTTAAGGTCGACTCTCTTTAACGACAAACCTCTCAACAGCCAGCTGAACAGCTTCGTTTAACCCTAACCCCTCATCAGCGGCCTTCATTGCCAGCTTGCGGTGTAATTCCCTGCCAATTCGGATATTGAACGATCCTTTGAATGGCTTGTTTGGCTCGATACCCATTGAGGCACAGTCCGCTAGGTACTCGTCTACCGATACTCGAAACTCTTGCTCTAAGGATCGGAGGTTTTCAGCCTCATAGGTCACAAGGTCATTGATAAAAAGGAGCTTGCCGTAAAGAACGCCTCTATCAAGATCATGTTCGATGGAACCTATCTGGCCTTTATATTTGATTGTATTCGAGCTCATATCAGCCCCCACACTTTTAGTGTTTGCACTACATCCCGAATCATTAACGGACCACAGACCTTCTCTGGATGTGGTCGATGCAATCTGATCATAACGCCTCGCTCTGGCGAATTTGCTTGCAGATAAAACCTGACCCTAGAACCATTGCCTTGGGTTTCTTCAAACCCCAAGCCGAGCAAAAACCCACGGAGTTCAGACCACGTTATGTCTTTGGGTGCTGGCTTTCGAAGCAGCTTCGCCCTTAACTTTTCCCTGTTCACCATAAGATCATCCTGATCAACTTTTGCAACCATATTATAGTTGCAAAGCCATTCTGGCAAGCAATAAGCCCGCGCCCAAAAATCACCACATAAACTGGCACACCTTTCGCAACACCTCATTCAACGCACGGCAATCCGCAAAAAACTGCAGACCTTTGCCGCATCGGATTATGGCTGGTAACGAGGTGTTCCATGCACGTACAAGAAAACAACGCTCATCTTTCCCGTTCGGTTCAGGCGCAAGTCGCCCGCTTGGTTTTGCAGGCGAATCTGGCGTATGGGGAGTCCAACACCAACGGGCTTTCCTACACCCAACGGCTGAAGGCGCGTAAGGAGTGCCGCGAGTATCTGGCCGACGCCTTGGCGATCGAGGCAGACAACGCCGCTGCCCTTGGTTTATTGGGGCGAGTAGAGATGGACGATGGAGAGCTGGATAAAGCCCAAGCCCTGTTCAACGCCAGCCTGAACAGCCAGCCGGGGCAGGCGCAGCAGTATTGCAACTTGGGCTATTGGGCCTTGAAGACTGAGCGGCCAGCTCTAGCGGAAGAATATTTCCTTGAGGCACTGAAATACGAACGGCAATCTGCCGCCGCTTTCTGCGGGGTTGCCCATGCCAAACGCCTGCAAGGCCAGTTCGATGTTGCCTTCTTACATTACCGCAAACTACTGCAAACCGGTTCCGAGTGGGACTCTGTCTACTCAGGCATGCTGACCTGCGCGCAAAACCTGGAGGTTCACCATGCAGATGCGGAGCTGGCAGACGATGCCATTGCCCTGCTCTGCCAAGACGGCCTGCCCCATCAAGAGATCGGCCGGTTTGTGGGTGCCGTCGTTCAGCAGCAGTACGATTTGAACAACCCCAATGCCGAGATTTTTCTGGATGCAGCTGCGGAAGATGAATTGCTGATTCTCGCGCTCAAGAAAACCTTAATGCCCAGCGCTGAAGTTGAAGAGCTGGTTACCCTGCTTCGCCGCAGTATTCTGGCGGAAGTCGCACAAACCGTCAGCCTGCGGGACGAACTTCAGTCTTTATGCCTGGCCATTGCCGAATACGCCGACCGAACCGGTTACGTTTTAGCGGCGGACGATGACGAAGAGCGACTGATCACCACAATTAACGACAGCATCGTCGCCCAGTTTGCGATGGGCGAGCCGCAAGAAGCGCTGATTGGCAGCCTGATGATCAGCGCCCTGTACGGCGCCCTATTCCATCAAAGTTTTGCGATGAACCTTGGCCAGTGGAACTTGGTTGACTGGCCCGTTGCCATGCAGCCCATGATGGCCGCCAGCTACTACAATCGGGCAGAAGAAGAAGCCATCAAACAAAACTTTGATGAGAAAGCCGACGAACTCTGCCTAGCGAAAACGGATGTGCCGCAAGCCTGGCCCGCGTGGAGCCAGCTGGCTTACCGTACCGAAACCAGCCTGAAAGCGGTGATGGTGCAGGAGCTGGGTTTAAACACCGAACACGTTCCCGCCACCCTGCGCATCATGGTCTGCGGCGCACAGTCTGGTCAGCGGGCGATGGAGTTGGCGCAGTATCTGGATGATGTGGAAGTTATCGCGGTTGACGAATCCCTCGCCAACATCGCCAAAGCCACGCGTATGGCCAGCACCCTGAACATCAACAATATCGTGTTCTGGCCGTGGTCCATCGCCCAGCGATTCGTTGCGGATGGCCATCAAGTACACTGGGTAGAAGTCGGCCGCTTGCCTTCACCGGCCATGACAGAGCTTTCTGTTGCTGCACTGATCAATAGCGCTTCCACCAGCGGAGCCGTGGTTCACATGCATACCAACATGGCCGAACAAACCGTCGGCGACAAGCACATCCGCCGCTTGATTGATGAGCACAACCTGCAACCCACGCGCACCGCTTTGCGCCAACTGCGGCGCATGGTACTGGCAAACAAACAGGACTCCACCTGGGCCGACCTGCTGAAAGACGAAGCTTTCTACAGCCTAGGCGGCTGCCGCGACCGCTGGTTCCGCCCGCAAGATGTCTGCCAACTGAAAGATCTGCTGGCGCTTGTCAGCAACGAAGTGGAATGGAAACTCGTTAAAGCCCGCGATGAAGACGGCCACAGCTTGGCGACTGCGCCGGTGCAGAAGCAGATTCAGGCGGAGGCACTGGGGAGTGAAGTGCAGAGCTTGATGGGGCAGAGTTTGAGTGTTTATTTTCAGAAGCGGAGATAAACGAAAGGGGGGCCAAGATTGGCCCCTCGTTTTTTACATATAAGGAATCAAAGACTCCCCATACAAATGCAAATCCTCCAAGATCTGCTGGTTTCTGGGCGACAACTCCGGATCACTCGCCAGCCGTTGCAACTCCAGCCCGTAGGCTTCCAGTGACCGCCAGCCTTTCTTCGGCTTCATCAAGCGCTCCGTTCTGAAGGTTTCCCAGCGTTCCATTTCTTCGCCGCTTAGGGTGTTCGGATAGTTTCGGGCGCGGTAGCGGAAGAGCATCTCGCTTAAACGCTCGTCATCAAACCTCACTTCTTGCTCACCTAACGTCTCTACCGGCTGGGCGATCAGATCTTTAAGCCGCTCACGGTCGGCGTTGCTGATGAAGCCGCCAGCATAAATTTGCTCGTCTGGGTCGGTGAGGTCACTGCCTTCAAAGCTGCGATCAAAGGCTTGGGCAATGCGTGCCGACAAGTCCGGGGCGTTCCGCAGTTTTGCCAGATTCGCGCGCAGTACATCACCATTCAACTCCAGCTCAGACAAGCGTTCTTTGGTGAGCGTAGACAACATGTTCGCCGGCGCCAGTACCGGGCACTTGTTTACCTGAATACCTTTCAGGGGGAAGCGCTGTACGCCCTCACCCAGCTCGGCCTGTGAAGTAAACACTCGCTCCTGAATCTGTTCCGGCGTGGCGTTGATGAGTTCCGTTGGGTCTTCCCGCAGGTCGTAAACGATGACCTGGTTCTTATTAGTGGGGTGTTCCGCTATGGGCGCAACCAACGCACAGCAACCACGGCTGGCTGGAAATTTGGCGGAGATGTGGAAAACCGGCTTCATGCTGGACGCATCCAGCATTTGACGAGCGGCGTGCTTGTCTTTGTTCTTCAGAACGAAGTCGAACAGCTTGGGCTGTTTCTCTTTAATCAGTTTAGCCACGGCAATCGTTGCCCAAACATCCGACATCGCATCGTGAGCCGCTTCGTGGGCAATGCCGTTGGCGGCCGTAAGTTCTTCCAAACGGAAACTGGGGCTGCCGTCTTCTTTTCGTGGCCAGTTGATGCCTTCCGGGCGCAGCGCGTAGGTCAGCCGCACCATATCGATAATATCCCACCGCGAATTGCCGTTCTGCCATTCGCGGGCGTAGGGGTCACGCAGGTTTCGGTACAAAGTATTACGAGTGACTTCGTCATCAAAGCGCAGGCTGTTGTAGCCCACCACGCAAGTGCCGGGCTGACTGAAGGCTTCATTGATCTGCGCAATGAATTCCGCTTCCGGGAAACCGTCTTCCAAGGCTTTCTGTGGTGTGATGCCAGTAATCAAACAGGCTTCAGGAGAAGGCAGGTAGTCATCCGTTGGCTTGCAGTAAATCACCAACGGATCTTCGATCACGTTTAAATCCGCATCGGTGCGAACCCCGGCAAACTGGGAGGGCCGGTCATGCAGCGGGTCTACACCAAAGGTTTCGTAATCGTGCCAGTAAAAAGAGCGGATCAAAGGAAGACTCCCACCGTGTGAATTAGTAGCAGGAGTCTAACAAAATCAAAACAACTTAGTCCCCATATCCACCTGATGGGTTCGCCGACGATCGATACCTGGGCCGATCAACTGCTGAATATCAACGGTCATATTCGTCGGCAGGTTGAGATACACCCCTTTGCCAACATCAATAGAGCTCATGCCATCCAGCGTTTGCCAAGCCACATTATCGTCTCGCTGAAAACCAATAAAGAAACCATCTGTAAAACCCGCCGCACCGGCTTGCCCGGAGTCTTCACCGATATCGATCGAGCGGAGCTGGGTTAACGGCGCACAATTGGTTGCTACATCGCAATTAGCCACGGCATTTGGGTCATTGGGCTTCAAGCCAATGTGCGTAGCACGGTCATCCGTTGCGGCACCGCCAGCGCCATCGAAGAGCTGAGTGTCATACACCTGCCCACCGGACTCAATCTGCATCCCTATATTGCCGCTAAAACTGGTGGTATTGGAGGAAACCGATCCGCGGGCCTCGTGAAAGCCCATACGAAAGCCGGCCAAACCAGCGGCATCCTCTGCCAGTTCGATGTAAGGGCGGCGAGCTTCGAAGGGAACGACGTCGCCTTCGTTATAAGTCACACCGTTATAGACTTCGCCATTAACCCGTGCAATATGGCCAAGGGCGAGATGGCTGGCCGCGAAATCCACGCCCGCATCTATTTCACCAACCCTTACGTCATCTACATTCACCCGGGTTTCCACATCCATACCTAGCGACATCCGGGTAAAGTTGTGATTTTGGCCGACGATGTTTTCAACCTGCATAAACGCCTGCCCCGTCACATCACCCATCGCGTCATCAGAAATGGGTGCCAATTCCGCTTGGGCAACGGGCAAAATACCCAAGCAAAAAACAGTAAGGGCAGCGTATCCGTACGCTCGCTTAATCATAGATTGTGTCTCTATTTGTTTTTTTAGCACGCAACCACTATATCCGAGGGCCCGCCGGCAATAGAGTGAGTTACCTCACAATCCAGAATCAACGAAACGTAGTATATTTATACACATTAAATTAAGTTACTCTTGCCACCTCCCGATTCGGCCAGCACACTAAACACCATGAGCTCTAAAATCCTGATCTGCGACGACTCCGCACTCGCCCGCAAACAAATGGCCCGTGCGCTGCCCCTTGGCTTGGCAGACAGCGTGCTATTTGCCCAAGATGGCGAAGAAGCGCTCACTGCTCTACGCAAAGGCCAAGCGGAACTGCTGTTTCTGGACCTGAACATGCCGGGCTTAGACGGCTACCAAGTGCTGGAACACATCCGCAAAGAAGACCTGCCGGTGCTCACCATTGTCGTTTCCGGTGACATACAGCCCGAAGCCCGGGAACGGGTGCGCAAACTGGGCGCCATCGATTTCATTAAAAAGCCAACGAGTACAGAGCTTGTGGCAGACTTGCTGCAGGAGTACGGCTTTTTTCGGCCGGAAGAGCTTTCGGCGCTAGCGGCCAAGAATAGCGCTTTCTCAGAGCCAAGCCGCACGCCAGAAATATCCGTCAGCCTCACGGAATACCTGCAAGAAACCGCCAACGTCGCCATGGGCCGTTCATCGGACTTACTGGCCCGGCTGCTCCGAGTGTTCGTTAAACAGCCTATTCCGAAAGTCGCTTTCATCGCCAGCTCTGAACTTCACATGGCGATTTCCTCAGCCGGAGCCGGCAACACCTTTTCTGCGGTGTGCCAAGGCTTCACGGGCTCGGGTGTCGCTGGTGAAGCACTGCTGTTATTTGACGATGCCAGCTTTGAAGAAATGGCGGAACTGCTTCATTACGAAGGCGTAGAAGGCGATGCCATCGATGTTGAAGTGCTGATGGACATGTCCAGTATACTGTTTGGCGCCTTCCTGAACGGCGTGAGTGATCAGCTCGACATTAAACTGGGGCTTGGGCACCCAACCGTACTGGGCCAGCACCGCCCTATTAACGAATTGCTGGAGCACCACAGCAGTCGCGAGGAACAGCTACTGTGCCTGGAAATCTGCTACACCATCGAAAACCGGGACATTCGCTGTGACATGCTGGTGCTGTTTACCGAAGACTCTGTGCCCTTCCTGGAAAAACGTCTCGAATATCTGGTGGATTGACCATGGCTTTTGACTCAGAGCACGTAGACCCCTTCCATTGGCTGGCCGACATGATCGAAACGGTAGAGGTCGGCCTGGTGGTGCTGGATCTCGATTTCCGAGTGCAAGCCTGGAACGGCTTTATGGAAAATCACAGCGGCATCACCGCCACCCAAATTCGTGGCCAACAGATATTCAACGCCTTTCCTGACATTCCCAAAGCCTGGCTTACGCGGAAAGTGGATTCCGTCACCACACTCAACACCCGAGCCTTCACCTCCTGGGAGCAGCGCCCTTACCTATTCAAGTTTCGAAACTCCCGCCCCATCACGGGCACCGAAGAGTTCATGTTTCAAAACCTGACGATCAGCCCGCTCACCAACTCCCGTGGCAAGGTCGACAAGGTCTGCCTGCTCATTTACGACGTGACCGAGTTCGCGAGCAGCAAACAAGCACTGGAACGGGCCAACGAGCAACTGGCGAAATTAAGCATGACCGACCGACTAACCGGTTTGCTTAACCGAGGCACCTGGGAAAACCTGGTGGATGCAGAATTCGAACGCTACGGGCGCTACGGTCAAACCACCACCTTGGTCATGTTCGATATCGATCACTTCAAATCGGTGAACGATACCTACGGGCACCTGGCCGGTGATGATGTGATTCGCCACTCCGCACAGGTGACACGCGACAGCATTCGCCAATCAGATTCTGCCGGGCGTTACGGTGGAGAAGAGTTCGGCCTTATCCTGCCGGAAACCGATGCAGAGAACGCGCGCATATTGTGCGAACGCATCCGGGAAACCATTGCTCAAAGTACGGTCAACACCACTGCGGGTGATATTCGATACACCATCAGCATGGGTATCGCGCAATTAACAGGTGGGCCAGAGAATTATATGCAGTGGATGCAAGAGGCGGACAAGGCTTTGTATGGGGCTAAGGAAGGGGGGCGTAACAAGGTGGTGATTTATTCATAACCCCTTCCCCATTACGGGAAAGGGGTTTATTAGAGCGATTTAGTCTTGCTGCTGCCAGCTCTGAACCGCGTCTTTACCGTGCTTCTCACGCCACTCGTTCAGAGTTTTGTGGTTGCCGCCGCGGGTTTTCACCACTTCACCGGTATGCGGGTTCTTATAGGTTTTCATCGGGCGCTTGGCACGAGTACCTGTTGAAGCTTCCGCTTTAGCACCGGCAATGGAAGGATCAATCGCTGCCAGAATCTGCAATACGTGCTTTGGTGACTTATCGTATTCAGTCATCAATTCACGAACTTTATTTTCAAATTCCAACTCGCGCTTAAGCGCTTGATCGTTTTCGAGCTGCTCCAGCTCTGCCGCAAGCTTTTCCATAAGCTGTTTTTTCTGATAGTAATCGTTGATCTTCGCCATGAAAGTAAGGCCTTATATCGGATGATTTAAACAAAAAAAACATGACCGGAAAGTCAGGCTGCATAATAATAAATAAATCAGCCATTCGTAAAGCAGATTAATTAACGCTCATAAAAAAAGCCGACGCATTGGCCGGCTTTTAAAAACAAATCGATTGTGATGATTACAATCGAATATCTGCCTCTCCCAGAGGCAACACCCCTTTCAGATCAAAAAGAATACCCTTATCTTTTGCGAACGCTCGCAATTGTTGAGCACTCATTGCGGCATACTCATTGTGAGGCACAGCCAAGAATACTGCATCGTAAAATCCGCTTTCAGGCTTATCCACCAGCGAAATCCCGTATTCTTCTTCCGCTTCGGCATTGTCTGCCCAGCAATCGGTTACGTGTACTTCGCAGTTATAGTCTTTTAGTTCACTGATCACATCAACAACACGAGTGTTCCGCAAATCCGGGCAGTTTTCTTTAAACGTCAGTCCCATTACCAGCACTTTCGCGCCGGAAACCGCTTGGCCATTTTTAATCATCGCTTTAACCAACTCAGACGCCGCATAAGGCCCCATATTGTCGTTAACACGGCGGCCCGCCAGAATGATTTCCGGATGATAGCCAATAGCCTGCGCTTTATGAGTTAAATAATACGGGTCTACACCTATACAATGGCCACCCACCAAGCCCGGTTTAAACGGTAAAAAGTTCCATTTAGTTCCTGCTGCGGCCAATACTTCATGAGTATCAATGCCCAGCTTGGCGAAAATCATAGAAAGCTCATTCATCAACGCAATGTTTAAATCACGCTGAGTGTTTTCAATCACTTTTGCAGCTTCAGCAACTTTAATAGAACTGGCCTTATGAGTACCGGCAGTAATAATATCCGCGTACAAGGCATCCACTTCGTCAGCAATTTCCGGCGTAGAGCCAGAAGTCACTTTCATAATGGTCGTCACACGGTGCGCTTTATCACCCGGGTTAATTCGCTCAGGGCTATAACCGCCGAAGAAGTCTTTATTGAACGTCAAGCCAGATACTTCTTCCAAAACCGGAACACACACTTCTTCGGTGGCGCCCGGGTACACCGTGGACTCATAAATAACGATATCGCCCTGCTTCAGCACCTTACCTACGGTTTCGCTGGCTTTAACGAGCGGGGTTAGATCCGGAGTTTTAAACTCATCGATGGGCGTTGGTACCGTCACGATATACACCTGACAATCCGCAATGCCCTCCACCGAATCCGTAAACGTCAATTGCGTTGCGGTTGCCAACTCTTCGCTGGACAGTTCGCGGGTGAAATCCACGCCATCTTTCAGCTCTTCAATACGCTTGGTATTGATGTCAAAACCTACCACTTCACGCTTCTCACCAAACGCCGCGGCCAGTGGCAACCCCACATAGCCCAAACCTACAACCGCAATTTTCTTCATCTTTCCTCCAAAACCTGAATTGGGGCCAGACCCCGGATACATTTTAATCGGTTAAATGTCTAAGGGGCTGCCCCCAGGTATTAAAATTTGTGTGTTGGGCAGGCGAGTTTTTAATTCTCGTCTAAACGCAGCCTTTGCGTCGTCATCGCCATGCACAATTCAAATCTCTTTCGGCGGTAAGGGCCGTAGGTCGATATAGCCCGCCCGGGTGTGCCGGCAGCCTGATAGCCAACGAATAAAACGTCGTTGCGGGCATCACACTCCACATAAGCCCAGTCCAAGATATGCGCTGCCCTTTGTAAACGTACCTAAAGCGAACGGCCAGATTCATCGAATACCGGGTGCCACTGGTTATATGGTGGTTAATCTCAATCATGCAACAATCCTTGTTGAACGAAGCGCTCTATGCATCAACGGAGCCAATCTCAGTGCGGATTAACGCCAGGCAGATGGTGAATTTTCGCTATACAAGCATCTTGGTCATTCTGACCACGCTGGCTGTTGCACCAAACCAGATCCACCACACCCCCATTCGGTGAGTAACCAGTAGGCGCTTCACGCAACATCGACACCACACTACCGCAATCAAACTCGCGACTAGCGTCGGCAAGCTTGTCCAGCAAAACACGCACCTCATCCCACGGCATTGAGACCTCCTTGGCCATCATAATGCGCGGATGTTCAGTACCCTGCGGGTCATCACCGATCAAGAGCTCTTCAAACAGTTTCTCGCCGGGACGTAGCCCCGAATAAACAATCTCAATATCGCCTGAAGGGTTCTCGTCGGTTTTTTCTGCCAGCCCCATTAGGTGAATCATCTTGCGGGCAAGATCAGCGATTTTGACAGGCTCGCCCATGTCCAGCACAAACACTTCACCCCCCTTGCCCATACTGCCAGCCTGCAATACCAGTTGGCTGGCTTCGGGAATCGTCATGAAGTAGCGAATAATGTCCTTGTGCGTAACGGTCACCGGCCCACCATCACGGATTTGATCGCGGAATAAAGGAACAACCGAGCCAGACGAACCCAGCACGTTGCCGAAACGCACCATAGAAAACACCGTCTTGCTCTGGTGCTGCGCCAACCCCTGCAACACCAACTCGGCCAAGCGCTTACTCGCCCCCATCACATTTGTCGGGCGCACAGCTTTATCGGTTGAAATCAGCACAAAGCGCTCAACGCCCGCCGCTACCGCCGCTTCCGCCGCGTGCCAAGTGCCAAATACATTATTCTGAACACCTTCAATGACATTGTGCTCAACGAGTGGCACATGCTTGTACGCTGCTGCATGGTAGACTGCCTGAACGCCAAACGAACGCATAACTGTCTCACACCGGCGACGATGCACAACGTTGCCCAGAACGGCGTGCAACGAAACGTTCAACCCTTCAATCTGATTAATTGTCCGGAGCTCGCGTTCAATGGAGTAAAGTGAAAATTCAGATTGCTCGAACAGCACCAACGTTTTTGGCTTATGCTTCAGAATCTGCCTACACAGTTCCGAGCCGATAGAACCACCAGCGCCGGTTACAAGCACAGACTTCCCGAACAGACTCTCAGTAACAGCTGCAGCATCGGGGCGAACCGGGTCTCGCCCCAACAGGTCTTCAATCTCTAAATCTCGGATATCGTTAATGCGGGCCTGCCCTGCCACCAGCTCCGACATGGATGGCACTGTTTGCACTGGCACCGACAACCGTTCAAGAATCTGCATTAACTGCTTACGATTAACCGGTGCGCTATCTTCAAGGGCAAGCAACACTCGGGAGGCATCCTGCTTGCGCACGGCTTTTTCAATATGCGCGATAGAGAAAACGGGAAGGTTTCCAATTAGCGATTTGTGATTTGATTCAACCAAAGACACAAAACCGACAGGTCTAAATTCAACACCTTGAGCAAGGGCGGAAGCTAATTGCATCCCCTTTGGTCCGGCCCCTACGATCAGCACGGCCTCCTTAGAGCTCCGCCCCGGCCGGCGAACAATGCTCCTCACCGCAAACCGAGTTCCTGCAACCAATAAAAATGCAAACGCGCCATATAAAACCGGCACCGAGCGCGGTACTAAAGCCTGAAATAGAAACCCAAAAACAATCAATGAAATGCTGGATATAACGACGCCCACAAGGATGGCGAGGAAGGCGTACTCACTCAAGTATCGAATAACAGCGCGATACAAACCAAGTTTCACGAAAGCAACAATGGTAAAGAGTACCGTTGAACTAGCGGCCCACAATTGATACCCGGTAGGTGTCCAAGAAAGGCTCTCAAATCGCAATGCAAAGGCAGCCCATGCTGCCATTAACAACAGCGCAATGTCCGTCACCACAGAAATTGTTCGCTTCGTAGGCCGTGAAAAGTGTAGAACCTTATTAATCACGCTATTTCTCACTCTTCACACTCCTTTAAGACACACCAACTCATTCAGATGCTTCTGCCATCACATCTTGCAGTACGCGGCAGGTTTTCTCGATTTCCTGCGCCGTAAGCGTTGGGTGCACCAAAAACATCAAGCTGGTTTCTCCCAGCTCTTGGGCAACAGGCAAGCGCTGCTCGGGGCGCAAGCCGGTATTGTCGAATGCTTTCTCTAAATATACTTCCGAACAAGAGCCTGAGAAACAAGGCACGCCGGCATCGACAATGGCTTGCTGGATTCGATCACGACTCCAGCCTTCTGCCAATTTTTCAGGCTCTACAAACACATATGCCTTGTAGGCTCCATGCTCGGCATGCGCCTCGACATCTGGGGCTCGTAATCCTGGAAGCGCACGAGCAGTCCTCCAGATTTGTTCGGCATAACTAATGCGCTGCTGATGCCACTGATTCATCCTCTGCAACTGAATACGGCCAATCACAGCCTGCATTTCAGTCATTCGCCAATTGGTACCAAAGCTTTCATGCAACCATCTAAAGCCAGGTGGATGCTCGCGCTCAAAAACTGCATCCCAGCTTTTACCGTGATCCTTGAAAGCCCACATCCGCTTCCACAACACTTTGTCATTGGTGGTTACCATGCCGCCTTCGCCGCCAGTGGTCATAATTTTATCCTGACAGAACGACCAACAACCTACGTGACCAATCGCCCCCACTGATCGGCCTTTGTAACGGGCACCATGGGCCTGGGCACAGTCTTCAATCACAAAAAGATCACGCTCCTCTGCCAGCGCCATAAAACCATCCATGTCACAAGGCCAGCCTGCTAAGTGAACACAGATAATCGCCTTGGTCCGCGGAGTAATCACCTCGCGCACTGTATCGGGCGTAATGTTCTGGCTTTCCCGATCAACATCCGCAAACACCGGGGTAGCCCCTGCAGTCACAATACTTGAAACGGACGCCAAAAAGGTTCGAGGCGTAACCACAACCTCATCCCCCGGCCCAATATTCAATCCCCTCAACGCCAGGTCCAATGCCACCGTGCCATTCGCCACGGCAATGGCGTGTCCTGCGTCGGCAAAAGACGCAAATTCTCGCTCGAACTCACGACACTCCTGCCCAGTCCAGTAGTTCACCTTATTAGACAACAGCACATCGCGTACAGCATTGGCCTCTTCTTCAGAAAATGATGGCCAAGGGGAAAACGGTCCGTTCAACATTGCTCGCTCTATTGTATGAAAATCAGGAATTTACTACTTTTGCCGGATTACCTACGACAACGGCGCTGGCACTGACATCTTTAGTGACCACCGCGCCCATACCCACCATTGCGGCTTTACCTACTCGCAACAACTGTCGCACAGAGGCGCAAGCGCCTACCCAAGCTTGGCATTCAACAATTACACCGCCAGCTAGCACAGCATTCGGGCTGATATGGGCGAAATCACCCAAAATACAATCGTGCTCCACCACCGAACCGGTGTTGATGATACAGCCCGCGCCTACTTCAGCTCCGGCATTGACCACCGCATTGGCAAAAACCACTGCTCCGGGCTGAATGCGTGCATGAGCACTAACCACCGCAGCCGGATGCACAATCGAAACAATCCCAGCGCTGGCTGAAAACAACAGCTGTTGCTTATCAGCCCTTAACGCGTTATTACCAATACCCACGACAACGCCATCAAATTCACTCAACTGTCCGAGCAGCGTTTCTGTATCACCTCGTACACCCCAAGGGCCATTAACTTGCAACTCAGGCCAAGCATCATCATAAAAAACCACACTTTGCCATCCGGAAGCCTCCGCGGCATCTGCCACAACCTTGCCATGGCCACTGGCACCCAGAACCGCCAAACGCTTCACTCGTCGTTACCCGTAAACTTTGACATCGTTGCCTCACCCTCGCTGCTAATGCCGTCCCGCACCAGCACTTTCTTAACCGTGAGAACAAGAATCTTCAAATCCAGCCAGATCGAACGGTTATCCACATACCAAACGTCCAGCTTAAATTTATCTTCCCACGAAATGGAATTGCGGCCATTAATCTGTGCCCAGCCAGTCACACCGGGACGAACGTCTTGGCGGCGGTATTGTTCTTTGGAGTACAGCGGCAGGTACTCCATTAGAAGAGGGCGTGGCCCCACCAGACTCATATCGCCCTTCAGAACATTCCACAGCTCCGGCAGCTCATCTAAGCTAGTCGAGCGCAGAAAGCTGCCAAACTGGGTCATGCGATGTTCGTCTGGAAGAGGCTTTCCGTGCTTGTCCGTCGCGTCGAGCATGGTGCGGAATTTGACCATCTGGAACGGCTTTCCATAAAGCCCCGGGCGAGTTTGGCGAAAGAATACCGGTGAGCCGAGTTTGCGGTGGATAAGGAAGGCGAGCACAGCAATAATCGGGGCCAAGGTAACCATTCCCACCAAGGCCAGCACAACATCAAATATTCGTTTCATAAACACTAACGTTCTCAATTCGCAGTTTTTTCTTGCAGCAAAACAGCCTGAAGCCGTGTTGCCAAGCGAGAATAATCATACCGCTCCAACACAGCTCGCTTTCCATTCGCGCCCATCTTATCCCGTTCATCTTCTGACATTCTGGAAAGTCTGAGGATGCCTTCTGCAAGTGCTTCGGGGTCTTCAGCCGGAACGGTCAACCCCGCACCGAACTGTTCAACTGGATCAGCCCCACCCGAATACGCATGAATTACAGGCTTACCGGAGAAAAAATACTCAGGGATTTTATTTGCGCCAATGCCGTATCGGTACAGCGATTCTTCCTTCCAGCCGATAAAGCACACATCGAACAGCTTCAATACCGAAGAAATCTGCGTTTTGGGTACCGACGGCAAAAAGACAACATTATCCAAATTTTCGTCTTTGCATCTACATTGCAGGCGCTCTTTTTCTTTCCCCCGGCCGACCAAAACCAACACTATATTCGGATGCTTGCATAGCAAGCTAGCGGCATCGAGAAAGTTATCGAGTGCATTAGCGACCCCATGCGTACCGGCATAGCCCACCACGAAGCGGTCACCAAGTATTGATGACGCGAATTGATCATCAAGGGCTTCGACACGCTCCATTTCCTCGACCGTAACACCATTTGGAATCCATTCAAATTTGGCTGGATCCATACCACGTTCGACCATATGACTCACAGCCCCAGGCAGGTTCGAAACTACTCGATCCGAAACTCTATAGGCCCGATCTTCAATCCACTGCAAAAATTTGACAAAGGGGTGCCTCGTAGAGACGCCACCAATCTCGGTAAGCGTTAAAGGCCAGATGTCCCGAACCTCAAACGTAAGCGGCACCTGATAATAACGAGCAAGACGCTCAGCACCAAGAAACCCAACCAAAGACAAAGATGAATATAAAATCGCATCTGGCCTCTCAGTGATGAACCTCTTAAGACCCGACAACCGATAAGCAAAGATAAACCAGTTAATCATTCGGCGGCCGCTGTGCGCGTCTTCGTACTCGGGAACATTAACCTGGACAATGTTCAGCTTTCCGGCGTTCGAGAGCTCATACTTACCAGACACTTTAACCGGCGAATGAAGCATATGGTGGAAGCTGGCCATCACCAAATAAACGTTATTACCCTTGGCAACAAGCTCCTGCGCCAACAAGTAATGGCGACCGCCAATACCCGACGAGGGCAGAGACGCATACTGATTGATAATCCAAATCGTTTTTTTATCCACGCCCCAATGACACCAACTCTTCTACAATTCGTGAGGCAGCCTCACCGCCTCCATACAACTGCTCACTATCTGAAACCCGACGTCCAAGATCACGTTTAACAGCATTTATTATTCTACTAGTGTTAGCCCCAACCAATTCGTTAGCCCCGGCCTCCACCAACTCGACCCACTCGGTCTGATCCCGCATCGTTACGCAAGCTTTACCGAAAAAGAACGCTTCCTTCTGCACACCTCCACTATCAGTCAACACCAAGTCGCAATGATCCAGCAGCCAAACCATTTCGAAATAGCCAACAGGATCAATTAAGTGAACGTCCAACGAAAGCCCTTGCTGAGCTATTAGCTTTCGAGTTCTCGGATGCAAAGGGAGTACAACCGGGGCCTGCTTAACGTGGATTTCGTTCAATGCACTTACAATCTCAGCAAGACGCACCGGGCTGTCGGTATTTTCGGCGCGATGTAGCGTTGCGAGGACGAAGTTATCCGGCAGTGCTCCGCCCACAGGCCGAGATGCCTTTTCCGCAAATAGCAGAGCTGCATCCTGCATAACATCACCCACTTGCGTAACTTTCGCCGGTTTATTATTAAAACCCTCATTGGATAGGTTAGTGACCGCGGCAGTAGTGGGGCAAAAGAGCAAATCGCTCACCTGATCGGTCAATATCCGGTTAATTTCTTCCGGCATCTGCATGTTGAAGCTGCGCAAACCCGCCTCCACATGTGCCACAGGGATATGAAGCTTCGCTGCAGCAAGGGCTCCGGCAAGGGTGGAGTTGGTATCGCCATAAACCAATACTCGATCAGGCTTCTTCTCCAACAAGGCCCTCTCAATTTCAATCAGCATTCTGCCCGTCATTTCACCGTGGTTCCCACCGTGAATATCCAACTGGACACCAGGCTTGGGAATCCCCAGCTGATTAAAAAATACGTCAGACATATTCGTATCGAAATGCTGCCCGGTGTGCAGCACTATCTCTTCAACACCTTCCGATTGTTGGATGATTTTGGAGACAACACTGGCCTTGATGAATTGAGGGCGCGCGCCGATAATCGTAAGAATTTTCTGCATAAACAATCAACCAATCAGTAATTTATAGAATTCGAGCAGCTTGTGTTCTTCAACACCCCAGTTATAAAACTCCTGAACCGCGGCCTGGCCGTTTCGGCCCATCAGCTCGGCTTCTTCCGGGTGCTCTGCGAGAAAATCAATAGCAGCAGCAATCTCCTTGGGATCTTGCGGGTCTACACAGAGACCACACTTGTTGCCTTCGATGATTTGCTTCCAAAGCAGGAAATGAGAACCAATAACTGGTACCCCCGCGCTCATATATTCAAACATTTTGTTCGGTTGAGCATCGATATGATTGGGCGACGGCAGAAACGTGACCAACCCGGCGACGCAACGAGATAAAATGTCACGAACGCCCTCACGACTGACAAAGCCAAACGTATCTACTTGTGGCCATCCCGCATATGATCGCGCTTCGTGCTCGTCAGCCTGATTGCTGAATTTACCTGCCAACTGCAAACGCGCACCGGAGCGGGTGAGGCCCATTGCCTCAACAACCTGCAATATCCCCCGTATGCGACCAATTCCTCCCACATACGCAACCTCTTCCTTCTTCTGCGACCAATCAACTGAACCGGAAGACAACTCTCCCAGTAGCGGGTAGTTATTAATATCAACTGAACGTATACCCATCGCGGTATACTTGTCCCGAATAAAGGGCGTGGCGGCAATAACAGCATCCAGTCTGCGGCAGGCATACTGTTCGTATATACCAAAAGCCTTCGACAGCAACCATCTTGCTGGTTTATTTAGATATGGCTTACCAAGCAACTGTTTTGGTACATCCTCGTGCGCATCAAAAATCACCTTTTTCCCGTACTTTCTTAGCTTCAGACCAATGGGTAACAACTCAGGATCGTGAAGGTGATAGATGTCTGCATCCAGGTCCATCGCTTTTGCTAATACTCTAGCCGGAGCGTTCCGTATTCGATCTTTGCGCCCCCTAGATGAGCCGACGTCGTGGATATTAACACCGTTTTTCGCCTCATCGCCCTTGCCATCAGCCACAACCAAAGCAACGGTGTAGCCCGCATGGGCAAGAGAAGTGCATTCTTTTAAGAAAATCCGTGTATCCAAACGTGGATGCGCCGACGTTAAATGAGCCACTCTAAATTTCACTGGCATTTCAGATCTCTCTGATTTAAAAATTAAATTACCCGCAAAGCCTTCCGGTTAGAGGCGCTGTTTTTTATAGACCTGAAAAACAGGATCATCACAAGGGTCAGAAGCAACCCGTGCGTCAGTATGACTGTAAACAAATCAGATGAAACAATAGCAGACCTTAAAGGTACAATAGTCACTGCAATTGAGAACCATAAAGGAAGTCCTACAGAGTATTTTTCAAGCATGACCACAAACACCGAAAATACTAAAGCGTAAAAAATAACACCCAAAAAACCCGCATGCGAAAAACCACTCGATATAAACCCATTGTTCGCAGCCGAACCACTTTGATTAAACTCTCCAATCAACTTAGCAACGCCTTGATCATAAGGGTAAGAAATGTAACTAGAGAGAACCGAATTACTCCAGAACACATATGGATTTTCTGAAAAAAACTCAAAATAATCGTATGTTAAATCAGCAGGAACCAGCAAAGCCCTTCTAACAAACAGGGAAACTGGCCAAACATTGCTAAACGCAAAATAAAAAATAACGGAAAAAGACACTGCTAAAAAAACAAATAAAACAAAAGGAATAGCACCATTAGTCCTACTAAAATAAACCCATACTCCAAGAGCTAAAACAGGATAAAACAAAAGCGATTTATGGCCTGCAACCGCAAAAAAGAAGACTTGCACAAAAAAAACAACGACAGCCAGAACGTACCTTTGTCTAAAAATAAAATAAGAAAAAACAAAAATTGTTACAACCTGGTAAATCCAGGAGTTAAGGTACGAAAGAATTCCCACATTTGCCAAAGCGGCTGACTCAGAACGAAACTCATAAACTTTAGCGAAATCAAAATTAATAAAACGCACAGCACCAGTGTATTGATACCAGAACACCAAAAATATAATCAAAATCACCGAAACAACTAAAACCGAGGACCTTCCTTCCGTCAATACAGGAATACTCGGCAACATTCTAAAAAAAGGTTTGGAAGAAAAAAACACAAAAACACAAAATGCTAGACACGAAGTAACTAAAGGGTATAAACCTACATCTTTAACACCATAAAATGTCATCAAAGGAACAATGAGAGAAACGAAAAATAAAACTTTATAAAAACTGCTTAACCTATCAATCCGATCAGGAACCAGAGGCAGAACAACAAAAAAAACAACCCACGAAACAATATAGGAAGAGATTGCTACATCTTTCTCGAACCCCATATAACCAAAATTTGGCACCACAACATATACATATGATACATCTAGAAGCAACCGGTAAAGCGCCAAAGAGATAAAAAAACAAAGTTTATAAGTATAAGACTCAAGCTTAAGCATTCACGGCACCTGAAAGTTTTTTGGCGCGAAAAACGACCACCAAAACTCCAACCCCGTACCCAATAAAAAGAGCAATAGACAACAATTGCACTGCGAAAACCTGAGACTCATATAGGTAAGCAGCATACATCGCCAACAACTTCAAAACCAAAATAAAACTATGCAGTATTAAATTAGCATGTTGATATTCAGTTGCAACTAAAACTACAGACAAGGGGCCATATAAAAACTGAACTGAAAGGCCCACCACAATCCAACGGGCATATACCCCGGCGACGGCCCACTCTTCGCCGAAGAAAAAACCAAATAAAGGTTCGGCGAATAAAATTGTTATTACTGACACAAGAATACAAACAAAGGTGAGCGGCATTAATGTGACTTTTACTCTATTAAAAAGATTACCCGATGATACATCCTCTTTAACCTGCCCCATCATAACCTGTGCCACAGCCTGGCTGACCAAGCTCATAGGGACCGCGAGAATTTTATCCGCCAAATAGAACAACCCAGCAGCTACCGGACCAAAAACCAAAGCCATCGCCACATTGGGGAGCTGCGAACTCACAGCATTTACCGCAGCTGCTGGAGCATCGTATTTTGGAAAGTTTCGGTACCTAGAAAACAGTGCAATCGAATGCGTCTTTGAAGCTTCTAAGCGTAGCTTCTTCAGACTTAAACCTTTCCAAAGTCTAGTGATGCCAGCAGACTGACCAATGACTTGCCCACCTATCAGTCCAACTGCACCAATACCGACTAACCCTCCAATAATTTGTGCGATTACATTCGAACTGCTCTGCGTGATTTTTGTTACAGCAATCTTTTGAAAGTCTTTATTTCTGACGGCCCAATAATTCAGCGCCTTGTACGTTCCACCCGTTACGATTGCTATTGGCAGCAGCCATAAAAGTGAGGCCAGGAGAGGCGTCTCAGTCCAGTCAGCAATTCTGAACCGTAATATTGCAACTAAGCAAAACGTGACCACGGCTATAGCTAAATTGATGCCGAGTGCAATGAACAACATACGTGATGCAGTTCGCTGACTTTTCGGCAAGGGAATCGCCAGCTCATACCTCAGACTTGAGATTACCAGCAAAACTCCCATTAGCGCAGAGAACACCGCAAAGACACCAAAGTCCTCAGGAGTGTACAGTCTAGTTAGGAATGGCATAGCGGCCAGCATTATAAGCTGGCCGCCCGCACTGGCGGAGGCGAGCGTTACTACTCCTCGGAAGAATCGGCTATTTCTAAGTTTTTCGAGCATGCTATTGCTTAGCTGCGCTTATTAATGCCTCTACTACCAAAGTTTGATCGTGTTGCTCCATATACCCATGCATCGGCAAGCTCAAAACCACCTCTGCCACGGCATCCCCAACCGGCAACTCAGCCTTGGAATCTGCCACAGCTGGCTGCTTGTTCAAAGGAATCGGATAGTGCACTGCGGTCGGCACCCCAGCCGCCTGCAGCCTTTCCTGCACTTCACCACGGTTTTCAACCCGTACCGTATACTGAGCCCAAGCAGAAACATTGTGCCCTTCAATAAACGGCGTGGTGTTAACCCCGGCTTCATTCAATAGCCGCGTATAGCGCTGAGCCACCTGGTTTCTCAGCTCAATTTCTTCGGCAAGAATTTCAAGCTTTGGCAACAAAATAGCAGCCTGCAACGTATCCAAGCGGCTATTTACGCCCACACGAATATGGTGATAACGACGGTCCTGGCCATGGCGGGCAATCTGTCTCAGAACTATGGCCAGATCGTCGTCATTGGTGAAAAGAGCGCCGCCGTCGCCATAACAGCCCAGAGGCTTGCTCGGGAAGAAACTGGTGCATCCAATGGTGCTCAGGTTGCAGGATTTTCGGCCTTTGTAGCTGCCACCAAAGCTCTGTGCACCATCCTCAATCACCGGGATGCCGTGTTTTTCAGCAATGGCATTGATGGTGTCGAAGTCTGCACACTGGCCGTACAGCGAAACCGGGATAATCGCCTTGGTACGTGGCGTAATCGCAGCCTCCAGCTTAGCTGGGTCCAGGTTATAGGTTTTCGGGTCGATATCCACATACACGGGTTGCCCACCCAATACCGCCGGCGTTTCAGCGGTGGCAATGTAACTAAAGCCCGGCACGATCACTTCATCTCCATGGCCTACCCCGATTGCCATCTGGGCGATCTGCAGTGCATCCGTTCCGTTAGCAACCGTAATACAGTGCTTGGCGCCACAAAACTGCGCCAGCTTTTCTTCAAGCTCAGCAACTTCCGGCCCTAGGATGTATTTGCCGTGGGCAAGCACACTCTGAATGTTAGCGTCGATTTTGTCTTTGATTCTTGCTTGTTGGGCAGCGAGATCTACGAATTGCATGGAATTAAAACCCTTTGTTAGCCACGAAACCCAGTGAAGGACACAAAAAATAAAGAATTATGAATCAGCTCTTTGTGACTTGGTTACCCTGTAACTTATAAACAGCGCCGGTGTGCTCACAGGCGGTTTCCGCGTCACCAGTCAAGGGCAAGTCCAGTTGCTCGCCGAACTCGCTCATCCAACCGATTTGTTTGGCGGGCACGCCTACCATCAGTGCGTAGGCCGGCACGTCTTTATTGACAACGGCACCGGCGCCCACAAAAGCGAATTTACCTACGATCACACCACAGACAATGGTACAGTTGGCACCTAAAGTTGCGCCTTTTTTGACCAAGGTATCTCTGTACTCGCTCTTGCGTTCAATCAGAGAGCGCGGGTTGTATACGTTAGTAAACACCATGCTAGGGCCACAAAACACACCTTCCTCTAGGTGTACGTTGTCGTATACCGACACGTTGTTCTGGATCTTGCAGTTATCGCCAATGGTTACCCTGTTACCAACGAACACGTTCTGGCCCATGGAAACGTTCTTACCAACTTTAGCGCCGCCGCATACATGAACAAAGTGCCATACGCGTGAGCCCTCACCAATCTGGGCCCCCTCATCTACGATTGCACTGGCGTGGATATTTACAGACATGAACCTTCCTCAACCCTTAAGAAACGGATGGTAATCGCCGGTCAAACCCGCTGGAGTGGCATTGCGAATGTGCGAAACGGTCTCAATCGCCACCCGGTTCTCTTCCAGACCAAAGCCTCGGCCCGCCAAGATTTCCTCATAGCTACGAGTGTGCAGGTCGGTGAAACCTCCGGAGAATTCTATTTCCTCACCATCTACGGTAATCGAACGGTAGGTGCGCTGGCCTGCTGCCTTGGCGCTTTCTGGTACGTATTTGTAGTCTACTGAGAGGAACCAGCGCACACGAGCCTTTTCATATTCCAGGTAGCCAGCGGCCATTGTGTCATCGCTGTAATGCACCACGTTGTCTTGAAGCTCGCCAAAGATAAAATGCAGCATGTCGTAGAAGTGCACGCCAATGTTAGTTGCAATACCTCCAGACTTCTTGTCGTCGCCCTTCCAAGACTGCAGGTACCAGTGTCCGCGGGAAGTTATGTACGTCAGATCCACTTCGTGTTTTGTATCGCGGCTTTCAGCCTGCACTTTCTCACGAAGCGCGATAATAGACGGATGCACCCGTAGTTGCAGGATGGTGTTCACCTTGCGCCCGGTATCCTTCTCAATATCGATCAGGCCATCAATATTCCACGGGTTCAATACCAACGGTTTTTCGCAAATCGCATCAGCTCCAGCACGCAGGGCGAAGCGCATATGGCTGTCATGCAGGTAGTTTGGGGAGCAAATAGAGATGTGGTCCACTGCACTACCACTGCTGCCGCGGCGCAATTTATCGATATGCCGGTCAAAGCGCTCAAATTCAGTGAAGAAATCTGCATTCGGAAAAAAACTATCGATGATGCCCACAGAATCATTTTTATCCATGGCTGCAATCAAATCGTTACCCGTATCTTTGATCGCTTTCATGTGACGCGGAGCGATATAGCCAGCGGCACCAATCAGGGCAAACTTTTTGCTCATATTATGTCTCTCTCAATGTCTGTAACGTGTTGAAGTCGAAGCATTAACTTCCGAATTTACGCGTTATTTTTGCTCACGCAGCGCCTTGCGCACCAAAGATGCAAACTCAGCAAAAAAAACGGCGATAAACGCAAAAATAAAACCCACAGCAGTAGCCAGAACCACAATCAGTTTTCGATTAGGTGCCACCCGCTCAACACTCTCACGCGCTACTACCATCAACTCCCCCGAGGACAGGGAATCCAGCTCCCCTGCCAATTCAATCTGCTTTTGCATAACCTCTGCCATAGCCTGACCAGCTTCGGGGTTCTGCGTTAAAGCCTCCAAGGTCTGACTAACCGACTTTAGCCGAGCTTCCACGCTTTGCCGGATCGCCGCAATCTGTCTGTCGTGCCGCTCTTTCAGATAGACCAACAACTCTTCGTGAGCAGCCTGCACTTCGGCGGCACGGTCACGTTCTGACTCAGAAAACACTCGAATGAGAGTAGTGTTTTCGGGATTCGAAAAGCTGACCCCAAACGGAATACGCTCCTCATGCTCCGCTTTATATGCCGCCTCCAGTTCCATTAACTTCTGGGACCGAATCACAGCAATCGACTTGGCGGGCTTTTCCACGGGTTCGTCTGAGTTTTTCTCGGCAATCTGGTACAAACTCACATACCCATATTGCTCTTCCTGAACCAAAGCAAATACCACACCACTCAAGACAAACACCACAAACAGCCCCACAAACAGCCAGATCCGGCGCACAAAAATAGTCGCGAGATCTACCAGCGAAACCTCATCCCTGTAAGCATCGTTTTCCTGATTCATGTCGGTTCGCTATCCTTTAAGTCGATAAATAAAAGCTAAGCAAGCTACCGCCCCACCAACCCAAATCAGCGTAGTCAGGCAATCGTCATGCACCCCCTGCCTGTGGGCAGAGGACAAAAAACAAAACAGATTCTATAAGCCGCGCAATTCTACGCGATCAAGAGGAAGAATTCAGTTATCGCGTGCGCTAGGCTTTTCGGAGGGGAATCTAAACTCAAGAGAAGGGCGTGGTCCACGCAACCGCATGCTCACTTATAACTATGTTGCTTCCGTAACAAAACAACTAACCGCCAAACATGCCTCAACGACCAGTCATACAACCCAAATAACCCAAGAAATGCTACAAACATAAACCACTCAGGCACCAGGTAGACCTCACCCAATAGCCCTGCGGTGGCTAAAGTTAACGCAACCAACGTAATGGCCACCAATGCTTCACGATCCGTAAAGCCCGCACGCATGAATATATGATGCAGGTGGTCTCTATCCGGCTTCATAACAGACTCCCCTTTGCGGGCACGCCGAAACATAATCGCAACCATATCCATCAACGGAACCGCAATAATCCACAACGCAGTTACCGGGCGCATAGCTGTATGACCTGGCTGGGTAGCGTTCACCAGCATCCACACCACCGCAAACCCAATAAACATGGACCCGGCATCACCCATAAAGATACGACGGCGGAAAGGCGGAATCCTCAGATTTGCCATTAAATAGGGCACCAAGGCGCATCCGATACCCATAGCTAGCGCCAACTCAGTGGTAAAGCCAGGAGTGGAGCTAAACAACCATGCTAACGAACCTAGCGCCACCAAAGACAGACTTCCGGCCAGCCCATCTATGCCATCTACCATATTGAATGCATTCGTCGCACCGATCACAGCCGCAATTGTTACTAGCGGGCCCAACATGCCTAACTCAACAGCCCCGACCCCCAACAAATCGCCAAACGTTGTTAACGAAGTACCGGAGCCGATGGTAAGCACCGCCCCCAGAATCACTTGGATCGCCAACCGCAAATTAGCCGGCAGATCACGGGCATCATCTACAGCTCCAACGATCACTAGTAGAGCAGCACACAGCAAAAACAATCCATGAGCACTAAGCACAGGCATCCATATCACCCATGCCATAAAAACCCCAAGGAAAGCACTTAAACCACCAACAAGCGGAACCGAACCCTTGTGAGTTTTGCGATGATTAGGGGTATCTAACAACCGAAACCGCTGCGCAAGCGGGCTAAGTATAAAAAGGGATACATAAGAAAAAAGAACGGCCATCAGGCCAACCGGACTAGCCGCTTCCATGGACAAAATCTCTTGAGTCAAAACGTTA
Source organism: Marinobacter sp. JH2 (assembly GCF_004353225.1). Taxonomy (NCBI): domain Bacteria; kingdom Pseudomonadati; phylum Pseudomonadota; class Gammaproteobacteria; order Pseudomonadales; family Marinobacteraceae; genus Marinobacter; species Marinobacter sp. JH2. Next base: position 477,254 of record NZ_CP037934.1, on the reverse strand, counting down.
TCGCCTCGCATCACACCGGCGCTGGCGACACTCACATTCAATGAACCCGGCAAAGAGTGAACGGAATACAAGTTGTAAAATTTAGATCAACTGCAATGTATTAACGGCCACTTTTAAATTGTGACGCACTTCACACTTCTACACAACCGTGGCGCCCTCTCCGCCAACTCTTTAGAATTACACCCAGTGCGCCGACGTCGCAGTGCTGAGCAAGCAACATGGCGCCAGGTACCGCCAGCGTAGCCAGTACCAGCAATAGCGATTTTCATTCAAAACTCCACACCAAAGGTATCAATCCAATCGCCACACCTGCCACCAACACCGACAAAGGCGCACCAATACGCACATAATCCAAAAACTGATAACGCCCTGGTCCGTACACCATCAAATTCGTCTGATAGCCCAACGGAGTAATAAACGAAGCCGACGCCGCAAACATCACAGCAACCGCAAATGGCAAAAAGCTAACACCCAGCTGCTCAGAAACAGCCAGTGCGATGGGAAACATCAATACAGCCGCCGCGTTGTTGGTGATCACTTCCGTGAACAGCGCGGTCAAAACATACACGATAGCCAAGGCTACCCAAGGGGTAAGAGGGCCAAAACCGAGCAAACCTCCCGCCACCCATTGAGCCGCGCCGGTTTCTGTCATGGCATTGCCCAAAGCGAAAGATGAAGCAATCACTACCAAGACCGGCAAGTCCACACTCCGCCGAGCTCGACTTGCCGTTAAGCACCCAGAAGCAATCATCGCACCAGACGCCAGAAAAGCCGACTCTAAAATGGAAAGTAATCCGGAAGCACTCAGAGCGACCATCACGGCAAGAATGCCCAGCGCCCTCGGAGCCTTGCGAAAGTCTGGGGGCGTGGAGTCGTTGAGTGCGCTAACCAACAAAAAATCTCGCCGGAAGCGGTACTGCTCAACAAACTGGTGGCTGGCTTCCAGCAACAGGGTATCGCCCATGCGAAAAGTGATATCACCCAGCTTGCCGGGCACTCGCTTCCCTTCCCGCGAAACCGATAAAATCACGGCATTAAAACGCGTACGAAAACGGCTGTCGCGAATGGTCTTATTTAGTGCCGGGAATTCAGGCCCCAGAACCACCTCCACTAAGCACCGTTGGTGGTTTTCCACTTCGAGCTTGTGAACGCTTCCGTTAGCAGGCTTAAGCCCCTGAATTCGACGCAATTCACTGGCACATTCCGGCGCACCCACGAAATAGAGCTTATCACCCGCCTGCAGAGTTCGGTCTGGCTCTACCGCCGTGATCAAACGCCCCTCTCGGTCAATTTCCGTTAGGTAACCATACGTCAGTGCTCGCAAACCCGCCTCAGCAATGGTTTTGCCCGCCAGTGGCCCGCGCTCCTCTACTTGAACTTCAACGCCGTACTCCCGAACCTGATCCAGCTCCTCGCTCAAACCGCCTCGGTCCGGCAGCAACCGGTGACCAATAAATACCAGGAAAGCACCGCCAACCAACAACAAAGGCACGCCCACCCAGGCAAGTTCGAACAGCCCGAGATTAATGCCCAGCCGGGTCTGGAGCATCCCGTCGACCACGAGATTCGTGCTCGTACCAATCAAGGTACAAGTACCCCCTAAAATCGCAGCATAGCTTAGTGGTAACAGCAGCTTTGAAGCCGGCACACCTAAACGCTGGGCCCAATCCTGAATAGCGGGTATGAACATAGCTACAACGGCGGTGTTATTCATAAAACCGCTCAACACTCCGGTTGGCACAATCATCCGCAATTGTGCGCCACGCTGAGTTTTGGGGTGGCCCAATAGCAATCTGGCGATCCACTGGACTGCCCCAGTCTCTTTCAACCCCGCAGCCACCACGTATAGCGTAGCGATCGTGATCACACCCGGGTTCGCAAATCCCGAAAGTGCCTCAATTGGCGCTAGCACTCCGCTCACCAACAATAACGCCAACGCAGCCATCAGCACCAAGTCCGCCGACAACCGCGTTAACGCCAAAGTACCCAGCACTCCAACTAACGTAGTCAGGGTAAAAACGGGCTGCCATTCCATGCGTTCAAGCACTCCAGAACAGGGTCGGACCCCATAACGTTATGATTTAGGGGCGATCATTCCACGGTCTAACAGGTACGCAATTAAGGAATCTACGCACTCTTCTACCGTGTTTTGGGAGGTATCCAAGCGCAGCTCGGGGTGGGAAGGCACTTCGTAGGGCGAGTCGATGCCGGTGAAATGCTTAATCTCGCCAGCTCGGGCTTTTTTGTAAAGACCTTTGGGGTCGCGGGTTTCGCAGGTTTCCAGCGGCGCGTCCATGAAGACCTCGATGAACTCTCCGGCCGGGAACAGCTTTCTCACCATGCGGCGGTCGCTCGTGAAGGGCGAGATAAACGCACTCATCACAATCAGCCCGGCATCGGCAAACAACTTACAAACCTCCCCAACGCGACGAATGTTTTCTTCACGGTCATCGTCAGAAAAGCCCAAATCACTGCATAGCCCATGGCGAACATTGTCACCGTCTAATAGAAACGTATGGTAACCCCGATCGTGCAAAGCAACATCCAGCGCATTGGCAATGGTGGATTTACCGGAACCACTTAGGCCCGTGAACCAGAGCAAGCAAGGCTTTTGATTTTTGTTGGTCGAACGCTCCGCGCGGGTAATTTTATGGTCGTGCCAGACGATGTTACTCATACTTCCTTACACCCCCACTCCGGGAAGTTGTCGCGAACGTACTTGTTCAAATTCCTCTCCGCCTCGGTGTACTCACGCTTGGGTAGCTCGCCGGCACCATCCAACGCCCGCTCAACCATACCTGCCGCCACCGTCACATTCGTTAGACGGTCAATCAAGATGAAGGCGCCCGTTCCCGGGTGGTCCTGGTAGCCTTCCACAACAACCGGCTCAGCCAGCTCAATGTCACACACGCCGATGCCGTTCAGCTCAAGCCCGCTGGCCGTTTGCGCGGTCCGCTCCAGGCTATTCACATCAATTTCTTCCAAAACCTTATTGACGAAACAACCGGTAACCTTGGTGCCAATTTTGATGCTGTACTCACGGCCCGGCACCAGGGCTTTTTCGTTCATCCACACCACGTTTGCGGCGAAACGCTGGCCCATTTCGGGTTGCTGATTGGCGTGCACCAGCAGGTCGCCCCGGGAGATGTCGATTTCGTCTTCCAGGGTGATGGTTACCGCATCACCCGGCCAGGCACGGGGAACCTCGCCTTCGTAGGTGTGAATGCCCTTCACCCGGGAGACCTTGCCAGACGGCAGCACCGCCAGCTCGTCGCCCTTATGCACCACACCACTGGCCACGGTGCCGCAATAGCCCCGGAAATCCAGGTTCGGGCGGTTCACAAACTGAACCGGGAAGCGGAAATCCTCCACGTTCTGGTCTTTACGCAGTTCCACCTGCTCCAGAATCGTCATCAGGGTTTCGCCGTGGTACCAGGGCGTGTGTTCGCTGCGGTTAACCACATTATCGCCATTCAGGGCAGAGATAGGCACGTAATACACATCTTCCAGGCCCAGCTGGTCTGCCAGTTTCTGGTACTCAGCACGGATCTCATTGAAGCGCTCTTCACTGAACTCCACCAGGTCCATCTTATTGATAGCCACCACCACATGCTTCAGGCCCAACAGGCTGACAATAAAACTGTGCCGGCGGGACTGGGTGAGCACACCTTTACGGGCATCAATCATCACCACGGCGAGGTCGCAGGTAGACGCACCGGTGGCCATATTGCGGGTGTACTGCTCGTGGCCCGGGCAGTCCGCAATGATGAATTTGCGTTTGTCGGTGCTAAAGTACCGATAGGCCACATCAATGGTAATGCCCTGCTCCCGCTCGGAAGCCAGGCCGTCAACCAACAGGGCCAGGTCCAGCGCTTCGCCCGCGTTACCCTGGCGCTCATTGTCTTTGTGTAGCGCTGCCAAGTGGTCTTCGAATATAAGCTTGGAATCAAACAACAAGCGCCCGATCAGCGTGGACTTACCGTCATCCACGCTGCCGCAGGTCAAAAACCGGAGCAGGTCTTTGTTTTCGTGCTGATCCAGGTAAGCGAGGATATCTTCTTCAATTAAAGCCGATGCATGAGACATAACAATTCCTTAAAAGTACCCTTCGCGTTTTTTCTGTTCCATAGACGCAGCCGCGTCGTGGTCGATCACCCGGCCCTGGCGTTCCGAGGTGGTGGTCAGCAGCATTTCCTGAATGATGTCCGGCAAGGTCGCCGCTTCAGATTCCACTGCACCGGTCAACGGATAACAGCCCAAAGTACGGAAACGCACTTTCTTCATCATCGGCTTCTCGCCCGGCTCCAATGGCATTCGGTCGTCATCCACCATAATCAAGGTGCCGTCACGCTCCACCACGGGGCGTTCTGCCGAAAGGTACAGAGGCACTATGTCGATATTTTCCAGATAGATGTATTGCCAGATATCCAACTCAGTCCAGTTCGACAGAGGGAACACACGAATACTCTCGCCTTTACTTACCTTACCGTTGTACAAATTCCACAATTCGGGACGCTGGCTCTTCGGATCCCAACGATGGAACTTGTCGCGGAAAGAATACACCCGCTCCTTTGCACGGGATTTTTCTTCATCCCGACGCGCACCACCGAAGGCCGCATCGAAACCGTACTTATCCAACGCTTGCTTGAGCGCCTGGGTTTTCATCACATCCGTATGAGTCGCACTGCCATGGGTGAAAGGCCCAATTCCCTGCTCAACGCCTTCCTGATTAGTATGCACAATCAGTTTCATACCCAGCTTTTCGGCCATCTTATCCCGGAAGGTAATCATCTCCTTGAACTTCCAGGTAGTGTCTACGTGCATCAACGGGAACGGCGGCTTACCGGGGGCAAACGCCTTCATGGCAAGGTGCAGCATCACGGCGGAATCTTTACCGATGGAATACAGCATCACCGGGTTATCAAACTCGGCCGCCACTTCGCGAATAATATGAATCGACTCCGCCTCAAGCTGCTTGAGGTGAGTTTTCTTTGGGGGGGTTAATGTCATTTGTTAATCCAGATTGTGTTCGAAAATATTCCCGGGCAGGCTAACACCAAAACTCAGCCATCAGGCTAACAAACTCGTCCAACTGACCAGCGGGCAACTCATTAATCCCGGCTGCCGCTTTACGCCCACCACCAGTAGGAAACTGTCGTGCAACTTCGTCTGCACCAGTACGATTATTCAAGGGTGCCCGAATGCTCACCAAATAGTGATCGCTTTCTGTCTCCGTAACGATCGCACAAGCCTTATCCGGGTTGCGATTCGCCAGCTCATTGCCCAACACACCACTAACTCGCCGGGCCCAGGCAGCATTCGGCAACCTCACCACCAACGATGTATCGGTTTCAGACAGAACTGGCGCGGCAAGTCCTTTAGCCATATCGGCCTTATAACCATCGCGCAACTGTTGCCAGGCAACAGGTTCCGAAGCAATCAAATCCAGTGGGTCCGCAAACTTCACAAACTCCTGGTACAAATCCGCGGGGTGAAAATGCAAATCCTCGACTGAAGAACCGTACCCGTTGTAGTTAATACACACTCCAAGGGTTCTCAGTAGGCCGGCCTGCTCAGTCGACAAGCCAGCCTTCTGAGCCAACGCCTCAGCCACCGTATTCAGGTTGTCTCCGAACGCAGCAGTAATCGCCCAGTTATGAAAACGGCCGCCTAAATGCTGGTCCACCAACAAACTGGTACAGGTAGTAGGCTGAGTGTCAATTAAAGCGTTAAAGCCTGGTGCATCCGGCAAGGTCTCGCCGGGGAAGTGGTGGTCCACATAAAACACGGAGCTGCCAGCTGCCAAGAGGCTATCGACTGCAGCACGATTCTTATCCAGGCTGATGTCGAGAATATTCACTTTGGCGGGAGAATCGAGTGGTACCTGCTTAGCCAATGCGATGTCGCGCTTTACACCGGTAATGAGCGCGGATTCGCAGGGCTCCGCCAGGCGAAGTTGAATCAACGCGCAAATGCCATCGGCGTCGCCGTTGAATACGTCGTAGGTTTTCATAAACACTCCAAATAGGCTTGCACAACGACTTCCTCGCTAAATCGTGCTTCCATCCGCTCTCGAGCTGCGCTGCCGGCCTCTTCCAACTCAGAAACACTCATATTGACTACGCGCCGCATCTGCTCCGCCAGCGAACCGGCACTGCGCACCTCGCACAACCAACCGGTTACCTCCGGCTCTATGGCATGGCGGCACCCGGGTACGTCGGTCACTATGGCCGGGCGGCCCATGGCGGCGGCTTCCAGAACGGTGCGCGGCATGCCTTCGCGGTAAGAGGGCAACACCAGCACATGGGCCTGCTCAATCAGCGGGCGAACATCGTCTGTGGCGCCGTGGTAATCGACAATATTATCGGCCTGCCATTGGCGAACGTCCTGTTCGGAAATTGCCGTGCGGTTACTCACCCCCAATGGCCCCACCAAAAGGCAGCGCACGTCCAGCCCTTCGGCTTTCAGCTGCCGGCAGGCGTCGGCGTATTCCCGAACGCCCTTATCCCCCAGCAAACGGGCAACCATAATAAAGGTGAACGGCCCGCACGCCGGCAGGGGCGAAGCCTGAAACCGCTGCAAATCCACACCGGAGCCCGGCAGCAGGGTATAGGGCGTATCCCCCAGCAACCCCTTATCCCGAAAAACCGACAAATCTTCTTCATTCTGAAAAAACAACCTCCGCGCCCGGCGGTTCACCAGCCCATACACCTGCCGCACCCGCCGGAACAGCCAGGAATCGTGAATAAACGCCGTACCCAGGCCGGAAATGTTGTTGGCAAACGAAACCTTCTGCAGCGCGCACACCAGCCCGCAATAAATATTCATCTTCACCGTGAAGTTGAACACGAAATCCGGCCGGTACCGGCGCATCACCGCCCAGATAAACCGCAGGCTGCGCAGCTCCTGCACCGCGCCCGTGCTCTTGCCATCCAGCGGCAAGGCAACATGCTCCGCCCCCAGCTCATCCACCAGGCGCTGGCTGAAATCATCCGGTGGCGACAGGCAAATCACCCGGTTACCCTGCTCACGCAACGCCTGAATCGTGCTTGCGCGGAAGTTGTACAAGTACCAGGAGGTATTAGACGTAAGAAAAATTACCGGCTTCAAAAGCGCACCCGCCTGCCCGCTCAATGCTCCAGATACCAGGGCATGGCCCTGGCAATCCCCTCAAAAATCCGGAACTCCGGCGCATACCCCAACTTACTGGCCGCCTTACCAATATCCGCCTGAGAATGCCGAACATCCCCGGCCCGGAAATCCCGGTATACCGGCTCTTTGTCATACATCACGCCATTCTCCGCCAGGGCACTCTTCAGCGCCGCGAACAGATCATTCAGCGTAGTGCGGTCACCCACCGCCACGTTGTAAACCTCATCTTTGGCAGAATCCTCCGCCGTGGCCGCCAGCAGGTTGGCCTGCACGGCATTCTCGATAAAACAGAAATCCCGGCTGGTTTCGCCATCGCCGTTGATGAACACATCCTCACCACGCACCATGGCGGCGGTCCATTTCGGGATAACCGCGGCATAGGCACCGTCCGGGTCCTGGCGCTTGCCGAACACGTTGAAGTAACGCAGGCCTATGGCCTTGAAGCCATAACTGCGGGCGAACACCTCCGCATACAGCTCATTCACGTACTTGGTCACCGCATAAGGCGACAATGGCTTGCCAATGTTCTCCTCCACCTTCGGCAACGCCGGGTGGTCGCCATAGGTAGAGCTGGACGCCGCATAAGTGAAACTCTTCACCCCCGCATCCCGAGCCGCCACCAGCATATTCAGAAAACCGGTGATGTTGGCGGCGTTGGTGGTGATGGGGTCGTTCAAAGATCGGGGCACCGAACCCAGCGCTGCCTGGTGCAGCACGTAATCCACACCCTCGCAGGCCTGCTGGCAGTGCTCAAGATTGCGGATATCGCCTTCGATGAAGGTGAAGCGGGACCATTGCTCCGATGATACCAGAGACTGAACTTCATCCAGGTTGCTTTGGTGGCCGGTGGCGAAGTTGTCCAGGCCTATTACGTGTTGGTTTAGTTTTAGGAGGTGTTCCAGGAGGTTGGAGCCGATGAAGCCTGCTACTCCGGTGATTAGCCAGGTTTTGCGGGCGCCGGCCAAGCGTTCTTTAGTATCAAGATAAACTGACATCAAACCCTCGTAGTCATACTGAATTCCAGAAACCGGGATCAGCCGGGTCTGTCAACGGCTCTGCGCATCCGCTCAGGCCGTCGCCATCCCCGAAAAGAGAGCGGCAACACTCGCCTTACCCCACAATCCGCACACACAAACAGCACAAAAATCACCACAAACGGATAGCGATAGCGGGCGGCGGTTCCATAGTTGAACACCACCAACCCATACACCGACAAAGCCAGCGCCATAAACAGCAGCCAGAACATAAGCTTTCTGGGAGCCTGCTTCCAGGCCATGCGAACGATCAGGAACAATAGCCACAGAACCAGCAAGTTCTCGCCAGATTGCACCAACTGTAAGGGATTGGATGCTTCCCAAGGGAAAGGTTTGGCCAAAAAATACAGGCCACTCACCATCCCTTCGGCCACGAACTCTCCCGGGCTGCCAATAAACTCGACATTCTCAATGTCGCCGCCATCCTCCACATACATGGCTCCCCGGAACTTATTCACCTCCGGCAGCGCAATGGGCGAAACTGCAATAAGCGTCACCACAGCGACTGCAACAACTGCTACAGCCCTGCCACCGGAAACCCCAGTTCGACGGATACCGAACAACACGTAGATCAGTAGAATCGGCCCCAAAATGAAGAAATTCTGGAATTTGATGGCATAGAGAAAATAAAGCGGTAGAAGTGCAAGCCACCAGCGCCCTTCTCTGGCCCACTGCACCGCCAACACCATAAACACGAAGATAAACGTGTCTCGCAAGCCCATGCCGGTATATAGCGCCAAGCTGGGGTAGAGCAGGAAGAACCACAGGGAAACCGGGGTATAAATCCGCTTACGGTAGAGCCAAAAGAACAAAGCAGAATAGAGAAAAGAATTGTAGAAACCGAGGCTTATCGGCGAAACGGCAAAAGGAAATGGCATCACGGAAAACAGTACTGACGCCTGACTTACGTTGCCGCCCAACCAGGCATCGATTAAACCAAGATCACCCGCTCGAATGGCATTAAAAGAGCGCCAATACTTGAAAGCATCCGGCATGTAGTTAAATGAAAAAAGCAGCCCATTAAGGATAAATGGCAGCAAGCAGTGAAGTAGCAAAACAACCTGGTAAGCAGGGGGTACCTTGAGAGATCTGCCAGCTATCAGAATGAATACCACACAAATCAGGAAGTTGGGCAGATCATAAAATCTCATACCCAAAAACCCGGAACCGAAGACCCAGTCCAGATCAGTCACATAATTCTCGCGATTGATTATATTGCTTCGTCATTATTTAAACGTTCTGAGATTAAGATTTACACACTACCTCTAGATTCAAACAGGAAGTTTGTGTGCCGACGAAACCTGTCTATATAGCTCTAAGTGCTTATCCACAGAACTCTCCACCTCAAATTCACCGGAAAACGCTAATGCATTCCGAGAAAAAAAAGCCCTTAGCTCAAAATTATCAAGCATTTTCTTTAACGCAGCCGAATAATCGTCCACTTCCAGACTATCCACGACAAACCCATTAGCACATTTATGAACAATCTCTGCACACCCTCCCACATTAGTAACCACAACCGGCAAGCCAGCTAAAGTTGCTTCAATCAAAGCTATAGGTAAGCCCTCCCATGCTGAGGACATCAGGAACACATCACCTTTCGCAAGAATTTCCTTGATATTCGAACTGTTTCCAAGAAAATCCACTTGGCGTTCAATTCCTAACAAAGAAGCTTGCTTCTTCAGGGGTTCCTTTTCAGGTCCCTCCCCAACAATCAGCAAACGCACTCCACTCATCTGAATCGAACTAAAAGCACTAAGCATCAGGGACAAATTCTTTGGCTCACGCAAACTACCTACAAACAAACAGACGACTTCGGACTTAGCCTCATGCAGAGCTACCTCTTTGGCAATAACACGTTCTTTCGAAACTGCATTATTAATTTGCACTACATTCCGCCCCCCCCCTTCCAACAAGTGCCTGCAAGCGCTGCATATCGCTATGTAAGTGCTCACTTTCTGATCAAAAAGCCGGTAAAAAAATTTAGGTAAGCCAAGCTTAAAACTATGGTGGGTATAGAGTACCGGAATATTGAAGATAGAAAATGAAAACAGCAAAGCATAGTAAAGGTGACAATGAACTACATCGGGGTTAAACAGCTTAACTGTGCCCCTTAATCTCCCGAATCCTAACCAAGGTTTCTTTCTGGCGTCTTTCCCTATAAACGAGTACGAAATTGATTCAAAGGACAAGGATTCGAGAAATACCTTTTCGAATTCAAGATCTCGCCCACTTTCAGCTGCGGACTCGAGAAACACAATATGAACATCATGCCCCTTACGGCGCATCAGAATAGACAAATCCCGCACATACGTTTCTGCTCCACCGGCAGCCGGTGACGAAATAAAATGTAGAATCCTCAATGAAACACCTCCCGCATCGTTGAGGGATCATCAAACAATTCGATCACCTCCCGCCACCTTTCCATTATTAACTCAGGCTGATAACCCGCAGCCTTGCCCAACGCCAAACCCTGAACCTCACCCCACTCCTCCGGATTTCTAATAAAGTACAAAAGATTCTCCGCCAAACCCTCCACATCCAAAGCCGCAGCCAGCCGCCCACCGGTACCCTCCAACACCTCAGAAGGTCCGGTCTCACAATCAAAACTCACGACAGGCAACCCAAAAGGCAGTGCTTCCAACAAAACCATCGGAAACCCTTCAAACCTTGAGCTCATGCAAAAAATTGCCGCATTTCGATAATGTTCTCCCGCATTTCGTGTCGCCTTAACAAACTCCACAGATTGCTCAACCCCAAGATCGCGGGCCTGAGCACATAGCCGCTCCATCTCGGGGCCTTCACCCACAACTCTGAGTTTCCAGCTTGGTGCGTCCGTCTTGCGCTTCTTGGTCTGGTATTCGGCTTCGGAGAAGGTGATCTGATCCATGGTGGCAACGATCTTATTCGGTTGACGATGGCCGTATTATCGCTGATTTTGGAGACTTATTCAGAGCCTCCCTAAATCTAATTCAGAGACCAGACGCCTCGGAATGCCATTACTTCGCCATTAACCCAGAAAAAACCTTTGAAATAAAATAGACTGTATATTCCTTTATCCCTTCAGGCTTACTGCAATGAAAGGCGTAGCAAAATAAACGCAAAGACTCTCCTGGATTCTGCTTTATGGTGGCCCTGCCATACGCCAAGTAAGCGGACTTTCTGCGCGCGCCGAGCTCTTGATGACTAAAGTATTCTTTGCTCTCCGCCTTATCCAAAAATTTCATTACTCCATCAAAAACTTTCTTATGAAAAATAGAACGAGATAACGAGTCTGGCCTTATATTAACGTAGACTCCAGGTTCGGTTATACTCTTACACTTGTAACCCGCTTTCGAAAATCGAACCATCAAATCAATATCTTCATTATTCCTGAGACTCTCATCGAAATAACCTACACTATCAAAAAAATCTCGCCGAAAAAGATAGTAACACGCCCCCCCAGGAGAACCGACGGTATATTTGCCTACATCATCCGTTACTGGAATCCCTTCATGTTCTTTGAAACAATACTGGCCATTCTTCGAAGTAATCCCACCTGAATACACAGCGAAATATTCATTGCTCAACTTAGAAATCGCAGAGAACCTTGAGTGCAAGTTATTTGGAAGCATCTTGTCGTCAGCATCAAGAAATGTAACGTACTTCTGACTGGCCTTCGCTAAACCAAAATTCCTAGCACTTGATGCTCCACCATTTTCTTTCCTATAAAACTTAATCGATATTCGATAGTTATTATCAGCAAATGATTTTGCAACATCCTCTGCGGATTGATCCACCGAGCCATCGTCCACCACAATTATCTCACTGGGCTTACCGATTTGCGAAATCACGGACTTAATTGCTCCCCCTAAGTATTGCGAGTCGTTATAAGTCGTGATTATTACTGTGACAGGCAACAATGCCGATAATACTTGGTTATCCAACACAACCTTCCAGATCTATAGTTCGAACTAAAAAAGAACCACTTCTTTAGGCGAATTTATACTCAACTCGCCAGCCAACTTCCTAACCTCTTTAACGGTTACTGGTTCACCTTCCCAACAAAAAAAACAGCTCTTAACTTCTTTAATCCCAGCAAGAGTCAATTGCGCGGTACTCCCAAACCCGGCCAAATAAATACGATTATATTTTTCCAGAAGCCTACAGACAATATCTTCAGCAACACATCTCTCCCTTAAAATTTCTACATTCTTGATAGAAACGTCACCCTCTCGAGGATGAGGAATATAAAAAACATCTTCGCAAATTCTATCAATGTAGCCTTGAAGGGATGTGTGAACCCTTTCGACCTCTTCACTACTAGGACATAACTCTCTGAGCACCGTACCCAAAACAACCACACATTCTCCCAGGGACTGGCACCGTTCTTCTTCCAGAAACAAATCTACAGACTTAATGTTGTCAGTGATATTTTTCTGTCCCGGAAATATTGTATAGTGCCTGATCGATTCATCTTTTATTCGATCCCGACTGTATCTATTTCCAAGCAACCAGAAAATCCATTTCTTATAATTTAATACCTTTTCATTTCTGTAGTAGTGACTTTCAGAAACAACATTAGCAGCGCCATCGTCAAACGTATAAATATCTTTCCCACCCCTTCCCAACGACAGCTGCACAAATATACTATCAATCGAAGCAAACCAACACGAATGATACGAAATAGAAGAAAAATACGATTTTGAATCTTTAATATATGCCGGGAAATTCGGCTTCCAAACATAATAAAAGCCGGTACTACACAATTTTCGGACCTGATTATAGTAATTGCGATAAATTTCATTATCAAAACTAGTATAGAAAAAAACATGACACAAATCTTTGTCAAGACCTTCGGCCTCAATGATTCTTCTTGCTATTATCCCCTGAAGTGGCGTGCAGCATATGAACAAATACCCTCGACCTGAAGCATTCTCTTTCAATTGATAAACCTCATGATTTATGATTCAGACCTGACCTTCAGCGGGAATCAAGACCAGTCAAAGCCACTCTATTATAAAACTTAACGATAGAACAGCGATAAGCTTCGCGGTTTAGAATAGTTAAAGAACTCTATTTGAGTTTTGTAAACGTCAAAATTTCACAAATTTGGAAATCATCCAAGGTATCAATGTCATAAGAGCGGTTTCTTACCATCACAGAAGCTTTCAGTTCTTTAGTAAAAATAGAGCCTACTGTTAGAAGATTGTATACTTCTGTGACATAAACCGCCCCATTCAACCGATACTCCTTCCGATAGTCCTGAGAACGCTTCCCGCTAAGATCAATTCCCTCAAGCCTCGATCCCTCACCAATTGTCCCAACCCAGGCGGTCGGATGATCTACCTCACACACAGTCACAACCGTATCTTCACACCCACCTTCCCGATAAACATCCAATGCCGCCCGAATATCCTCAGCATTGCGAAGGGGCGATGTGGGCTGCAAGAGCACCAGTGTCTTCGGATCACGGTCTGCAGCCTGCTCGGCTTTAACCGCATCAATCAGAACATCAGCGGTGGAAGCGGTATCAGTAGCCAATTCATCAGGCCGCTTATAGGCAATTACGCCCTGGCTTCCATATTGCCGGGCGATAGCCAGGATCTCCTCGTCATCACTGGTCACCATAATCCGCGCATTCAGCTTGGCTTCTAGCGCCGCTTCAATGGTCCAGCAGATCAGCGGTTTGCCTGCAAGTGGCAGTACGTTTTTGCGGGGTAGGCGCTTGCTACCGCCTCGGGCGGGAATAACAACCAGAATATCGCCTGTATCACCCATTTAACCGATCCTGCACTTCCGTTTGCGCCTTGTGAAAATCATCCATCCGTCCAATATCCAGCCAGTACTCATGAATCGGGAACATATTCACGGCATTACCGCCGTCAATCTGCCCTTCCAGCAACGTTGGCATATCAATCCGGGTACCGGGTTCCACACTTTTTACCAGTGCAGGGTCCAGCAGGTAGATTCCTGCGTTGACAAAGAACCGGTGAACGGGCTTCTCGACCATCGATTTAATCTGGGTGCCTTCGCTGGTGATGACGCCGTAAGGCACTTGATGCTCATACTCCCGCACACACATGGTGGCGACACCATTGTGGGTTTGATGGAACTCCAGAAAGCTGTGGAGGTTCAGGGAGGTCAGCAGGTCGCCATTCATCATAAATAACGGTTGGTCGATCTCGTCATGAGGCAGCAGGCCTAGAGCGCCGCCGGTGCCCAGGGGCTCTTCTTCATGTACGTATTGAATGCTTATGCCCCATTTCTCACCGTTACCGAAGTAATCGCGGATCACTTCCGGCATATAGTGAGTTGAGATGTAAAAACGGTGGAAACCGGCTTCAACAAAGTTCAGCAGGATCTGCTCGAGGATCGGCTTGTCACCCACTTTCAGCATGGGCTTTGGGCAGTTGTTGGTCAGCGGCCGCAGGCGGGTGCCGAAACCGCCGGCCATCAGGAAGACGGGGTTGTCGTGACGGTGTTTGTTCAGAATGTCGTGCAGGTTCGCCAGCCCTACAACGCGCTTTTCAGGATCAACCAAGGGGAGCTGCAGTAATTCATGCTGCTCCATCAACGCTAGAATGCGGCTTTCCGTCCAGGACTGCTCCGCTGTCTTGGGCTGGCCGTTCATCACCTGGTTAACCGGCGTTTCCAGCGGTAAGTGTTTCAGGAGCGCTCGGCGCACGTCACCGTCGGTCAGGGTACCGAGCAACCTGTCGCTGGCATCGACCACCAAGGCGATCCGAAGGGCGGCCTTGTCCAGAACTTCGATGGCTTGTTCCAGGGACGCGTCGCTGTTTACGAGGGCTTTACGCCATGGCTTCATGGATTGCTCCGCAGGTTAGGAGAAGTCATTAGCTGACAGGTTGTAAAACTGTTTCTTGCGGATATTTTCCAATGGGTATTCCGCAAGTACTTTGACAATCGCTTCACTGGCACCGCCGTTTCCGTAGGGGTTGGAAACAGCAGCAAGACTGGCCTGAAACTCGGCAGAGTAGAGAGTTTTCAGCGCAGCCTGAATGGCCTCGCGGTTCGGCTCGCAGTCAATCACACTATTTGCTTTCAGCCGGCCTTTCTGGCGATCGCCGATATTTACGGTGCCAATATTGAAGGACGGCGCTTCTGCCAGACCACTGGAGGAGTTACCGACCACGCCATCTATCTGCGCCAGGCAGGAGAAGTAACGGAGCTGGCCAAGCGACGTATACACCTTCGCATTGGGGTGCCCTTGGGCGAACTCCCGAACCATGGCACTAAGCTCCCGGCCTCCGGTGTCAGCGTTCGGCATGGTAAAGATCAGGGTGGTATCGTCCAGCCCTTCCAAAGCGGCCAGCAGTTCACCCATCTGGGCGGCCGAGCTGGTCTCGTCTTCCAGAGTCACCGGATGGAAAGTCACCAGCAAGCTCTTTGCACCAAGGCTGAGTTCCAGCGAGCTCTCCAGTTCCTCCCGGCTGAGCAGCTTGATGCGTTTGATGGCATCAATGCCCATGCCACCAAAGTTGAACACCCTGCCCGGGTGTTCTCCAAGCTGAATCACCCGCTGGCGATATTCCTCTGCCGCCACAAAGTGCAGGTGAGACATTTTGGTAATGGAATGGCGGATGGCTTCGTCAAAGGCGCCTTCTGTCGTCTCGCCACCATGCAAATGTGCAACGGGAACACCCGCGATCAAAGCGGCAGAGGTGGCGGCGAATATCTCGAAACGATCCCCCAATACCACCACCATATCCGGGGCCAGGCGCTCGTAGGCATCGGCAAACCCGATCACGCCAAGGCCCATGGATTTGGTCACTGCCGTGTTGGTATCTGAGCTCAGGAGCATTTCCACTCGGGCGTTAATCTCAAAGCCCGCTTCTTCGATCTCGCGATAGGTAGAACCGAACTCGGGTGACAAATGCATTCCGGTCGCAACCACCTGAAGCTCCAGCTGCGGGTGGCTTTGGATCTCACCCATCAACCAACGCAACAACCCAAACTCGGCCCTGGTACCGGTAACCACACAAACCTTGCGAGTCATAGTTCGATCAACTCGTCTTCACTGAAATCACGGGGCGCCGTGCGGCCGATCACGTCATCCCACTGCATGGGCGAAATGCCCGTGCCCGGGCGCTTGGCCATCAGGTTATCTTCAGTGAACGCTTCCCCTGCCTTGATGGGACGAGCGGCCACCAGCGACTTTCGGGCAATAGGCTTGTTCTTTAGTTCGCTGGGACTGGGTCGTTTGATGCCATCCCCCAGCGCCTTCTCAATATTACGGATGCCTTGCACCATGGCTTTCAGCTCATCGGGCTCCAGACTGGCGCGGTGATCCGGCCCTGGCAGAGTGCGGTCCAGAGTGAAATGCTTTTCAATCACGGTCGCACCCAGAGCAACTGCGGCGATGGGTACTTCAATGCCTGGCGTGTGGTCCGAGTACCCCACCGATACCCCAAACGCCTTGCCAATGTTGACCATGGCGCGGAGATTCACGTCTTCCATGGGTGTGGGGTATTCGGTGGTGCAATGCAGAACAGTGATTTTATCTCTGGGGGTGCCTGCCTGTTCCACCACGTTAATCGCGGCTTCGATCTCGCCCAGATCTGCCATGCCGGTTGATAGCAGCACGCGTTTTCCGTGGCGCGTCAGGTAGCGCAGATACGGGAGGTTGGTTAATTCGCCGGAAGGCACCTTAACGATATCAGAACCACCCAACTCCTCGAGCAAATCGATACTGTCTTGATCAAAAGCAGTGGAGAAAAAACCGATACCCTGCTTTTTGCATTCGGCGATCAGCTCCAGATGGTTCTCCCGAGTCAGCTCAAGCTTACGAACCATCTCCTGCTGCGACTCCTGAGGGTCAGTGGCGCCTTTCTGATACTCCGCCTTGGGAGCGCTTCGGGAGATAATATTTGCAGCTATGAACGTCTGAAACTTCACCAGGTCTGCCCCGGCATCAGCGGCAGCTGCAATCAGTTCTTTGGCCAAAGCCATATCACCATTATGGTTAACACCGGCTTCAGCAATAATAAGCGTCTTCATTTAATCCTCTTTGCAGGGACACCTGCATACACGGCATGGGCTTCGCAATCATTAATCACCACCGCTCCGGAGCCCACCATGGTATTTTCGCCGACCACACGTTTTTTGGTGTTGCTGCCCTGATTAATCACGGCACCCGCGCCTACCCAGCAGCCTTGCTTTAAATGGACATTGCCGGAAAGATTAGCGCCCGGGGCCACATGGACATAGCTCTCCACCCTGCAATCGTGGGCAATCGTGGTGTTCTGGTTAAATATACAAAAATCCCCGACAGTGATACCGCTGGTAAAGCGCGCGCCGGCGGCCATAATCGTGCCTTTGCAATGTTCAAGCACATCCCGTTGACCGCACCCAAAGGTGGCGCTCGGGTGAACCAGGTTGGTGAACGAGAGCAAATCTTTAAAGCGTTCAGCAACCGCTCTGCGGATATTGTTTTCACCAATCCCAATCACAAACGGCATGTCTGTGTATTGGTCGACATCCTGCTCCAGAATTACCTTTGCTGAAAAACACCAGGCCCTCAATTCCGCCTCATCACGGGCAATATAAATAGGCTCAAGACCGAGCGCCCAGGCAATATCGCCGGCTTCCCTCGCCATACCTGATGTTCCGAAAATGCCTATCTGGTTCATTACGGTCACTTAGTCACTACGCTGCTAGGCAAGTTCACCACCCGCGCTTCCAGCCACTCCGAATTATTCAGATCACCACGGCGACAGCTCTGATACATGGTCAGATGGTTCATCAACGCCCAGATGGGCCGGGTCATGATCCCTTGCTGGTTGGTGGTTTCAAGCAACTCATCTCTGTGGGCTTTGTCCTCACAGATAACCGCGTTTAACCAGTAATTCGAGCGGCAGTTTTCAGGCTCCTTCACGAACTCCAGGTCTGTGCCTGAGAAGAACCCTTCGTAGGCGCCAGCTAAGGCCCGCTTGGCCTCGATGAAGGTTTCCAGCTGCTCCAGCTGGGCACAGCCCAGTGCCGCATTCAGGTTGGGTAACCGGTAGTTGTAGCCCAGCTCGTCGTGTATGTACTCGAAGGGATGCGGCTTCTTAGCGGTGGTGGTCAGGTGTTTGGCGCGAGTGGCCAACGCCTCACCGGCCAGGATCATCCCGCCACCACCGGTGGTCATGATTTTATTGCCATTAAAGCTGAGCGTGCCCAGCGCGCCAAAGGTACCGGTGTGCTTACCCTTGTAATAGCTACCCAGAGATTCGGCCGCGTCTTCTACCAACGCAATATTCCAGCGGCGGGTGACCGACACCAGACCGTCCAGATCCGCAGGATGGCCGAAGGTGTGCATGGGCAAACAGGCCCGAACCACCTTGTTATCTGCGCGGGTGCGGCAAACGCCTTCGGAGTCCAGCTTTGCATGCTCGTCCAGCCAAGTTTCCATCGCCCTGGCGGACAACCCCAACGTGTCCCTGTCTACATCGATAAACACAGGCTCAGCATTGCAGTAAGCGATAGCATTACAGGTGGCGACAAAGGTGAGCGGCTGAGTAATGACCAGGTCACCCGCCTCTACGCCCGCAAGATTCAATGCAATGTGCAGGGCAGCCGTTCCGTTAACCGTGGCGACCGCCTTGGGCGAGCAGGTGTAATTGGCCATATCCCGCTCGAACCGGTCCACATAGGCGCCAACGCTGGAGACAAAGGTAGACTCGATGGTGTCGGCCACGTATTCCTTCTCACGGCCGGGAAATACCGGGGCGTGAAGCGGGATAAACTCGTTGGTTCCGAAATAGTCTCTGACAAACCGGATCAGTTGGTCGCTCAAAGCTGCCTCACATTTTGCTGTCGAGATATTTGCCGGTTTCTTTGTGCCCGAAATCCGGAATCATGCGGTAGAACAAATCCACCAGGTCCTGCTTGCCCCAGGCCAGGTCTTGCTTCATCGCGGCTATCTGATCTTCAAACTCCGCCAGCAATTGCGCATCAAAATCGGCTTCGTTCTTGATGATGCCAAGATTCTCGAAGCGTTCCATATCCAGCGTTTCCTGATCGGTGAAGAACTCTTCAAAATCTTTCTCACCGGTAGTATCGCTGGAGGTGAACAGGCATGGCCACTTGCCCTGCTCCGGAAGCGTTTTCGCCAGTTCCCGGGCCTCGTCTTCATCACTGCACAGCACCGGCTCAAAGCCCTTTGCCTCCAGGTACTTCACGGCGATATCGGCAAACGAAATCAGGTGAAGCTCTTCGCTGAGCTTCGGGAAGAAGATGTCCCGATTGTCGCCAAAGATGCAAGACATCAGGCACAGCTCACCGGACTCTTTCGGAGTAACGAAATAACGACGAACATCGTTCGGCGCAACAATCGGCTGGCGTTTTTCCAGGCGCTGGTTAAAACCATGCAGCAGGGAACCATCAGAAAACGCTACGTTGGCAAAGCGGGCGGTGGAAATGTCCATCTGCATGCTTCTGCGCATCAGGAACATTTCCATGATGCGCTTGGACGCCCCCATCATATTGACCGGGTTTGCCGCCTTATCGGTAGACACGCAGAAGTATTTTTTGGCGCCAGCATCAATCGCCTGCCGCAGCGTTTTGTCGGTATTGAAAACGTTTACATCCACCATGCGCATCAGGGTGTAGGGGTCTTTCTCGCTACGCACGTGCTTTAGGGCGGAGAGGTTCAGAATGTAATCGTAGCCGCCGTCGGCCTTAAAGAAGGCATCGTACTCGAGCGAACCGATGTCCAGTGCGAAGGTGCGGAAATCGCCCGGGATGTAACCGAAGCTGCTGCGGATATCGCGCACAAGTTCAACCAGATTGTTTTCACTGATGTCTACTACGTGGAGTTTGGCGGGGTTGCGCTTGAAGATTTCTTTGGTGACGGCCTGGCCTATGGAGCCGGCTCCGCCGAGGACGAGGAAGCTGGAGTTGCTGACGATTTCAGCTAGTTGGCTTTCGTGGTTGGTAATGTCGCTGGAGAAGAGTTCTTTTTCTCGGCCGATCAGGCTTAAGATTGACATCATATCAATATCCAAAAATTAAACGAATTTTCTTAAGACTACAAAACCTTTAAATCGACCTCCTGAAACTGGAGACGAAAGATTTCATTCTTCTAATATTAAAAAGAGCGACCCCAGAAAAATGAGAACCTTTCAAAAACAAGCAAAAAATTAAAAACTCGACCAGACCCAATTTCGAAAAATTCGTAGAGTACTTTAAAAAAGGAATATCTCGGATCAATGAGAGCAGAGACTTCGTATCCTCTAGCGACATAAACTCCTTCAATGACAACCTATCTTTAAAATCTCGATTCTGAGTCCTGCATATAGCTGAGGCCAGAGACATAAATAGCGTGTAGACGATAAGTGCTTCCTCATCACAAATTTTAAACAGATACATCATCGACTTCGGAGTATCAAGAACACACCTTAACGATGTAGAAGTACTTCCTTCAACGGAAGCTCTGTATCCATAGAAAATCGAATCCGTATGAATTATCGACCTTGCCCTCGAAGCTAAATATGGTATGTAACCATTATCCTCGGCCCATACACCTTCAGGAAAGAGATATTCTTCATTCTCAAACAAGCTGCGACGAAACAAACGACCACATGCTGAAAATCCATTTCTTATGAGTTCCAAGCTAGAAACCTCACAAAAATCAACTCTTTCTTCTCGGAAGTAAAACTCACCAGTAAAACTACATTTCCTTCCAGATACAATATCCGCACTAGTCCGATCAGCTTCTCGTACAAACAGGTTTGAGAATCTCGGACTCAAAACATCATCACTGTCGACGAACGCAAGATATCGACCGGCAGCTACACGAATACCAAAATTTCTAGCTGATGCCGCGCCACCATTCTTCTTTAAAAAATATTTAAACCTTGCATCGTCTAAAAACTTACTTGCTAAAGCTGCTGAAGAATCCGTGGAGCCATCATTAACCAAGATGATTTCTAATGAAACTCCAAACTGGCAACTTAATGAAAATAAGCACCTTTCAAGAAAATCTTCAGCATTGTAGATCGGAACAATTATGCTGACATCGGGCCGACTTAGAGGCATTTTAAATCAACTCTTTTTTTACTCGCTAAAATTAACATTTATTGACAATACTTCTAAAGCCTGAATAGAGGGCGTTTAGATCTCCCTGATACTTTTTGATAGTCGCCATGGACGCCACATCATCTACTAGCTCTTGAAGCTTTTTTTCTGAACCAATAAAAATAGCCTTTGGACTAACAGCATCTGTCACAGAATAATAATCCAAAAATTTAAAATCCCCCCCCAAAAGATTGTCACTAAAACGACACCAGACATTTGGAACACCGTAGGCATCCGCTAAAATCAGCCCGTGCAGTGACGATGAAATCACAAAATCACACCTGGAAAGATCAGTTAAAAATGGCACCACTTCCTGCTGGACATCAATAAGAACAACATCCTCTCGAAGATTTACACGAAAATTATTGACAACTTCGCATGACTTATCCACATAGTGAGGTATAACACCGATACGATATATTTTTTTTATTGGCAACAAAGGATAAACCTTTGGCAGCAGAAGAGCCGGATCGCCAAGAGGAATATTTAATACGTCGCCAGCATCAATATTCCGACAATTTTCAAGCAAATAATCTCGCGTCCACTTTCCACGCAACGCGCCTATCCCTAAAAACTCTTTATTCTCAACCAAGAGATCAGATGAAATAACACCACTACCAAACACCAAGCTGTTTTTGTTAGCATGTTGAATGACACTTCCAACAACAAGAAGATGACGAAAGAATTTAGTTTTAACTTGATAAGCCTTTCTACCGACCACTTTTTCGATTAAAAATGGATTTAATGCATCCCCTACATTTAACTCACCGGCATAATAATAAACCGGAACTCTACCAAGAACCTTTATAAACAATAAATCGGATAAAAATCGACCAGAAAGATTCAACACCCTCCTAAAAAGCGCTACCACAGTCATTTCTCCGGTTCATTCTTAACGTAAAAATAATCAGACAATGGTATGTACTTTTCATCCGGTAACGGATTGGAGGAGAAATACCCCTTGACTATCAATAGAACATCAGACTTCTCTTTTAGCTTATTTTTTTTATATAGCGCACTCGTTTCTACTACCGGCCCTTTAAAATCGTTTTTACAGCCTAAAAAATCTGAAAGTTTATGCAACTGCACTTCCGGACTAACGCAAAGCTGTTCATAATTCATTATAAAGACTGAATCAGGATACTTTCGCTTTAAGTTGTCCAGTCTTTCCATATGCACGGCCCAGCGCAAAGCACTTCGCTGAGCCAAACTATACCTCTTATAATGACCGATATTTTCATCACTGACTCCCAAGAACCGGTTAGGAACTGGAAAGTTTTCGTAATTTTCGGCCCAACTAGCAACGCCCGAATGGTGCAATGTGGAATAGGTTACGGATAAAGGGTCTCTGACCATACCAACAAATTTAGCCTCAGGAAATTTGGCCAGCAAATTCTCAACCTGCCATATATTAGGATGACTTTGGTCTACCAGAACTTTTGGCCAAGCATAATTCTTCAACGCTCTATACTTTGTTAACGTTGTTTTTTTTAAATCAACACCGAGTAGTGCCGCCTGAGTAACCTCCCCAAAAACAAACTGATTCTCCTTACCACCGTTCAAATCCGTGAAGTCAGTATTCGATATTAAAATTCGATCCATAAAATGAGTCCCGGAACGCCCTGTACCAATTACGAAAACAATCGGTGTTGCTCGATCCTCTAAGCGAAGAAGCGATGGTATGAATTTAGCCCACGCACTCACACCGAAGGCAACTCCCTTCAGAGCTCGAAATTTATTAGTAAGAAACGAACCTAGCAGCACTTACTGGCGCTCCATTTGTTGAAATGTTGGGTTACTCGTTAAAAGTTCCTTGTATGAGCCTTTGTCAATTACCGAACCTCGGCTAAGAAGAAAAATCTCATCGCATTTACGTATGGTAGCTAAGCGATGCGCAATCATGATGATGGTTTTCTTGCCTGAGAAATCGTGAATTGCGTCCATTATGAGCTTTTCGGTAATGCCATCCAGTGCGCTGGTGGCTTCATCCAGAATGAGAACATCCGCATCATGGTACAGGGCTCGGGCAATACCAATACGCTGGCGCTGGCCACCTGAAAGCTGAACGCCTCGCTCGCCGACTCTCGTATTTAGGCCCTCTGGCAGTTCTTCCAGCAGCTCGTCCAGATGGGCCATGGTCGCTGCTCGCTGCACCTTCTCATCGTCCACCAGCTCCGGCGGCAGGCCGAATGCTATGTTCTCGCGGATGCTGCTGTCAGCCAGGAAGATGGACTGTGGCACGAACCCAAGGGAATTCTGCCACGCTCTTAACTGCTGCCTGGTGATCGGTTCACCGTCAATCAACAACTCGCCTTTGTCCGGCTGAATCAGCCCCAACAGGATGTCGATTGCGGTGGATTTACCGGATCCAGAGGAGCCTACAAGGCCGATGACTTTGTTTACGCCAATGGTCATTGTTAGATCACGGAGCGCAGGCTCTGCTTTACCGGGGTAAGTGAACTGTATGTTTTTCAGTTCTATAGCATTGAGGTGCGTTAAGTGCTCCCCATCGTTGTCAGGGAGGGTTAGCTTCAGGGTTGCTGTTGCGCTGGCTCTCAGGTCATCCCGGAGCCCTTCGAAGGCAACCAGATTGCCTCGTATGCCGGAGATGCTGCTGTAAATCTGCTGAAATGCTGGCAGCAACTTGAAACCCGCCAGAGCATAAACGGAGAGCAATGGCAGTATGGTGCCCAGATTGCCGTCGTGCGCGGCAAGCAGGTACAGAATGAGGAAGATGACGCTGCCAAAAGCCACAAGCTCCATTACAAATCGGGGGACCTGGCTCATTACCTGGTTTTTGCCTTGGGCGTCGGCAAAGCGGATACTGGCTTGGTCAAACCGATCCGTGAAAACCTGCTGCCTGCCAAGCAGCAGTGCATCCTTAATGCCTCCAAACCCCTCACCCATTAACTTGAAGCGCATACGCTGGGCAGAAGTGATGGTTCCGCCATTTCTGATCAGCCGTTGGCGAACGATTCTATACATGGCCATATAGGCTACTGCGAAGATGACCAATCCGGTGATAGCAACCGCCGGGTTAAAGATAAAGATTGCTACTGCCATGAGTGCTGCCATCACGATGCGAGCATTCATCTGCATTAAAGGGTTGATGATGCCGCCAGTAATTCGCCCGCATTCCTGTGCGATTTGGTTGGTGAGCTGGCTGCTGCTGCCACTGGCGTGGAACAGCCAGGGTTGGTGCATGTAGTGCTTGTAAAGGCGACTGCTAAGTTCCGCACCCACCCGTGCGCCGTACATTGATAGGCGCCAGATGGTGAACATTGAGATGAGTGCGGCGATGGTGAGCGCTACCAAAACGGCGATACCTGTCCAGAACAGGAATGTGCGTGGGTCTTCAAGACCGCTGAGGCGGTAGATGTCACTTACTATGCCATCGTCCTGGAGCTGGCTCATATCTCCTACCAAGGCCATGAAAGGGCCGATGGAGAGGACGCTGCCTAGCTCTGCGAAGGCCATGAGGACTACCAGGAACTGGAGGCGAAGGAGCTTTTTGCGCTGGTCTTCGGTTAAGAGGGAGTAAAGCTCTTTTAGCTGGGAGAACATTAATAGACGCTTTATTGGTGACTGATTCAGGCCTTGGGTGGGGTCTGACCTCGTGGGGTCAGACCCCTTTGTAGATTGCCGGATTGGTGCTGCTTTCCTACTCGGATTTGTAGGCGTAGTTGTAGTAGCCGTAGTATCCATAACTGGTGGCTGCCTTCTTTTCCATGGCGTTTAGAATCACACCTTTGATAGGCACGCCACCGTTCGCTAGGCGGGTTTCGGCTATCTGGACTTCTTTTGGTGTGGTTACACCGAAACGAACAACCATCAGAGTGGTGCCGCACTGTTTTCCGATAATCGCCGCATCGGTTACGGCTAGGATCGGTGGCGTGTCTATGATCACCAGGTCAAAATGGTTGCTCAGGTAATCCATAAACTCCGTAAAACGCGCCTGCATGAGCAACTCCGAGGGGTTGGGCGGTGCGCTGCCGCGGCTTACCCAGCTTAGGCCGTCCAATTCTGAGGCTCGCACGGCTTGATCGAATTCCAACTGCCCAGAGAGCACATCTGATAAGCCATCTTTTGAATCCTGGCCTAGCTCTTGATGTACATGGCCTTTGCGCATATCGCCGTCCACCACTACCACTCTCTGGCCGGCCTGCGCACAGATTGCGGCGAGGTTGGTCGACGTGAAACTTTTACCGATACTCGGGCTTGGGCCCGTAATTACCAAGCGGTTGTCGGTACTTTCCATCATGGCGAAGTGTAGCGAGGTACGCAGGCTTCGAATGGCTTCAATGGAGAGATCCGCGGGGTTGCGCACCGCTAACAACCCTCGGTTTGTCCGCTTACCTCGGGAATTCTTCGCTTTCTCGTTGCGGCGTTTTTCTTCTTCAGAAAGCGGCACGGTTGCGTATACCGGAAAGTCCAGCTCCTCCAATTGTTCAGGGGAGACAAGTCCACGGTTAAAGGCGGCACGGAGCAGCACGATGATCATGGCCAGCAGCAGCCCACTCATGCCTGCCACGGCGACAATCAAGTTGCGTTTGGGCGCTACCTGGCCTTGCACTACGGCGTCGTCCAGTATGCGAACGTTACCTACGGTGCCAGCCCGGGCCAGGCGCAGTTCCTGCATGCGGTTGAGCAGTTGCACGTAGATTTCTTGAGTGACTTTTACATCGCGGCTCAGGCGCAGGATTTGCTGCTGGGTTTCTGGCAGGTTACCGGTGCGCTCTTCCAAGCGTTCCTTTTCCCGCACCAATTGTTCTTTCTTTTCAAGAAGCGAGCGGTAAACCGGATGATTGGGGGTAAAACGGCGAGCCAGCTCAGATTCCTGTAACTGCAGTTCGTTCAAACTACTCTCAATCGCCACCAAACTGTTCAGTGCATTCTCGGTTTCAAAACTCAGGTCAATGCTGTCGCTTTGCAGACGGTATTCGTTTAAGCGGTTTTCTGCTTCGTTTAGCTGCTCTCGAACCTTAGGGGCTTGCTCTTCCAGAAATTCCAGGCTTTTATCGGCCTCGGCAGCTTGGCGGGCTACGTTCTGAGTGAGGAAGACCTCGTTCATGGCATTCAGGCTACTTACGAGCTCTTGTTCGTTCACACCTTTCAGCTCCAACCGGAGCATGCCGGTATCCTTACCTAAGGTGTTAATGCTCAGGCGTCTCAATAAACCTCTGATTGCTGCGAGCCGGCTTTTCTTAACCACGATGAAAGTAGCACCGGCGGGAGCGCTTAGCTCAGAAACAGTTAGCTCAATCCATGGTTTTTCTATTGTGAGCATCTCGCCCACGATTCCCTTCCCCAAGCTATCACCATGTCCGTTTAACAGCGTGTAACTATTGTTGCCATCGGAGCGCAAGGTGAACTGCAGCGTCTCGCTGTTGTGAGCGGTTACTAGCCGCCCTATGCGCAGCGTGTCGCCCGCCCACACCGTGTTACTTCCCTCTGCAAGACTGGGGCGTTTGATGCCTTTGCGTAACAACCAGTCACCAATTACCGGCCACGTGCTTGGAACAATCTCTACAGCCAAGCCGGTCTGATCTACAACCTGTCCGAGAATCAGGCGTGAGCGTAGTATCTCAACTTCGGTACTGGTGCTGGGTTCCTGTTCGCCTAGCAATTTGTTCATATCAGCACCACCGATCGTGCCGGATTTTTGCTCAATCTGCACCAGCGCATCCGCTTTGTATTCAGGTGTTGCCAAAGTGGCGTAGACAAGGCCAGCCAGTGCGAGAACAACCGTCAGAATGACGATGAATATTTTATGATCCCACAGGCTGCCCAGTAGAAAACCAATATCAATTTCATCGTTATCTTGTGCGGTTTCGCGGGTACGCGTTGAAGCATTGTTTGCTTGAGTCATTCGTCGCTCTTGCTGTTATTTCAATCGGGGAAGCCAGGCGTGTACGGCTTCTTCGAGTAGTTGATGTACGTGCACGAAAGCTTCGCGGCTTTTTTTATAGGGGTCTGGAACGTCCGGCTTTCCCGGTAGCCAGTGGCTAAGCAGCATGGTTTTACCCGCGGCCGTTGGGTCCAGCGAGCGAACCTGGGCCCGCTGCCCTTCACTCATAACCAAAATAAGATCGGCTCGCCGCAGGTGATCGATCGTTACTTGCCTTGCACGGTGCTGGCTGAGATCCAGGCCCGCCTGCTCTGCCAGGCCAGCCGCCGTTGCGTCTGCGCCATGATCTACGAGCGCACCCAATCCTGCAGATTCGACGGTCTTTTCTGGCAGGCTCCTTTTCAACAATGCTTCTGCAACCGGGCTACGGCAAATGTTGCCCACGCAAAGCACCAATATATGATTAAACATGGGCTTAGGCTCAGTTACCGAGATTAAGGGCCCGGTCACCCAGGAACAGGGCCGAGAAGGATGGCACCAACAACGATACTACGCGGTTCCAGCGCGCCAGAGGGGCAGCAGTAACATAGACCATGTCGCGATTTTGCAAATTAAAGCTGTCGGCCAACACCAGGGCTGTCGCGTCTTTCAAGTTCAACTGATACATGTCAATCAAGTATTTGCTGTCTGGTGAGGCGTTTTCTGAGCGTCTTACTACGAACACTCCCGTTGCATCCGACTGGCGCTGATCCAGGCCACCCACATTCGAAATCGCCTCGGCCAGGGTAAGACCATTTCGCCCCATCGGCAGGGTTTTCGTGGTGCCCACTTCGCCCAACACAAACACTTTCTGATCGTCACCCAGTGGAACGTTGATCACATCGCCACTTTGCAGCAACACGTTATGCAACTTGTTGCCCTGTTCGTACACGGCTTTCAATGAGAGGCGATAATCCATGCCATCACGGGTAAGGGTTACGTTGCGCCAGTCTGCACCTTCTGACATATCCAACCCGCCCGCCTGACTGATGGCATCGACGATGCGCGTGGGTACATTCGTGAGCGGGTAAACCCCCGGTTTTTCAACCGCGCCGCTCACATAAACCCGCTGACTGCGAAAACCGGCCACAGACACATCTACCTGGGGCGACTCAATGTAGGTGGATAAACGATTGGCGATTTCTTCACGGATTTCCAGCGTCGTGAGCCCTGCCACATCCACATAGCCAATGTACGGGTAGTAGATAGTACCGTTCTCATTTACCACGTTGCCGGATTCTTGTGAGCTACGGTTAGAGCCGGCGGGTATGGTGAGTTCCGGATGGTCCCAGACCGTTACCTGCAGAACGTCGCCAATGCCGATGCGGTATTCATATGCACTATCGTCACGAATGAGCTCCGTCCTGGGTGCGGGCACTTCAGCCACTATGGCGTGGCGCAAGGTATCAGGTCCAATGCGGCTGACGTTCACCAAGCTCGAGAGGTCTTCTTCTTTCGGGCTTTCGTAATCGGCATTCCAGCCGCCAGTACTGATGTGCGACCCAGGTGCGAAGGCGCAGCCTTGCAGAGCCAATAAAGCGAAAGGGAGCAAAATCCTTAAAAACATAGTCGTGGTGCCGGGGCAATTTTGGTTGTTTGGGAGCCGATAATAACCGGAACTTTACTTTGTTGCATACCTAGGGTCCCAGAAAGCAAACCCTAGAAGCGATAACGCCAACTCGCGCCGACAGACCACTGATCGAGCTCACCAGAAGCCAACTCAATTTTCTTGTCGGTGCCACGCAAGTTCAGTTCCAGCCGGCCCCTGAGGAAATCGGTGCTATAACCAAGATTAAGAATGCCGACTTTCTGGTTGTTTGCGGGAATAAAGTACTGCACGTTGGGATCTGGCATCACAGTGCGTACAGCGCCGTCACTGTTCAGTTCTGCGTAGCTGATTGTCGCAGAGAGGTTGTCGCCGTTATCGAAAAACTGGAACGCGCCAAGGGAGATAGCTTCGGCGTCGCCTTCGAAAGTGCTAGCAAAGTTTCGGCCGTGGTGTCGGTAGCCGGTATTGTAGTTAAAGTGGTTGTACGTAACATTGGGCATGGCGTCGCCAAAGAGGTCGTCCGCCGTAGTGTTGGCATATTCCAAGAACCATTGCTGGTCTGTGTTGAGGAAATCCGTAGTCCAATCCAACCCCAACAACCAGGATTTCCGTGCGGGAAAAGCTCCTGCTTCGTCTTCACCCATCATTTGGGTGTACAGCCCCATACTTTGGCTGCCCACGGAAAAACCGTAGCGTATGTCGATACTGGCAAGCTGGTTGCCCGGGTCGTTTTCGCCACCGTCTTGGCTGTTGTCTCTACCCGTTAGGGCATTCCACAAAGTGGAGCCGTTTTCAGGCCGACCTTCGCCGCCGAACATAATGGCCCGTGAGAGGCCTACATCAAGGCCCTGTATTGGGCGGAATGTAATGCGCATTCCAATGAGTTTGGGGGCGTCAATCACTCGCTCATCCTGATACTGACCGGCAAAGAGGGTGAAATTCCAAGGGCCAATCCAGCTCAGCCACGATGTCGTGGGCGCGAGATCCCGCTTTCGATTAAGCCAAACAGCCGGAATGGGCCGGGCGTTATTGGAAAGAATCAAACTAGACTGCCAACCCGGCCCCCACCAGCGGTCTATAGCACCTGCGCCAAACACCCAGTTGCCAAGCGTTGCAGCGAGGTAGCTGCCATCGTAACGGTATTCTTCGTCGTCTGTCGGGTTAGCGACAACCGAAGGCGATAGGCCAAGTGCCCAATGTTCGCCCTGCCATTGCAAATCTAATGTTGCCTGCCCTTCTTCCTGGCGGGTATCACCAAAGCCCTGAACTAACGGCTGTTCGGAACTGCCCGCCAACGTGAGCTCGGCCCGGGTTCCACCGGAAAACTGCGCCTGTTGTTCGGCGTTCAAATAAGCCACGGCACCGGCTGTTGCGGTGACATCCGAGGTGACACTGTCATTGATATCTTTCGCCACGCTACTCCACATCACCGGCCAGGTAGAAACGGTTCGATCAAAATGACCGCGATCCGCCAGCTTTTGCAGTGCAAAACGGGCACGAGCATCGCCGGGTTCGATCCAAGGTGAGGCATAGGTGGCCGAGGTCGAAACAAGGCCGATCAGGCACGCTACCGCCCCACCGACCCGAGTCCAGTGCGTTAAAGGCATACGATTTACTTTTTCAGTGCAGGGAAGAAAGCCAAAAAAGGAAGGCCCTAACGTGATCCCTGTCAGGTTTATGAAAAAAATACTATTCCGAAGCGGTGGGGAATTCTACTAGAAGCTGAGCGACAAACAAGTGACAATTACTTTTGCATATAGATAATCAACAAGTTACTAACGTAAACTTTTGTAAAAGGCCCAATATGGGGTAAGCCCGGACACATTCAACAGCTCTGAATGCACCCCGAGCCACGCTTGACTCACGGCCGAATCGCCGACACCGGCACACTCACCCGCTGCTGTTTCTGCATAAAGCTGATGAGCACTATGGCGCGTTCTTCGCCATCGTAAGCCTGAAAGATGACCCCCAGACCCTTGAACGGGCCATCGTCTAACTCTATTGCTTGTCCCGCTTTAATACCGCCCTGCTCCGCCACCTTGCCCATACTGGTTTTGATGTGCTCAACCACCTCATCGGCAATCGCCGCCGGCTTGTTGGCAAAACTGACCATGCGCAGCACACCGCGAGTGGAGCGTAGCTTCGCCCACATCGGGTCGGTTTGTTCCAGCCTCACAAAGATATACCCGGGAAACAGCGGCTCTAGCCTCCTAGCACGCTTACCCGCCTTAATTTTCTCCACCTCGATCTTCGGGTAAAAACAGGCAATCTCTTGATTCTGCAAATGCTGAACCGCCCGATCACCTTGTGCCGGCTTATGCTGAAGCGCGTACCAAATCATAAAAAACCCAATCTCTAAAAGTACCAACTACCTGCCGCGATGAAGTGCGGGTTAAGGATGTCTTCTTTGCCGTACTGCAGTGGAGTGTTATGCAGCGTTTGTACTTTGCCGCCGGCAGCCAATAGCACGGCGTGTGCAGCGGCGGTGTCCCATTCGCAGGTAAGACCCATACGGGGATAGATGTCGGCGTGGCCTTCGGCGATACGGCAGAATTTAAGAGAACTGCCGGCCTGAACGGTTTCGTGTTCACCCAGGGTTTCGATAAAGGCGCGGGTTTCATCGGTGAGATGGTTTTTGCTGGCTACCACTCGCTTGATACCCTTTGGCTCGGCCACATGGATGCGATGGGTGCGGCCGGTTCGGTCGCGCTTAAAAGCGCCCTCACCCTTTATACCCCAATAAGCCTCCTTTAATGCAGGGGCCGTTACCACGCCCATGATGGGTTGGCCGTCTTCAATCAAGGCAATGTTGACCGTGAACTCGCTGCTACGCTGCGTGAACTCTTTAGTGCCGTCGATAGGGTCTATCAACCAGAACCGACGCCAGTGTTTGCGTTCTTCCCAAGGCACCTGCTCGCCTTCTTCCGAAAGAATCGGGATGTCGCGACTGATGCTTCGCAGCCCTTTCACGATCATTTCATGGCTGGCCATGTCTGCCGCCGTGATGGGCGAATGATCCTCTTTATACTGCACTTTGAAATCGGATTGATAGATGTGCAGAACCCGCTCACTGGCTTCATCTGCGATTTTAATGACATCCGGTAGTATTGAACTGTAGTGCATGATCAGTCGCTCCCTGCTTAGCATTCGCCCATGTTACCAAACTTTGCTAAGCCAGACCCCCGTGCATTTTCTGTGACGAGATGCTCAGGGCGTTTGGCCCCTGTCCAAGATTCCGTTTTTATTGACCTTTCTCAAGACCTCACTCTTATGTCGACGCTAACCTGCATTGTTTTCCGGACTACAGTCCGAACTAAAGGGTGCAGTATGATTTTTGGTCTTCGAATTAGATACTTCTTGGTTGTGGCGGGCATGAGCTTCTCGGCGCTGGTTCAGGCGGAAAGCACCGATGTCATGTCGGAGTTACGAGCCATTATGGCCGATGATCAAGGGCGGCAAGCCGCCTACGAAGCTGGCCAGGAGCGGATCCGGTTTTGCGGTTACTGCCACGGGAAAGACGGTAATAGCAAACGCGATTACATCCCGAATCTAGCGGCGCAACACCCGCAGTACCTCTTCGATCAATTTGAAAAATTCGGGAACGGCACGCGCGAAGACTACGTCATGTCTAAGCTCGCGAAAACTCTATCCGTAGACGAGCAAATCAATATCGCGGTTTATTTCAGCCAGCAGAAGGCAAATGCTCGCCCAAGCCCGAATCCAGCCCTCATCGACGCCGGTGAATCCTTATTTAAAATACGTTGTGCGGGGTGTCATGGGCAGATGGCTCAGGGCTTTCAGAATATGCCAAGGTTGGCGGGGCAGCCTGCGGAGTATCTGGGCATTGCACTTAACCGTTTCAAACATATGGACCCGACGCAGCACAGCACTCCGATGATTGGGATTGCTACGGTGTTGTCTGACGGGGATATTGAATCGCTTGCCGCCTATTTGACAACACAGTAGAGCGCTTAGCCTTCCCTAGGGCTCATCTTAGTCTGCCTCACCTTCCCAACGACTAATCTTCTCTCGGTCTGCGTCAACCGGCATCTCAGACTCTATCGCCCTTTGCTGCGGAGACGTCAAACCCTGAGCTGCCAAATCACCGGTGCGGCGTGCCTCTTGCTCCTGGCGAATATAATCAAGCCGTTGCTCTTTATCCGCCTTCTTGTCGCTTTGGATTTCGTCATCTCTGCGACGGAATTCATCTTCCAAGTCGCCCACAATGCTGTTCATAAAACCATCGCAGGGGCTCATCGACAAAACGTAGCGAGGCTGTTCCAGATTATATTGCCCCGAAACCGCAAAGGTGGAACTGACAAAGTCGGCAGCCAACGCAAAATAGGTCGCATCAAAAGTGAAAACGTCCTGCTCACTGGATGAACTGTGGCGATCCGCGCCGCGATAATGAGTCGCGCGCATAACGGTGCCTTCACAGTGAAAATCAAACACTTTGGAGCGGAAGAAAATTTCAGCCCAGAACATATGGCAGATTCTGTCCAGCGTGCGACCAAAGCCCATCATCAGAAAACCCGCAAGCAGCATAGCGACTGTTCCGCCTACCGGAATCAACAGCTGATCGAGCAACACGCCTACACTGGCACGCTGAGAGACAAGCAGATCCCATACGCTCATGTGAACCAACACACTGTCCGCGCCCTGCCAGAACAGAATCGCGCCGATCAGCATGAGCACTTGTGCCGTCACCGTGCCCGCAATCCGTGCGTACCGCATAGTGGCAGGCTCAGAAACCTCTTCAACGACAGGTTGAATCTCAGTGATCAAATCGCCGTTAAACTGTTCGTTATCACGGTTTGCCTGCCCTGTATCATTGTCATCCTGATACATGCGATTCGGCAATTCCTGCTCTCGGCGCTGCATCAAAACCAGATCCCTCAGGGTTGTGAAGATTTGCCGTGGATGCAAGTCGAAACGCCAGCTGCTGTTCTTCTCGGAACTGCTGGTTTTGATCTCCACCATCCGAATGCGAGCACGGATCAAGACCACAGCCACTGCCGCAACCACGGCTGCACAGACAACGGTCAATGTGAGCAGGGTTCCCGTTCGGAAGATGGGTTCAAGAGCCGGCAACAATTCGACAAAGGCCGCCCTGTCTCGAAAGCTTACGTTTTGCCAAAGCGCGATCCAGCCTTGCGCCATCAAAACCGGAATGACGATGGCGCCCACCACCACCAAGGCCAAGCCACCACTGGAGTATGTGTGCAGCTTTGTCATATTTTCACGTGCCAAAGGATTGCCCAGCTTTACCCAAACAAGGCCAAGATAGACCAGCAATACGACCTGAAACGCCAATGTGATCACCGCACTTCCGGCGTCACCGCCCTCTGACCCAGCAAATACCATCACGATAACCAAAGACGCCACTAAAAATGCGCCTAAAGCAATGAGGCTTCGGGTAATTTTCATAACCAGCGTTTGAGCGGTGTTCCGAATAGGCCAAGGAGTAACGATAAGCCCTGGAAAAATTGAGTGCACTGCACGCGCAAACCAGCCCTGAGGTTCTGTGAACGTAGGGTTGCTTTTACTCATCAACATATTGTGAATAGTTTGAGCCGTGTATAGCGCAGGCTCTTTTTCTTGGACGGCTTCCCTTGCGACATTCTTCGTAAGAGAGGCTGGCGCCGCCCGACCAACGAAAAAGCGCATCACCTGAAAGAGCCCGATACCCAGAGCTTTGAAACCACCAATGACAAACACACTACCAATGGCCAAGCTGAGCCATGCATGAGCTTTATCGATAGAGAGCAACGGTTGAATCTGCAACAAGAGGTACACGCCGATTGCTGTTAACACCAAACCCCGGATAGACCGCACTAACCCCTCAAACCGGAACGGGTTCCGGATATTGAGTTTCTGGGTACCGAATTCGAACGCCATGCATCAGTTCCTTAACGAATTTTTCTGGTTTTTAAGACTGCGAAAGTTTATCGCAAAGTCAGGAAGATGGGGGAGCGAATCATGCAGTGTGGTACGGTAATACGCAAAAATAGCCGAATTCATTATTTCCTGATTCTGAAGAGGTAAAAGCTTGAGACGTTCCGTTGCCTTATTTGGGCTGTGTTTACTGTTTTTTTGCGCTTCGGCCCAGGCAAACCCTTTTTCTCTGCCTGGCATTCCGGGCTTTTCCGGGCAAGAAGAAAAGGAAGAGGCATCGCCAAAAGAGCTTGAAGCCTCTTTAAATGTGACCATTGAGGCACTGGAAAACGACGAAGAACGCACGGCGCTGGTGCAACAGCTCAAGACCCTTCAAGAAGGACTGAAGGCAAAATCCGCGTCCGACGAAAACGAAGCCTTCGAAAACGAGGGGCTGCTTGGCGCGATTGCTGTCTTGTTTGATGAGGGCCACAGAGCAGACGATACCCCGCCTAGCTACCTTTCGATTTGGGAAACGCACTTCAAAAATGCCTACACCGCCGCCCTAACATTACTGAACAGTGCTTCTCCCCGCGCGCTGGCAGAAACAACAGCAGTGCTGACCGTGTGGCTGGCCGTATTGTGGGGGCTTTCACGGGTTCTCCAAGCGTTTTTTGTCTGGAGAGATTGGCCCCTGCAAATGCCTCGGAATCCGAGGCCCTGGCTTCTGGCGGTGCATTTTATCCGGCGTATTCTGCCATGGTTGCTGACCTTTGTTGCACTACTGGCTGAGCTGCCAACCTTCGGCATGTCTGAGGCTGCACAAACCACGGTAAGAATCCTTGCATATACTGGCCTTTGCGCGCGCATTCTGACTTCCTTATTCGACGTGATGATTTCCGTGTTCTCCAATGGCCATCGACTATCTGCAGTCATCATTCTTCGTCGACGTATGCTATTGCCGCTGTTTATCATTGGCGCACTTTTCGCCCTTGAAGATGCCTTAAGCACTACCGAACTGACGGCACAACTTGGATCAGAATTGGCCAGTGCATTGGCACTCGTATTCAGCGTGGTTGCGGCGTTAATGAGTTTCTACCTGATTGTGCGTAACCGGCGCCCCGTTACCCACCTAATCCGTAACCGCCCCTACAACCAACGCAAAAACGAAGGCGTGTCTCGGGAAGTCATCGCCCTACTGGCCCGGCTCTGGCATATCCCCTTGCTGGTCGCGATAAGCGCCTCTGTGGTCGCAGTGTTCATCAATGGGGGCGAGGCCGATGCCGCCCTGGGCAAAGCCATGATTTGTGCCCTGCTTCTGGCTCTTACGCTTGCCTTACAAGGACTGCTCGGCATTCAACAAAACCGCCCCAAGCACCGATCTTTAAGCACCTTCAGCCGTAGGCTGGTCCGTTTTGGGTACAACCTGAGCCAAGCGGCGGCGTGGTTTGTGTTTTTCGAACTGACTCTGCAAATCTGGGATTTATCGATGTTTGGTCTGGCTGGCAAACCTCCGGTCAGCAAAAACATTACCAGCAGCCTGTTTGGCGTAGCCGTTGTTCTACTGGTCACGAAACTAACGTGGATTTTCATCGACGAACTGCTAGAACGCACCCTAGGCATGGGCGATCGCAAAAAACGAATCAACGCCGCCCGGGCACAGACCATCCTACCCATTGCCCGAAACACGTTGTTGATCACCATCCTGATCATCGCGACTTTAGTCAGCCTGTCTACTCTCGGCGTAGACGTGACACCCCTTCTTGCCGGTGCCGGTATTATCGGCCTTGCGGTAGGTTTTGGCGCGCAAACCCTAGTTCAGGATTTGATCACCGGCCTTTTTATTGTGGTGGAAGACTCGATGTCGGTCGGTGATTTCGTGCAGATTAACGGCTTTATGGGCACCGTCGAAGGCTTTAACTTGCGCACCG
The DNA here is from genome assembly GCF_004353225.1 of Marinobacter sp. JH2. Classification (NCBI taxonomy): domain Bacteria; kingdom Pseudomonadati; phylum Pseudomonadota; class Gammaproteobacteria; order Pseudomonadales; family Marinobacteraceae; genus Marinobacter; species Marinobacter sp. JH2. Next base: position 440,765 of record NZ_CP037934.1, on the reverse strand, counting down.
TGCGCCTACGGGACCTTGAAGGCGTAGTGCATCACATTACCTTTAGCAAAATCAGTTCCATCCACAACATGTCCCGCCAGTTTGGCATTGCGCTGCTTAAGATCCGTATCCCCCGGGAACTGCCCATCGACGATGCCATACAGCTGATGAACGAAACAGCCGACGAACTGCGCCTGCAGCCTGATATGCGCTGGCTGATCTGGTCGCCACTGGAAATGCAGGGCATCCACGCATTCGAAGAAGGTTGCCCGGTATTGCGTATGCGCATGCGCACCAAGCCCGAGTTTCAATGGGATGTATCCCGCGCGTTCAACTTGCTGCTGAAGCGGAAGATGGAAGAACGCTACATTGACGTGGCAGCGCCGCGGATCAGCGTACAGATGGAAGGCGAAGGCGGCACTGGATCGGCTTATCTGGAGAAAAATGGTCGAGGCGAGGTTTGATGCAACTGGGGTCTGACCCCAATTTATTTCACGGCCGTGGTATCCTTGCCGCCTTATTATCCGTGAACACGCTCATTTCAAACAGTTTAGGTTTTTTATGCGAATGATTATCCGAGCTTTTTTCCGCCTTCTCCGCTTGGTTCTGACGCCGTTCATGCTGCTTTCAGAGAAGCTCAGCACGCCCAAGGCGATCGAACGCTCGGCCGAGCAGCAAGCTATAGTCGATAAAGCTACCAAAAACTTGGCGCTTTACGAGTTCCGCGCTTGCCCGTTTTGCATCAAGGTGCGGAAGGAAATGGCACGACTGGGACTGAACATTGAACGGCGGGATGCCCAGCATGGTGAGAAAAACCGCAAGGCACTGTTGAAAGGTGGTGGAGCGGTTAAGGTTCCTTGTTTGTTGATTGTGGATGAGCGGGGTGAAGAGCGGTGGATGTATGAGTCTGGGGATATTAATGACTGGTTGGGGCGGGAGTTTGGGTGAGTCGGTTGATGCCCACTCATACTGGGCACAGATAAAACCGGTCACAGCCGGCATCCAGAAGGCAAGTAAGAAGCTTTCCAACCAGTTGCTGCACTTGGATCAATAACACACTCCCACCTTCCCAAGGGGCTGCGCTCGATACTCAGAATCACACCTGACAAATTTGGATGAGCTTTGCCCCCCATGGTCACTTGAAGCTGACCAGAACCATTGGCATTAAGCACACCTATATCGACACCATGAGTCCCTGTTGTCAGGTCCGACGGGGCATATCCAATATCCGCATTTGTAACGCCATCATTTGAGCTAACTCGTTCTTCAAACGGAGTTTTGTAGACAGACAGCTCACCAACTGCAAGATTTAATTGCACTTTTACGATATAACCCTGATAGCTAGGGATAGCAACAGCTGCAAGAATTCCGATAATACCCACAACAATCATCAACTCAACAAGAGAGAAACCAGTGCTTTTCGCCATATCTCCGCCATTTTTGAGGGGTTCTACACAATGTTATGGCAAGCAATTTCGGCACCAACTTTTAATTTTCGGATTGTGGTGGCAAAAAATCGCCCCCTACAAGAGTTGCGCTGGTGCCTTTGGTCTACCATCACAAACCTTTTCCCTCTGAGATAGAGAGGATCCCACACCCTTTAATAATGCGAAGCTCGGCGAATCAGCTGGCGAAAGTGTGCCGACAGATTTCATAGCCCAATTATGCGAAAGACTAGTCTAGCTTTCCCATTTGACTGAGGGGGCGAGGGTAATTGCCGTGAACCCAGAAGCGCGGCATCGTCCCATTTGGCTGGCTTTCATAATAGATTAGCTCATCGGCCTCCATAGCTTGGTGATAAGCAGTAACGTCTCGCACCCAATAGCAGGATAGAACGCCGAACAATACTCCTGCCAATAGTGCGGCGGCTACCGTCGCGAAAGAAAACCTTACAGGTACCCGAAGTTTTTGAGGCGAAATCAAAGCCCAAAACAGCGACAGCACGATAAAACCAACCAACATCGAGCCCGGCGCCAAGAAAACTGACGAAACACCGGCATGAACTAGCGCTGCAGAAACTGATGATGTGACCGCTACTAATGGCAAAGCCAACCCATACCGATCACCGACAAACAACTCACCGCGCCTAGCCCAAAAATTCCGAACAGCCTGACCTACGAGCAGCAACAACGCGACAATCAACAACCAGCCATACTCTGCCGCCCACATCAAATACATATTGTGCGGGTGTGCGTATTTAGGAGCGTCGCGGTATTTTTCAGTGATAATTTCGTGAGTAAGCCATGATTGTGGCCCCGATCCAAAAGGGAAATTTTCGAGGGTCATCTCCCACGCCTCGCTTGCCTGCACTGCCCTAACTTCAATAGAAGCTTGATTTTTGAACGAACGGACATTAATACCGTCGAATAGTAGTGACGGCACAAGAATCGACAATACAATCCATGCAGTTAGGCCGTACACCAAATAACGCAGCGCTACTTTTAGCCATGGAAAAGATAAACGCCCCATCGTAATTATCACTACACCACTCCCGAACAGAACTCCAAGAATAGTTCCTCGTGACGCTGATAAAAAAACGACCCACCACCATGATGCAGCACTTAATGCGACGATCACATGCCACAACTTTTTATGTTTTAGCGGGCCTATAAGTACCGCTAACGGCAGCAAGGGTATAAGCCAAGTGGCTATGTGACTCCAGTATCGAATATTTGCAAACCCCCAAGGAATATAACTTGAAATAGCCGAAACACGGTCTGACAGAACAAAAATATATACGAGGAGGGTGCAAGCACCATAAAAAAAAGCCGTTGCTACAAAAATATAAACAAACAAGACCACCCACGGGCCCTGCTGCGCATACCTCTTGGTTAAAGTACCCAGAAGCACAAACGCGAAAAAAAACGCCGCAAACAACGCTGGCTCAACCCAATTGTGGGGAGCGTCTCGAAACGGTATTGCCAGAACAAAAAACAGGACTGCAAGCAAAAGGGCCGGGCCAACTTCTCGATAAGCCTCACCATCATTCTCAAACAACAACATTACGATACCGACGCTAACCACTGACGCCAACAACACGACAAGTATAAATCTCTGGTAGTCATAACCGCTAACCAACAATGGGAGAAAGTCCGCGAACAATACGCTAACTATCACTAAAGAGACGACTACCCCATAAATAGTGTTCGATACTTTAAGCAACCCTAACCCCAAAAATCTGTATAATTAGCACTAAAGTTAATTCAAGCGAATCAAAGCGAGCTTTATTTCCCGCAATGCACCAAAAAATAAAAAGCCCGAAAAGAATATCTTTTCGGGCTTATAGAAAACGCCAAGCTCGGGTTTAACGATTACAACAATAACACTCTATCCCAAGACCCCAACCCAGCGACCACTTAAAACTTAGCTTGAAGTACAGCTCTTAGGCAGGAACTTCTGCTCAATCTTATTGCTTCCACTTGAACCACAATCCCACTTAAAAGCACCTGTCATGCCTGCAAGCGTAGGTGGAGTCAATGTAATTACTCCGCCAGCAATGTCGGCCCCTACGGTGCCCGCTGCCTTCATTGTAATAGTAATCACGCCGGTGTCATCAGCAACCTCAGCTTCCGCGTAATTTCCGCTAATGGCCGGAGAGGCATCAAGATCAAGATCAGCCAAGGCAGCCGAGTCAGGGTAGGCGCCATTAGATTGCGCATATTCGGCAATAGCTGTTTTAGCGCCGGCAGTCATCGTAAAAGCTTCCGCAACTTGAGCTCGCTGCGTATAATCTTGGTACGCAGGGATAGCAACAGCCGCCAAAATACCAATGATCGCAACTACGATCATCAATTCAATCAGAGTAAAACCCTGCTGGCCTTTGTTCATTTTAATCTTTTGCATAATTCGACCTCTATGTCGTATTTGGTTCTTAATAGCTCCGGGGCGGTAGAGCGTTACCCCGCGACCGCGCTGAGCTTAGTGTAAGTTAAGCATCGGACGTGCCAATTGCAAGGTAACATATGAAAACAGCGGTTGCTCAATGAGTTAAGGTGCATATGTGACACAAATCACACAACAACTCGGAGTGCAACTTTAGTCGCAAAAGGGCTACGACTGACACATTCTGTCACCAAGCCGACAGACTGAAGCTTCGGCAACCTGAAAACGACCCTCGCTCGATCGCAATCAAATACCAAACCTGAGAACCCACAACCTTTCCAAATCTACCCACTACATCTAAACTCTGTGCTCATAAATACGTGATTCAGCCACTTATACGACTTTCCTCAGAGCACTTATGGCGAGCAACAACCGAAACGTAACGCTTACGGGCCTGGCCCGTCGATTTGTTGATGACGGGCTTTTGGACGAGGACATCGCGAAAGATGCTTTTATCCAGGCCTCAGAAAATCGCACTCCCCTCATCACTTACCTCACCCAGAATGATCTGGCTGACAGCTCTAAGCTGGCCTTCTCTGCTGCGATGGAGTTTGGCATTTCTGTCCTAGATTTGGATTCTTTTCTGCCGGAAATGATGCCTGAGAAATCAGTGGACGAGAAACTGATACGAAAGCACACCGCCCTGCCTCTTTACAAAAGAGGTAACCGGTTGTTTATCGCGGTTTCCGACCCGACCAATATCCAGGCTCTGGACGAGATCAAGTTTAATACGGGCTTAAGCACCGACGCTGTTTTAGTGGACGATGCAAAGCTCCGGGCAGCCATCGACAAATACTTGGAATCTCAAGACTCGTCTATGGGGGATCTTGATGATGCCGACCTCGAAGGCGTTGAAACCGAAGGTGGTGATGACGAAGACGACAACACCGCATCAACCTCCGAAGTTGACGATGCGCCTATCGTAAAGTACGTCAACAAGATGCTTCTTGACGCCATTCGTGGTGGCGCCTCCGATATTCATTTCGAGCCCTACGAAAAAACTTATCGGGTTCGCTATCGGACGGACGGCATTTTGAAAGAGGTCTCTCGCCCATCGATCAAGCTTGCTCCCAAGATTTCTGCTCGTGTGAAGATCATGGCTCAGCTAGACATTTCAGAACGCCGAGTACCTCAAGATGGCCGAATCAAAATGAAGCTGTCTAAAACCAAAGCCATCGACTTTCGGGTAAACACCCTACCGACGCTCTGGGGCGAGAAAATCGTACTTCGGATACTCGATCCCAGCCAAGCAAAACTCGGCATCGATGTGCTTGGGTACGAAGAAGATCAGAAGCAACTTTACCTGGAAGCTCTTGAGCAGCCTCAAGGCATGATCTTGGTCACCGGCCCAACCGGTTCAGGTAAGACTGTCTCTCTGTATACCGGCCTGAATATTTTGAATACGAACGAGCGGAACATCTCCACTGCGGAAGACCCGGCCGAAATCAACCTGGAAGGCATCAACCAGGTCAACGTGAACACACGAGTTGGATTGGGCTTTGCGGAAGCTCTGCGAGCTTTCTTGCGACAAGACCCAGACGTGATCATGGTCGGTGAGATACGGGATTTAGAAACGGCCAATATTGCCATCAAAGCGGCCCAGACGGGACACTTGGTTTTATCTACTCTGCACACCAATAGTGCTGCTGAAACCCTCACCCGAATGATGAACATGGGTGTTCCCGCATTCAACATCGCCACCTCTGTGAGCCTGATCATCGCTCAGCGCCTCGGCAGGCGTCTGTGCAGCTGCAAACAACCTGCAGACGTTCCAAAAGACGTGCTTTTAGCCGAAGGGTTCACACAGGAACAAATTGATACGGGGTTCACGTTGTTCCGCCCCAAGGGCTGTGATAAATGCAGTGGTGGATATAAAGGCCGCGTTGGTATTTACGAGGTGGTCAAGATTACAGATGAGCTGGCCAACATGATTATGGAAGAAGCCAGCTCGATTCAAATTGCTAAAAAAGCGCAGGCCGAGGGCTTCCGTACTCTAAGGCAGTCTGCCCTGATGAAGGTGATTCAGGGCGTGACCAGCCTTGAAGAAGCCAACCGCGTGACGAAGGATTAAGCATGGCAGAAAAATCGCAAAAGCTGGAAGCGTATGTCTGGGAAGGCAAAGACCGTAAAGGCAATAAAACGAAGGGTGAGATGAACGGCGTCAGTTTGGCCCTCGTGAAAGCCCAACTCCGCAAGCAAGGCGTAATTCCAGACAAAGTTAAGAAAAAGCCTAAGCCACTCTTTGGTGGCAGTAAAAAAATCACACCTTTCGATATCGCCATGCTGACTCGCCAGTTGGCAACGATGATGAAAGCAGGTGTACCTTTGGTGCAGAGCTTCGACATCGTAGCCGATGGACTTGAGAACAAGGGCTTACAAGAACTGGTAATGTCGATTCGGAATGACATTTCGTCCGGAACGGGTTTTGCCGCTGCGTTGCGCAAACACCCCAGGCACTTTGACACTCTCTACTGCAATTTGGTGGAATCTGGCGAACAGGCCGGTGCACTTGAGGCCATGCTCGACAGAATTGCGACCTACCTTGAGAAAACTGAAATTCTCAAGAAAAAAGTCAAAAAGGCGATGACCTACCCAATTGCCGTTATTGTGGTTGCTATCGTGGTTACTGCAATTCTGCTAATCAAAGTTGTACCGCAATTTGAAAGTTTGTTCTCCGGATTTGGAGCTGAACTGCCGGTATTTACCCAAATGGTGGTAAGACTTTCCGAATGGATGCAGTCATGGTGGTTTGTGGTACTGCTCGCAATTGTAGGTACGATTTATTTGTTCAAAGAGGCCAAACGACGGTCTCAAAAATTTTCAGACATTGTCGACAAATACGTTTTAAAACTGCCAATTGTCGGCGAAATTCTCGACAAGTCTGCTGTCGCCAAATTCGGTCGCGTTTTATCCACTACGTTTGCTGCAGGTGTGCCTTTGGTCGACGCACTTGACTCAGTTGCCGGAGCAACCGGCAATGCGGTTTACCGCGACGCGATTCAAAACATCAAGAACGATGTATCCAGCGGTACCCAATTGCAAGCATCCATGCGCCAACAAGATGTCTTCCCGGTAATGGCGGTTCAGCTTACCGCCATTGGTGAAGAATCTGGCAACCTGGATGAGATGCTTGAAAAGGTGGCAGTACATTACGAGGCTGTAGTTGATGACATGGTAGATAACCTAACTGCACTAATGGAGCCGATGATCATGGCGGTTCTCGGGGTACTGGTTGGCGGTTTGATTATTGCTATGTATCTACCAATATTTCAAATGGGACAGGTTGTCAGCTAAACGTTCTCCTTGCCGTCCAGAATGTCTATTAATCGGCCCGCCCTCTCCCTCATCCGGAGAGGGCACTTCAGAAAACCATACTCACCCTCCTTCGCGAGCTAAAACCGTTACCTAAGAGCCCCAAATGCCATCACTAGAAACCTTCCTCGCAACCCCCTGGCTCCTCTACACCACAGTCACCGTCGTCTCCCTCTGCATCGGCAGCTTCCTGAATGTAGTCATCCTGCGCCTGCCAAAAATGATGCACCAGGACTGGCACTGTCAGTGCGAGGAGTTTCTTGAGGTACCGGAGGAAAAGCGCAAAAACGAAACGCAGATAACACTTTCTAAACCTGCCTCCACGTGCCCGCCCTGCGGCCACAAGATCCGAGCCTGGGAAAACATTCCCGTCATCAGCTGGGTGCTGCTCGGCGGAAAATGCTCTTCCTGCAAAACTCGAATCTCGGCCCGCTATCCTTTGGTTGAAGCCTTTACAGCCGCGGCTTCGGTGATCACGGTTTGTTTACTCGGCCCTACGGAAGCATCATTATGGGCGCAGCTGTTAATCTGGGCCTTGGTTGCGCTGACGGTGATCGATTTTGATACCCAGCTTCTACCTGACAGCATCACGCTCCCGCTGATGTGGTTAGGTTTAATGCTAAATTACTTCGGTATGCTGACGGATTTCGAAAGCGCCTTTTGGGGTGCAGTCGCAGGTTATTTGTCGCTTTGGTCGGTTTATTGGCTCTTTAAACTGCTAACCGGCAAGGAAGGCATGGGGCATGGTGATTTTAAACTGCTTGCAGCCTTGGGTGCCTGGTTGGGCTGGCAGGTGCTGCCGGCGGTGATTTTGCTGTCATCTCTGGTTGGGGCGGTTGTTGGCATCAGTTTGATGGTGTTCCGCAAGCATGGGCGGGAGGTGCCGATTCCGTTTGGACCTTACTTGGCGGTGGCCGGGGTGATTTGTTTGTGGTTTGGGACGGAAATTGTTTCGGCTTGGTATGGGTTTCTTGGGGTTTAGGAGCTAAGTTTGGCGATTATTGGGTTAACAGGGGGAATTGGTTCCGGGAAGTCTACGGTGGTGCGGCTGTTTGGGGAATTGGGCGTGCACTGGGTGGATGCGGATGATGTGGCTCGGGAGGTGGTTGAGCCGGGCATGCCTGCGCTGAAAACTATTGCTGAGCACTTTGGGGATGAGGTGTTGCGGGCCGATGGTGCCCTGGATCGCGCTTGGTTACGGCAACGAGTGTTTGCGGAGCCGGAGGAGCGGGCTTGGCTTGAGGCGTTGCTACACCCGATTATTCGCGATGAACTTATCCGCCAACTTCAGCCTGCGGATTACAACCTGCCCTACACCCTGCTGGTTTCGCCATTATTGCTAGAGACGGACCAACACGAACTGGTGAACAAAACCCTCGTTATTGATGTACCAGAGTCTGTTCAGCTGGAACGCACCATGGCTCGGGATAACAATTCCCGCGAGCAAGTGGAACGCATTATGGCGGCCCAGATGTCTCGGGAAAACCGGCGCGCTAAGGCAGACGCGATCATTGATAACAACCAGCCTTTGATTGAGGTTGAGCGGCAGGTTGCCGAGCTGCATAATCAGTGGGTGCTTGAATTCAGTTAAGGGGCTTCGTCTGCGTTACCTCTCATTTTTTGCTTTTCTTCTGCCGTCGCTATTGGCCGTTTCTTCACACGTCCAAAGCGCCGGCCCGATTAGCGTCCAGGAAGATTCCTTAGCGGATAAGCTATCGCCTTACCGGTTACCCGCGTCATTTTATACGGTAAAGCCCAGCGAGTACTGGGCGGAGCCGGTGGATTCCTGGTGGTTAAGTGCCAGCAACTGGGTTATTCATCAGGAACGCCTACACGGCAGCAAGGTTCAAGGCATTGGTAACTGGGCCGACCGCACCTTGTCCGGGTCTGAACATGGGCTGCCGAACAATGAAAGTTATCTTCGGTTAGGCTTTGCGGCGGAATCCGAATACAGCGACCCGGCACAATTTAAGCCAGAAGTACGCTTCCGCCTTGATCTGCCCACCACAAAGAAGAAACTGCGACTGGTTATTGAAAGCGACAGCGACGAACTGGTTCCGCTGGGTGAGCGCGAACGGGATCGACAACTGACTGAACCGGAGCGAACCGATACCGATGCCACCGGTGCACTGAGGTATTTAACAGACGTAGGCGATGCCATCAATTTGTCGATGGACATAGGTGGCCGGTTGCGGCTTCCGCCTGAAATGTTCTGGCGCCTAGAGGCCGACAAGCGCTGGTGGGCCGCAGACAACTGGCGCATCGGGGTTAAACAACGGGTTTATTACTACCACACTTCCGGCTGGGGCTCCCGCTCTTGGTTCGGTGCGGATCGCCCCGCTTGGAACGGCTGGCACTTCTTCACGTCATCTGAACTGGAGTGGGTGCACACCGACCGAAAATTCGAAGCCGCGCAGCTCTTTAGTTTGCGCAAGCGCACCAGTTCGCGCTCGGTGATCTCGCCTAGAATCGGCATTCTCGGGGAAAGCCAGCCGGTATGGCAGACGACATCGTACTTTGCCGATGTGACTTGGCGCTATCGGGTGTATGAAGACTGGCTGTTTGCCGAGCTGATTCCCGCATTAGAATTCCCCCGCGAGGAAAGCTTCACAGATCAAGCGTCTGTAATCTTCCGTATCGAAATGTACTTTGCCGGCACCATTGATAGAGACTGACATGACCCGACCCAGGCACAAAAGCAAACCGGCAACCGAAGCCCTAACCCTTACCCCTGTCGCCTACACACGCTCCTGCTTCAAAGATAAATTCGGAGTACCACGCCAACCGGGGCTCACCCGCCATGCCCATGCGGATTTGGTGATTGAGCCGCCGTTTGATCGGGAAGATGCCTTTCGGGGTTTAGAAACCGCCAGCCATTTGTGGCTGACGTTTCAGTTTCATGAAGCGGTGCGTGCCGAGTGGCGGCCAGTGGTGCGCCCTCCCCGCTTGGGCGGTAACAAAAAAATCGGTGTGTTCGCCAGCCGCTCGCCGTTTAGGCCCAACAGTTTGGGGTTATCGGTGGTTCGGAACGAAGGGCTTGAAAAAAAGAAGGGCCGGCTTGTGTTAAAGATTCGAGATCACGATTTGATTAATGGCACACCGATTCTCGATATCAAACCTTACCTGCCTTTCGCCGATGCCATTCCCGATGCGTCTTTAGGCTGGGCCGACACGCCTCCGGTGGAGCGTGTCGAGGTGGTGATCAGCCCCGCAGCCGAAACCGAGCTTGCCTCATTGCCCCCCAATGACTACCCGGATCTGCGTGGCCTGATCGAAGATGTCGTCAGCTACGACCCTCGTCCTTCGTTCCGACGCGGCCGGGATGAAGATCGCATTTATGGCGCGCACTTGTACGATCTGAACGTGCGTTTCCGCTTTGTCACCGACGCCGGAAAGGCGCGTGTAGAAGTCCTGTCCATCTGTTAAACTGCCGACGGTCAAATTGCTGTCAACACAGGGAATTCGTGACTTGCCTTCAAACCCGTTTTTTAAGCGCTGGGGTGTGCGCCCATTGGCCCTGAGGTTACTCGGGTGGGTGCTGTTATACAGCCTTGCATTATCGCTGGTGGCCACGGGCGTGCAGATGATCGGCGAGTTTGAGCGCCAGAAATCGCGTTTGGAATCCAGCCAGAGCCGAGCGGTTGATCTCATATCCGGCACCTTAAGCTCAAACTTGTGGGTGCTGAACTACAGTGAAGTTGCGGCTAACCTCGACGACCTGAGCAACGTACCTCACATCCAATACGTACGCATACAAACCTCTACCGACCAAGAATTCAGTTCAGGCACTAACCCGGTCGGCCGAACGATTTCCCAAACCTTTTCTCTAGACTTCAAAAGCACCCATTTGAAAGAGCCGCAACGGGTGGGCCAGCTCACGGTAGTTTCGTCCGTTGAAAGTATTTATCAGGAAATTCTCGCCAGCGCTCTGGTCAATCTGTTGTATCAATCGATCATTGTGATGCTGGGCACCTTGGGCTTGTTGTTGATCGTACGAGTAGCCCTTTCACGGCACCTGGAAACCATGGCGGACTATGCGGCTAAGCTCAATCTTGATGCGCTGGTGGCTCCGTTAGAGTTACGCCGGAAAAAACCGGCCCAGCCCGATGAGCTTTCGGAACTGGAGCAAGCGCTTAATAAGATGCGCCTGCAAATTCTGGAAGACACCCGTTCCCTGCGCCAAATTTCCGTAAAAACCCGCGGTGAGCGGGACGAAGCGGTACGTGCAAACCAAGCCAAAAATCAGTTTTTGGCCAACGTCAGCCACGAGCTGCGCATCCCTCTTCAATCGGTACTCGGTTACGCCCACTTGCTGGCTGATACGCCGCTGGATCAGGAACAAACCGAATACGTCAGCACACTGATTAATGCGTCTGAAAATCTGTCGTCTATTCTCAACGACCTGCTCGACATTTCTAGCATGGAAGCGGGCAAGCTGGAACTGGAAGAAATCCCCTTCGATCTTCGCGAAACCCTGAATGATCTTGTACACATGTTGGGTGCCAGAGCCCGTGAAAAAGGCCTGGCGATGGAAATGCGGGTGGATGAGAGCCTGCCGTGGGCGGTGATGGGCGACCCGGTTCGGATTCGACAGGTGTTGATTAACCTGTTGGCCAATGCCATCAAGTTTACCGATTCCGGTCACGTTTTGGTGAGCGTTGAAGTGCTCGGCCGCAAAGATAATAAAGTTCGCTTACGCTTGGCTGTCGAAGACACTGGCGAAGGCATTAATCCCGAAGAGCTGCCGCTGGTGTACGAACCCTACATACAGCTGGGCCAACGGTTTACCCGGCAGTTGCCAGGTGCTGGCCTGGGCTTGACGATTTGCCGGCAATTGGTTGATCGGATGGGCGGCGCGCTGGATGTTGAGAGTCGTCTAGGCGAAGGCTCTACTTTTTGGATTGAACTGAATCTGCAAGAAGTCAGCGACAGCGCCATGCGCACCCGCCCCGACTCGAGCATGGTACGTGGCCGGCGCATTCTTGTGGTGGACTCGTACGAGCTGTCCCGCAAGATCACACTGGAAATGCTGTCCCGTTTTGATTTGCAGATTGAAGCCGTAAAATCCGCCGGCGAAGCCCTTACCTCTTTACGCCAAGCCTGCGATGCCGGCGATCCATTCCATGCCATCATTCTTGACGGATTTGTACCCGATATGGATTGCGACCTTCTGTGCCGGCAAATTCGCAGCAACGCTCAGTGGCGCGAAACGCGCCTTTTGATTTTGTCATCCAACCCCCAGCGCGGTGATGCCGAGCATTTCCGGCAAGCGGGTGCCGATGCATTTTTAAGCAAGGCTTTGCGGGAATCCTACTTGATCCCGCTTCTTAACCACTTATTCAGCGATATCGAACAGAAGGAACGGCGCTTCCTCACGCGATTTTCACTAAAAGGTTTGACCGACCCAAGCGCGACCCGCTACGAACTGCCTTGCGGTCGCATGAACGTGCTTTTGGTTGAAGACAATCCGGTGAACCGCATTCTTACCCAGCGGCTTCTTGAAAAACTGGGCTGCGAGGTCACTGCCGCCAATGATGGCGAGGCGGCGATGTCGCTCTGGCAACAGAATTCGTTTGACCTGATTTTCATGGATTGCCTGATGCCCCAGATGGACGGATTCGAAGCCACAAAAAGGCTGCGTGCCTGGGAGCAGAAAAACAATCGGTTACGAGTTCCGGTGGTGGCGCTCACCGCCAGTGCCATGGAAAAAGATGAAGAGTTGTGTCGCGCCGCAGGCATGGACGTGTTCGTTGCCAAACCTGTCAACCTTGAAATGTTACGGGCAGTGCTGGAACAATACTGTCACGCCCCTGCCGATAACTGATAACCGGCAGCTCATACACACAGCCCGGATTGATTCCCATGAACGTTGAATGCCCCACTTGTAAAAAGTCCGTTGAATGGTCTGAAGCCAACGCTTGGCGGCCGTTTTGCTCCGAACGTTGTAAACTGATCGATCTTGGGGCCTGGGCAAACGAAGAATACCGCGTACCCGCTGAAAACGTGTCGCCTGAAGATCTGGATCAAGGCCACGACGGCCAGCTTCACTAGTTTCCGCCTTTCCGCCGGCTTACAGGCTTTTAAGTTGTACTGCGTGGAACAGGTGTTAACATTTTGCTCGGTCAATAATATTGCGGATGCAAGCATTTAATGGGCGCGTTGCATTCAATAACGACAGCTATAAAGGTGTATACATGAAGATTACCCGCATCTCTGCTTTGGCACTTTCTTTAGCCGCTGCCCCGGTTATGGCATCTGATCTCGACCTGAGCCTGACGTCTGACTCGGTGAAAGGCCAGGTGAACTTCTTTGGCACTCAGGACGAGTTGCAAGTTGGTGCTGGATACACCTATCACGAAGGCGGACGCCATATTGGCAACGTCGATTTTCATGCCCAAGGCCGCACGGCACTCGGTAACCTGCCAACAACTGCGGGTATCGGCCTGCGTGGTATTGGCTGGGATGATGATCACCTTGACGGCGGCGCCGTTGGCGTAGGTGGCTTCGCGACCGTAAATGTGCCAGACGTGCCTGGCCTGTCGTTTGGCGGCAGCCTGCATTACGCACCGAGTATTCTCTCGTTCGGTGATTCCGATGAGATGACAAGCCTGGAGCTGCGCGCCAGCTATCGCGTGATCCGTAACGCCGAAGTGTTCGCCGGTTACCGGTACCTGAACACTGAGCTGGATGTTGCCGGCAACCCCGACATTAATCTGGACGAAGGCATTCTCGCGGGCATGAAGATTTTCTTCTAAGCCTTAGGCTATTGTTGGGCTATCCGAAATATTCCGGCTAGCCCAACCGTGCTCCCTTTCACGCCCCTCCCTCCGTTTACCTGTTAGGCTCTTCCAATACCTTGTACTTGGATAGGCCCCGGCATGAGATTCAAACTTGCTTCCCTGCTTTCCGTTTCTTTACTGGTAACTGCCTGTGGCGGCGGTGACAGTGCCATCGATGGCGCACGCAATACCCCCAACCTATTCGGTAGCACCATTAATGCGCTGGACGATTTCAGTCCCGGTAGTACAGGCGACTCCAGCAACGCGAAGGGCCTAAAAGAAAACCAAGTGCGGGTCACCATGGAAGTGCCGGCCAATTACGCCCCAAACGGTGAAGCAACGCGCCGAAATCTGCGCATTGTAGTTCCCGACCGCATTCAGGTTTACAGAACCAATCATTCCTTGCAGAAACTGGATAACATTGAGCACACCGGCGATGACGGTCACTTCATCGTGGGCTTCAAAAATGGGCTTCCTATTGGCCCTGACGTTGTCATCGAAACCACTTGGAATGGCAATGGCGGCATCACCATGAAGGCACTCGCTGCCGACTCCGACCGGGATGTGAAGGTAAATCCCTTCTCGCACTTTGTGGTTGAAGAAATTCTCGGCGACAAGTATCAAGCCAACGATTTTCAAACCGTGATGGATTGTGTGAATGATGCCGGGGGAGGCTTGTGCCTGAACAAATATGTTTGGGCAACGCTGGCCGATCAGGTACACGATTTCGAGATCGACATTCCCAGCGGCGCAAACCTGTCTGCGGCGCTTGATCGCCTGAGAGCACGGGTAGATTTCTCAAGCTATGTGGATGATCTTGCCGAATACGCTTTGCTGAATGAAAGCACCTCTGGCAGCGTTAAAGCCAGCTCCGCTGACTATAATTCGGTGTTTTTCGGGCTGGAACTTGGCGGCACCCTACAGGCTGACGGCTCGCCTACCGCCGGGCTTTGGGGCTTGCGTACCGCTCAGGAAGTAGATCTGACCGACAATAAAAGCGCGTTTCTTTATCCCGCGTTAACGTTAACGACGTTCGATGCGCTCGGCTTAAGCGTGACCTCGTTGGCCACGGATATACCCTATAACCGGCAAACCATAAGCCACTCTCCGGATCATCAGTTTATTACCGCAATTGGGGCGCCAAACAGTCATTCCAGTGCGCCCGGCCCGGCGACACTCACTCCCAAGTCTTCCGTCGATGACCCCAAGCCGGCTCGGTTGTTGGCCGGCCGGGCCCTTTACCAAACCATTACCTATCCATCTGAAACTAAAACCATTGGCTGGACCCGAAACCCGTATTATTTTGACGCCTTCACTACGAACCCCATCGATGCACAAACCGGTCCTGACCGGGTGCTGGCGAGTTACTTTACGGCGGGCAAAGCGATTTCTCTGAACGCGCAAGGAAATCAGCTCAAGCGCAGCGGCACTCTGGAAAACCACTACCTGTCTACGTTCGAGCTGCACTTGCTGCGAAGTGACGATTTCGATGTATCCAAGGCAGAGGGAAATTTTAATGCAGTATACTTCACGGGCAGCTTCGGCGGCAGCAACCCGGTTGCCTTTGAATCGGGAGTGGGGACGTTCAATACGGGGGAGGCAGCCAAGAATGAGCTATCCGCCAATATTAGTGCCACCACCTTTACCGTGTCTCGCTCTGCAAACGGTTCTGTAACTCCCACTTCGGGTGTCGAATCAGCGTCACTTGCGGTTGCCAACCGCCGCTCAAAATTGAGTGACGGACCCCGTTTTATGGGCCGCTTGAACCTATGCTCTGATTGCCCAGACACGGACTACACAAAACCTGATGTCGGCCAAGGCGCAGCTTCACCGGATGGTTCGTTGCTGGCGTTCAATCTTGATGACAGCATCTGGGGTGACGGGCTACTGGTCGCCGGTAAAGCGCCCACTACGGGGCTTCAGACCAATATCGGCTATCGCATTCAAGGCTCTATTTTGGCGGTGACGACCAGTTCTAATGACCTCCAACAGGTGAATGACGGCATACTGACCTTCACCAGCAATACCGAAGCAGAACTCACCGCGACCGGCCTCAATGTCAGTCATGAAATCAGCAATGGCCAGGTCCGTGGACCGAAAGGCTCCGACATTATTGAGGCGTTTAATTACACCACCACCCCCGGAGGCAGTATTGCTCTTGTGTCTACCTCTTCCGGGCTTGAGCTGCAGGGCTTCTATACCGGCGAGGCCGATCAAATTTTTCTTACCGTCAAAGACGCATCCGCCGCCGGCCCTCGCACGGGTTTGCTGATCGCCACGCTTATTCCGGATTAGGCCAAGACGCCCCCTAAGCCGGAAAAAGGCTTATAACCTGTTATAATTCCTTCCATATCGATTATAGAGAGGGATTTATGACGGCTGTTTCTCGCGCATTGTTGCTCTGCGTTCCGCTGATTCTGTTTGCCGGCGCAGGCGCGCTTTACACGCCTTTTGGAGCACAATCAGGCGACGAGGCCGACATTGCCCTCAGCTCTCTGCCCCAACTTCCTTCTTGGGCCGCGGCCCCTCTTCCGGATTTCTCCACCATTCGCGACACCACCGAGCGTAAAGCGGCATTCTTTTCCTTTTTGTATCCGCGCATTGCTTTGGCCAACAGTCGTATTTTAATTGAGCGCCAGTATCTTGAATCTCTGCGCGGGAATGCCGAGTTTTCCGACACGGAATTGAAATGGCTGGCCAATCACGCAGTTCGGCTTCGCATTGATGAGGCCAATGGCAGTGAGGCGCAGCTTGCCCTTTTAGAGAAACGTATCGGGGTGATACCGCCCTCTCTCATTCTTGCCCAGGCTGCTAACGAATCCGCGTGGGGGACGTCCCGCTTTGCCACTCAGGGCAACAATCTGTTTGGGCAGTGGTGCTTTTCGAAAGGCTGCGGATTGGTGCCTCTGAGCAGAGTTCCCGGAGCCAGCCACGAGGTCGCCAAGTTCGTTTCGCCCTATGGTTCCATTCGCGCCTATATCACCAACCTGAACCGCCACCCGACTTACCAACGGGTTAGGGACGTGCGCCAAAAGGCGCGTCAAAACGGACACCCGTTGTCGGGAATTGCTATGGCCGCCGGCCTTCTGGGCTATTCGGAGCGCGGCGAAGACTACGTGAAGGAAATCCGGGCGATGATCCGCTATAACAACCTGGGGTTCTACGACAAACAGTTCCAAGCCCTACTCGCAGACCAGTCTTCGGATCGTCTGCTAGAGCTGGCCACAGCACCCAAGGCCGAAGCGCTTTTGCCTGGCTCCGGTGATGCTGCCTCACCCGAACACTAACCTTGTAGCCTGGACCAACAGAGACGTTGCGATATGCTTAATTTCCTGCCCGCCCCATTCAAAGGGGTTCTGGTACTGCTGCTCATCGTTCTGAATACGGTTGTTTTTTTGCCGTTTTTGCTGCTGTTTGCGATTGTTAAACTGCTTTTGCCCGTAACCATGATTCGCAAGGGCTGCACCATCGTGATCAATGGCATCGCTTGGTATTGGATCGGTTTTAACAACACCTTGGTGCGGATTTTCCATAAAGTGGAATGGGATGTCCGCGGCGCTCAGAATCTCAGCAAAGAACATTGGTATTTCGTGACCTGCAACCACCAAAGCTGGGCAGACATCACTGCCATGCAATTTGTACTTAACAGCAAAATTCCATTGCTAAAGTTCTTTCTAAAAAAAGAACTGATATGGGTGCCCCTGCTGGGCATCGCCTGGTGGGCCCTGGATTTTCCCTTCATGCATCGCCACACCAAAGCGCAACTGGCCAAACGCCCGGAACTAAAAGGCAAAGACATTGAAGCCACCAAAGCGGCGTGCGAGAAGTTCCGTTATACGCCGGTGACGATTTTTAACTTCATGGAAGGCACCCGTTTCACCCCCGAGAAACACCAGCGCCAGAACTCACCTTACAAGAACCTGCTGAAACCCAAAGCCGGGGGCACCGCCTTTGTATTTGGGGCGATGGGCGAGATGATCCACACCATGCTGGACGTGACCATTGTTTATCCCGGCGGCACCCCCGGTATCTGGGACTATATGTGCGGACGGGTCACGAAAATCATCGTAGACATTCGCACCCGCGAAGTCCCGGCGCAGTTCTTGGGCATGGACTATGAGGGCGACCGAGAGAAACGGGTGGAGTTTCAGCGCTGGATCAGCGGTATGTGGGCCGAGAAAGATGCCCTGATTGATCAACTGAAGAAGCAACCCTGACACACGTTTAGTTGAGAGCTGGGTCTTAAAGCAACCCCAGCTCTCTGGCTCGCACGATGGCTTGTGTTCTGGACTTCACATCCAGCTTCGCATTGATTCTACGGGCATGCGTTTTCACGGTATGCAACGAGATATGCAGCTTGTCGGCAATCGCCTGATTCGACAACCCTTGGGCAATCAACTCCAACACGCCCTGCTCTCGTTCGCTGATGGGTTCAGCCAGCTGTCCGGCCAAGGGTTCCGCCTCACAACCAAATAACTCGCCTAACGCTTTGGTAAACTCACTTTTCGGCAAGAACGAAAACGCTTTATCCATTACCGGTGTCAGCTCTTTGGAAAGCTCCAGGAATGGGCTAATAAAATGCTCGGTCGACGCTTGTACAACCACCACTTCCAACTGCTTTTTTGCGGCCTGCACGCCTTTTTCGGACAACAACAACACCGAATTCAGCAAACCTACGTGGAGTTGTAAGCCCCCTGGAAGCGAATCGCCATACCTCTGATGAATGCTTTCGAGATTGTCTCTGGCCCGCACAAGATCACCGGATGCGATGGCCTCCCGAACCTGCAGACAATCCATCAGCCCTGGCATGGTAGGAAACAACTCTGTCACACAGCCGTCTTGGCGATAGGGTTCAAGCTTCGCAATCGCCTGTTTGGCGCTGTCGGTTTGGCCACAAGCCAACCAGCAACTGGCCTTTAGTGCTTCAAGTACCGGCAGATAGAGTGCCTCATCGACCTGCCAGGCGTGCATGGTGCGCTCCGCTCGACCAATCCAGACAAACGCTTGGTCCAGCATGCCTTGGCTACGACACATAAAGACTCGGAGCGCCATGGCAAGCAATAAGCCTAAATCACGCGTTTGCTCCGCATGACGCGCGCAATTCACCAAAAGGCGATCCGCCTCTTTCATCCGGCCTTGGTGCCACAGAACCAATACCAAGCTTAACTGCAGACGGGTTTCACCGATGCGCGCAGGGCGACTTAGTTCCTGAAGTGAGGTGTCTAACCCAGTGCGCAGCAGGTTTTCTGCATGGCCTAATGCGCCCTTGCTCAATTCTATCCGCGCGTGCGAATACACTGCCAACGCTTCGGACCCCGAATCTCCTGCTTCCCTGGCGAGCTTTGAGGCATGGCGGTTCGCTTCCCGCGCTTCCTGAAAACGACCGGCCGCGCACAAGGCGTTGGAACGCACGATATGCGTGACCAACTGCGCCTGCGCGGATAAACCACCGGCACTGAGCGCTTTGTCCGCCATTGCCAGAGCCGGCTGCACAAATCCCTCGCCTCTCAGAATGAACGCTTTCAGGGCGAAAATTCGTGATTCGTGATCTCTCCAACCTTCCGGCGCAAATCCTTCCAACAACTGGCGAGCTTGCCGGAATTGTCCGCCGATCGCGTGCACCCAACCGTAGACAATTCTCAATCTTGCGCTGCGCTCGAGCAGATGCTCTGGCAGGTTTTTCCGGAGCATGAGCAACGAAGCCGTGTCTTGGCCCAATAGCAGCGCTTCCGTACCTTCCGATGCAATACGCACCACTTCATCGTTATCACCGGCCAGAACCGCGCATTTCAATGCCTCGGGGAACTGCTCCCGTTGACCAAACCACTGGCTGGCACGCAGCATACGAGCTGAACGCCCGGCCACCGGATGGCTTTGCAAGAACGCCTGTAACAAAGGGTTGAAGCGGAACCACCGGCCCCTCCCTGGAACCAATTTTATGGGCAAGCCACGCTCGGCCGCCTGCGAAGGGGCTAAAGTATTACCGCTGTCTTGACCAGCGATTGCGTAAAATAGCTCATCACAGTGACTATCGAGTTCTGCGACGACTTTCAAAGATTTGACCTGCGTTGTGGTCAGAGGCTGGCATACAGAATCTTTCAGAAAACGCTCTACATAAGGGCTTTCCTGAATAGGACGGCGTTCCTCAGCAATTTCCAGCTCCCGGCGATATAACGCCAATGGTGTTAGCCAACCTTCCGTCAGGTTATAGAGATGGTCTATAGAGACACTGGTGATCCGGCTTTCTGCGTTGTCCTTCTGGAAGAACTCAAACGTTTCAGCTCGAGTTAACTCAAGACGCTCCGAACCGATTCGGTGGTAGGTTCCATTGAGCTGTAAGGTATGGCTGGCAAACGGTAACGGCAAGCGCGATACCAAAGCAATCGCCAGATTACCCGGAATGTGCGTGACCAAATAATGAAGTAAACCAATAACCGCAGGATTGGTTACATGTTGCAGATTGTCCAGAACCAACACTTCCGGTTGCGCAGGCGCTTGCCGGGCCTTCGACACCAACATCAAAGCGAGATGATCCTCAAAGGCCTCGCTGGTTCCCTGCCCCATATCAGCAAGCTTTAGCGCTGATGCCAATACTGAGAGAAATCGAGAAGGCGCATTGTCGCCGGCGCTCAAGGAGATCCAGCGTATCGACGCCCGGTCAGGCGCTTGGCCAGGATCGACCAGGGCGCTCACCAACGCATGGGTTTTTCCGTATCCACCGGGGGCTTCGATACTAAGCACATGCCCCGGGGCCAACGCTTCCCGGATGGCCTGATCCAGTCCGGGCCGTTGCAGGCGGTCAGCTGGGATCGCAGGGAGTTGTAGCCGATGTTCAAGAAGATCACGAACCAATTCACCATGCTGAACACCGGCATTGGCAATTTGGAATTCGTCGTTAGCTGCACAGCCGTCGCTTAAAGGTTTCACGCTCTGCCCCATTCAAAACCAGGCTACTTTGCAACGCCTGGTACAACCATGATTCGCTTAAGCATTTAAGCGCTGGCGCCCGACATGGGGGTCGCCTTTAGTATGAGATTATGGGTAGAGGGTAAACTAAACTGCAGGGCATTGGCAAAAAATGGCCCTTTCCGACATTGCAATATATCCGCGTGATTTCTATCACATTTCTGGAAAATATTAATAACAAAAAAAGGCGAGCCAGAGGCTCGCCTTTTTACTGCATCAATCTGTGATCAACGCGTACCAGCTCTACGCAAGGCAGCCGGCGTGTAATCACGTGAGTGACGCTCCGCACCGAAGGTGTACGGATTATTTTCTTCGTTGGTTAGGCCCAACGCCAAGTAGCGGCCAGAGAGCAAGTCATACAATACTTCAATGGCGTACCACGGTACGTCTTTATCGTAGAACTGCATGCCGTGGGCTTCCGCCACGCGCCACATTTCCCCACGACCATCGTAGTGATCAATCACTGCTGCCTGCCAGGTGTCTTCATCGATGTAGAAATCGCGCTGGGCATATACGTGGCGTTCGCCTTCTTTCAGAGTGGCGCGAACGTGCCATACCCGGTGCAGTTCATAGCGAGTCAAATCTTGGTTAATGTGACCGGCCTTGATGATTTCGTCGTAGCTCAGGTCGCGATCAACCAGCTGGTAAGAGTTGTACGGGATGTACATTTCTTTCTTACCTAGCAACTCCCAGTTGTAACGGTCTGGAGCGCCGTTAAACATGTCGAAGTTGTCACTGGTACGCATGCCGTCAGATGCGGTACCTGGCCCGTCGTAGGCTACCTGAGGGGCACGGCGAACACGACGCTGACCCGCGTTGTAAACCCAAGCTCGACGCGGCTCTTTTACCTGGTCAATGGTTTCATGAACGAGGAGTACGTTACCCGCCAATCGCGCTGGCCCGGTAATAGCCTGCTTAAAGTAGAACAGAACGTTGTCATCCTGACCTTTTTTGTAATCCGTCAATGCGCTGTTCCAGGTAATCTCATCCTGGAACCTAACGATGGAGTAGGCTCCACCGGCGGTAGGCGTTGCCTGGCCTACGTTACGCGCAACTGAACCACCTCGGTAGCGGGTAATGTGGTTCCAGATAACCTCAACACCATTCTGTGGAATGGGGAACGGCGTAGCGCTTTCATAATTGCCAAGCCCGTTACCATCCTGAATAAGCTCTACGTTAGTCGCGTTGTCGACCGTCTTATCCATAACGTCTTTCGGGTAAGTGGCCGTTCGATGGGTTTCGTACACCGGAATTTTGTAATCGGCGTATTGACGAATCATCGCTACCTGGCCCGGGGACAGCTTGTCTGCGTGCTGATCGACGTTGCTTTGATCAATCACGAATTCAGGTTTCTCATCCGGGAACGGGTTGACATAAATGCCGTCCCCCTTGTACCCCGCAGGTGGTGTGGTCATGCCGCCGTCCCAGGCTGGAATGGCGCCGCCGTTACCAGCTTTTTCAGCACCCATCGGGGTTAAGGTGTCACCCAATTTGGCTGCTTCGCCGGCAGAAACTGCACCCCAGGCCTGGCCCGCAAACATGCTTGCGGCCAGAACACCTGTAGCTAATAGTTTCTTGTTCAGTTTCATTTAAGTTACCTCTTTGAACAAAATCTGTCCGGTTCAGAATGAGTAGGAAACGCTCGCGCTTACGAAGTCGCGATCGGTCAATTCGTTATAGGGTTTGCCACCGAAGTAGTTGGTGTAGCCGATGTTGCCGGTGATCTTGTTTTGGTAAACACCGGTTAGCGATACCCCAAGCGACTTGCTGCCTTCATTGAAGGCGCCACCCGGCTGCGGTGAATAGCCTTCTACATCGTGACTCCAAGCCAACTGAGGCTTCAGGTTTATGCCGGCAATCGCGTTCGGGTATTCCCAAACAAGACGGGTACGGTAACCCCATGAAAAGTCGGTGGTGAAGCCATCGTTTTCGCAGTAATCGGAGTTCAGGTTCAACGGTGCAGCTGGGCTGCCAGCGATTGGCTGAGAGCATGCGTCTCCGCTAGCCGTTGGCACAGGCCCTATGCCAAAGGTGCCTGAGCGACCGTATCGCGCTTCATCGTACCCCGGCAAATCATGCACCCATGTAGCGGCTGCCTCATTAATCAGGGACAGTCGGCTTGCACCCATAACCTGGTCGAAGAATTTGATGAGCGTAAACTGGAACTGCGATACATTCATACGGTCGTTGCCTCCTGCAACCAAACCGTCGATATTCGTGGTTCCGAGCTCGTCCTGCCGCTGCTTTTGAAGCATGCTCGCTGGCGTACCATCTGGCAGGGGCACTTGAAGACCCGCATAAATCAACTCGAAGGCGTTCCACTGTACAGGAACGTCTTCGCGGAAGCTGTATTCCGCGCCTAATGACCAACCGCCCGGCGTTGTGGTGTTGATACTCACGCCGTACAGTTTGATATTTTCCGGATACTCCATGAAGTACTCAGGGAAGCCGCCGTTAGAGGGTCCCGGCCCGTCGTTCACAATACCGCTAACGTATGGCAAGCGGCTATGATACTGAACAAAGTAAAAGCCCAGTTCCGAATCATTCAGTTCGGGTACGTACCAGCGCAGCGCCACACCAAACTGGTCTTTTGGATCGGGGCGCTTGTCCGCCTCTCGAGCGATGGCGTAGCGACCACCCGGCAAGCCGAGCGTGTTGTATTTATCGTAGATTTCGCTGTCTTCTTCACTGACCATGCCACTCGGCCAAATCGGGCCGCAGCCATCCGAAACAAAGTCGATTGTGGAGAAGAAGGTGCCGCAGTCATCAGCGCGCACAGGCTCCCAGTCAGTTTGGACAAAGGCTTCAACGGTTACGTTTTCGGTCACACCCGCAGACACGTACAGCATCTCTACCGGCAAAAGGGCGTCTTTCAACTCTGAGCCTGGCGCGCGAAAAGCAGGCACGTCGACAGGGTTTATGGTGTTGATACCACCTTGGATAAAGGTACTCTCACCCCAGCTCAGGACTTGTTTACCGTAACGGATGCTTACAGGAACGTTCCCGAAATACCAATCCGAGAAGATGTAGGCATCGAGGATTTCTCCGCCAGAAGCGTTGTCTTTTCCATCGCTGCTGAGTGGGCGGTAACGGCGATCTTCATCTTTTAACTCGAAGTCGTACCAATAGCGACCACGGAGCAAGCCACCAATGCGAGTCAAGTACTGGTTGTCGACACTGTAATCCAGGAACAGTTCGCTGTTACCTTTGACGATTTTGGATACCACATCGCCTTTGTCGAAGTTGCGGTTACCGTTGTCGTAGTTATTTGTAGATGCGGTGCCGCGGCCGTCGTGGGGCGCCAGCAAGCGCTTATCTGCGTCTTCGGTACGCCACGAAGCACCGGCTGACAGCGTGGTGTTGAATTGGACTTGCCCGGCATCCCCCAAGGGGTACGAAATAGCAAAAGCCGGGCTGGATACGCCAGCTGCGATGGCGACGGCAAGTGGTAACTTGGTCCAGCGCTGCCAGGGTTGAGTTTTTCTTGTCATTGGAAGGCTACTCCGTTGTTGTTCTGAGTCGCTGCTCGATTATTCTGTTGGTTGGTGTTCTTCGGCCGTACAGACATTGCCGTGATGCTAGCACTATAGCTAAGCCTTCTCGCGGCTTTGATCAGTCAAAAGTATGATTTTGCTATCACTCTTCGTTAGCCGTCTTTCTCGCACCTCATCACTATAGACAAGATTCTGGGATGCAACCACTTTGAGGCGGGTGGTTTTGGGCTAACGCTTTAGAGGGTTTTGGAGGGGGATCCGAGGAACAACTAACTCTCTCGAGGGACTTTGACACGCAGTAAGCAAACAACGCGGGGCTTCTTTCTGGAAACCGCTACAAGCACGTCCCTGTGCGCTTGTCTCCGGCCATCCATGGCCTCCGAAATTTCCAGAAAGAAGCCCCGCGTTGTTCGCCCAGACTATGTACTTAGCATCCAGGCGGATACAACGAGAGCAACCCCGTTAAATCATTTCAATCGCCATCGCAGTGGCTTCGCCACCACCGATGCACAGCGCTGCTACGCCTTTCTTTTTACCGTAGCGCTGCAGGGCGTACATCAGCGTCACCAGCAGGCGTGAGCCTGTGGAGCCGACCGGGTGGCCCTGAGCGCAGGCGCCGCCGTGGACGTTGACTTTTTCAGGGTCCAAATCCAGTTCTTTGATCGGCATCATGGCGACCATGGCGAAGGCTTCGTTGATTTCGAACAGGTCAACGTCGTCTTTGCTCCAACCGGTTTTGGCAAACAGTTTTTCAATAGCGCCAACTGGTGCACAGGTGAACTCTGCCGGTAGCTGCGATTGGGTAGTATGGCCAACGATACGGGCCAGGGGGTTGAGGCCGCGTTTTTCGGCTTCTGATTCGCGCATCAGGACCAGAGCGGAAGCGCCGTCTGAGATTGATGAGGCGTTGGCGGCGGTTACGGTGCCGTCTTTGGCAAAGGCCGGACGCAGGCTTGGGATTTTTTCGATGTTGGCGTTGTGGGGCTGTTCGTCGTCTGCAACAACCACTTCACCTTTACGGGTTTTGACGGTGACCGGGACGGTTTCATCCTTTAACGCACCATCTTCGATGGCTTTTTTAGCGCGGTTCAGCGAGTTGATGGCGTATTCGTCCATCTCTTCGCGGGTGTAGCCTTTTTGGTCGGCAACTTCTTGTGCGAAGGAGCCCATCAGGCGACCGGTTTCAGCGTCTTCGAGGCCGTCCAGGAACATATGATCCTGCGGCGCGGGGCCGGGGCCCATGCGGTAGCCTTGGCGGGTACCTTGCAGGATATGTGGAGCGTTGGACATGCTTTCCATGCCGCCGGCAACCATGATGTCGTTGGTGCCTGCTTTGATCAAGTCGTGGGCGAACATGGTGGCTTTCATGCCGGAGCCGCACAGCTTGTTGATGGTGGTGGCGCCCGTGCTGTCAGGCAGGCCAGCTTTACGCATGGCTTGGCGTGCAGGGCCCTGTTTAAGGCCTGCAGGCAGCACATTGCCCATGATGACTTCTTGCACGTCAGCAGGCTGAAGGCCTGCGCGTTTGACGGCTTCTGCGATGGAGATAGCACCCAACTCAGGCGCTGTTATCGGGGCAAGACTGCCCATGAATCCGCCCATGGGGGTACGTACACCACTCACGATTACGACGTTGTCTTGGCTCATGCTGTGACCTCTCTATTTTGGTTCTTTCTAGTTTTTGACTAAGGCCTGTGGGGTGCTTCCAGGTATTCCTGGGATTGCATTTCCAGCAAGCGAGATTCAGTGCGTTCAAACTCAAAGTTAAGGCTTCCACCGGAGTAAAGTTTGGTGATCGGAGCTTCGGCGGAGATGATGAGTTTGACGTTACGGTCGTAGAATTCGTCAATCATGTTGATGAAGCGGCGGGCCTGGTCGTCTTTATCTACGCCCATGACTGGTACGTTGCTGACGATGATTGCGTGGAACTGACGCGCCATTTCGATGTAATCGTTCTGGCTTCGGGGACCATCGCAAACGTCCAGGAAATCGAACCAGACCACATCGTCTGCGTGGGCTTGCGCCGGGATTTTACGACCGTTTATTTCCATTGAGTGACTGTGTTTACCGGCCTCAACAGCCAGCGCGTCGAAGCTTTCTCGCAAGCAGGTATTCGCGCCTTCATCCAAGGGGTAGTAATACAGCTCGGCTTGTTCGAGTGTTCGCAACCGGTAATCCACTCCGCCGTCTACGTTGACTACGTCGGTGTGTTGTTTGACGAGCGCGATGGCGGGCAGGAAGCGAGCTCGCTGGAGTCCATCTTTATAGAGTCCGTCCGGGACGATGTTCGATGTACACACGAGGGTAACGCCGCGACTGAACAATTCTTCCATCAGGGTAGCCAGGATCATGGCATCACCGATGTCCGATACGAAGAATTCGTCGAAGCAGATAACCCGGGTTTCGCCCGCGAAGGTTTTGGCCACTTGCTCGAGTGGGTTTTTCTCGCCTTTAAGCTTTCGCAGCTCCGCGTGTACTCGCTGCATGAAGCGATGGAAGTGCACGCGCATTTTTCGATCGAAGGGCAAGGCTTCAAAGAAGGTGTCCATCAGGTAGGTTTTTCCGCGACCTACCCCGCCCCAAAAGTACAGGCCTTTTACCGGTGTTTCTTTACCTTTTTTTAGCTTGCGCCGTAATTTTTTTAGGCGTTTGCTACGGTCACTTTCAGCTTCCACCAGTTTGTCGTACAGTGCTTGTAAGCGGCGAACGGCATCTTCCTGCGCCGGGTCCTTGTGAAAATCCGGGCGTTCGAGATCCTTTTGGTAACGTTGCCAAGGAGTCAGGTTCGCAACAGTTTCGGTGGACACGGCTTCTGTCATCAGGGTTTTCCTGCCATCTGGGTGAATTTCTGGGCGCGGTATTGTCGCTTATTTCGTGCTTTTTGGCCACGTCACTTCGGCTGTGGAGCAATACGACGATTGGCGCAGTGTTTCGGCATGTGCGCTGGTGCTTCGGAGGGGTATACTCTTTTTATAGGTTTTCGCTCTCTCGCATGTACTGACTAGGACGATTGTTATATGACGAACCTGATTATTGCGGCCGTAGTCGCGTTGGTAGTAGGTATTATCATTGGGGTTCTTTTTGGGCGCTCTGGCCAGGGTGCTTCTTTGCGTCAGCGGAGGGCTGAGCAGAAGATTGATGAGCTTCGGGGTGAGTTTACGCGCTATCAGGCTCAGGTGAATGAGCATTTTCTCGAATCGGCGCAGCTGTTGGAGCGTTTTAATAATGCCTATCGCGATGTGAATGATCATATGGCGCGAGGGGCGAATCGCTTGTGTAATGATGAGGAGTGGCCAGAATCGTTGGGGCAGGACGTGTCCGGGCGGATTGAGCACTCGGATTCTGATTCTTCTGAGCCACCGCGGGATTATGCGCCTAAGGCTGATCCTGAGGAGAAGGGTACGCTTGCTGAAGATTTCGGCTTACCCAAGGATGCGAAGCGGCCTGCTTGATATGACATAAGACTTCTTTTGGAGTTAGGTTGGGGCGGGTAGGCTTTCCAAAAACCGCTCCTTCGGCACCTCCATGTGACGCTTCTGCTCCGCCATCCATGGCTGCGCACATTTTTGGAAAGCCTACCCGCCGCAACCCGTCACATACATTCTCAGCCTGCCACTACACCGGATTATCACAATCGATGAACTGGTGCTCTATTCCAAATTCTTTCGCTAGTGCTTCACCCAAGGCTTTCGCCCCATAACGTTCAGTCGCGTGGTGGCCGGCGGCGTAGTAGTGGATGCCGGATTCTCGGGCAGTGTGGGTAGTTGGTTCGGAGATTTCTCCGCTGATGTAGGCGTCAACACCGAGTTCGAGTGCTTTGGAGATGAACCCTTGTGCCCCGCCGGTGCACCAGGCGACGGTTTTGATCAGGTCTACGCCCTCGCCTACGTGGAGTGGCTGTCGGTTTAGTGCGCTTCCGATATGCTGACTGAAAGCTTCTGGAGACATGGACTCAGCCAGTTCGCCTTGCCAGACTAGTCCGCCTACCGGGCGTGGGTTTTGGATTCCGAGTACGTCGGCCAATTGGCGGTTGTTACCGTATTCGGGGTGGTCGTCGAGTGGCAGGTGGTAGGCGACCAGGTTGATGTCGTGGTCGAGGAGCTGTTTGATACGGCGTTTTTTCATTCCGCGGATAGCTTGGTCTTCACCTTTCCAGAAGTAGCCGTGGTGGACGAGGATCATGTCGGCGTTTTGTTTTACAGCGGCGTCGATCAGGGCTTGGGAGGCGGTGACACCTGAGACGATTGTTCGAATGTCTTCTTTGCCTTCAACTTGCAGGCCGTTTGGGGCGTAGTCTTGGAAGTTTTCGGGCTGGAGCCATTCGTTTATTTTCACCAGTATCTGGTTGCGGGTTGCCATGCTGTTTACCCCTCTCCTTCAGACTTTTGAGATTGGATCGGCGCGCTTGCTTTGGAGTGCAGGGATGGGGCTGGACGGGCTTTCCAAAAACCGCTCCTTCGGCACGTCCATGTGACGCTTCTGCTCCGCCATCCATGGCTACGCACATTTTTGGAAAGCCCGCCCAGCCCCAACCTTTAAACTTGGGAGCGCGCCGATTCCTCGGTCAAACTTCGAGCAAACTCAGAGAAAATCCAAACCCTTGATCAACGCGTTGTTTTGATCGCTGGTTCCAATTGATATACGCAGGAACTCACTGATCCGCGATTTGTTGAAGTGGCGTACGATGATGCCCTGCTCCCGGAGTTTCGCCGCGATTTCTTCGCCTTTGTGTTCAGGATGGCGGGCAAATACGAAGTTGGCTTTTGAGGGCAGCACTTCGAAACCGAGGCTTTCCAAGCCTTTAGTAACCTTCTCACGCTCGCGAATCACGCCGTTGCAGGAGTCTTCAAACCATTGGCGATCTTCGAATGCAGCGACGGCCCCAGCCAGCGCCAAGCGATCCAGCGGGTAGGAGTTGAAGCTGTCTTTGACTCGGTTTAATCCTTCAATGAGCTCTGCGTTGGCGACGGCGAAACCGACTCGTAAGCCAGCCAACGAGCGAGCCTTAGACAGTGTTTGGCATACGACCAAATTCGGATATTGGTTAACCAATCGAATAGCGGTTTCACCTCCGAAGTCGATGTAGGCTTCGTCGACCACTACAACACTGTCCAGATTGGCTTCCAAAATCGCTTCTACGTGCTGTAGCCCCATGTAGCGTCCAGTGGGGGCATTCGGGTTCGGAAAGATGACTCCGCCGTTGTCCCGTTTGTAATCTTCTGGGTTGATTTCAAAGTTTTCGGTCAACGGGATGATGTTGCTTTCAACTTTGTACAGACCGCAGTAAACGGGATAGAAGCTATAGGTGATATCCGGGAACAGGATTGGTTTGTCGTGTTTCAACAGGCCCTGGAAGATGTGAGCCAGCACTTCGTCGGAGCCGTTGCCAACGAAGACTTGCTTCTCTTCTATGCCGAAATCGGTGTAGTACGAAGCGATGGCTTCTTTCAGAGCGTGGCCTTCGGGGTCTGGGTACAGGCGAAGGTTGTCGTTCAGCTCTGATTTAATGGCCGAGATCACCTTTGGGGATGGCCCGAAGGGGTTTTCGTTGGTGTTCAGCTTTATCAGATTCGCCATTTTGGGCTGTTCACCCGGCACATATGGCTGTAACTCGCTGACGAGTGAGCTCCAGTATTTACTCATGTGTCTTGCACTCCAGATTGGTGCGGGAGTCGGTTTGGTTGTTTTGATTTGGGAGTTTTCGCGGGTCGGGTAGAGCTTTCCAAAAACCGCTCCTTCGGCACGTCCATGTGACGCTTCTGCTCCGCCATCCATGGCTACGCACATTTTTGGAAAGCTCTACCCGCCCCACTCTTTAGACTTTCAGCACAACCAACCCAACTCACAAACTTCGAAGATGGATATCAGCAGCGTTCGCTACCGGAGAAATCGATTAATCTTTAATACGGTATTCCGCCGACCGCGCGTGAGCGGTCAGCCCTTCGCCGCGCGCCAAAACAGAGGCCACACGGCCCAGACGGTCCGCGCCTTCCGGAGTAAAACCGATCAGCGACGAACGTTTTTGGAAGTCGTAAACGCCAAGAGGCGAGCTGAACCGCGCAGTGCCGCTTGTGGGCAGTACGTGGTTCGGGCCGGCGCAATAGTCGCCGAGGGCTTCTGCTGTGAAACGCCCCATAAAGATCGCGCCGGCGTGGCGGATGTCTTCCAACATCCCTTGCGGGTCATCTACCGATAGCTCCAAATGCTCGGGAGCGATGCGGTTCGACACTTCCGCGGCTTCTTTCAGATCGGCCACTTGAATCAAGGCTCCCCGGCCGGTCATGGATGTGCGAATGATCTCTTCACGCTCCATGGTGGGCAGAAGCTTGTTGATACTCGTTTCCACGGCATCGAGGAAGTCTGCATCTGGGCTAACCAGAATGCTTTGCGCCTGCTCGTCGTGTTCTGCTTGCGAGAACAAATCCATCGCGATCCAATCGGGATCGGTTTTACCATCGCAGATCACCAGAATTTCAGACGGCCCGGCGATCATGTCGATACCGACAACGCCAAACACTTCACGCTTGGCGGTCGCAACAAAAATATTGCCCGGCCCAACAATTTTATCCACCGCTGGCACTGTTTCCGTGCCGTAGGCCAAAGCACCTACTGCCTGCGCGCCACCGAGAGCAAACACTCGGTCAACACCCGCAATCGCGGCTGCGGCCAGTACCATATCGTTCACCAAACCATCCGGCGTAGGAACCACCATAATCAACTCGCCGACACCCGCCACCTTGGCCGGAATCGCGTTCATCAAAACAGACGACGGATACGCAGCCTTACCACCCGGCACGTACAAACCAGCGCGGTCCAGTGGCGTTACCTTCTGGCCCAGAACCGTTCCGTCTTCATCCTGATACTGCCAGGACTGCTGAGCCTGCCGTTCGTGATAATCCCGAACCCGCTCCGCCGCCTTCTCAAGCGCTTCACGCTGGTCTTGCGGAATCGTCGCCAAAGCTGCCTGCAAACGATCTTGCCCCATCTCCAGCTCAGCCATGGAACCAACCTTCAGACGGTCAAACTTCTCGGTAAACTCCAAAACCGCCGCATCGCCACGGGTTTTCACCTCATGCAGGATATGACGCACCGACTCATTCACCTGATGATCCACACTGTCATCCCACGCCAGCAGCTGCGCGAGCGCACTGTCAAAGTCGCCTTGGGAGGTGTTAAGTCTGGTGATCTTATCGGTCATAACTCAAATCCTGCTTTGGATTAAAAACTAATGCCTACCGGATTACCCGCCGGCAGTTACGGGAAATGAATGAGAGGGGCTTAAAACTCCCCAAGCGCGAAAGAGCGTTTAGGGTGTCCCTTCCAAAAATGTGCGGAGCCATGGATGGCGGAGCAGAAGCGTCACATGGACGTGCCGAAGGAGCGGTTTTTGGAAGGGACACCCTGAACGCTCGTGCACCAAGCGCCGTCAAAAGGAGTCCCCGCCAATGTAAAAGAAAGCTTACTCCGAAGAACCGCGACGACGATCCACAGCAGCCGCCATCATCTCGATGATTGGATTGATCTTCCCATGCTGCATCTTCATCGACGCCCGATTCACCACCAACCGCGTACTGATATCGTCAATCAACTCCCGCGCCTCAAGGCCATTCGCCTTCAGCGTATTCCCAGTATCCACGATATCCACAATCTCATCGGCCAGATTCAAAATCGGAGCCAACTCCATCGCACCATAAAGCTTGATGATATCCGCCTGACGACCCTGCGCCGCATAATAACGGCGAGCGATATTCACAAACTTCGTCGCCACACGAATACGCCCGGCCGGCGGCTGCTCGCCTACCTTACCGGCCGTCATCAAACGACAACGGGAAATATTCAAATCCAGCGGCTCGTACAACCCTTCCCCGCCATGTTCCATCAGCACATCCTTGCCGGTTACGCCAAGGTCTGCGCCACCATACTGGACATACGTAGGCACATCCGTTGCACGAAGGATCAGCACACGCACATTGGGGTCCGTGGTGGGGAACACCAGCTTGCGGGACTTTTTCACGTCGTCTACCAGCTCAATACCGGCTTCTGCCAACAGTGGCAGAGTCTCTTCGAGAATTCGTCCCTTCGACAAGGCGATGGTGATGGAATCTGTCATGGGTCTTTCCGGGTTCCCGTTGGTGTTTGATTACGCTGGCAAACGGCGAATGCTTCCGCCCAACAGCTGCAACTTCTCTTCAATACATTCGTAACCGCGGTCGATGTGATAAATGCGATCTACGATGGTGTCGCCTTCAGCAACCAAACCAGCAATCACCAGGCTGGCCGAAGCACGAAGGTCAGTGGCCATAACCGGCGCGCCGGTCAAATGATCCACACCCTTGATGATGGCCGCGTTACCTTCCAACATGATATCGGCACCCATGCGGATCAATTCCTGCAGGTGCATAAAACGGTTTTCAAACACCGTTTCCACAATGGTACCGGTGCCTTCCGCGACCGCATTCATCGCCGCAAACTGGGCCTGCATGTCGGTGGGAAACGCTGGGTAAGGCGCGGTACGAATGCTCACTGCCTTCGGACGCTTCCCCTTCATGTCCAGCTCAATCCAGTCTTCACCTGTGGTGATGTGAGCACCCGCTTCTTCCAGCTTCAGCAGCACTGCTTCCAGAATGTCAGCGCGAGTATCCTTCAGCTTCACCCGGCCGCCAGTGGCAGCAGCTGCCACCAGATAGGTGCCGGTTTCGATGCGATCAGGCTGAACATCATGGTGACAACCGTGCAGACGTTCAACACCATTGATTTCAATCGTTGCCGTGCCGTGGCCTTTGATGTCTGCGCCCATGGCAATCAGGCATTCAGCCAAATCCACCACTTCTGGCTCGCGGGCCGCGTTTTCCAGGATGGTTTTTCCGTCAGCCAAGGTAGCCGCCATCAACAGGTTCTCCGTACCGGTTACGGTGACGGTATCCATGAAGATGTGCGCGCCCTTTAGGCGGCCATTGGTTTTTGCGTGGATGTAACCATTTTCAACCTTGATGTCTGCACCCATCAGCTCAAGGCCGTGAATGTGCAGGTTGACCGGGCGCGTACCAATGGCACAACCACCGGGCAAAGACACCTGAGCTTCGCCAAAGTGTGCGACCAGCGGCCCCAGCACCAAGATCGAGGCGCGCATGGTTTTTACCAGCTCGTAAGGTGCGTGGTAGTGCTCGATGGTGTTGGCGTGTACTTCAACACTCATTTTCTCATCAATCAGCAGCTCGACACCCATTCGGCCAAGCAACTCGATCATGGTGGTGACGTCGTTCAAATGCGGCAAGTTGCCAACGGTCACTGGCTCAGAGGCCAACAGCGTCGATGCCAAAATTGGCAAAGCCGCGTTTTTGGCGCCGGAAATCCGAATCTCGCCATCCAGAGGCTTTCGGCCTCGGATCAGAAGTTTATCCACAATAGTAGTCCTGTTCTGTTTAACCGTTGGCCTGACGCGCAGCCCACTCGCTTGGAGTAAAGGCTTTCGGGTGAAGAGCGTGAATGGTGCCGTCCATGATGTGCTGGAACAGTACCTTGTTAATCATCTGCTGTCTTTTAATGGTAGGCAGGCCTTCGAATACGTCACCCACTGCAACGACCATGTAGTGGTTGCCATCGACTTGTACCTGAACCTCACAATCAGGCAGGGCTTCTTTGACAAGTTCGGTAACCTGGGCGGCGTCCATAGAAAATCCTCAGCTTTATTAAAATCAGGAGCGGAATTGTAACCAATTCCCGAGCGGCGGTCAGCTATGTGAGGAAAATCCCGGCAGATGAGCATCTAAATTACTCAATGCCGCCAGAGACTGTAAACGTTCACTGGCACCCTCAAACGAGAGTGCCACCTGCTTTGTTTGCGCCAACCGTTGCCAGCATATCAACATAGAAAGTACCGCGCTGTGAGCGGTTTGCAGTTGGGCAAGGTTAACCGTCAATGAACCCTGAGCACCACTCACAAGCTTCTCACCCTGTTTGCGGAGTTCTAGAACACTGTTCACATCCACCTTGCCGGCAACGCTCAACACTGAGCCATCAAGACGAACGTCCGGGCGGGAGCTGCTCATGAGGGGTTAACGTCTTCTTCCAGCTTCAACGATTTCACCGAGTCGGTCCAGCCATCAATGACAACCTGAACCTGCCCGCGACTCTCTTCCATTTCCTGGGCAAAGCGGTCACGGAAGGCCAAACCGATGTTAACGCCCTCAACAATGACATTTTCCATCAACCAACGTTCGCCGTTGTTTTTATACATGGAGTAAGTCACGGGGTAACGGTTACCCGATGCGGTAATCACCAACAACTGTACCGACGCCCGGTTCTCATTTTGCGGCAGAATCTCCGCCTCCTTCACCTCGATCTTGAAATCATCTGCGGTTACCAATGCTTTAGCATAGGTATCAAACAGGCTACGCTTGAACTTGATAACAAACTCGTCACGCTGCTCACGAGTGGTCTGGCGAGCGTAGCGCCCCATCACCCGCGCTGCGATCCGGCGAAAATCCACAAAATCCGTCAGGGCATCATCCATGCTCTGGTAAAAAGCGTCGGGATCTCTTTCAAACAGGCCTTTCTCAGTGTTCAGCTTCTGCACCAACATTTGGGTATTATCGCTGACATATTGTTCCAGATCTTCCTCGACACCCGCCCATGCCTGCCCAGCAACCATCATCAACAGAGCAAAGACAACAAACAGCTTTCGCTTGAACATTACCATTTTAATCTCCTGTCCTATTCGACATCAGCGGCCAGAGGCAAAGTTGCTGATCAATCTTTCCAGATTCATTGCAGACTGGGTGGAATAAAATGTGTCACCCGCGTTCAACGACTCCATGTCTCCACCAATAGAAATATCGATGTACTGCTCACCCAACAGGCCGGACGTGCGAATAACCGCTGCGCTGTCTGCCGGAATGGTATCGACATCCGAACGAATGGCCATGGTTACTTTCGCCTGAAACGTGTCCTTATTCAGGTTGATGGCTTCGATGGAACCCACGGTCACACCCGCCATCGACACTTTACCGCGGGGCGTTAACCCACCGACATCATTAAAGTTAGCGTAGATCGTGTAGGTCGAAGAGGCCGACTTGGGCGACAATCCGCTCACTTGCAACGCCAAAAACAGCAGGGCTGCCAACCCCGCGATCATGAAGAAACCTACCACTATTTCCGTTGTTCTTTGCACCATAACAGGGCCCTAGAATCCTTATTAGAAATCGCCAAACATAACAGCGGTCAGCACGAAATCGAGGCCGAGCACTGCCAGTGATGAATACACAACTGTTTTGGTCGTCGCAGTACTGATACCTGCAGACGTTGGCACACAGTCGTACCCTTGATAAACGGCTATCCAAGCACACACAAAGCCGAACACCACGGTTTTAATAACGCCATTCAGCACATCGTCCAGAAAATCGACCGATGACTGCATGTTGCCCCAGAAAGAGCCTTCAAAAACACCCAGCCAATCCACGCCAACCAGCATGCCACCCCAAATACCGACCACCGAGAAGATCATCGCCAGTATTGGCATCGCAATAAATCCGGCCCACAGACGGGGCGCTATGACACGGCGCAAAGGATCAACGCCCATCATTTCCATACTGGACAATTGCTCGGTCGCTTTCATCAACCCGATTTCCGCGGTCAGCGCTGAACCTGCACGCCCCGCAAACAAGAGCGCCGTAACCACCGGCCCTAACTCTCGCACCAAGGTTAATGCAATCATCTGCCCTATCGCAGCTTCTGAGCCGTAGTCGCTGAGGATGGTGTAGCCTTGCAGTGCCAACACCATGCCTATGAACAAGCCCGATACCACGACGATCGCCAGCGAAAGCACACCTACGGAATAAAGTTGCTTCATCAAAAGCGGGAAGCCGGTTGCAGGCTTGGGCACCCCCACCAGCACGCCAAACAGGAACTGTGTCGCACGCCCTAAAGAACCCACTACTCCCAGACTTCTTCGGCCGAAGCCCGCTACGTAATCCATCATATAGACACCCCCTTGATACCGAAATCATCAACGGGATTACTAGCCGGATAATGGAAGGGTACCGGGCCGTCTGGCTGACCGCTCAGGAACTGCCGAACGAGCTCAGAAGGGTGATTGCGCAATTCGTCAGGTGTGCCCGTGCCAATCACTTTGCCGTCAGCAATGATGCACGCATAGTGGCAGATACTCAGAGATTCCGGCACATCGTGGGACACCAGCACGCTGGTCAATCCCATTGAGCTATTAAGATCGCGGATCAACTTGACCAACACCCCCATGGCGATTGGGTCCTGCCCCGCAAAGGGTTCGTCGTACATGATCAATTCGGGATCCAGCGCAATGCTTCGCGCCAGCGCCACACGCCGAGTCATGCCGCCTGAAAGCTCAGAAGGCATCAAATCGCGGGCACCACGCAACCCGACCGCCTCCAACTTCATCAATACGATGTCGCGAATCATGTCTTCCGGCAAGGAAGTGTGCACGCGCAACGGGAAGGCAACGTTCTCGAACACACTGATATCCGTAAACAAGGCGCCACTCTGAAAGAGCATGCCCATCTTTTCTCGCAGACGATATAACGCTTTCCGCTTTAGCTTCGGAACCTCATGCCCCGCCACGGTAACTTGGCCCGAGTCTGGCTTTAGCTGGCCACCGATAACTCGAAGCAACGTAGTCTTACCGGTCCCGCTAGGCCCCATAATGGCGGTGATCTTACCCTCCGGAATATCGAGAGTAATACCATCAAAAATGCGCCGTCCGGAGCGGGAAAACACCACATCCTTTAGCGAAATGTATGCAGATGACTCCATAATTGATCCTTTTCGAGGAGCGCCTACATTAAGATAAGCGTCGCCGGACCTCAATCTCAGGTTATTAAAATGTACTGATCGCAACGTTCAGATCCCCTGAACATTGGCAGCCCTACCGGGTATCAGTGATATACTTTCTGCCATAGTCGTCCGTCCCGATAACAGGGCCGGGTTCACAGACCGACCGAGCAAAGCCAGCCGAGATGACAGATTCAAACACTTCAAGTTCCCGGGATTACCGCAACTCCGCCGTTCGGGCCATCCAGATTGAACGGGATGCCATCGAAGCACTGGAGCACCGTATCAACGGCGACTTCACCCGCGCCTGCGACATCATTATGGCCTGCAAAGGCCGTGTTGTGGTGACGGGCATGGGCAAATCGGGCCACATCGGCAACAAGATTGCTGCCACATTGGCCAGCACCGGCACACCCTCATTTTTCGTACATCCGGGCGAAGCCAGTCACGGTGACCTGGGCATGATCACCCCGCAGGACGTGGTTATCGCCATTTCCAATAGCGGTAGCACCAGCGAAGTTGTCACCATTCTACCTTTAATTCGAAGAATGGGCGCGCCTCTGATCAGCATGACGGGTAATCCGGATTCATTATTGGCAAAAGAAGCCGCAGCCAACCTCGACGTGAGCGTTGCCATTGAAGCCTGCCCGCTTGGGCTGGCCCCCACGTCCAGCACCACCGCCACTCTGGTTATGGGCGATGCGTTAGCCGTTGCACTGCTGGAAGCTCGCGGGTTCAGCGCAGAAGACTTTGCCTTCTCACATCCGGGCGGTCGATTGGGACGCCGTTTACTGCTACGCGTTTCCGACATCATGCACGCAGGCGACAAAGTGCCACGAGTATTTGAAAACACCACCCTCAGCGGCGCTCTTTTGGAGATAACCCGCAAAGGCCTGGGTATGACCACCGTGGTCAACGGCTCTGGCGAATTAACCGGCATCTTTACCGACGGCGACCTGCGCCGAACGCTGGATAAATCCGTCGACGTACACACCACCAACATCGATCAGGTGATGACGCGCAACGGCAAAACCATTCAGGCCGACCAATTGGCAGCCGACGCACTGAACATCATGGAAGAGCTGAAAATCAACGCCCTCCCGGTGACCGACACCGAAGGCAATCTGGTGGGCGCCATCAACATGCACGATTTGTTGCGGGCGGGGGTTATCTAATGCCAGAACTAACCCCACCCCTTCGCCAGCACTGGAGCGACGAGATCCTTACAAAAGCCGCTGCTATCAAGCTCATTGCGTTTGATGTGGACGGCATTATGAGTGACGGAAAGCTTTACTTCAGCGCAAGCGGGGACGAACTAAAAACCTTTAACATTCTCGATGGCTTGGGGCTGAAGCAACTGATGAGCTCAGGCATCACGGTTGCCGTCATCACCGGCAGGCGCTCACCTTTGACCGAAAAACGCATGAACGATTTGGGCATCAGCCACCTGATGCAAGGGCGGGAAGACAAGAAAGTTGCCCTGCAGGAGCTGGTGGCCAATATGGACATCTCGCCAGAACAAATCGCTTACATGGGCGACGACTTACCAGACCTCCCGGCACTGCAATTCGCCGGCCTTGGCATCACCGTACCAAACGGTTACTGGCTGGTCAGACAACATGCGGACTATTGCACTACGGTGGCTGGTGGCAGCGGTGCAGTGCGAGAAGCCTGCGACCTGATTCTCTGGTCGCAAGACCGGCTCGCCGCAACCCTGAAACCTTATATGAGCGTAAAATCGTGATCGCCCGACTGTTCAGCCCCGGAAAAGGTAAAGCCTGGGCCCGGACACTGGCATTGGGCGGCACGATTGCAGCCACCTTATTTCTGATGTGGCAAAGTGACGAGCCGCCCGGCGGTCAAGAAAAAGCGGAGGAACTGCGGGGCCCGGCCGAACCGGACGGTTTCATCATTCAGGCCGATTACCGGACCTGGGACACAGAGGGCAGCCCGAAAATCCGCATGACCAGCCCGCGCATTGAGCAGTTCGAGAGCCGAAATCTTGCTGTCATGGAGCAGCCCCGCGCTACCCTGCACGGTGAAGGCGATCCGGTGCCGTGGAATGTTGAAGCGGATCAGGGTAGCCTTCTGCAAAATGATGATTTGGTGAATCTGAACGGCAACGTCGTGATTCACCGTCAGCTTCAAGGCTCCGACACCACGTTTGAAACCGACGAACTGACCCTGAACAACACCGAAGGTACCGTGTACACCGACCAACCGGTGATCATCACTGAACCACACGGAACCACCAAAGCTACAGGCATGAAAGCCTGGCTGGACGACCGCATTCTGGAACTCAATTCCCAAGTGGAAGGGCATTATGATCCCATCAGGTAACCGACTTCTTTTTCCGCTGGTTCTGGCAGCCGCATTTATTGCTGCCCCAGCAGCCGCCTTCACGTTGAACTCTGACGAGCCCATCAAAGTCAGCGCCAACTCAGCGCGATTGGATGACAGTGCCGGAACGGCCATCTACACCGGAGCCGTGGAATTGGTGCAAGGTAACGTACAACTGGATGCGGAACGGGTTGTGCTTTATCGCAGCCCACAAGGCCTTAGTCGAATTGAAGCGAGCGGCTCTCCCGCCGTATACCGCCAACCGTCCCAAGACCAAACGGCGGTCATTAATGCCGAAGCGCTGAACATCACTTGGTCTGCCAAAGACAGCCAGTTAACCTTTGAACGAGAGGCCTTGATCGAACAAGGTGGCAGTACGTTCCGGGGCGACATCATTCACTACGACACCGTGAATCGAGTGGTTACAGCAGAAGGCGGCAATCCTGAGGGCACAAACTCAGGCCGCGTAGAAATGGTGATTCAGCCTCGCAGCTCAGGTCAATAACGGGAAAGTTCTGATGGCAGTTCTCAGGGCCAGCAATCTGGCCAAAAGCTACAAGCAGAAAAAAGTGGTTCTGGATGTTTCTCTGGAGATTCGTTCCGGTGAAATCGTCGGATTGCTGGGCCCCAACGGTGCTGGTAAAACCACCTGTTTTTACATGATCGTCGGGCTGGTTCCCGCTGACCACGGCCGCATCACCATCGACAACAACGACATTACCCCCCTGCCTATGCACGGGCGCGCTCAAAAAGGCATCGGCTACTTGCCACAGGAGGCATCGGTCTTTCGCAAACTGACCGTGCGCGACAACATCATGGCTATCCTGGAAACCCGCAAAGCGCTTTCCAAAGCGGATCGTGAGGCGAAGCTCGAAGAACTACTGGAAGAATTTCACATCACTCACATTCGCGACAGCGTGGGCATGGCACTCTCTGGTGGGGAACGCCGCCGCGTAGAAATTGCCCGTGCCTTGGCCATGGAACCTGCGTTCATCCTTCTGGACGAACCCTTTGCTGGCGTAGACCCCATTTCAGTCAGCGACATCAAACACATCATTCGGCACCTGCGCGACAAAGGCATCGGCGTTCTTATCACCGACCACAACGTACGCGAAACCCTGGATATTTGTGAGAATGCCTACATTGTGTCCGGCGGACACATCATCGCATCGGGCAACGCAGACGCCATTCTATCCAACCAACAAGTGAAAGAAGTCTACCTTGGAGATGAGTTCCGACTATAGACAATCGTAGACCTGAAGGCCGGGCTGATTGTTTTGCTGAACGCTAGCAAGTAAACTCGGCAGGGTACTTGCTTATATTGTTGACCAAGCACTGTAAGTCACCAGCGCACAACAATTTTTTATATTTGCAAGCAATGTTTTTGATCAGGATGCGAGCACGTTATGGATATTAAGCCATGGTTATGAAAGCCTCATTACAGCTTAAAATGGGCCAAAGCCTAACCATGACACCCCAGCTGCAACAAGCCATTCGGCTATTGCAGCTTTCCACGCTGGATCTACAGCAGGAAATCCAGCAAGCACTCGATTCAAACCCCATGCTGGAAACCTCCGAGGACGACGATCAGGCGGATTCCACCGATCAGCAAGAAAACGGCCACGAAGAGCAGCACGAAACCGCAACAGCTCAGGAAGAGTCGGCTGCCGAGCCGCCAAGTTCGGATTGGGACGAATCAGAAACCGCACCCGACTGGTCCGCGGAAGATCAAACACCCGATAACATCCCCGACGATCTGCCGGTTGATACCGCTTGGGATGACATTTACCAGTCGGCACCGGCTCCTGCCAGCCGTGGCGACGATGAAAACGATTCTGACTTCGAAACCCGGAACTCACCGAGCGAGACCCTGCACGATCATCTGGAATGGCAGCTGAACCTGACTCCGCTCAGCGAACGGGATCAAGCGATCGCCCATGCCTTGTTGGACGCCGTTGATGACCGGGGGTATTTAACGTCTTCCATCGAAGAGATCCACTCCGGCTTATTTGAAAGCTCAGAAGAAGATCCGCTGGAACTCGACGAGGTTCAGGCGGTTCTGCGCCGGCTCCAGCATTTTGATCCGCCCGGTGTGTTTGCACGAGACCTGCAAGACTGCCTACTGATCCAACTTAGCCAACTGCCACCAGACACGCTTTGGCTTCGCCAAGCCAAGCTCGTGGTCACCCAGTTCCTGCATTTGTTAGGCAACCGTGACTACGCTCAGTTGCTTCGCCGCAGCCGCCTGAAAGAAGATCAACTGAAAGAAGTGTTGGGGCTGATCACCAGCCTGAACCCAACGCCGGGTGACAGCGTCGATCGCACAGAACCGGACTATGTCATCCCGGATGTCATCGTACGCAAACACGAAGGCCGATGGCGCGTCGAACTCAACCCGGAAATTGCCCCGCGCATTCGCGTAAACGCGAGCTATGCTTCACTCATACGTCGGGCAGATAGCAGCGCAGACAACACCTACATGCGTGACCAGTTGCAAGAGGCCAAGTGGTTTATTAAAAGCCTCCAGAGCCGGAACGAAACCTTGCTCAAAGTGGCCACTCGCATTGTGGAATACCAGCAGGGTTTTCTGGATCATGGTGACGAAGCCATGAAGCCGCTCATTCTGTCGGACATCGCCCAAGCGGTCGATATGCACGAGTCGACCATCTCGCGGGTTACCACGCAAAAATACATGCATACACCACGGGGTATTTTTGAACTCAAATACTTTTTCTCCAGCCACGTGGGCACGGC
Source organism: Marinobacter sp. JH2 (assembly GCF_004353225.1). NCBI lineage: Bacteria > Pseudomonadati > Pseudomonadota > Gammaproteobacteria > Pseudomonadales > Marinobacteraceae > Marinobacter > Marinobacter sp. JH2. The sequence continues at coordinate 398,455 of NZ_CP037934.1, read as the reverse complement.
CGAGGGTGGAGAATGTTCCTCAACGGCGATTCGTGCGATGATCAAAAAACTGATTGCGGACGAAACTCCAAAAAAGCCATTGAGTGATAGCAAAATTGCAGCCATGCTAGGAGAACAGGGAATCAATGTTGCCCGACGTACGGTAGCCAAGTACAGGGAGGCGATGCATATCCCACCCTCGAACGAGCGTAAGCGTTTGGTTTAAGGATTCGTCAGTACAAGAGGTGCTGACACTCAGTCCGGCAAAAGCCGGCTATATGACAACAGGAGAAGCCTATGCAACTCAATATTTCAGGCCATCATGTAGAACTGACTCCCGCATTAAAGGATTACGTAACCACCAAGTTTGATAAGCTTGAGCGACACTTTGACCACATCAGTAATTGTCAGGTGACGCTGGAAGTTGAGAAAGTTCGCCAGATGGCCGAAGCTACCCTCCACGTGATTGGTGGCGAAATTCACGCAAAGGCTGAAAACGAGGATATGTACGCCGCCATCGACGGCCTGGTCGATAAACTCGACCGTCAGATCCTCAAACATAAAGAGAAAACAGTTGCCCGGATGCAAGGTAACGGTTAACGCGCCTGTTAGCGTGAAACCAAACCGGGCGTTTCAATAAAACGTGCTGCGGCAGGAGTATTATCCGGCCGCAGCCTTTTTTTTACGGAAATGAAGTCGATCTATGAGCGATTCATCCCTGACCATCGACAACATTCTGGCTCCAGAACTGACCCTGTGCCGTGTTGCAGCGTCAAGCAAAAAGCGTGTATTGGAGTTTATCGCTGAGTACATTCACCAACAGGATGAAAGTCTCAACGATACAGATATTTTCAATAACCTGGTGTCACGAGAACGGCTGGGCAGTACTGGCATAGGCGAAGGCATAGCGATCCCTCATTGCCGTCTGGCTGGGCTAGACAGAGTCATTGGCGTTTTGATGACACTGGCCGAACCGGTCGATTTCGATTCCATCGACAACCAACCGGTCGATATTGTTTTCGCCTTGATTGTGCCTAAAGAGGCGACCAGCGAACACCTGGAGTTGCTCAGTCAGCTTGCTGAAAAGTTTAATGAAAGCTCTTTTTGCGAAAAGCTGCGCCAGTGCCAGGAGACCGAGAGCCTGCACAGGGCCATGACTTCAAGTCATAATTGATACGAGTTCAGCAAAAGCGCGCAGCATGAGAGGAATACTGTTATGAAGCTGATTATCGTCAGCGGCCGCTCAGGTTCGGGCAAAAGTACCGCCCTGCACGTACTGGAAGATTTGGGGTTTTACTGCATCGACAACCTCCCCATCGGGCTTCTCTTCCCTTTGACGCAAGAAGCCTCTCAGGAGGCGACCACTCGCCTGCGAAAAATGGCGGCCAGCATTGACGCGCGGAACCTTTCCGGCGAGCTGGCCAACTTTGAGGCGATTTACAGCCAACTCAAAAGCACCGGCATCGATGTCGAGATCATATTTCTGGATGCCGACGAGCAAACCCTGCTGCAACGTTTTCATGCGACTCGACGCAAACACCCGCTCAGTGATGACAAAACATCCCTCCCTGAAGCGGTGTCCTACGAAAAAACGCTACTCGAGCCTTTATCCCGGCTGGCCGACCTGTATGTAAATACCACAGGCTTATCCATGTACGAACTGCGTGACATGGTCAAGCAGCGGGTTGCCGGTCGGAAAGATCAAGAATTAGCGTTATTGGTTCAATCGTTTGGCTTCAAGCACGGTGTCCCCGTGGACTCCGATTACGTATTCGATGTCCGATGCCTTCCCAATCCCTATTGGGACACCAGCCTGCGCAAGTACACAGGCATCGATCAACCGGTCATCGACTTCCTCGAACGTGAACCGTTAAGCCAGAAGATGGTCAACGACATCATTGGATTTCTGGATTCCTGGCTACCTTCCTTTGCAGACAGCAACCGCAGCTATATGACCATCTCCATCGGTTGCACCGGCGGCCAACACCGATCAGTGTACGTCTCTGAGCAACTGACCAAACACTTCGCGAAAAAGTACCGTAACGTACAGGTTCGCCACTCCGAGTTGCCTCACCTGCAGGCCAGAGGGGAAATCTGATTCGCCATGATCAGACGCACCGTTACGATTATCAACAAGCTCGGCTTGCACGCCCGAGCTACCGCAAAACTGGTCGCCACCGCCTCTGAGCACGAAGCCCACGTCTGGATCAGCCGAGATGACCGCAAGGTCAATGCAAAAAACATCATGCAGGTCATGATGCTTGCGGCCAGCCAAGGCACTACCGTTGAACTGATTGCTGACGGCCCGGACGAACGAGAGGCCATCGATGCACTCACCGAGCTGATTGCCGATTATTTCGGCGAAGGCGGCTGATTCTTCGCAATTCACCTACAACTACCCCTCACCGATGCTCGCTAACTCCGCTATAATACGGAGGTTTTCTGACCGTAGGTGGATCCATGTCTGATATTCTGGAACAAAGCCAGGCCCATCAGAGACTCCGCTCCCTGAGCGAGGCTCTGGATAGTGGCGCGCTCAAACAGGTTTCGCGCATCCTGAACGGCGGCCTCAGTCCCAGTGATATCGCCCACCTTCTGGAATCCTCCCCGCCTCGTCAGCGGGCTTTGCTGTGGAATCTGGTTGATAAGCAACTAGAGGGCGAAGTTCTCCAGCACCTTGGTGACGATATCCGAGGGTATTTCCTGAGCAAGTTTAACGCTCAGGAACTGGCTGACATTATTGAAGATTTCGAGTCGGATGACCTCGCCGACCTGCTTCAACAGCTACCGGACACGGTGATCCTTGAAGTACTGGACACCATGGACGAACAAGACCGGCAGCGGGTAGAGGAAGTTCTCTCCTATCCCGAAGACACCGCAGGCGGGTTGATGAACACGGACACCATTACGGTACGTCCGGACATCAGTATCGACGTGGTCCTGCGTTATTTACGCCGTCACCGTAGCCTGCCACCTATGACCGACAGCCTGATCGTGGTTAACCGACGGGATGAGTTTATCGGCACACTGGCCATCACCCGCATGCTGGTATCCAACCCCGCGTCTACGGTCCGCGAGGTCATGGACACCGACATTGAACCCATTCCGGTGAGCCTGTCCGACACCAAAGTAGCCACCCTGTTTGAACGCTATGACCTGATCACAGCTCCGGTCGTTAACGAGCACAACAAACTGCTGGGCCGTATCACGATCGATGACGTAGTAGATGTTATTCGTGAAGACGCCGACCACTCCCTGATGAGCCTGGCCGGTCTTGATGAGGATGAAGACACCTTCGCCCCGGTGATGAAAACCACCCGTCGTCGGGCAGTTTGGCTGGGCATCAATCTACTGACCGCATTTACCGCTTCGGCCGTGATCGGGCTGTTTGAAGAGACCATCGCCAAAGTGGTTGCATTGGCCGTTCTTATGCCCATTGTCGCGAGCATGGGCGGCATTGCAGGCAGTCAAACGCTTACGCTGGTGATTCGGGGCATGGCCGTGGGACAAATCAGCAGCGTAAACGTGGCGTGGCTGCTGAATCGAGAGCTGCTCTCCGGTATCCTTAACGGACTTTTATGGGCCGGTGTCGTCGCCACCGCGGCCATTCTTTGGTTCGGTGACTGGATGATCGGCGGCGTGATTGCGGCCGCTCTGGTGATCAACCTGGTCGCAGCCACCGTGGCTGGCACCGTACTGCCGCTGTTTTTGAAGTCCCGTAACATTGACCCGGCCCTCGCCGGCGGTGTTATTCTGACAACGGTGACTGATGTTGTTGGCTTCATGGCCTTTCTGGGATTGGCCACCCTCTTTTACGCCTGACAGAATCGATAGACAACATGACTGATCATACTGACGACCAACTTCCAGAATATCTGGGGCCCAGTAAATCGCAATTGAAGCGTGAGATGCACGAATTGCAGGATCTCGGCAAGCGCATGCTGGAACTGAACGAAGATCAGCTCGCCACGCTTCCGATAAGCGACAGGTTGCAACGAGCCATTCTGGAGTCACGCCGTATCACTCAACGTGAAGCTCGCCGCCGGCATCTGCAATACATCGGCAAAATCATCCGTCAGGAAGACGACCCCGAAACCATCAGTAAAACAATTGATGCGTTCTATGCGGGCAGCGAAGAGCATACTCGCCGCCACCATCTCGCGGAGCGCTGGCGCGACAAGATGATTTCGGAAGGGGATTCGGTAGTAGGAGAGTTTATCGACTACTGTCCGATGGCAGAAGTTCAGCACCTGCGGAATCTCGTGCGGAACGCCCGCAAAGAAGTCGAAAAGCAGACCAACACCGGGCAGTCCCGCAAGCTGTTCCGCGCACTTCGGGAATGGATTGACGAAGCCGAGCAGCGCTAACGCTGCTGACCTTTATAAGCGCCGGTGTTCCCACACCGGCATACGCGTCCGCACTTGTTTTAAGCGTTCCAAACTGACATCGGCCAGAGCCACGCCCGGCCCTTCTTCGATTTCGTCAACTACCTTGCCCCATGGATCGCATATCAGGCTGTGGCCGAAGGTTCGCCTGCGCTCACTGTTTTGACCACCCTGACCCGGTGCCACTACCCATACCTGATTTTCAATGGCCCGAGCGCGAATCAACGCATGCCAATGAGCATCTCCGGTTTGCCAAGTGAATGCACTAGGCAAACACACCCAGTCAGCCCCCTGCTCCCGGAGGGCGCGAAACAACTCGGGAAACCGTAAGTCATAGCAGATCGCCAATCCCAAACGGCCCGCCGGGGTATCGATGGTAACCACCTGCTCACCGGGCTCGAACGCGTCGGATTCTCGATATTGGCCGTGAGCGTCTTCGACCATGGCATCAAACAGATGGATCTTGTCATAGCGAGCAACTTCGCGACCCTGATCGTCAAACACCAGACAGCTTGCCCTCACCCGATCCTCAATGGCTGAGCCATCCGGCCGATTCGCCAAAGGCATGGAGCCTCCGACAATCCAAAGCTTGAGCGTTCTGGCCTGCTCCGCAAGAAAATACCTCACCACGGGACTGTCACTCACTTCTTGCTCACCACAGGCTCGCATCTGACTGGTGGCCAATACGGCAAAGTTCTCGGGCAACACGGCTACCTTGGCGCCACGCTCGGCAGCGTCTTTGAGCAGGCGGGCAGCTTCCGCCAGATTGACCGCACTGTCGTGACCACTCACCATTTGAATTGCAGCAACCTTCATCATAACCAGTCTCCCGAATCACTTGCCTGTATCAAATACGCCTTTCAGTTCAACTTTTGGATCGCTCCAGCTACCTGACACTGTATAGGTGGCACTGGTCAGTTTACTGAGAGGGTCCCCCAGTATCTTATCCAACACAAACAACGCTCCCCCAATGGGCGCGCTGGCCCCCATTAAAAGAGCCGCCAGGGGTAAATTTTGGGTGATTGGCAACACCATGACCAGGCGCATATTCAGATCTTCCGTTGCCATATTGGTGCTGCCATTGATTTTAAAAGCACCCGATGGCCCGACCAACTGTAGTTCAGGGTCCAGGCTGAGCAAACCGTTGGTGATGACGGCTTTGCCTGAGATGGCATCAAAGGCAACCCCTGCTTCATAAAGATCCGAGAAATCCAAACTCAAGCGCCGCCACAAAGTATCGGTGTTCAAAAGGTTAAAGATCCGGAACAGTTGCGCCGAGTTGTTTTGCTCGAGAATCACGCCGTCATCTAAACGTACACTAACATTGCCACTGAGCTTCCCTAGCTCCAGATGCGCAGGGCTGCCGGGCCAGTCCAAGTCCAGTTCGATGGTTGTTTCATCATTGTTCAACGGGATCGAACCGCCGGTAATCGGCTCAAGATCCTTGAGCGCTCCGCCTGCAAGCTGGCCTTTAAACTGAGTCACCTCTCGACCGTCCAGAATGCGCCAAATCATATCGCCAGTCAGCGCTAACGAACCCACCTGCCCTTGGATCTCGGTGACATTCAACTGATGATCTTCCGGACGTAGTTTGAACGCCCAGCGCCCTGCGGGCTTATCACCCACCGTCAAAGCGGAAATCCGGCCATCTATGCTCGGCCAACTGCCAATATCCAGCTCTCGAAAAGCCTCCAGCTGGTGTTCGAGGGTTAAAAGCTCTGGCTCATCAAATTCATCATCGTCACTTTGACGGCTCAAAGTCAGGCTCTGAAGATCCACCTCGACAATGCCATCGTTCTCCGGAATAACCACGCGGCCGATCGCCCGCTCGGACTCGGTATTCACCACCCAGCGATCGCCTAAATCCAGTGCGCTAACCTGAATATCGGAAAGACGATTGTCGCCAAGGTACAAATGATCGAAGGTCAGATCAACGCCGCCTTCTCTCAGATTCATGTCGAAGGCCAGCCGATCCGCCCATTCGCCAGACACTTGCACACCTTCCTCGACAAAGGGGTTAATCTGCACCTCGAGCTGCGCGGTATCCAGAGCCTCTTTGCGGTGGGGGGCCGGCCAATCGACCGCCAGTCCGAACAGGTCGGACGATACTGAAATCGGGGACACCGCCTCTTCACCGATCGTCAGTCCTGCGCTGTATTCCAACGAACCATTCAAACCTAACGAGCTTTCGCTTGCGAGATCAAACTGTCGCAATAAGCCCGGTAACCGAATACTGCCATTTTGTTCTATATGTAAGGCACTGCCTTGGCCGCTGTGGCCAAACCAGAGGTTAACCGGCTGCTGTAAGAACTCAGCCTTAACCGGGCCGCCGGAGAAACCAGCTTCGGTATGGTACGTCAGGTCCGCAGAGATATTGCGCCACACCAACCCACTTTGGGCAAGAGCAAACTCTGCACCGTCGGTTTGTACGCTGGCTTCAACAATCGGCTGCGCGTCGCTCAAAGGCAAATCAATATTCAGGCCCAGCTGAAATTGCCCGCGAACTTCCGCATCCGCAAGCGCGGCACCTGCCATGTCGCCAAGCGGACTGTTATCCATCCACCAAGCCACCGCGCCTCCCGTCACCGGCGCTGAAGTTGAGATGTTAATTCGGGCTGGGTCATCCATCTGCCCGGGCACAACCCGCACCTGCGCTTGGTCAACCGCTAAACCACCGGTGGTCCCCTTATCGAGGGTTACTAAGGTATTGCCGTTCTGCACCTCGACCCTGCCAGCCGCGTTGGTTACTACGGGCCATTGGTTATCGTAGCGAACCGTGCCATCTTCGAATTCATACCACATGGAAGACACAAAGGATCCGGCTGGAGCATCGGTGCCAATACGACCATGGCCATAATATTCACCCGCAAGAACATCGGCCTTTTCAATCCGGGTAGACAACCACTCGTAAAGCTCTTGATCCACCGCATAAGCCGGCACAAAAGCCGCCAACATGTCGGCGGTGCCGTTTTCGACGCCAACCCGTAGCCCCAGGTTATCTTCACCCTGCCCATCGAGCTTCAGATCAAACGCGCCGCGAATAACCGTGTCTCGTTGATAGCCAAATTCAAGATCATCGGCGAATACCCGAATCACAGCCCCATCCGTTAACCAAGACACCCGCCCCGCCAGCGAGTCAAAGGCCCATTCATCAATAAATAGGGAGGGAAAGCCCAGCGTAACCGGATCAGTGGCATCCAACTCCACAAAACCACCTTGTGCCGACACCTCAAAATACCCCCTAAGCCCCGTTGCCCCCGGTGCTCCTTGCCATGCCTGCGCACTAACCTCTCTGAGCTGCCCCGACAAGCTGAAATCTCCAGCCTGTTCCGGCAACAGTAGCAGCATGTCATCCACATAACCTTGAGGGCGGTAATGCTCCAGCGCCTGATTGGCCACTTCCGGTAACAGTTGCAGGTTTAAGACCAGCCTTCTGAGAGGGTCGAGCGGCAATGCATCCGCCACCAGTGCCGTGCCAGAGTCTTGGGGCTGAATTCTGAAACTGAACGGCTGCACGACATCTCCGGCCCACTCCCACTGAAGTTGCTGGAACATGATCGCCTGCCCCCGCTTCCACCCGAATCGTGCGTGAATTTTCTCCAATGGGGCCAGCGACTGGCTGTTTACTCCCAACTGCAAATAAGGTGTTTCTACCTGGCCTTGAACCTGTGCCAGCTCGCCTTTTTCGAAGGTTAGCCAAGCCTTCCCCCCCACATCGAAGCCTTCCACGCGAATGCCTTTCCAGCTCAGGTCGTCCACCAGCCCATCAAACAAACGGCCGGAATCAACATCGAGGTAAAGTTGCCCCGTAAAGTCACCGCGGAAAAATTGCTGCCCTACCAACGCAAAGCTCGCCAACTGGGTGGCTGTACCACTTTGCATTGCGCGCCCTCCTGCCTGAAACAGTCCGCGCCGGAACAGCAAATCCAGCTGAGGAATATCGATGTGGCGTAAATGGTCTTTTCCGTCATTCAGAGTCAGGCTGACCCGGGTAACTCTGACTTCCGGGTCGGACAACCAAGTGCCGGCATAATCCAACCACTTTTGCAGGTTGCGCCCCTCTTGCAACGGATTTTGCAGCAATTCTTCAACGGGACTCGCGTCACCGGGGACGACCGATCGTGTCAGTGTGAGCTCAAGTTCGTCCGCTTCGAAATCTTCAAAAACGATACGTAGGCGCATTAAGGAAGAGAGGAAATCCAGCTTGGCGTTCAGATACTCAAGATCTGCTACCACTTTCCCGGTTTCGGGATGGCGCACGGTGATTTCAGAGGCTGTGACCGACGGGTTTAGCCACTGCCAGGAAGAAGACAGCTGGCCAATGCTGACGTCAAGGCCGGTTTGTTCGGAGAGGATACGGGCGGTTCGATCGGTGAATTGGTCAATATTGGCCGTAAGCTGCCGGCCAATACCTGCGTATAAGGCGAGCAACACCAGACAAACCAGCAACGCCCACCACACGCACGAGGCAATGCCCGCCAAAACACGGCCTATCACTCCTCCGGGTGGCGGGTCTGCCTGAACATTGCCTTCATCGCGGATCGACATCGTTATCGGTCAGCCCCCTAGGATACGCAGCCGCTCAGATATCAGAGCAGGACCACATCATACTGCTCCTGGCTGTAGAAAGGCTCAACCTGGAATCGAATGGTCTTTTTAATGAAGGTTTCGAGATCCGCCACGTTGTCGGATTCTTCATCGAGCAGCCGGTCAACCACGTTCTGGGAGCCCATTACCAAATAGTTCTCAGCCTCGTACACCCGGTTCACTCGGAGAATTTCCCGGAAAATTTCATAGCAAACGGTTTCAGAGGTTTTCAGAAAACCACGGCCATCACAGATCGGGCACGGCTCGCACAACACCTGCCCAAGGCTTTCTGTGGTGCGCTTTCGTGTCATTTCCACCAAACCCAGCTCTGAAACACCAGTGATTTTGGTTTTCGCATGGTCACGCTCAAGCATTTTCTCAAGCATACGATGCACCTGCCTTTGATGCTCCGTGTCGTCCATGTCAATGAAGTCGATAATAATGATGCCACCGAGGTTGCGGAGCCTCAGTTGTCGACTAATCGAACGCGCCGCTTCGAGGTTGGTCTTGAAGATGGTTTCTTCAAGATTACGGTGCCCGACAAAAGCGCCGGTATTGATATCGATGGTGGTCATCGCTTCGGTTTGATCAATGATCACGTACCCACCGGATTTAAGCTGTACTTTGCGGCTCAGGGCTTTTTGAATCTCGTCTTCAACCGAGTACAGATCAAAGATGGGCCGCTCACCGGGGTAATACTCTACTTTGTTTGCAAACTCGGTGACGAACTCATGCACAAAGTCCATCACCCGCTGATAGCTTTCCCGGCTGTCGATGCGCACCTTTTCGGTTTGAGGGCGGATCAGATCCCGTATGGTACGGATGAACAACGGCAGGTCCTGATACACCGCTGACGGTGCCGGAGCGTTGTTGATGCGTTCATGAACCGACTGGCTCAGCCGGTGCAAATACACCATATCGGCGATGAGCTCTTCTGACTGAGCGCCTTCGGCCGCAGTGCGAATAATGTACCCGCCGTCCACTTCTTGATGTTCAGCGGCAGCTTCCTCAATAATCGATTTCAGACGAGCCCGTTCGTTGTCGTCTTCGATGCGCTGAGAAATACCGATGTGTTTCACACCCGGCATAAACACCAGATACCTGGATGGCACAGACAGCTGTGTGGTCAGGCGCGCGCCTTTGGTGCCAATCGGGTCTTTCGTCACCTGAACCACTAATGACTGGCCTTCCCGCAGTAACGTGCGGATATCGGGGACCACCCGCGGGCCATCACCTTCGTCCGCCGCTGGAGGTTGGCTGGCCACCACATCCGAGGCATGAATAAAAGCCGCGCGCTCAAGGCCGATATCAACGAAAGCAGCCTCCATGCCCGGCAACACACGAACCACTTTGCCCTTATAGATATTGCCGACAATACCTTTGCGGCTGGTCCGCTCGATGTAGGCTTCCTGCAACATGCCGTTTTCGACCAGCGCCACCCGGGTTTCCACAGGCGTTACGTTGATCAGAATTTCTTCACTCATTGTTGACTCTCCTTAGTGCTCGGCCAGGACTGGATCACCGAGTGGCCCGCTTGAGCGAGCAATGCCGCAGTTTCCTGAAGGGGAAGCCCCACCACCGCACTGTAACTACCCTTGATCGCACTAACAAAAATGCCACCCAGCCCCTGAATGCCATAGCTTCCTGCTTTATCCATGGGTTCGCCGCTTGCAACGTACGCGCTGATCTCAGCGGATTCCAGCTCCCGGAAGATGACCTCGGTAACCACAACCCGGGACCAGCATTCCGAACCTTTGGCCAGAGCCACTGCCGTTAGTACCTGATGTGTGCTTCCCGACAGCGCCTGAAGCATGCTCACAGCCTGCTCAGAGGACTCCGGTTTACCCAGAATTTCTTCATTGTGTATGACAGACGTATCAGAGCCTAGCACCCACTTATCAGGATACTCCCGGGCGATGCTCAGCGCTTTTTCTCGCGCCAGACGCTCGACGTAATGCTCAGGTGTTTCCAGCGATGTCGGTGTTTCATCGATATCTGCTGGCCGTACCTGGAAATCTAAGCCTATCTGTTGGAGCAATTCGGCGCGCCGGGGGGACGCGGAAGCAAGAATCAGATCAGGCATAGTGTATTACCCCAGTTTTCGATTGATATGGTCCAGCACACTGCTGAACAACGGCCAGATCAAGGCACTGGTTAAAGCAGGCCACAGATAGCTGAAACCGGTATTCTCTGCGCCAATCAGCTGCTTGATAAAGTGCACCAGCATCTGATTGATGCCCAGCAACAAAAAGACCATAAGACATTGTTGCGGCAGCGGGTACATGCGAAGACGCTGGTGTACGGTCAATACTAAAAACGCAATCAGCGCCATGCCCATCGCGTTGACACCCAGTGGGGTAGATTCAAGAGTGTCTAGCAATAGGCCCAAACACCACGCCAGAATCACACCAAATTGCGCAGGTGCCCGAAAGCTCCAGTAAAACACCACAAGGCCCAACCATTCAGGTCGAAATTCGAACCAGCCGGCAGGAAACAACGAAATGCTCAGGACCAGCGACACCAAAACTGAAATCAAAAACAGCGGATAACTAATGACCGACAACATCAGCGAGCCCCCCTTCATCCGGAGCCAACTCCACACTCCCTGGCTCTCCCTCCGACTCTTCGTCTTGCCGGGATTCCGGCTGAAACACGACCAACACCAGACGGCTCTGATTCAACCTCGCTTTCGGTGCTGCACCTATGGTGACAAAAGGTTCGCCCGGTTCCTTTACGATCTCGGTGATTTCAGCCACGGGATAACCAGAAGGGAAACGCCCCCCCAAACCGGAACTGACCAACACATCTCCTTCGCGAATATCTGCGGTATCCGGCACGTGCACCAAGTCCAGAGCATTGGGTTGGCCACTGCCTAATAGAATTGCACGCAGGCCATTGCGCAACACTTCCACGGGTACGGCATGGCTGCTGTCAGACACCATTAAGACGCGCGAGGTAAACTGGCTGGCTTGGATCACCTGCCCCATCAGGCCCTGAGCATCCAATACGGCTTGCCCAACAACAATACCGTCACTCTGACCTTTGTTGATGACGATTTCGTGAGTATAGGGATCCGGTGAAACGCCCACCACTTCGCCAACGATGACGCGGTCATCCAATACTTCGGCGGAGTTCATCAAACGGCGGAGTTCGTTGTTTTCGGAAGCCAAGGCTGCGTATTTCAGCGCCCTTCGTTCCAGTATCAGAAGGCGGGTTTGCAGTTCTTCGTTTTTCTTTTGAAGATCTTCGTGACTTTCAAACGATCCGTCGAGCCAATCTCCCATCCGAGCCGGCAAGTTGCCAAACCAGTAGATCGGGGCCAACCCTGTTTCGATGGTGCTACGTACGGTCGACAGTCTGTCAGAACTGTTATCGGCAGCGATTAACGCTGCCGATAACAGTATGACGAGGAGGAGTCGGAAGCCGGGTATCGGCCCCTGAACGAAGATTGTTTTAATGGTGACTTCCCCCCACGGGATTAACCCTCCTGGGAGAACATTCCGATACCGCCGCGATCAATCACTTCCAGCGCTTTACCGCCACCACGGGCGACGCAGGTCAGTGGGTCTTCAGCAATGATAACGGGCAGTCCGGTTTCTTCGCTGATCAGCTTGTCCAAACCTGCCAGCAGCGCACCACCGCCTGTCAGTACGATACCCCGCTCAGCGATGTCGGATGCCAATTCAGGGGGAGACTGTTCAAGCGCGCTTTTAACGGTCTGTACAATCTGAGCCAGTGATTCTTGCAGCGCGTCGAGAATTTCTTCGCTGTTAAGAGTGAAGGCGCGGGGCACGCCCTCCGCCAGATTGCGACCACGAACGTCGATTTCTTTAAGCTCAAGTCCTTCGTAAGCGCAACCGATTTCATGTTTGATGCGCTCAGCGGTTGAATCACCAATCAGGCTGCCATAGTTACGGCGCACGTAAGTCACAATAGCTTCGTCGAACTTGTCGCCGCCTACACGCACAGAATCGGCGTAGACGATACCGTTCAGGGAGATGATGGCGATTTCGGTGGTACCACCTCCGATATCAACGATCATGGAGCCGCTGGCTTCTTCTACCGGCAGGCCTGCTCCGATCGCTGCCACCATAGGCTCTTCGATCAGAAAGACTTCGCGCGCGCCCGCGCCCAGTGCTGATTCGCGAATGGCCTTGCGCTCTACTTGGGTGGACTTGCTAGGCACACACACCAGTACGCGCGGGCTCGGGGTGATAAAGCTATTTTCATGCACTTTGTGAATAAAATGCTGGAGCATTTTTTCGGTGACCACGAAGTCTGCGATCACGCCATCTTTCATCGGACGAATGGCCGTGATGTTTCCAGGGGTACGACCAAGCATGCGTTTCGCTTCAGCACCCACAGCTGCCACGGTTTTCTGGGAGTTGGTAGTCCTGATGGCGACAACGGACGGCTCGTCCAATACGATGCCACGACCCCGCACATAGATGAGTGTGTTGGCGGTGCCCAAGTCAATGGACAGGTCGCTGGAGAATAGGCCTCGGAGTCTTTTGATTAACATTCGTGTTGTTTCAACCTGAGAGTTGCGGTTGCTAAAGAAGGATGCGGCAACTTTATCAGCGGGGCCCTGTGCAGGCAAGGAGCCATCGGGGCTACTGGCTTACTAATTGCACATTTTATAGGTTGTTTCGGGGCCAATCTGTGGCAGGTTTCTGCTAATATATCCGGCTTGTTTTCAACAGGTGCAACGATGCCTTGGGGAACTGCTTTCCAAAAACCGCTCCTTCGGCCCCCGCTGGGTCCGGCCCGCAATCACAGATTGCAGTCGCTCAGCTGTCGCATGAAGCGTTGCTTCATAAGCGCTCGGCTGAGCCCATGTGGCGCTTCTGCTCCGCCATCCATGGCTGCGCAAATTTTTGGAAAGCAGTTCCCCAAGGCATCCCCGGACATCGCAAGAGCATCTGTAAACGGCTGTACCCGAGGGTCCGGGCATCATTGCATTAAATTGTATTCACACATGCTTTATTGGAGGCAACATGAGCATTTCCCGCGAGGACATTGAAAAAGTTGCCGTGCTCGCCCGCATCAAAGTGGATGACGAGCAGGTTTCGGCTCTGGAGAAAGATCTAGGCAACATTATGGATCTGGTTGATCAATTAAGCGCTGCGGATACAGAGGCCGTGGAGCCGATGGCGCATCCGTTGGATGCCGTTCAGCGTTTACGCGCAGATGAGGTCACCGAGACCAATCAGCGTGAGGCGTTTCAGGCGATTGCACCCGCGACCGAGGATGGGCTCTATCTGGTTCCCAAGGTTATTGAGTGATTCGGTTCAAGTAGGCAGCCGCTGACTTTTATTCGGCGTTTTTCTGACCATCAAAGATTTCAGGATTGATGATGCATAACAAGTCCGTAGCAGAGCTTTCCAAAGAGCTGGAGAGCGGGAAGATTTCAAGTGTGGAGCTGACACAACAGTTCCTCGACCGTTTAAAGAATGAGGACGGTAAGTACAACAGTTTCATTACCATCTCCGATGAGCGCGCATTGGCTGAGGCAAAGGCCGCGGACGAGATGCGTGCGGCCGGTAAAGCAACGGCCTGGACCGGGGTTCCGTTTGCCCACAAGGACATCTTCTGCACCAACGGCGTTCGCACCACATGCGGCTCCAAGATGCTGGAGAACTTTGTACCGCCTTACGACGCCACGGTAACCGCAAACTTCAAGGCTGCTGGCGCGGTTTGTTTGGGTAAGACCAACATGGATGAATTCGCCATGGGGTCTTCCAACGAGTCCAGTTTCTTTGGTGCGGTGACCAACCCGTGGGGCGACAAACGCGTTCCCGGTGGTTCTTCTGGTGGTTCGGCGGCGGCTGTCGCGGCGCGTTTGGCACCTGCAGCGACCGGCACCGATACCGGCGGTTCTATCCGCCAGCCTGCGGCGCTGTGCGGGATTACCGGTTTAAAGCCGACTTATGGACGGGTATCTCGTTACGGCATGATTGCATTTGCCTCTTCGCTGGATCAGGGCGGCCCTATGGCCCGCACGGCGGAAGATGCAGCGCTGATGATGAATGTGATGGCCGGGTTTGATCCGAAGGATTCCACCTGCATCGACCGGGAAGTGCCGGATTACACCGCAACCCTCAACGAGCCTCTGAAAGGCCTGAAGATTGGTTTGCCGAAGGAGTACTTTAGCGAGCAGCTGTCTCCGGCTATGGAAGAGCAGGTTCGTAATGCGGTGCGTGAGTACGAGAAGTTGGGCGCGACGGTGAAAGAGGTTTCTCTACCCAATGCCAAGCTGGCCATTGCCGCCTACTATGTGATCGCTCCGGCGGAAGCTTCCGCAAACTTGTCTCGTTTTGACGGCGCTCGTTATGGCTACCGCTGCGAAAACCCGAAAGACCTCATGGACATGTACACCCGCACCCGGGCGGAAGGCTTTGGCAGCGAGGTTAAGCGCCGCATTCTGGTGGGCAGCTATGCGTTGTCAGCCGGTTACTTTGATGCCTATTACCTCAAGGCCCAGAAGGTTCGCCGCTTGATCCAGCAGGACTTTATCAATGCGTTCAAAGAAGTGGACGTGATGATGAGCCCGGTATCACCCTCACCTGCGTTCGTTCAGGGCGAGAAGACGACGGATCCGGTGACTATGTACCTGGAAGACGTGTTCACCATTGCCATCAACCTGGCTGGCATTCCGGCGATGTCGGTGCCTGCGGGCTTTGTTAACGGCTTACCGGTTGGCTTGCAGATTATCGGGGATTATTTCTCCGAAGCGCGCCTGTTGAACGCAGCCCATCAGTTCCAGCAGGTGACCGATTGGCACCAGCGTGAACCTCAATAAGCCCGGATAAGGAGACGAACACATGCAGTGGGATATCGTGATCGGGCTGGAAATTCACGTTCAGCTTGCGACCAACACCAAAATTTTCTCAGGCTCCAGCACCGCGTTTGGTGCCGAGCCTAACACTCAGGCCAACGCCGTTGACCTGGCCATGCCGGGCACGCTTCCTGTTCCGAACGAACAAGCGTTTCGCTATGCGGTGATGTTTGGCTTGGCCACTAATTCCGAAATCGGTCGTCGTTCGGTGTTTGAGCGCAAAAACTACTTCTACCCGGACCTGCCCAAGGGCTATCAGACCACTCAGCTGGCGCAGCCAATTGTGGGGCCCGGCCATGTCGACATCGACCTGTCTGACGGCAGCACCAAGCGGGTACGCATCCACCATGCACACCTGGAAGAAGACGCAGGTAAGTCCTTGCACGAGGATTATCACGGCATGTCCGGCATCGACCTGAACCGTGCCGGCACGCCGCTGATCGAGGTGGTCACCGAGCCGGACATGAACAGCTCCGAAGAAGCCGTAGCCTTCGCCAAGAAACTGCATAGCTTAGTGACATCACTCGGCATCTGCGACGGCGACATGTCTCAGGGTTCGATGCGTTTTGACGTAAACATTTCGCTCAAACCCAAGGGCTCAGACACCCTGGGCACACGTACCGAAACCAAAAACCTGAACTCTTTCCGCTTCATGGAACAGGCCATCGCGCACGAAGTTGAACGTCAGATGGATATTCTGGAAGACGGCGGCGAGATTACTCAGGAAACCCGCCTGTACAACGGCGACCGGGACGAGTCCCGATCCATGCGGAGCAAAGAAGAAGCCAACGACTACCGTTACTTCCCTTGCCCGGATTTGCTGCCGGTAGAAATCGATGACGCCTTCATCGAAGACGCTCGTGCACGCTTGCCGGAACTACCAGATGCTCGCCGCGCTCGTTTTAAGGAGCAGTACGGTCTGAACGATTACGATGCGGGCATCCTGTCGGCAGACGCGAAGCTGGCCGGTTTCTTCGAGGAAACCGTGGAGCATGGCAAAGACGCAAAGCTGGCTTCTAACTGGGTTCAAGGTGAGTTTTCTGCGCGCTTGAATGCGGAAGAAAAGTCGGTGGCCGATGCGCCGATCACTGGTGCTCAGCTGGGCGCTCTGGTAACTCGTATTGCCGATAATACGGTATCGTCTTCTGGTGCAAAGAAGGTGTTTGAAGCTATTTGGACCGGCGAAAACGATAATGTGGATGTGATTATCGAAGCCAAGGGTTTGAAGCAGGTGTCGGATACTGGCGCTCTCGAAGCCATGGTTGACGAGGTTCTGGCCGGCATGCCGGATCAGGTTGCCCAGTTCCAAGGTGAGGAAGACCCGAAGAAACGCAAGAAGATGCTCGGCGGCTTTATGGGACCTTTGATGAAGGCCTCCAAAGGTCAGGGCAACCCTAAGTTGTTCAACGAAATTCTTCTTCGCAAGCTTGGTGGTTAATGGGGCTGGGCTTGGGTTGGGGTTTATACTTCGGCCCTAGCCGTTTAGTTTTGAGGCGGCGGCCCTGCTCGTGGCCTGCCGGGCTCGCGGGAGCGCGTTGGCGGGAGGCTCCTCCCAAAAACCGCTCCTTCGGCACGTCCATGTGACGCTTCTGCTCCGCCATCCATGGCTCCGCACATTTTTGTGAGGAGCCTCCCGCCAACGCTTTCTTGCTCCGCACTAGCATCCGCCACCCTACCCCACAAGCTAGTGCCGAAACCAAACCCAAAGCGCCAAAGTCACGAACCCAATCGCCGAAACAAACGGTCGAACTCGGCAATATTCCGCTGAATGTAATCAATAAATGCCTTCATAGCCGGAGTCGGGTGCCGGCCTTGAGGGTGCACCACGCACCAGCTGCGCCGCAATGGAAAACCGTTGATATCTAATGCCACAAAAGAACCTAAGGCCAACTCCGACAGAATGCTCAGTTTAGGTATGACCGCCACACCCAAGCCTGCAAGCACCGCGTGCTTAACCGCATCATTCGACCCCAGTTCCATCACCGGCTCCATTTTCAGACGGTGTTTTTGGCAATAAACCTCTAACGCCAACCGACTGCCGGAACCGGATTCCCGGGTCAGTAGCCGACTGCTCAGAAAAGCTTCGGGGCTAACCGGACTTTGTTCAAGCAGCGGATGCCCAGCGGGAACAACCGGCACTAACTCATTGTCCAGAAAAGGCAATGAGGTTAACGGCTTACCTTGCGGGACCATCCCCATGATGACTAAGTCATCGCTGTTCTCGTTCAATCGCTCCAGCGCAGTGGCGCGATTAACCACCGCCACTGAGATATTGACCTGTGGATTCTGTTCGAGAAACGAATGCAGCAGGTACGGCACCACATACTGAGCTGTACTTACCGCCACCAATCGCAGATCTCCAGCCACCCTTCCCTCGAGCGCTGCCAAGCGATTTTGCATATCCCCGAGCTCGTTAAACACCGTGCGCACGCACGCTGCCATTTCCTCTCCGGCCGCCGTGCAATACAGCTTACGCCCCACATACTCGAACATTGGCATCTCCAACGCCTGCTCGAGATGCCGAACCTGACTACTGACGGCGGGCTGGGTTAATCCCAACAGCTCACCTGCTTTGCTGTAGCTCCGTAAATCATAAACGGCCTTGAAAACTTGAAGCTGGCGAAACGTCAGCCGGCTAGCCAGTTTTTGGATGCTCAGCGGCATAAATTCTCCTTCACCAGACCAACTATAAGTAATTCATTATACACAAACGAAATAATATCAATTTTTACTGATCACTAATTCTCGCTACTCTTTTAAAACCTTCATTCGGGACGACGAAACG
This sequence comes from Marinobacter sp. JH2, assembly GCF_004353225.1. Taxonomy (NCBI): domain Bacteria; kingdom Pseudomonadati; phylum Pseudomonadota; class Gammaproteobacteria; order Pseudomonadales; family Marinobacteraceae; genus Marinobacter; species Marinobacter sp. JH2. The sequence goes on along the minus strand of NZ_CP037934.1, from coordinate 379,881 downwards.
AGGAATCTCCCATGTTGAAGAAAGTTCTGATCGCCAACCGAGGCGAGATTGCGGTGCGCATTGAGCGTGCCTGCGCTGAGATGGGCATCCGCTCGGTGGCTATCTACACCGAGCCGGACCGATACGGCTTACACGTGAAGCGGGCTGATGAAGCCTACTCCCTGGGGGAAGACCCATTGGCCGGCTATCTGGACCCGGCACGGATAGTCAATTTAGCACTGGAAACCGGGTGCGACACCATTCACCCCGGCTACGGATTTCTGTCAGAAAATGCCCGATTCGCGCAGCTTTGCGAGCAGCACGGGGTGACTTTTATCGGCCCCAAGTCTGACGTGATCCACAAAATGGGCGATAAAACCCAAGCCCGCGACAGTATGCGCGCGGCTGGCGTGCCGATTACGCCTGGCTCGGAAGGCAACCTGGCAGATCTTGATGAAGCACTCAAGCTGGCTGACGAGATTGGCTATCCAGTCATGCTCAAAGCGACCTCCGGCGGGGGTGGCCGGGGGATTCGCCGATGCGACAGCGCCGAAGAACTGAAAACTCAGTATCCGCGAGTGATTTCCGAAGCAACCAAAGCCTTTGGCTCGGCCGAAGTGTTTATGGAGAAGTGCATCGTCAATCCCCGCCACATCGAAGTGCAGATACTCGGAGACAGTCAGGGGAAGGCCATACACCTCTACGAACGGGATTGTTCGATTCAGCGTCGCAACCAAAAGCTGATCGAGATTGCACCAAGCCCGCAACTCACGCCCGAGCAGCGCCAGTACATCGGCGGTCTAGCGGTCAAAGCAGCCGAGGCCGTGGGTTACGAAAACGCCGGTACGGTTGAGTTTTTGCTGACCGGCAATGAAGTCTACTTCATGGAGATGAACACCCGAGTACAGGTGGAACACACCATCACCGAAGCCATTACCGGCGTGGACATTGTTCGGGAGCAATTGCGCATTGCTTCAGGCTTACCTCTGACATACCGGCAGGAAGACATTTCCTATCGCGGTTACGCCCTGCAATTCCGAATCAATGCGGAAGACCCCAAGAACGATTTCTTACCCAGCTTCGGCCGCGTCACCCACTATTACGCACCGGGCGGCCCGGGAGTGCGGGTGGATACCGCCATTTATACCGGCTACGAGATTCCGCCCTACTACGACTCCATGTGTCTGAAGCTCGTGGTTTGGGCACTGACTTGGGACGAAGTGATCGCTCGCGGAAAACGTGCTCTGGACGATATGCGCCTGCACGGGATCACCACCACTGCCAATTATTACCAGCAGATTCTGGATCACCCCGATTTCCGGGCGGGTAAGTTTGACACCAGCTTTGTGCCAGAGCACCCAGAACTGCTGAACTATTCGAAAAAACGTCACCCTAGTGCCGTGGCACTGGCGATTGCCGCCACCATCGCAGCCCATGCTGGCTGGTAATCCATAGGAGAGTGAACATGAGTAACGCGAAGAAAATCGAAGTCACCGATCTTATTCTGCGGGATGCGCATCAGTCTTTGATTGCCACCCGCATGCGCACCGAAGATATGTTGCCGATCTGCGACAAATTGGATCAGGTGGGCTATTGGTCGTTGGAAGTCTGGGGTGGAGCCACCTTTGACGCGTGCGTGCGATTCCTGAAAGAAGATCCCTGGGAGCGTCTGCGCCAGCTTCGTGAAGCTTTACCCAAAACGCGTTTGCAAATGCTACTGCGGGGCCAGAATCTACTCGGCTATCGTCATTACGCCGATGACGTGGTGGAAGCCTTTGTTCAAAAAGCGGCGGATAACGGCATTGACGTGTTCCGAATTTTCGATGCGCTGAACGATCTGCGCAATCTTGAAACCGCCATCAAAGCAGTCAAAAAAGCCGGCAAGCATGCACAAGGTACAATCTGCTACACCACCAGCCCGGTGCACACGCCTGAACTGTTTGTTAAGCAGGCCGAGCAGCTGCAGGCCATGGGTGCCGACTCCATTGCCATCAAAGATATGGCGGGATTGCTGACACCTTACGCAACTTACAAACTGGTGAAAGCCATCAAATCTGCGGTAGACCTACCGCTGGTTATCCACAGCCATTCAACGGCGGGACTTGCTCCACTATGCCAACTTAAAGCCATCGAAGCTGGCGCAGACCGAATCGATACAGCCATCTCGGCCTTCGCCAGCGGCACCAGCCATCCCGCTACCGAATCTCAGGTCGCCGCATTGAAAGGGTCCGAGTACGACACGGGGCTGGATCTGGAATTACTCAGCCAGATCGCCGATTACTTCCGCGAAGTGCGCAAAAAGTACCATCAGTTTGAGAGCGAGTTTACTCGTGAGGACGTGTCGGTTCAGATCAACCAAGTGCCGGGCGGCATGATGTCGAACCTGGCCAATCAGCTGAAAGAACAGAACGCCCTCGACAAGATCAATGAGGTGTTCAACGAAATCCCGCGCGTTCGAAAAGATCTGGGCTATCCGCCACTGGTGACCCCCACCTCCCAGATTGTCGGCACCCAAGCGGTCTATAATGTGCTTGCCGGACAACGCTATAAAACCATCACCAACGAGGTGAAACGCTACCTGCAGGGCGGTTATGGCCACCCACCCGCCGAGGTGAACGCTGACATTCGCAAAAAGGCCATTGGCAACGAAACGGTCAACGAAGGCCGGCCGGCCGACTTGCTCTCCCCTGAGCTGAAAAAATTGCGAGAAGACATTGGTAGTCTGGCCAATTCCGAGGAAGATGTGCTCACATACGCCATGTTCCCGGACCTGGGCCGCGAATTCCTGCAACAACGCAAGGATGGCACGCTCAAACCGGAAGAGCTCTTACCGGCAGAGCAAGCAGGACAGGGCCGATTGGGCGCAGCCATGGCCACCGAATTTCGTATTGATGTCCACGGTGAAACTTACGAAGTGGCCGTCACAGGCGTAGGCAACACCGAGCCCGGCAAGCGTAAGTTGTACCTGTCACTGGACGGCATGCCTGAAGAAGTGGTGTTCGAATCTTTGAACGAATACGTGGCAGAAGCCGGCGGCAAAAGCCGTAAGCGCGCCACCGACCCCGGCCACGTCAGTACCGCCATGCCCGGAAATGTGGTGGATGTGCTGGTTCAGGAAGGCGATACTGTGACCGCTGGCCAAGCCGTTCTGATTACTGAAGCCATGAAGATGGAAACCGAAATTCATTCCAGTGTTGACGGCACCGTCCAAGCGGTCCACGTCAGTAAGGGTGACCGGGTTACCCCTGGAGAAGTGTTAATCGAAATTGCATGACCGGCAGGAGAAACGATTATGGATCACATTGTTCGCGGCGTTCTGAATTTCCGCAAAAACGTTTACCCGGAGCACAAGGATCTGTTTGGCGCTTTAGCCGACAGTCAAAACCCGGACGTGCTGTTCTTTACCTGCTCGGACTCGCGTATCGACCCGAACATGGTCACTGGCTCACACCCCGGGGACCTGTTCATCTGCCGAAATGCCGGTAACGTCATTCCTCCGCACAGTAATGAAACCGGAGGCATGACCGCCTCCATCGAATACGCCGTTGCGGTTTTGGGTGTCCGCCATATCATCGTTTGTGGCCACACGGATTGCGGGGCCATCAAAGGAGCGCTGGATATTCCAGCGCTGAAGGGGCTGCCACACGTGAAAGAATGGCTGGGGCATTGTCGGTCAGCCATGGAGATCGTGCGTGAACGACACAGCATTGCAAGCGATGCGTGTCTGGACAGCAAATATCTCAATGAAGCTATTGAGGAAAACGTGCTGCAACAGGTACAACACCTGCGCACACACCCTGTGGTAGCGGCCAAACTGGCCACTGGGAAGATCCAAATCCACGGCTGGGTGTATGACATCAAATCCGGGAACATTCGCTGCTGCGGTCGCGACAGCATGGAATTCAAGGACTTTGACCAGTATTACTCGGATTACATCGCTAACATCAGCGAATAATCGCCAGCACCATCAAAAAGGCCCCGACGTGTCGGGGCCTTTTTGATCTCGTTCAACTTACACCAGAGACGCCCACAAATCGTGTTCGTCGGCGTGCTCAACCACCGCCTCCACAATCTGCCCTGGCTCAACATCAGAAACGTCGTTCAGGTATACCATGCCGTCAATTTCCGGAGCGTCGGCCTTGGATCGACCAATGGCACCCTCTTCGTCCACCTCGTCAATCAGCACCTCGATGGTCTTGCCGATCTTGGCCTGTAGCCTCGCCGCTGAGATTTCGGCTTGTTTCTGCATGAAGCGTGCAAGACGCTCTTCTTTCACCTCTTCCGGAACGGCTCCTTCGAGCTCGTTGGCCGGCGCGCCTTCAACCGCGCTATAGGTGAACGCGCCAACCCGATCCAGCTGAGCTTCGTCCAACCAATCCAGCAGGTACTGGAAGTCTTCTTCAGTTTCACCCGGGAAACCAACGATGAAGGTCGAACGAATGGTCAACTCCGGACAGATGTCGCGCCATTTGCGAATACGATCCAACGTTTTGCTGTCATGAGCTGGTCGCTTCATGGCCTTGAGCACTTTCGGGCTGGCGTGCTGGAACGGAATATCCAGGTACGGCAAAATTTTCCCTTCAGCCATCAACGGAATGATGTCGTCTACATGAGGGTACGGGTAGACGTAGTGCAAACGCACCCAAACACCCAATTCACCCAACGCTTCACACAAAGCCTGCATTTTGGTTTTCAGAGGACGCCCCTGCCAAAAGCCGGTGCGGTATTTGGTATCTACGCCGTAGGCGGAAGTATCCTGGGAAATCACCAGCAGCTCTTTGACGCCGGCATCCACCAGACGCTGCGCCTCGTCCATGACATCGCCAATTGGACGACTAACGAGGTCACCGCGCATCGAAGGGATGATGCAGAAGGTACAACGGTGGTTGCAGCCTTCGGAGATTTTCAGGTAGGCATAGTGCCGAGGCGTGAGCTTGACGCCCTGCGGTGGGACCAGATCGACAAAAGGATCGTGGTCCTTTTTAGGAGGCACGTACTGATGCACGGCTCCAACCACTTCCTCGTAGGCATGAGGGCCAGACACCGCCAGTACACCGGGATGGGCTTCACGAATCGTATCAGCCTCAGCACCCATACAACCGGTTACGATCACCTTGCCATTTTCATTGAGCGCCTCACCAATCGCATCCAGGGATTCCTGCTTGGCAGCATCAATAAACCCGCAAGTATTCACAACTACGACGTCAGCGTCGTTATAAGTTGGTACCACATCGTAGCCATCCAGACGAAGCTGAGTCAGGATGCGCTCGGAATCAACCAGAGCCTTCGGGCAGCCAAGGCTGATAAAACCAACTTTTCCGCCTTGGGCGGCATTTTCTGTCTTCTCGGTCATAAAGTGTCTTCAGGAATCCCGGAGCAAAGCTCCTATTGAATGTAGGGGCGCAATTTTACATCAGCGGCTCGCCAACTGCAGCCTTACCGATGGTACTTATTCGGCCTAAAAGTACGTCGAAAACGTACAAACCGCATAAGTTTGTGACGCTATGTTCATAATTTCTGTTGCGAATATGTCACACTCTGCGGCACAATTGGAATTGATCACTTTTCAAACAAATAAGAATACACCAAACCAAGACCTAAGGCATTATGGGACACGCAACCTCGCTTGATACGTTCAACGCAAGAAGAGTCAATATGAAGCCTCTCGATGCAAAACCTAATTTAAGAAATCAGCAACGGGTAGACGTGTCTTCAGCGATCAGTCTCGAAAAAGCAAACGGTTGGGAACTTCAGTGCGAAATCGCCAATATTTCTCGCACCGGCGTCATGATTCAGTGTGATGCGCAAACCGCCAAAGCTTTGATCCCCAATATGCTACCACCCGTGCCCAAGAACCCCATTCAACTCACAGCCCGTTTCTCGGTGCCTGTCCTACCGGCTCAACCAGTCACCATTGTGGCCGAGAGCCACGTCGTTCATATCCGTCGTATCGCCCGCGATCAATTTCATATCGGCCTGCAGTTCAATAGCATTGAAGGCAACGGCTTTGTTTACATAGACCAATACATCGGAAAACTTTTCGACGAGTCCCGGCAAAACTAAAGCGTCGGCACACTCGAAAGCAGAGGTATTACCATTCAGATAATGCTTTTGGGTTAGCGCACCGGCCATATCATTAGAACCCAAAAGTCTTACCAGACACCTTCTTATACCCTACACCCCCCTGTTATAGTGTTCATCCTGATTACAGCCATTAAAAGCCCCTCTGCGGCAACGGATGAACATGACCACATACAACCTCACCCATCTGAAACAGCTGGAAGCCGAGAGCATCCACATAATCCGAGAAGTGGCGGCCGAGTTTGATAACCCGGTCATGCTTTATTCCGTCGGCAAAGACTCGGCCGTGATGCTGCATTTGGCGCTAAAAGCCTTCTATCCGGGTAAGCCACCCTTCCCCCTGATGCATGTTGACACCACCTGGAAATTCCGGGAGATGATCGAGTTTCGTGATAAACAGGTGAGCCGCTACGGGTTGGACCTGATCGTGCACACTAACCAAGAAGGTGTAGATCAAGGCATCGGGCCGTTTACCCATGGCAGCGCGAAACACACGGACATGATGAAAACCCAGGCCCTGAAACAGGCACTGGACAAGTACAAGTTCGACGCAGCCTTTGGCGGCGCACGCCGGGACGAAGAGAAATCCCGAGCCAAGGAACGCGTGTATTCGTTCCGGGACGAGCACCACCGCTGGGATCCGAAAAACCAGCGCCCCGAACTTTGGAATACCTACAACGGCAAGGTGAACAAGGGCGAAAGCATTCGCGTATTCCCGCTTTCAAACTGGACCGAGCTGGATATCTGGCAATACATCTATCTGGAGAACATCGACATCGTTCCCCTGTACTACTCGGCCGTGCGCCCGGTTGTCGAGCGCGATGGCACGTTGATCATGGTGGATGACGACCGCATGCCTTTGAATGAAGATGAAAAACCGATGATGAAGTCGGTGCGCTTCCGTACGTTGGGCTGTTACCCCCTGACCGGCGCCATCGAATCTGAAGCAGATACTCTGCCGGAAATCATTCAAGAAATGCTGCTGGCCACCAGCTCCGAACGCCAGGGGCGGGTCATTGACCACGACTCAGCCGGCTCCATGGAACAGAAAAAGCGGGAAGGGTACTTCTAAGATGTCACACCAGTCTGAATTGATCGCCGACGATATTCTGTCGTACCTGAAACAGCACGAAAACAAAGAACTGCTTCGCTTGTTGACCTGCGGCAGCGTTGATGACGGCAAAAGCACCCTGATTGGCCGTTTGCTGCACGACACCAAGATGATCTATGAAGATCACATGGCCACCCTGAAAACCGACAGCGCCAAGATGGGCACCACCGGTGAAAAACTGGATTTGGCCCTTTTGGTGGATGGTTTGCAGGCCGAGCGTGAGCAAGGCATCACCATTGATGTGGCCTACCGCTATTTCAGCACCGACAAGCGCAAGTTCATCATTGCCGATACCCCCGGCCATGAGCAGTACACGCGCAATATGGCCACCGGCGCGTCAACTGCCCAGCTGGCGATTCTTATGATCGACGCCCGCCACGGTGTGATGACGCAAACTCGTCGTCACTCGTTCATCGCCTCGCTGCAGGGCATTCGCCACATTGTGGTGGCGGTGAACAAGATGGACCTGGTAGATTTCAGCGAAGAGCGCTTCAACGAAATTCGCGAAGAGTACTTGGCATTTGCCACCAAACTGGGCCTTAAAGACATTCGCTTTGTGCCTCTGTCGGCGCTTGATGGCGATAACGTCGTGAACCGGAGCGAGAACACGCCTTGGTTTAGCGGCCAGCCTTTGATGGAAATCCTTGAAACCGTTGAGGTGTCGCGAGACAAGAACCTGGAGCATTTCCGTTTCCCGGTGCAGTACGTCACTCGCCCCAACCTCAACTTCCGTGGCTTCTGCGGCACCATCGCTTCTGGCGTGATCCGTCCGGGCGAAACCGTGATGGTCCTACCCTCGCGCCGCACCAGCAAGGTCAAAGAAATCGTCACCTTTGACGGCAATCTCGATGAAGCCTACATCGATCAGGCCGTTACTCTGACTCTGGAAGACGAGATCGATATCAGCCGTGGCGACATGCTGGTGAAAGCGGATGACGAACCGGAGGTGGCGAATCGCTTTAACGCCAACATCGTGTGGATGACAGACGCTCCGCTGGAAACCGGTCGCCTATACGACATCAAACTCGGGCCGACATTTACCTCCGGGACGGTGAAGAAGATTCACCATCAGACCGATGTAAACTCGCTGGAGCAGAACCCGAACCCGAGCCAGTTGCAGCTCAACGAAATCGGCTTATGCGAACTGACCCTGAACCAGCCCATTGCGTTTGATGCGTATCAGCGCAATCACGCCACTGGCAGCTTCATTGTCATCGATCGCCTGACCAACGTTACAGTGGGCGCGGGTATGATCGCTGGTTTGGCCGATGGCCTTGAGTCGCTTGCCCCGGTCACCGCAGAAGAACGCGAGCGCCGCTTGGCTCAGAAGCCGACGATCATTGCCTGTAATGGCAAGCAAGCCCCGGCTTTGGCCTTGGCGGTCGAGCGTGCTTTGTTTGATCAAGGGCGGACGGCTGTGGTGGTTTCGGAAGAAAATGCCGGTGATGCGGATGAGCGTCGTCGCGTTTCGCAGTTGCTTACTGCTCACGGGCTAATTGCCGTGACTGTGAATTTGGGCACTGACATTGCTAATACCAGCGTGACTGCTGATCGCGAAGCGGAGATTGCTGAGGCGGTTTCTGGATTACTTCGGGCATTATGATCTAAATAGGGATTCCCTTACCTTGGCGGGCGGGCTGCCGGGGTAAGGGTTCCTTTTTCTTTGGAAAAATAACTCGCTTCGCTCAGACATCTTTTTCCGGCAGAAAAAGGAACCCTCACCCCGCCGCCGACGTTATTCTTCGTTCGCGTTCGCGTGAACACATCTTCGGCTTATTACGAGCAACACTCCCCTCTCCGTACATTCTGCAAATGAATCCCTTTCCGATCCGTGGCATCATCTGCGCCATCTGAATCTCGTAAACTCGACAGGATCGTAATATGGCCATCAATCACCTCCGCACCGCTTTCGCCAGCCAATACCAGCCGGGCCAACCCGCTCGCCTTGTTGCCGGTGAGGCCTTGCAGGAGCCCGGTGGCGATTACGAAGCGCTGCACAAGCAGATGAAGCGTTTGTTTAACAGCAAGCCGGGGAAAAAGTACGGCCGTTTCTCTGATGATGTCGGGGAGTGCCCATTCAGTGCCTGGCTGAAGGATTATCTGGAAGAGAAGCAAACCTTTGCTGCTATGACGGATCGTTTGTTTGGCCAGTGGCAGGAACTTCTGAATGGCAGTCAGGAGGAGTTCGATGGCCACTTGATGGTTGTGCACGATGCTTTGGCCGATTCGGAGGTGGTGTACCTGTTCGTTCTTGAAACCGACAGCGCGATGCGTTTCGACGGCAGCCAGAAGCTGGATGCCACCGATGTTTTGAGCTTGTCCCGCCTGAATCTGGCGGTTCGCATTGAGCTTGACGACTGGCGCGATGGGAAAGACGGGGACAATTACATGACTCTCGTGCACGCCCGCGGCACGGGTGATCCCGGCGAGTTGTTCATTCGTCTGTGTGCATTCACTAACAGCGTGGATGTGGAGAAAGAAACCACCACCTTTTTGGATGCGGTAGAGGCCTTTGCTAAGACTAGCGAACCGGAGAAAGCCGGCGAGGTGCGTGCTAAGGCTTACGAATTCTGCAAAGACCAACATGCCTTGGGTGAACCGGTGGCGATTGAGGCTTTGTCTAGTTATCTGGACGAGAGTCAGCCTGAGCGTTTTAAGGAATTCGCCAGTCAGAATGTGGAAATGCCGGAAACCGGGGTTTTGCACCCGGACCACCGTAAGGTAAAAAAGTTGGTGCGTATCGCTGGCTCTGGTGGGGGTATGAGTGTTTCGTTTTCTTCAGACTTGGTGAATCAGGCGGTGTATTACGACCGTGACAAGGATGCGCTGACGATTACTCGTTTGCCTAAGGCTTTGCGGGAGCAGTTGCAGCGGTATCTTGAGGCTCGCGAGGACTGAAGTTTGGTTTTTTTTCATCGTCCCATCTGGGGCGGTTGGCTCTTAGTTTTCGGACTTCTTGCATCCAGCCAACGCCATCGATGAGGTCACCTGTTTCGTGGTCTATCGGTGGGTACGGCAGGTTGCGATCGTCGCAGTATCGTTTGACCGTGGGCTGGCACCAGGAGAACAGCAGGCGGTTGTATTCGTCATCCGGCATCCGCCGCTGGTCAAACATTCCTGCCAGTTTCCGCTGCCGCTGTGCTTCCGAGAGGATGATTGAACAGGCCGCGGATACGTTCAGTGATTCCACCATGCCCATCATCGGCACCACAATGTGCTCATCCGCTTGTTCAGCGGTAACCGGGTTCACGCCGTCTACTTCGTTGCCCATGACGATCGTACAGGGCACAGTGAAGTCCACATCCCGAAAATCCACAGCCCGGTCTGACAGCTGTGCGGCGTAGATTTTATGTCCCTGCCCTTTTAAGTCGGCCACGGCGTCTTTCATGGTCGGATGGGTATGGGTGGTGACCCAGTGGTAGCTGCCACCCGCGGTTTTCCGGAAGGCCCGAAAGCCTTCTTTCGGCCACACCACGTGCATATTGGCCAAGCCGAAGGCATCGCAGGAACGGATGATGGCGGAGAGGTTTCTGGGTTTATGCACCTGATCGGTCAGCACCCGAAGGTCTGGTTGGCGGGTGTCGAGGATGTGTTTGATTCGGGCGAGGCGTTCGGGGGTCATGTTTGAAATTTCGTTCAGTTTCAGAAGCATTCAAGGAGCAACCCAATGCCTTGGGGACTCCTGCTCCAATAGTTGGGGAAGGGTTTTGGCGGAGGCTTTCCAAAAATGTGCGGAGCCATGGATGGCGGAGCAGAAGCGCCACATGGATGTGCCGCAAGGAGCGGTTTTTGGAAAGCCTCCGCCAAAACCCACCATGCACAAAACACGAAGGCGGGAAATAATAGCACAGTGTTAGGTAAGGAATACCGAGACAACGGTGGTTGAAGTTTAATCACACCGGTATAATGTTCCGTCCAATTTTTGCCAGCGCCAAAAACACCACATCCGGCGCAACATACACCAAACCGCGTGAGACCCATGGCCAAGAAGCTGTACATCAAAACCCACGGCTGCCAAATGAACGAGTACGACTCCGCCCGCATGGCAGACCTACTCAAAACTGGCGAGCCCGTCGAAATGACCGACTCACCAGAAGACGCCGACATCCTGCTGCTGAACACCTGTTCCATTCGGGAAAAAGCCCAGGACAAAGTGTTCCACCAACTCGGCCGTTGGAAAAAGCTCAAAAGCAACAAGCCCGACACCATCATCGGTGTCGGCGGGTGCGTGGCGAGCCAGGAAGGTCAGGCGATCATCGACCGGGCACCGTTCGTCGATATGGTCTTCGGCCCACAAACCCTGCACCGCCTGCCGGACATGATTACTGAAGTACGTGCCAAAGGTGACGGTGTTGGCGTGGTTGACGTCAGTTTTCCTGAGATCGAAAAATTCGACAACCTGCCAGACCCCGGTGCAGACGGACCCTCCGCGTTTGTTTCTATCATGGAAGGCTGCAGCAAGTACTGCACCTTCTGCGTAGTGCCCTATACCCGAGGCGAAGAGGTCAGCCGCCCGGTGGATGACGTGATTGCCGAAGTGGCCCACTTGGCCAGTCAGGGCGTGCGCGAAGTGAACCTGCTAGGCCAGAACGTAAACGCCTATCGTGGCGAAACCCATGATGGCGATGTGATGGACATGGCCGAACTGGTTGAGATGATCGCCACCATCGATGGCATTGACCGCATTCGTTACACCACCTCTCATCCGGTGGAGTTCAGCGATTCGCTGATCGAAGTGTACGAACGGGTACCCGAGTTGGTCAGCCACCTGCACTTGCCGGTGCAAAGCGGTTCCGACCGCATTCTGGCAGCGATGAAGCGTGGCCACACGGCACTGGAGTACAAATCCAAGCTACGCCGTTTGCGCAAGATTCGCCCGGACATCAGCTTCTCGTCCGATTTCATTATTGGCTTCCCCGGTGAAACTGAAAAAGATTTCGAGAACACCATGAAGCTGATCAACGATATCGGCTTTGATATGTCGTTCAGCTTCGTTTACAGCGCTCGCCCGGGTACGCCAGCCGCTGACCTGCCTGACGATACGCCTATGGAAGTGAAGAAGCAGCGTCTGAAGATTCTGCAGGATCGCATCAACCAGACGGTGATGGACATCAGCCGCAAGATGGTTGGTTCCACTCAGCGTATTCTGGTGACCGGGCTCTCCAAGAAAGATCCGGGTGAGTATTCAGGCCGCACCGAAAACAACCGGATTGTGAATTTCCGCCACGACAACCCCGAAATTGTTGGGCACTTTGTCGATGTGGAGATTGTTGAGGCGTACGCAAACTCTTTGCGTGGTGTGCCTGTGGATTCGGCAACGTACTAAATTTCGGCCTCCATGTGATGTTAGTGCGGTGATGGGAGGCGGGCCTGCACATTTCTAGAAATGCTAACTCCCTCTGAAACCGAGTGGGAGTAAACCAATACGGAGTAAGATTGAACACTCAAGACAGCAGACAATTTGACCTGCATCCCGTAGACCAGCGACGTCTCACCACGCTGTGCGGGCAATTTGATGAACACCTGAAGATGATCGAAAAGCGTCTGCAGGTAAAAGTTGGCCGCCGTGGCCATCACTTCCGAGTTGAAGGGGCAACTGAAAACGTCGCTGCCGCCACGGAAGTTATTCGTCATATGTACCGGGAAACCGAAGCCGTGGACGATATTCAGCCGGATACCGTCCACTTGTTCATTCGGGAAACCGGGCTGGAACGGCTGCCGGACGACGTGCCCTACAACGAAGGGCAAATCACTGTCATCAAAACTCCCAAACTGACCGCCAAGCCCCGGGGACAGAACCAGCAGAAGTATGTGCACAGCGTTCGCACCCACGACATCAACTTCGGTATCGGGCCTGCGGGCACGGGCAAAACCTGGTTGGCGGTGGCCTGCGCCGTGGAAGCTCTGAAAGATGAACAGGTTAAGCGCATTTTGCTGGTACGCCCTGCGGTTGAAGCTGGTGAAAAACTGGGCTTTTTGCCGGGAGACCTTGCTCAAAAGGTGGACCCTTACCTCCGCCCGCTTTACGACGCGCTTTACGAAATGCTTGGGTTTGAGCAAACCACCCGGTTGATCGAAAAAAGTGTGATCGAGATTGCACCACTGGCGTTTATGCGTGGCCGTACGCTCAATAACTCTTTTATCATTCTGGATGAGAGCCAGAACACCACCCGGGAACAAATGAAGATGTTCCTCACCCGTATTGGTTTTGGCTCTACAGCGGTGATTACCGGCGATACCACTCAGGTGGATTTGCCGCGTGGTCAGGATTCGGGGCTCATCCATGCGGCCAGCGTTCTGAGTAATGTGCGGGGCATCGGGTTTACCCGTTTCGAATCAAAAGACGTGGTTCGCCACCCCTTGGTTCAACGCATCGTTGAAGCTTACGATTCCTTCAACGACGGTAGTGGCCCACGCACATGAGTCAGTTGACCGTTGATTTTCAGAATGCCTTCGAAGGCGAAGGCCTGCCTGATGTATCCAGTTTCCGGAAATGGGCGGGGCTGGCTTGGCGAAGTGATGCAGATTCCGAGGTGACGATTCGCATCGTTGACGCTGAAGAAAGCCAAGCACTGAACTTTCAATACCGTGGAAAGGATAAACCCACTAATGTTTTGTCCTTTCCATTTGAAGCACCAGCGGGTATAACATTTCCTCTGGCCGGAGATCTTGCTATTTGCGCGCCGGTTGTTGAAAAAGAAGCCCAAGAACAGCATAAAGAACCTGTGGCCCACTGGGCTCATATGGTGATTCACGGCATGCTCCATCTTCAGGGCTACGACCACATTGAAGACAGTGATGCCGAGGTGATGGAAAGCCTCGAAATCCAGCTGCTCGCGCAGCTCGGGTTTGCTAACCCTTACGAAGCAGAGGAAACGGAAAAAGACTCATGAGCGACGATCAGTCGAGTCGCAGTCAGGGCAACAAGTCCTGGCTGGAGCGTATATCACAGGCCTTTTCCAGTGGGCCGGAGTCCGTAGAGGACGTACTGGAAATCCTGAGGGATGCAGAATCCCAGGAAATCATCGACACCGACTCAATGAGCATCATTGAGGGTGCAATGCAGGTGATCGACATGCGCGTGGAAGAAATTATGATTCCACGCTCTCAGATGATTACCGTCAAAGCCTCTCAGGAACCCAAAGAATTCCTTCCCGACATCATTGCTTCTGCCCACAGCCGCTTTCCTGTGATCGGTGAAAGCCCGGATGACGTTCTCGGCGTACTGTTGGCCAAAGATTTATTGCCCCTGGCCCTCAACGATGACCTGGATTGGCCCCACATCCGAGAAATCCTCCGCCCGCCGACCTTTGTGCCTGAAAGTAAGCGCCTGAACCAGCTGCTCAAAGAGTTCAAAGAGAATCGCAACCACATGGCGATCGTGGTCGATGAGTATGGTGGCACAGCCGGCCTGATCACCATTGAAGATGTTCTCGAGCAGATCGTGGGTGAAATCGAAGATGAGCACGATTTCGACGAAGAAACCCACATAAAGGCTCGAGGTGATGGCACCTATGCGGTGAAAGCGGTAACCCCGATCGATGATTTCAACGAATTTTTCGAAACCGGCATGGACGAAGAAGAGTTCGATACCATCGGCGGATTGGTACTGAAAGAGTTTGGCCATCTGCCAAGGCGTGGTGAAACGGTTGAATTCGGCGGCTTGAAGTTTACCATAGCCAACGCCGATAACCGTGTCATCCGTTTGCTGCAGGTAACCCGAAGTGAGTCATGAGCCAACCCTAAGCCATCCGTTAAATCTCAAGTTTACAACCAATCCTTGGTTCAGCGCGGCGATCCTCCTGATCGCCGGCGCTGCGCAAACACTGACGTTCTCGCCCTTTCACTTTTGGTGGCTAGGGCCTCTGTCTGCGTTTCTGATTCTTCTGGTCACACTGCACCAACCTTCCAAGAAACTGTTCCGTGCGGGCTGGCTGGTGGGACTGGGCTTGTTTGGCTCTGGCGCCAGCTGGATCTACATCAGCATCAGCGAACACGGCAACACACCCATTCCGGTCGCCATTATTTTGATGATCTTGTTCGTGGCGGGCCTTGCCTTGTTCCACGGGTTAGCCTTCTGGTTCTGGGGTAAGCTGGCAAAGCAAAACCTGGTCCGCCGCTTAATCTTATTCCCCGCCATTTGGTTGCTGGGAGACTGGCTACGAGGCTGGCTGCTTACCGGTTTCCCCTGGCTCTATCTGGGCACCGCCCACACTGATGGCCCTCTCGCAGGCCTTGCGCCTGTAACCGGCGTGCATGGAATCACCTTTTGGGTGACCGCCACTGCCGCTGCAGCCTATGCATTCTGGTGGCTGCTACGCGCCGGTCGTACTAAAGCGGCTGTCGCAACACTCCTTGTTGCTTTGTTGCCGTGGGGCATGGCACAGGTACTGAACAAGACCGACTGGACCACCATCAGCGATGAACCGGTCAGCTTTGTCACCATGCAGGGCAATATTCCTCAGCAAATCAAGTGGGATCCGGACTTCCTTCGAGATCAGATTGTCACGTACCTTGGACTGACCGAGGAACACTGGCAGGCAGATATCATTCTGTGGCCCGAAACGGCCATCCCGATCCCCCAAGACCAAGCCGGCCCCATCATTGCCCACATTGAGGAGCGTTTGGGCGAGGACAGCACGTTGATCACCGGCATTCCCTGGTATGGCTACAGCGAGAAGAAAGAAGGCAACACCTTCCACAACAGCATCATGGCGTTGGGCAACGGTGAAGGTATTTATCACAAGCAGAAACTGGTGCCTTTCGGGGAATACGTTCCGCTTGAAGGGCTGCTTAGAGGTTTGATCGGCTTTTTCGACCTCCCTATGAGCAGCTTTTCCCCCGGCCCTGATAATCAGTCTCCGCTGCAAGCCAATGGCACTAACGTGATGCCGTACATTTGCTATGAGGTGGCTTACCCGGATTTTGTAGCCTTCAACGCCCGTAACTCCGGGTTGTTGTTGACGATCAGCAACGATGGCTGGTTCGGGGACTCCATCGGCCCACTGCAACACCTGCAGTTAGCCCGCATGCGGGCACTGGAAACAGGCCGCTACATGCTGCGGGGCACCAACAACGGTGTCACTACCATCATCAACGAAAAAGGCAAAATGACGGAAAAGGTACCTCAGTTCAAGCAAACGGTTCTCACTGGCGAGGTCTTCACCGCTACCGGCAGCACACCCTATATGCAAACCGGCTCCTGGCCAGTGCTCACCTTGGCATTGATTCTGATCGTCTTCGTCCGTGAACGAGTGATACCGAAGAACTGACCTTCAGTCTTTGTCAGCCTTGTTTGGCCAGCGGCTCGTTACCCGCTCGAAATAGTGGGAGTCGCACGCCTCACAGGGCTCAAGATGACTGGTTTTGGTCAGGCACAGCATGTGGCTGCAATTCAGGCATCGAAACATCCCTGCCGTAGCCACTTCCCCCGCAATGTACTGCCCTACCTCTTCGTTTTCGAGTTTCTGCTTCAGCGCCAGGGTATCCACTAAGGTTTGATCCGCCACCGACAACAGCCGATCGGTCAGGGTCTGCTCCAGCAAAGAAATATCCAGTTGCAGCCATTCTCTCAGGCCTTCGCCGGTTTCTTCGACAAAGTGCATCAGATGCTCCAGATCCCGTTTCAGATAGGCTCCCAACAAATCGGCCTCTTCGCGGGTCATCTCTTCCAGTTCGTACTCGAACTCGACGGCTTTCTGAACCTCTTCTTCCAGTGTCTGCACGGAGGTTTCCTGCAACACATGCAAGCGGGCCTGCACACGTTCCAGCATTCTGTCATAGGCCTCTAAAGCCTTACCGGAAAGATGATTGCGCTCTGGTTCTGTCATGTTCGACCTCTCATCTGAAGAAAAACCCCAACAATAGTAAGTCTGGCACAAGTACGACAAATTGGCAGACTACCTGTTAAGCCGCGGGTGCGTTAGAATGTCCGGCCTTTTCGAACATCATTCTGACACAGGGTAATTTTGGTAATGGCAGGACTGGACGAGCAATACAATCCAAGCGATGTAGAACAGACCGCCCGCGACTTCTGGGAAACCAACGAAACCTTCAAGGTTGTAGAAGATCCGAGCAAGCCCAAGTACTACTGCCTGTCGATGTTCCCGTATCCGAGCGGCAAGCTACACATGGGCCACGTCCGCAACTACACCATCGGCGACGTGATCTCACGCTACCAGCGCATGCAGGGCAAGAATGTCATGCAGCCCATGGGTTGGGATGCGTTCGGCCTACCCGCTGAAAACGCTGCCATTGCCAACAAAACCGCGCCCGCCAAATGGACCCGCTCCAACATCGAATACATGAAGACGCAGCTTAAACAGCTGGGCTTTGGTTACGATTGGGGCCGTGAACTGGCCACCTGTGATCCTGAATACTACCGCTGGGAACAGTGGTTCTTCGCCCGCCTTTACGAGAAAGGCCTGGTGTACAAGAAAATGTCCACGGTTAACTGGGACCCGGTTGACCAGACAGTACTTGCCAACGAGCAAGTCGTAGATGGTCGCGGCTGGCGTTCGGGTGCTCTGGTTGAGCAGAAGAAGATTCCCCAATGGTTTATCCGCATTACCGATTATGCGGAAGAACTCCTGAACGATATGGACGATCTCGACGGCTGGCCCGAACAGGTCAAGACCATGCAGCGCAACTGGATCGGCAAATCAACCGGTACCGAGTTGACGTTCCCGCTGAAGGATCGTGAAGATAGCCTGACCGTGTACACCACCCGTCCGGATACTCTGATGGGCGTGAGTTACATGGCCGTTGCGGCCGAGCACCCGCTGGCCAAAGCGGCCAGTGAGCGTCATCCTGATGTGGCGGAATTTGTTGACCAGTGCCGCAACAGCAAAGTGGCCGAAGCCGAAATGGCCACCATGGAAAAGAAAGGCATCGACACGGGTTTTAAAGCGATCCACCCGCTGACCCAGGAAGAAGTTCCGGTTTGGGTCGCCAATTTTGTGTTGATGGATTACGGCACCGGCGCCCTGATGGCGGTTCCCGGTCACGATGAGCGCGACCACGAGTTCGCTCTCAAGTACAAACTGCCGGTCAAGCAAGTGATCGCCCCAAGCGATCACGAAGAGATCGACGTACAGGAAAAGGCCTACACCGAGAAAGGCATTCTGGTGTCCTCCGGTAAATACAGCGGCTTAACCAGCGACGAAGCCTTCGAAGAAATTGCCAGCTTCCTGGAACAGAACAAGATTGGTCAGCGTACGGTGAACTACCGACTACGCGACTGGGGCGTTTCACGCCAACGGTATTGGGGCGCGCCCATTCCGATGATGACTCTGGAAGACGGTACCGAAATGCCCGTTCCCGACGACCGCCTGCCCGTTCGTCTGCCGGAAGACGTGGAAATGGACGGCGTTCAGTCTCCGATCAAAGCCGACACGGAGTGGTGCAAGACCGAATTCAACGGCCAGCCGGCAACACTGGAAACCGATACCTTCGACACGTTCATGGAGTCGTCCTGGTACTATGCCCGTTTCTGCAGCCCCAACTACGATCAGGGTATGCTGGACCCGGCAGCGGCGAATTACTGGCTACCGGTAGACCAGTACATTGGCGGCATCGAACACGCCATTTTGCACCTGCTGTACGCGCGTTTCTTCCACAAATTACTGCGTGACGTTGGCCTGGTGGACAGCTCCGAGCCGTTCAAACGTCTGCTGACCCAAGGCATGGTGTTGGCTGAAACCTACTACCGCAACGAAAACAACGGCGGTAAGTCTTGGTTCAACCCCTCCGAAGTGACTGTCGAGCGTGACGGTAAGGGCCAGGTTGTTCGCGCCGTACTGAAGTCTGATGGGCAGCCTGTCGAGATTGGCGGCGTCACCAAGATGTCCAAGTCCAAGAACAACGGCATTGACCCACAATCAATCATCGACGAGCACGGCGCCGATACCGTACGCTTGTTCATGATGTTTGCAGCGCCCCCCGAGCAGTCTCTTGAGTGGTCTGACAGCGGCGTTGAGGGTGCCCACCGCTTCCTCAAGCGTCTGTGGCGCATTGTTCACGAACACACCAGCAAAGGCGAAGCCCCGACTCTGGAGGTCGCAAGTCTGACGGATGGCCAGAAAGACCTGCGCCGCAAGACTCATGAAACTATTGCCAAAGTCAGCGACGACATTAGCCGCCGTTTGACCTTCAACACCTCCATTGCTGCGACCATGGAGCTGCTGAATGAAGTGAGCAAACTTGGCGATGATGAACCGCAGAGCCGTGCTGTTCGCCAGGAAGCTCTGGATGTGGCCGTACTGGTACTATCACCGATCGTACCGCACATCTGCCACCAGCTCTGGCACGCTCTTGGGCACAGCGAAACTGTGGTCGACGCAAGCTGGCCGGTGGCTGATGAAAGCGCCATGGTGCGCAGTGAGATCGAAGTGGTGCTGCAGGTGAATGGCAAGGTGCGCGCCAAGCAGAGCGTTCCAGCCGACATCAGTAAAGGCGATCTCGAAAAAATGGCGCTAGAGAACGAAAACGTGCAGCGCTTTACGGAAGGCAAAACAGTTCGTAAAGTGATTGTTGTCCCCGGCAAGCTCGTAAACGTGGTAGCTAACTGATATGAGATTGGTGCCTCTGACACTGAAAACGCTTCGGTTTCCGCTTGTTGCGGCACTGACCGCCGCCGTTGTTTCCGGCTGCGGTTTTCAGCTACGGGGCACCTCGCCGGTTCCGGCGGCGTTACAGCCGCTGGCCATTGATTGCCCGAACACCTTACCTGCCCGTTTCTGCGAGTCAGTTCGCGAACAGCTGTCTATGGGCGGTATTGAGCTGCAACCTAAGGAGTCAGCGGATTACGTGCTGACGCTTCGGGATTACAGCCAAGATCGACGTGCCTCAGCGATCACAGCCCAAGCTTCTGCCGCCGAGTACATTTTGCGCCACAGCGTAACCCTTGAACTACTCACGGCAAATAAAACCCCTCTCATCGCAGCAACAGACCTGACATCCAGCGAAACCTACCGCTACGATGAAACCAACGTTCTCGCTAAACAGCGAGAAGAAGAAGAGCTTCAACAACAGCTCGGTGACCGCCTTGCCCAGCAGGTTATATTTCGACTGGTGCCGATGACCCAAGAACGCATAGACGCTGCCCTGAACGCCCATTCAGCCGATCAAAAACCCTCAGAGTCGCCATGAAAATTCAGGCCGGCCAACTCCCTCAAACGTTAAAAAAGGGTCTTGCACCGGTTTACCTCGTCTCGGGCGATGAACCGCTACTGGTTCAGGAGTGCTGTGACCAGATACGTAAGGCTGCCAAGAGTGCCGGTTTTCATGACCGCCTGACCTATCACGCTGACCAACAGCTGGACTGGGGTTCGGTGGCTAACGAATGCAATGCCATGTCGCTGTTCGCCGAAAAACGGCGCATTGAGATTCACTTGCCTACCGGAAAACTCGGTGATGGCCGAAAGGTGATGGAGCAGATACTCCAATCCCCGCCGGAAGACGTTATTCTGCTGCTGATCAGCGCCAAACTCGATGCCGCCGAAACCAAACGTAAGTGGTACAAGGATTTACAGGCCAATGGCGTGCATGTACCGGTTTGGCCTGTGGATTCGGACAAATTTACCGGCTGGCTGCAACAGCGGGCCAGCAACCATGGCCTGCACATTACCCGCGCAGCCCTGACGATGCTGTCAGAGCGGCTAGAGGGCAACCTGCTTGCCGCCAGTCAGGAACTGGACCGGCTGACCCTTCTCGCGGACGGCCAAACCATCGATGAAGAAACCATCGAAATGGCGGTTCAGGACAGCGCGCGATTTAACGGATTTGAGTTGGTTACTGAACTTCTCGCGGGCAAGGCGGCCCATGCTGGAAAGATCATCGGTATTCTGCAACAGGAAGGCGAAAACCCATTGGGCTTGCTCAGTGTGCTGGTTCGAGATCTGCATCTGATCATTGAACTGAAAACAGCCCTGCCCCCTGGCGATAATCCGGCCAGCTTTCTGAAAAAGCGCGGGGTGTTCCAGCCCAAGCGAGCGGGGGCTATCCAGCAGGCAGCGCGCAGGCTAAGCTTGGCTCAATTGCATCGTGCCATTCAGCTTTGCGGTACTACCGATCGCGCGGCCAAGGGATACGGCGATCTTCCGCCGTGGCACCATCTCAGAGATCTTTCGGCTCTGCTTGCCGGCGCCCACTGATTAATGTGTAACAAACATACACATTAATCAGGCCAAACCCGCTTCTAGCAAATCACCACTGTGTCATACTTCGCATTAATAAATGATCACGCTGTCATAATTTCGGCGATTTGATCATTTAGCCAGCTCTCTAATTGGCTCTGGCACTCGATGTACGATGTGAGGCACATGGACCATGAAAAAAATAATAGCCATACCCACGACACTTGCTATCGCTCTTTCAACCGGCATGGTGATCGCCCAAAACACTCGGTTCAGCGATCCCGATTCTGTTGTGAAGAATGAGTTTTGGGGCAATATTTATGCGGACGGCGGTTCGTCTTTTTTCTGTGATGAGCCGTTTAAGTCCAAAGGTTTTGTGATGACCGATGGGCATATTTATCCGCTCGCAGATATTCGGTCAGCCTTGGATTGCGGTACGAAGTCCCAGTGCAAGCGTGACAATCGTTATCGGCAGATTGCGTCGGATTTACACAATACGGTGCCGGTCCGTAGTCGTATTGAACTGAAACGTCGGACGGCGCGTTATGAAGATTTAAGCAAGGCGACCGATCGGGATGAGTGCGGTATTCGCACGAACAATCAATTCTTTGAGCCGGCAGAGCGCATTAAGGGTGATGTTGCTCGCACCATGGCCTATATGGTGGATACTTATGATTTGCCGTGGCTGGGGGCGACTCCGGTGTTTCAAAGCTGGAGTAAGCTTGACCCGCCGGATGACAAGGAGCTAACTCGGCATCGCAGGGTGGCAGAGGTTCAAGGTAATGAGAATCCGTTTGTGACCAATCCTGACCTGATGAATCACCTGTAAAACCAACTTGGGTGCATGAGGGTGTGCGCGATACAGCTTTCAGACCCCTTTATTAGTACCCACAAAAAAGCAGGCCACTTAGGCCTGCTTTTCAGTTACCGGACCTAAGAAATCGGTTTAGATTTCGTTCGCATCCAGCGCCATCATGGCATCGCTGCCACTGCGGATGCCTTCAGCCAGTGACACCGCTTTCGGCAGCAGACGCTCGAAGTAGAAGCGTGCTGTTTTCAGTTTGCCGGTGTAGAAGCCGGAGGTGTCACCTTCTGCCTTCGGTGCAGCAGCTTTAACCGCTTTCGCCCACATGTAGGCCAGCGCGGTGTAACCGAACATGTCCAGGTAGTCGACTGCCGCAGCGCCAACGGCGCTGGGGTTTTCAGCCGCCTGCTTGATAACGTGCTCAGTGGTGTCAGCCAGTCGCTCCAGCGCAGCCGCCAGCGGCTCCAAATAGGGGCGCAGCGCTTCGTCAGCGCTGTTTTCTTCGATGAATGCACCCACGTCTTCTGCGAAGAGTTCGAACAGCTTGCCCTGGCTCGCCACAACTTTACGGCCCATCAGGTCCATTGCCTGTATACCATTGGTGCCTTCGTAGATCTGTGTGATACGGCAGTCACGAACCAACTGCTCCTGGCCCCACTCACGAATGAAACCGTGACCACCGAAGACCTGCTGGCCGATGATGGTGGTATCCAGACCACGGTCGGTCAGGAAGGCTTTGGCAACCGGAGTCAGCAGAGCAACCATGCCTTCGGCGTGCTTGCGCTGTTCGTCGTTGTCGGAGTACTTGGAGATGTCCAGCCACTTGGCCACGTAAGTTGAGAAAGCACGGCCGCCTTCAACGTAGCTCTTCATGGTCAGCAGCATACGACGCACGTCTGGGTGCACCAGAATCGGGTCTGCGGCTTTTTCTGGCTGCTGGGCACCGGTGGGTGCACGGCTTTGGATACGCTCGTTGGCGTATTCGCGAGCGCTTTGCAGGGAGGCCTCAGCAGCGCCAATGCCCTGGATGCCAACGCCCAGACGCTCATAGTTCATCATGGTAAACATGGCGTTCAGGCCTTTGTTTTCTTCGCCGATTAACCAGCCTTTGGCACCATCAAAGTTCATGACGCAAGTAGCAGAACCTTTGATGCCCATTTTCTTTTCAATGGAGCCACAGCTGAACTGGTTACGCTCGCCCAGGGAGCCGTCGTCGTTAACCATGAACTTCGGAACCAGAAACAAAGAGATGCCCTTCGGTCCTTTCGGCGCATCCGGGAGCTTGGCCAGCACCAGGTGGATGATGTTCTCCGCCATGTCGTGCTCGCCCCAAGTGATGAAAATCTTGGTGCCGGTGACGTTGAAAGACCCGTCATCGTTCGGCTCAGCCTTGGTGCGAATAATACCCAAATCAGTACCCGCGTGCGGCTCGGTCAGGTCCATCGCGCCAGACCATACGCCGGAATACATGTTCGGCAGGTACTTTTCCTTCAACTCTTGGCTGCCGTGGGCATTCAACGCCAGGCAGGCACCCGCCGTCAGCATGGGGGCCAGGCCAAAGGCCATATTGGCACCCTGCATCATTTCTTCAAATTGTGCGACCAACGTTTTGGGCATGCCCATGCCGCCAAATTCCGGGTTGCCACCCAAACCATTCCAGCCACCATCTACGATGGTTTGGTAGGCTTCTTTGAAGCCTTCAGGACTGGTTACTTCTCCTTCGTCCCACTTACAGCCTTGCTCGTCAGCTTCGCGGTTCAGAGGGGCCAGAACGCCGCTGGTGATTTTTCCAGCTTCTTCCAGAATGGCATCGGCCGTTTCCGGATCAACGTTTTCAGCAATTCTTGGCAGCGAAGCCCACAAGGCAGGCGCATCAAACATTTCGTTCAGTACGAAACTCATATCACGAAGGGGGGCTTGATAATCAGCCATGTATAACTCTCCAGAAAATCAGTCAGTCTCTTCGGGGGGCATGCTTGAACAATGGCACTCATTGGAAGGCTCAGCTGCATCCGCCCGATCGGCAATGTGTCCGTATCAAGGTTATTATTTTGTGGCGAGTATTCTACCTTAATAACGGGCTCAAACTCATGAAAAAAGCCCGCCTCTTTGCAGAGAACGGGCTTTTTTCACTATCAATCAGATAGCAACCTCAGCCTTAGAGGGCGAAGTTTTCTTCCGGCATATCCAGCAAAGTATCTGCACCGGCCAGCATGGTTGCGGCGTGAGTCTTGGTGCGCGGCAGCATGCGGGTGAAGTAGAAGCGTGCAGTCTGCAGCTTGGCAGTGTAGAACGCCTCTTCAGCGGTGCCTTCTTCCAGCTTCTCTTGAGCAATCTTGGCCATCTGAGCCCACAGGTACGCAAACACGGCGTAACCGGAGTACATCAGGTAGTCAACGGAAGCAGAACCCACTTCTTCGCGGTTCTTCATAGCGGCCATGCCCACTTTCATGGTCAGGTCGCCCCACTCTTTGTTGATTTCAGCCAGTGGTTCGACGAACTGCTTAAGCTGTTCATTGTCAGCATTTTCTTTGCAGAACACGTGAACCTGCTTAGTGAAGGTTTTCAGAGACTCGCCCTGAGTCATCAGAACCTTACGGCCCAACAGATCCAGAGCCTGGATGCCGGTAGTACCTTCATAGATCATGCCGATACGAGCATCACGTACGTTCTGCTCCATGCCCCACTCGGAGATGAAACCATGACCACCGAATACCTGCATACCCAGGTTCGCAGCTTCGTAACCGATTTCGGTCAGGAATGCTTTGGCGATCGGAGTCAGGAAGCCCAGTGCTTCGTCGGCTGTTTTGCGTTCTTCGTCAGTTTTGCCACGAGCCACCAGATCCGCTTTCTGTGCAGTCAGGTAGATCAGGGCACGGGCGCCTTCAGCAACGGCTTTCTGAGTCAGCAGCATGCGACGCACGTCTGGGTGAACGATGATCGGGTCAGCGATGCCTTCCGGGTTCTTAGCGCCACTCAATGAACGCATGGCCAGACGATCTTTGGCGTACGCCAATGAGCCCTGGAAAGCCAGTTCAGCTGCCCCCAGACCCTGGATAGCCGTACCGATACGGGCGGTGTTCATGAAAGTGAACATGCAGTTCAGACCTTTGTTCTCAGGTCCGATCAACCAACCTTTGGCACCATCGAAGTTCATGACGCAAGTTGCGTTACCGTGGATACCCATCTTGTGCTCGATGGAACCGCAGGAAACGGCGTTACGCTCACCGGCAGAACCGTCTTCCGCTGGCAGGCACTTAGGTACGATGAACAAGGAGATGCCCTTGGTACCTTCGGGTGCGCCCGGCAGACGAGCCAAAACGATGTGAATGATGTTCTCGGTCATGTCGTGCTCACCGGCCGAGATGAAGATCTTGGTGCCGGAGATGCTGTATGAACCGTCTGCGTTAGGCTCTGCTTTGGAGCGCAGGGTGCCCAGGTCAGAACCACAGTGAGCTTCGGTCAGGCACATGGTGCCGGTCCACTCACCGCTGATCATTTTAGTCAGATAAGTTTGCTTTTGTTCTTCAGTACCGTGTGCTTCCAGCGTGTTGATCGCACCATGACTCAAGCCCGGGTACATACCCCAAGACCAGTTAGCGGTACCGTTCAGTTCGCTCATCACGATGCCCAGCGAATCGGGGAGGCCCTGACCGCCGTAGTTGGCATCGGCAGCCAGTGAAGGCCAGCCGCCTTCAACAAACTGGTCATACGCTTCTTTAAAACCAGTCGGCGTTTTAACACCGTCTTCGCTCCACGTACAGCCTTCACGGTCGCCGATCGCGTTCAGCGGAGACAGTACCTGCTCAGCAAATTTCGCACCTTCCTGGATAATGGCATCAACCATATCTGGAGTCGCGTCTTCAGCGCCTTCCAAATTGGCGTAGTGTGTCTCGCTGTCGAGCAGCTCGTTCATTACAAATTTGATATCACGCAGGGGCGCTTTGTACTCAGGCATTGAATCCACCTCAATGTTGGTTGCAGCTGAAGTTGTTGCAGCTATACCGTGGTTTGCTCAGACACCGTGAAGCTCGCGCTTCACAGCCTTAATTAAACACTTGTTTGAAACATACGTTTTGGAGCACAGAATTGTCAAGAGAATTGAGTCAATTTTGTCGGGCTTTGTGTTCTCAAACGTAACGAAGGCGAACGAGAAAGTGCAATATGCCTTTCGCGTTCAGAGCTTTAACCTGAGGGGGGATGTCAAATAAAAATCGAAGTGGCAGCGTCCGAGTCGAATCCGTAACCCTGCATAGCGTATACATTTTGATACGCTTCTGTTGCTTGACGTGACTGACTGTCCTGAGGGCTTTGAGCTTGTCTGGCCTCCTCGGCTCCGCCATCAATACTGGCGCTCTCATCCTCACCCTTGGCCAGTTCCACCTGAGCTTGCAACATAGTTTGCATTGCTTGCGCGGCCACTGCGCGATCCTGCGATGAGGGTTGGGCCGGGGCCATGGCAGCCGAACGAACAACTCGCATCTTCTCGATCGTCGCCTGAGGGTCACCGGCCACAGGAGATACGTCGATGGGCACCTCACCCCCAACCGCGTATTGAGCGCCATCAGGACCACGTTCATACGAGTAGGAGATAGCCCCGGCGTGCTGGCCTCCCACCGCTTGGTGAGCAGCCTCGTGAGCACGCACTTCCCGATCACGGGCTTTGAGCTCGGTGAGTTCTTTCAGTTCGGACTCGGACAGCCCTTGCGGGTTTTCTTTTTCTTGCTCCGGTTTTTCGGTTGATGAGTTGGTATTTTTATCTTCGGAGGCCTGTTCCGGCGCACGTATTGAACGACTTGCACCGTCAGAGGGTTGCTCACCTGAGGTGCTCTCAGATCCAGTAACCACAGGCCCACTGAAACCAGCCACTGAGACGGAGCTAACGGAGGGATAAACCGAGGAAACTTGCGGAGATATGTTCACGGGCGGTATCCGCTGATCAGACCTTAATATCCAACAGAGTGCCTATAGTTTCATCGGCCGTTTTAACGACCTGTGCCGATGCCTCAACACTGCGCTTATAAAGATTAAGCTCGATCATAGGCTCAGCAAGATTGCCCGCCCCTTCTGCACTGCCTTGCGGACCATCTGCACCACCACGGGCGATTTTCCGGGCGGCGTTATCCATCCCGACCATGCCGTCCTGGATGCCCTGAATACCGATACCGAGTGTGTTATTAATCATGGAGGCCGATCCCCGTGGCAGACTATTGGCTCAATTAACGCACAAATCTGGTTAATTTTCAAACAACGGAGATATGTTTAGATAGCGAGCCAGAACAGCGGCCATATCCGCCACCGGCACCTCGTCCACGAAGGGCAAAATACCCAAACAGGGCGCGTCTAGATGCGTGACCAGATAATTGAGGGTTTCGTTTTCGCAGCTCATGGGATCGGCTTCCGGATGATTTGCAATCCAACCCGCAACTATCAGTCCATCTGCCCGAATCGCTTCCGCCGTCAGCATGGCATGATTGATACAGCCAAGCTTCAACGGTACCACCATGATAACGCCCAAGCCCATTTCACGAGGCACCGTCGCATAGGTTTCACGATCGTTCAACGGCACGCGCCAGCCGCCAGCACCTTCGATCAGCATCAAATCCGCGGGCCGCATTTGCAGACCGCGACAAAAACCGATCAAACGCTGAGCACTAAGCTGCTGCCCCGCTTGAACCGCCGCTACATGAGGCGCAATTGCGGGCTCTAAGGCAATTGGGTTGATGACATCGTAAGCAATGGTTTCGGTCACAGCAGCTTGCAGCATCAGTGCATCTTCATTGCGAAGACCTCCCGACGTTCGCTCACAACCAGAGGCAATCGGTTTCATGGCAATGGTGCGTTTACCCTGCGCCTTGGCGGCCTCGAGAATCGAAGCGCTGACGATGGTTTTGCCCACCTCTGTATCAGTACCTGTTACGAAATAGGTTTTCTTTGCCATGGTGTTTATCCTGCTATGGGCTTTTGCCAGTTCAACCAACCGGCCTCGTAAGTCGCGAACACCCCACCAGACCATGCGCCCGGATAGGCCCTGCACATCGCCCGAAAGCGACCCGGAGCCGTCACTGTCCGACGCCTTTCTTCCCCTTTGAACACAGCTCCCAACTGTTTCAGCTCCCGATTGAGCGCCATTGGTGAGTCATAGCGCAGGCGAATCGGCGACAATTCCAGCGCTGAACCAGTCAAAGTCATCCTCGTCAGGCGCTGCCATTGTTCTGCCGGCACAAACCGATTAACGTGCGGCTGCCCTGGGTCTGCTTTCGCCCACGCTTGCTTGAGCTCTCGCAACGTGCCATCCACCAACGTAGACATCACCAACAATCCGCCCGGTCGCAGCACCCTCTGGCATTCCGCCAGCACAACCTCGGGCTGCTGGCTCCATTGCACCATCAGGTTGCTGAACACCAGGTCAACGCTCCCGTCTGCCAGCGGCAACTGTTCCGCATCGGCATTCAGCCAATTAACACCACCGAATCCTGTAGCTGCCTCCGCTCGCGCTAACATACCCGGAGACAAATCCGCGCCGGTGACCCAAGCCTCGGGATAGCGCGCTGTCAGTTTTCGCGTAAACCAACCGGTGCCGCAGCCCAAATCAAGAATCGACTCCGGACCAAAAGCCTCCGGAATTCGCGACAACATGGTGTCGCCCATCGTTTTTTGCAATCGAGACGCACTGTCATACGTGTGACTGGCACCACCAAACCCCGAGGCAATCGAGGCTTTGGTTCCGGTACCGCCATCCGCGCTAGAAGCCGTGGTTAAATCATTAAAAATATTCATAGGGCCGCCAATAATCGATCCACATGTTCCTCGTTGTGCGCAGCACTCAAGGTCACACGCAACCGTGCCTGCCCTTCGGGCACTGTCGGCGGCCGAATAGCGGTTACCATCACGCCTTGCCGTTCCAAGGTCTGACTCAGCGCCAAAGCTTCCTCATTGCCGCCAATCATGATGGGCTGAATCGGCGTATAAGACGGCATCAATTCGTAGCCCAACGCCTGCGCACCTTCACGAAAACGCGCGATTAACCCATTCAGATGTGTCCGCCGCTGATCATCGGCCTCAATCAGATCCAAGCTGGCGCACGTCGCAGCCGCCATCGCAGGCGGCATCGCTGTTGTGTAAATATACGTTCGCGCTTTTTGCACCAGATAATCCATCAACACCGCCGGACCCGCCACGAAAGCCCCACTGGTACCCACCGCCTTGCCGAGAGTACCAATCAAAACCGGCACCTCATCCTCCGACAAACCCGCCGACAGCACACTGCCCCGACCCTGCGGCCCCAGCACACCAATGCCGTGGGCATCATCCACCACCAACAAAGCATCGTGCGCCTTACAAACCTGTGCCAACGCCTTAAGTGGTGCCACATCGCCGTCCATACTGAACACCCCGTCAGTGACCACCACTTTGTGACCAGAGGTCTCAACCAACATAGCCTCTAGCGCCACTACATCCCCGTGTGCATAACGCCGAACCCGAGCTCGGCTAAGAATACAGCCATCAATGATTGAGGCATGATTCAGGCGATCTGAAAAAACCGTGTCGCCCCGCCCCACCAGTGCCGAGATCACACCCACATTTGCCATATAACCCGTGGAAAAGAACAAGGCACTGCTGCGCTGAGTAAAGTCAGCCAACCGCTCTTCCAAGCGGTGATGAGCGTCATGATGACCACACACAAGATGAGACGCAGCCCCACCCAGCCCAGTCTCAGGCAAGGCATTCTTGAGCGCTTCGATATTGTCGGGATGGTTGGCCAAGCCCAGATAATCGTTGCTACAAAACGACAACAACGCCTGACCATCTGCGGTTAACTCCGGCTGTTGCGGGCCAGAGACCAAACGTCGGGTCCGGTAAAGTCCCGCCTGTCTCCGTTGTTCAATCTCGAGGGCAAAATCGCGCATACAGATGACACCAACCGGTTAGGGAAAGGGCAATGCCTTTTAGGAAGCATTAAATGGAATACCCGCCGAATTTCGCTGTGAAGGTCTGGTGCCGCTTTTCGGGACTATAAAGGGCCAGGGATGGCCCGTCCTAAGCGAACAGGGACGTCTTGAGCGTGTCCCGAAAAGCGGCACCAGACCTTCACCGGCACCAAAACTTGACTCTTAAAATCAGGCAGATTCCCGAGAAGCATCGTAAAACATATGCCGCGTAGCCTCATACTCAACAGCCTCGGCCAACTCCTCTTCCTGCTGCTCTTCGGTGGCACACTGCTCACGCTGCTCAGGACGAATACCCAGCTTACGGAACAGCTGCATATCCGCATCCGCCTCCGGATTAGACGTCGTCAGCAGCTTCTCGCCGTAGAAAATAGAATTCGCACCCGCCAGGAAACACAGCGACTGCATCTGCTCATTCATTTGCTCACGACCGGCCGACAAGCGAACATGTGAAGCTGGCATCATGATCCGCGCCATCGCAAGCATCCGGATAAAATCAAACGGTTCCAGATCCTCCACATCTTCCATCGGCGTTCCCTTCACCTTCACCAGCATATTCACCGGCACACTCTCAGGATGCTGCGGCAAATTCGCCAACTGAACCAACAGCCCCACGCGGTCATCCTCATCCTCACCCATCCCCAGAATGCCGCCGCAGCATACCTTCATACCGGCCTTACGAACGTTGTCCAGCGTATCCAGGCGATCTTGGTAAGTGCGCGTAGTGATGATGTGACTGTAGTACTTCTCAGAGGTGTCCAGATTATGGTTGTAATAGTCCAGACCGGCTTCCGCCAACTCCTTCGCCTCTTCCTCTTTCAGCATGCCCAGCGTCATACACGTTTCCAGACCCAGCGATTTCACCTGCTGAACCATATCCAGAACATAAGGCATATCTTTCTTTGAGGGGCTGCGCCAAGCCGCCCCCATACAGAATCGTGAAGCGCCTTTTTGCTTCGCCGCTTGCGCCTCCGCGACAACCTTTTCAATCTCTAACAACTTTTCTTTTTCAAGGCCGGTGTTGTAATGCCCGCTCTGAGGGCAGTATTTACAATCTTCCGGGCAAGCGCCGGTCTTGATAGACAGCAACGTACTGACCTGCACTTCATTGGGATCAAAATGTTCCCGGTGCACCGACTGAGCGCGGAACAAGAGATCGTTAAACGGGAGATTAAACAGCTCTTGAGCCTCCCGAAGGCTCCAGTCGTGTCGCAGTGCAGTAGCAGTCATGTTCAAGTCCTGTTAACCTTTACAAGGTAATTGGTTTACGGATAAACCACGATGATAAACAGACTGAAACCGCTGTCAACCTTATTGGACCATTTGGTTAACAGGGAAGCGAAAACCGGCCGCTGCGTCACCTGCTTGAACAAACATGCCTACCAAGGCCTGTGCACACCCTGTCGCGCCGACCTTCCCCACAATCGCTTGCATTGCGACACTTGCGCCCTGCCCTTGGCCTTTTCCGGCTCCGTCAGGCGCTGTGGCGAATGTCTTACACAACCACCACCCTTCACACGTTCATTAATCCCCTGGCGCTATCAATTCCCTGTAGACAGCATGATCGGCCGTTACAAATACCAAGGACACCGTAAATTTGCGCGACCGTTGCTCGCGGATTTCACTGACTATCTGGAACGCACCCTGACCGAATCAGAACGTCCGGAACTGCTGATTCCAGCTCCCATGCACTGGCAGCGCCGATGGCAACGTGGGTTCAATCAATCACAGGATATTGCCGAATACCTAGGGCGACGTCTCAAAATCCCGGTCGGAAGCCAAGCGGTTCGGCGCAAACGCAAAGTGCGTGCTCAACGGGGCCTTAACAGAGACGGACGATTGAGTAATCTGAGCTCAGTATTCGAGGTTTGTGCACCGATTCCGGAGCGGGTCGCCATTATTGACGATGTGGTAACAACGGGCGCTACCACGCGAGCACTTGCCATAGAGTTAGCCGGAGCCGGAGCCCGAGACATTCAAATCTGGGCTTTGGCTCGCACCCTCGGCTAACCCAACTGCTGCTTAACGTATTCGGCGATGGCGAGACAGGAGGTCAGGCCCGGCGATTCGATGCCGTAAAGATGAACCAGACCAGCAAGGCCATGAACCTCAGGCCCGTCGATCCGGAAATCCGAAAAACCGCCATCCGGCCCCGCAAGTTTGGGTCGAATACCGGCATAAGCAGGTTGGAGCCGACTAGCATCGAGCGACGGCCACCACTGGCGAATCCCCTCAACAAAAGCCCGAAGCCGACTGGGGTCCACGGTGTAATCTTCTGTATCAACCCATTCAACGTCTGGCCCGAAACGGGCTTGCCCAGCCAGATCCAACGTTAAATGCACACCCAGTCCGCCAGGTTCCGGCAAAGGGTAAATCAAATGATTGAACGGGTGTCGACCGCTGTAGCTGAAATATACGCCACGGGCCAACCATTGCTCAGGCCTTACTGTCTCCGAAAGACCCAACCAGTCACGCGCAAGCCCCGGTGCACCCAAGCCTGCAGCGTTAATCACTTCACTGGCCACCAAGGTAACCGAAGCATCGGCTCCGACGGTGAGGCGATGGCCGCAGTGTAAGCTTTCCGCGGCGACTACAGGACTGTTCAGCACCAGTTGTCCGCCTGCATCTTCCAACTCACCCAACAGCGACAGCATCAATGCATGGGTGTCGACGATGCCCGTCTGCGATGACCACAGACCCGCCATAGCCCTCACCTTCGGGCACTGCACTTGCACTGTATCACCTGAGGCCAGATGCAGATGAACCCCGTTCGTTTCCGCCTGCCGGTGAATAGCATCGAGCCTCGCCGCCTGACGTTCGTCGGTCGCTACAATCCATTTACCGCATTTACGATGCCCCACCTTTCTACTGACACAATATTCGTAGAGCAACTCGCGCCCCCGCACGCAAAAAGCCGCTTTGAGGGAATTCGCCGGATAATAAATACCGGCATGAATCACCTCGCTGTTCCGGGAAGAAATTCCTTCGCCAAACCTCTCGCCGCTTTCAAGTACCAAAACCTCACGCCCCGACAGGGCCAGCTCACGAGCAATGGCCAGACCCACAACTCCGGCTCCGATGACAACCGTTTGAACTTTGTAGCTTTCGCAATCCACTTTTCAGCCCTGCCAATCAATCCACTGCCTGAAATTAACCCAGATAGCCCAGCGTTGCATTACCTGAGCTTTCAGAACCGTTATACTTTACCCCAAGCGCAACGGATGCACGGAGCATGGGAAATGTCCGACAGGAAGCAGTTTCTAACGGTAATGATCGTCGCCGCACTCTTTGTAGGCTGGATTGCTTGGCGTGGCTTTGAAGTCACTAGCCTGAACGATCAACTGAAAGCTGACAAAGTGGTTTCCAGCTACCCTTATCAACACCGGGTATTACGAGTAGAAGGTGACACGGCCACCATCAGTTCGCTTCGGTCCCACAGCCTTTCAACACAACAGGCCTTGTCAGTGGTGTTTCCCGGGATGAAGCATCTGGCCGACACCCATCGCGACTGGCAAAAAGCAGAACGGGAACTGGCTCAGGTTCAGGCGCGGGCTGGGGACATTGTGTTGGCATCTCCGAGCATTAACCGCGTGCGCTGGGAACTGGATGAAAACTGGTACCATTTACAATTCATGAAGTCACAACAACACTCGGCCTTCTGATTACTATGCAAAACGAGTCTTCTGACATAACCACTTCCCCCCATCCGTACGACACCCTGAAACCGGAAATTATTCTGGATGCCATGGAAGAAGCCGGTTTCGCCGTCAGTGGACGGCTGTTTGCGTTGAACAGTTATGAAAATCGGGTGTATCAGGTCGGATTGGACGAAGGCTCTCCGGTCATCGCGAAATTTTATCGCCCCAGCCGCTGGTCTGATGCCGCCATCCACGAAGAACACGAATTTACGCTGGACCTGCAAGCTGCAGACATTCCTGTCGTCGCCCCTCTGACATTGCGCAACGGCAACACTCTAGGCCTCCATGGCGACTTCCGTTTCGCGGTATTTCCTCAACGTGGGGGCCAGGCACCGGACACCAGCGTAACCGATACGCTCTATCGCCTGGGCCAATGGCTAGGCCAAATCCACAATCTGGGCGCAACCAAAAGCTTCGAGCATCGGCCAGGATTTGACCTGATTCGGGGGCTAGAAGAACACAACGCCTTACTCGTTAACGGCGGCTGGATTCCTGACGATCTTCGGCCCGCCTGGGACAGCCTGATCCCGGATTTAATCGATGGCTGCAAGCAGCGCATGGACGACGCTGGCGATGTAAACACGCTCCGAATCCACGGGGATTGTCACGCGGGTAATATTCTTTGCCGTGACGAAGCCATGCTGTTTGTCGATTTAGACGACTGCCGCACTGGCCCCGCCGTGCAAGATATGTGGCTGCTGTTGAACGGTGAAACGAATGAGCGCGGCAGTCAGCTGGGCGAGCTGCTTGAAGGCTACGAAACCTTCCGGGATTTTGATCGCCGGGAACGGCATCTGATAGAACCCCTACGCTGCTATCGCCAAATTGCCCACTGCGCTTGGCTGGCAAGGCGCTGGGAAGATCCTGCATTCCCCCGTTTTTTCCCCTGGTTTGCGCAGCCGCGTTTCTGGTCTGACCAAGTCCTGTCCCTGCGGGAACAACTCTCTGCCCTGCAAGAGCCAGCTCTAACGCTTCCGGGACAATTCTGAACACTGACTTCTCAAAGAGGTAACCATGAGCGAAAGTGAAAACCGCTATTCGGCACGTGCCCTTATTGTGACCACGGTGATTGCCATCATCAGCACAGTAACGGCACTGGAGGTTGGCGGAAAAATCAAGCATTCGGACAATAAAGACCATGTTCCCGTAGGCGACTTCCAAGCCATTCACGTGGCGCCGGGTGAAGAATTTCGGATGTCTCGCAAGCCCTCCGGGCTGCACGCGGTATGTGAAAACGGTTATCTTGCCATTGCAGCCGACGTCGACCCTTCGTTCCGCGGTATTCTGGTGGACTACAAGAATCGTGGTGTGCGCTGTGCCCGGCCATCGCCAACCGATCGGGATCCGGCAAAACCTAAAGTCGGGGATAGCGATGAGCCGTAAAAAACCAGCGCAAGTACCGCAAATGACGGATCGCCTGTTCGCTACCGAGCGCAACCCTGAAGACTTTCGTTTTGATGCCTCAGTGGCTCGAGTCTTTCCGGATATGATTCGGCGTTCGGTACCCGGTTACACCACCATCATTCCGATGATCGAGGTCATTACCGAGCAATACGTTCAACCTGGCTCTCACTGCTACGATCTAGGCTGTTCATTGGGCGCCTCGACACTGGCCATGCGCCACGGAATTCCCCATTCCGACTGCACATTGGTGGGGGTGGACAACTCCCGTGCCATGATCGAGCGATGCGAACACTATGTCGCACTCGACGACCACGAGCTGCCGGTTTCCCTGCGCTGCGAAGACATTCTGACCACAGAGCTCAGCCGCGCTTCGGTTACCACCCTCAACTTCACACTTCAGTTCGTCCCGCCTGAAAAGCGAAAAGATCTACTGGCACGAATCGCCGATGCCACCCTCCCGGGCGGCGTACTGATTCTGTCTGAAAAAATCCGTTTCGAATCCGAGACGGAACAGGACACCCAAACTCAGCTGCATCATGAGTTCAAACGCGCCAATGGTTACTCGGATCTGGAGATCAGCCAGAAACGGGCGGCGATTGAAAACATCATGATTCCCGAAACCCTGAACACCCACAAGCAACGGCTTCTCGACATCGGCTTTGATCAAGTACTGGTGTGGTATCAGTGTTTCAACTTTGTTTCCATGCTGGCCATCAAGAACCCTTAACCTCCGGATCCTGCGACACCTATGGCTGCTTTCGACTGGCGCGAACATTTCTCCTCGTTTATCGATTATCTCAACAACAGCGATCAGGCCGCATGGGCCGAGGTTTTGACTGCCCAGCTGATACGCCGTTTCGAAGACAACCCACACGGTGACATGGCACGCTGGCACGCAGCGCTTGAAGCCCTACCGACAGACATTCCCGCTAAAGTGGAACTGAATGCGTCTGCCGTGACCGTGACCACTGAGCAACCATTAAGCGAACCGGATGCTGAAAATCTGGAGCTTGGGTTACGCGGTTTAATGCCCTGGCGCAAAGGCCCCTTCAATTTTTTCGACACCCACGTGGATACCGAGTGGCGTTCAGACTGGAAATGGGATCGGGTCGCACCCCACCTTGCTGATTTGAAAGGGCGCGTTATTCTCGATGTCGGTTGCGGCTCCGGTTATCACTGCTGGCGCATGGCCGGCGCCGGCGCTCGACAAGTCGTGGGCATCGACCCCGGCTTATTGTTCATGTTTCAGTTTTTGGCGGTGAAAAATTATCTCGGCAAAACTCCCGTCGATCTTTTGCCAATACGCATGGAAGATTTGCCGGAAAACCTCGAACATTTCGACACCACTTTCTCGATGGGCGTGTTGTATCACCGACGCTCACCGATTGACCACTTGCTTGACCTGAAAGGTACCTTACGCCGAGGTGGTGAACTGGTCCTGGAAACATTGGTTGTGGACGGCCCCGAAGGCTTCACTCTGATGCCGGAAGATCGTTATGGTCAGATGCGTAACGTCTGGTTCTTGCCCAGCTGCCCTACCTTGATTCGATGGCTCGAACGCGCAGGTTTCCGCAATGCTCGCGTGGTAGATGTCAGCGACACGACCACCGAAGAACAACGGCAAACCGACTGGATGCGGTTCAACTCATTGGCTGACTTCCTGGATCCAAACGATTCCTCAAAGACCATCGAAGGCTATCCCGGCCCGAAACGGGCAACGATCATTGCCGAGAAGCCCTGACCGTATATTCGGCCATAAAAAAACCGCCTGAAGCTCACGCTAAAGGCGGTTTTTTTGACTCTGAAGCTTATTCCCCGAACGGGTGCCTCAGTGTGATCGTCTCTACACGATCAGGGCCAGTAGAGATGATATCGATCGGCGCTTCGATTTGCTCTTCCAGGAAGCGGATATACGCTTTTGCGTTCTCCGGCAGTTCCTCAACAGTGGTCAAGCCAAAGGTGCTTTCACTCCAGCCCGGCAGCTCCTCGAAGATCGGCTCAATATCCTTGAAGGTATCGCAACCAATCGGCGGACGAGTAATCTCCCCGTGCGGCGTTTTGTAGCCGACGCACACCTTCACGGTTTCCAGTCCGTCTAGAACGTCCAGCTTGGTCAGGCAGATACCAGACACACTGTTGATCTGAATCGCGTGACGCAAAGCGACAGCATCGAACCAACCACAACGACGGGAACGACCAGTCGTGGTACCGACTTCGTTACCTTTAACCGCCAGGTGCTCACCCATGTCGCAAAACAATTCTGTCGGGAACGGGCCTGAGCCAACACGCGTGGTGTAAGCTTTGGTAATACCCAGCACGTAATCCAGATACAGAGGTCCAAAGCCAGAACCGGTTGCCGTGCCGCCAGCGGTGGTGTTGGACGAAGTTACGTAAGGGTAGGTGCCGAGATCGATATCAAGCAAAGAACCTTGAGCACCCTCAAACAGGATGTGCTCGCCGCGCTTGCGGTGATCGTGCAGGATGTCGGTTACGTCCGCCGCCATTGGCAGAATTTCTTCCGCCATCTGCTTCAGTTCAACCAAAGCTGCATCGATGTCTTCGGCCTCTTCTTTGAAATATTCCGTCAGCACAAAGTTGTGGTAAGACATGATCTCACGAAGCTTAACCTCGAAGTCTTCCATGTTGTACAGGTCACCCACACGAACGCCACGTCGAGAAACCTTGTCTTCGTAGGCCGGCCCGATACCACGGCCAGTCGTACCGATTTTGTCTTCGCCCTTCGCCCGCTCACGTGCCTGATCAATGCGAACGTGGGTACGCAAAATGATCGGGCATGCCAGACTGATCTTCAGGCGCTCACGAACCTCAACACCGTTGGCTTCGAGTTCACGAACTTCTTTAAGCAACGCTTCCGGTGACAGAACAACGCCGTTACCGATCAAGCAGTGGACATTCTTCCGCAAAATACCGGAAGGGATCAGGTGCAACGCCGTCTTCTTGCCCTCGATGACCAGTGTGTGGCCGGCATTGTGACCGCCCTGAAAGCGCACCACTGCTGCCACTTTTTCTGTCAGAAGGTCAACGATCTTGCCTTTACCTTCATCACCCCACTGGGTACCCAGCACAACAACATTTTTACCCATGATTCTCTCTCACATCAGGCGGCCCGAAGGAACGCGCCTTGCACATTTACTCAGGAATATTCGTTGAATACCGGCGATAAAATCAGCCCAGCATTTCCACAACCCATTGCCCGTCTTTTTTCACCAACTGACGATCACAACCTTGTAACGCGGGATCTGCAGGTTCGTCACCCGGCAATTGTCTAATCACAGTTTCCGTCATTCGCAGACCAGAAATCACACCTTCAAGCGCGGAATCTTCAACTGCAGGTGCCCATATAGCCCCTGAGCGATGGTGTACACGCTCACCCAGAGACACCAACGCGCGAATGTCCAGACTGAAACCGGTTGCAGGCCGGGCACGTCCAAAATCACTGCCAATGGCATCGTAACGACCACCCTTGGCGACCGCATCACCATGACCGGGAACATAGGCAGCAAATACCAAGCCGGTGTGATAGTTGTAGCCACGCAACTCGCAGAAATCGAAGCCCAAACTGACTTCCGGGAAATCACGGCTTAGCATCTCGACTACGCGGGTCAGCTTATTTAAAGCTGCATCGAGCGCTTCAGACGCACCACCCAATATCGCTCGAGCCTGCTCCAACGCTTCTACTCCACCGTTTACACGAGCGAGATCACACAAACGGGCGCCTGCCGAGCCAGGTTCACAGTCACCCAGCAACCGGTCCAATTCCGGAACCGACTTTCGAGCCATTGCGTCAAAAACAGCCGCTTCGGTGTCTATATCAAACCCAGAGCTGGCAATCAGGCTTTCATAAATAGAAACGTGAGCCAGATCCAGATGCACACGCGGCAATCCGGCTACCCGAAGGGCTTCCAGCATCAGGCTGATGATTTCCATATCCGCCGCTTCTGAAGTGCTACCAAACAACTCACAGCCGGCCTGTATCGGCGTTCGTCCTGTCAGCATATGACGCGGGCGGGTATGCAGCACATGACCGGCATAACAAAGGCGGGTAATACCTTCCTGGCCCAGCGTGTGCGCATCAATCCGAGCGGCTTGCGGTGTCATATCGGCCCGCACACCCATCATGCGGCCGGTGAGTTGATCGGTCAGCTTGAACGTCTGCAACTCCAGGTCGTGTCCGGTTCCTGTAAACAGGGACTCCAGGTACTCGATCAGGGGCGGGATAACCAATTGGTAACCCCAGCGTTGGCAGGTGTCCATTACATCCCGGCGCAGGGACTCGATCCGTCCGGCCAGCGGAGGAAGAATGTCTTCAACTCCATCTGGCAGTAACCAGCGATCAGATACTGTCATGAGATTCTGTTGTCCGTTTTTCCGTCACCGGCTCAGATGCCGGGGGAATGACTCAGGGTTCAAGATGCTAGGCGAAGAAATGCCCAAACAAAACCGGAAAGATTCTACACCCTTGGCAGACACAAAAAAACCGGAATACCTAGGTATTCCGGTTTTCCTTTCGAGCCAACTGTTTTAGTTGACGCCCGCCGGGTCCTTCAGGAACTTCATGAAAGCACTGTCGGAGTCGATAACCATGATGTCATCTTTGCCGGCAAATGTTTTCTCGTAAGCCTGCAAGCTACGGTAAAAGCTGTAAAACTCTTCATTGCTGCCATAAGATTCGGCATAAATTTGAGCCGCTTCACCGTCACCTTCACCTCGGGTTGTTTCCGCTTCGGCAAAGGCATTTGCCAAGGTTACGGTTTGCTGGCGATCTGCGTCAGCACGAATCCCTTCCGCCAATTCCAAACCGCGGGAACGAAATTCCTGAGCCAGCTTATGACGCTCAGTCGCCATCCGACGATAAACGTTTTCACTGACTGCACCCGGGAACTCGATCGCTTTAACCCGAATATCCAGAATTTCAATACCAAATTCTTTCACCGCGGTTTCGTTGGCACGATCTCTCAGTGCATGCATCAACTCATCACGCTGACCGGAGACCACTTCGTGCATGGTCCGCACACCAAACTCATCACGCAAGCCGTTATCGACTCGAGACAAAATCAGTGTTTCCGCACGGCGCTCATCGCCGCCGGTCGCACGGTAGAACTGGTCTACGTCACGGATTTTCCACGCCACGTACGAATCCACATCCAGAGGTTTTTTCTCGATGGTGAGGTACTGACGCGACGGAAGATCCATGGTCAGAACCCGAATATCGAACTCCCGAATCTGATCAATGACCGGCACTTTGAAGTGGATACCCGCCTGAATATCGGTTTGAACCAACTCACCAAAACGGAGCTTCACACCACGGTGCGTCTCAGGAATGATGAATACACTAGACAGCACGAGCAGGACGACGATAAGAGTGCCTGCAAGGCCCAATACACCTTTAGGTCCCATAACTTATCTACTCCTCCGAGTGTTTCCATCCTGACGCGCGCGCAGCTCTTGAAGAACTTGATCGGTCAGCGTCTGAACGTCGACTTGCTGATCACCTGACTGGGATGAACGGGACCCGGAGTTCGACATCCGCCCCTGAGTCAGCCTGTCCAAAGGCAGGTACATCATGTTGCCGCTACTTTCGGTGTCCACAAAGATCTTACTGCTATTACCCAAAACCTGCTCCAGGGTTTGAATATACATACGTTCACGCGTAACCACCGGAGCCTGTTCGTACACAGCCAGCAACTGATTGAAACGCGCAGTTTCACCGCGAGCCCGCTCAATCACTTCGGACTTATAAGCGTTGGCTTCTTCAATCATACGCTGAGCTTGCCCCCGCGCTTCCGGAACGATCTTGTTACGGTAAGTCTCGGCTTCTTCTTTCGCACGCTGCTCATCTTCACGAGCCCGCTGAACCTCGCGGAAAGCATCTTGCACGGCCGCAGGGGGCTGTGTGCTTTCAACGTTCACCCGAACGATTTCCAGACCGGTGCCGTACTCTTTCAGGAAGCTTTGCAGACGCTGTTCAACGCGAACAGCCAATTCCGCACGCCCTTCCGTCAATACGTCATCCAGCGAAGAACTGCCCACTTCGTGACGCAGGGCGCTGTCGGTCGCAAAGGCCAGCGCCTGATTAGAATCCCGTACATTCAGAACGTAAGCCCTGGCATCGCCAACCCGGTACTGAACCTGCAGATCCACGGTTACCAAATTTTCGTCTTGAGTCAGCATTTGACCGCTGGAACGCGCAGAGCGAACGTTGGTCACGCGGACTTTAGTTGCCGAATCAATCAACGGCACCTTGAAACGCAGCCCTGGGCTTTCAGTGCGACTGAATTCACCGAAGCGCAGCACGACTGCTCGTTCCTGTTCGTCTACGGTGTAGAACGATTGGTACAGAACATAACCGAACGCCAATATGGCGGCGATGGCCAAAATGGCACCAAAACCACCGTTTTTGCTACCAGACCCTGAGCTGCCATTGTTGCCAGAGCCGCCTTTGCCGCCCAGCATACGATTCAGCTTATCGAGCCCCTTTTTCAGAGCCTCGTCCAGATCTGGTGGCCCCTGATCATTGCCGCGACGACCACCGGTTCCCCAGGGATCGTTGTCGTTACGGTTACCACCCGGTTCATTCCAGGCCATAGTTCTCTCCGTTCGTGTTTATTCGAATGGCTGCAAATACTAGGGATTTATAAAGCCCCCGGCAATAGGCGGCGTAATTCACAGTGCTCGATCTTCCAACCGAACCTCATCTTGGCTAACACCTGCCCGGCTGAGCAACTGCATCCAATCGCGATTCTGCAGCCGCACTTCTACTACGGTATCACCACTTTCCCGGTGCTCTTCACTCAGTACAGAACCTGCCTCATGCAACAAGGCACGAAGCTTACCGTCTGCTGGCCCAAGCAACACAAAATGGTGAACCACATCTTCTGCAAGACGTTCTACAACGGCATCAAAGAGCAGGTCCATACCTGCTCCGGATATCGCCGACACCCAAACCCTCACCGGAATACCGTCTTCGTTACGATCGATTCGGGCCTCAAAATCATCCAGCAAGTCTATCTTGTTGAAAACCTGCAGCTGAGGCACCTCATCGGCACCAATTTCCAACAACACGTTTTCCACTTGTTCGATGTTTTCATCACGGCGCTCATCATGGCAATCAATGATGTGCAGCAGTATCGATGCCTGCCGGGTTTCTTCCAGCGTCGCACGGAAGGCTTCAACTAATTTGTGCGGTAGGTGGCGAATAAACCCTACGGTATCCGCCACTACGACCGAACCAATATCAGGAAGTTCCAACTTGCGAAGAGTCGGGTCAAGAGTTGCGAATAGCTGATCGGCCGCGTAAACCGTCGATGTGGTGACCTGATTAAACAAGGTCGACTTGCCCGCGTTGGTGTACCCCACCAGGGATACGGTTGGAACGTCCGCGCGTTTACGAGCCCGTCGCCCCTGATCCCGCTGTTTACGGACCTTTTCCAACCGCTTATGAATCGACTTAATGCGCTCTCGCAGCAAGCGTCGGTCGGTTTCCAACTGGGTTTCACCCGGTCCACGCAAGCCGATACCACCCTTTTGCCGTTCTAGGTGGGTCCAACCACGCACCAATCGTGTCGACATATGTTCAAGCTGCGCCAGCTCAACCTGCAGTTTACCCTCATGGGTGCGAGCACGCTGGGCAAAAATGTCGAGAATAACGCCGGTTCGGTCTAATACCCGACACTTGAGCTCATGCTCGATGTTGCGCTCCTGGCTAGGGCTCAAAGCGTGGTTAAACAACACCACATCAGCTTCGCTGGCCACTATCGCGTCGCGAATTTCCTCGAGTTTACCTTCGCCAACGAATAGCCGGGGGCTGGGCTGTTTCCGTGTACCGGTCACCATATCTACCGGTTCGACACCCGCCGAAGTTACCAGCTCATGAAACTCACCCGGGTCTTCAGAACCATCGTGGGCGGTGAACTCGATGTGTACGAGAACCGCTCGCTCTCCAACGTCAGGACGTTCAAACAAAATATAATCAACTCCATAAAAACAAACACCCGCGGCCAGCTCAGCTCAAAGGCTGCCCTGCACCGCGGGTGTTAGAACCGGAAACACCGGTGTTTAACCTTCAGCTTCTTCCTCTCCCGGATTCGCTTGCGGCAAACGAACATTGCGAGCAGGCACAACCGTGGAAATAGCGTGCTTATAAACCATCTGGCTAACGGTGTTTTTCAGCAAGATTACGAACTGATCGAAAGACTCGATCTGGCCCTGAAGCTTGATGCCGTTAACCAAGAAAATAGAAACGGGAATGCGTTCCTTGCGCAGAGCATTGAGGTAAGGGTCTTGTAAGGAATGCCCTTTTGACATGAGTATTCTCCTGTTAGAGGTAGGTGCAGATCGTCAATTAGCAAAGTTAAATGTGGTGTGCAGACCTGACTTTTTCAAGGTTTCCAGCACCATTTGTAAGTTATTACTATCCAGCCACTGTATATCAGGCCATTTTCGCAACCAGGTCAGCTGGCGTTTCGCCAATTGGCGCGTTGCCGCCATGCCTTTGTTCAAATAGGTTTCGTGATCGCATTCACCAGACAGGTATTCCCACGCCTGGCGGTAGCCAACGCAACGCATGGAGGGCAAATCAGGATTGAGATCACCCCGTCCCATCAGCTGCCGGACTTCGTCCAGAAACCCTGCATCTTGCATCGCCAGAAAGCGCCTACGAATTCTCTCGTGAAGAATCTTGCGGTCTGTCGGAGCAAGTGCAAACTGAAAAACAGTATACGGCAGGTCGGCACTTTCGTCTGCCTGCCACTTGGTGAAATAGGTGTAATCCTTGATATCCGACGATTTTTGCGCTTCGAAGGATCCCGAACTGGCCTGCCAATAGGCGGAAATCGGCTTACCGGTTAACCGAATCACCTCAATTGCTCGCATAAGGCGTTGGCGATTGTTGGGATGAATGATCTCTGCGGCAACCGGATCTTTAGCAACCAGTTCATCGTACAAGGATGCCCACCCCTGAGCTTCGGCATCTTTCTCGATCTGGGCTCTTAGCTCCGGATCAGCAGATGGCAGCTTCGACATGCCGTTCAACAAGGCTTTGAAATACATCATGGTGCCACCGACCAACAGCGGTATCCGGCCCCGCTCGGTAATCTCAGCCATTTCCGCCAAAGCGTCCCGCACAAAATCTGCGGCAGAGTATGTTTCCGACG
Source organism: Marinobacter sp. JH2 (assembly GCF_004353225.1). NCBI lineage: Bacteria > Pseudomonadati > Pseudomonadota > Gammaproteobacteria > Pseudomonadales > Marinobacteraceae > Marinobacter > Marinobacter sp. JH2. The sequence goes on along the minus strand of NZ_CP037934.1, from coordinate 335,546 downwards.
GATCACAAATATCAATCAGCCGGTGAGGTGCCGTCGCCAGTTCGTCGGGTGTCGGCTTGGCGGTGCCGATGTCCATGCCACGGTAGATCATGGCTGAATCAACACTGACGATCTCGCACGGCAAATGCTCACACAACGCCATGGCCATATCGGTTTTACCCGATGCCGTGGGCCCCATTAGGAAAATAGCGGGGGGAAACACTGACTGTTGTTCGCCTGCCATCTTCTTTAACGCCCCCTCAGGAACAGTTTGTCCAGCTCGGACAGCGTCATCAGCGTCCAGGTCGGGCGACCGTGGTTGCACTGACCACTGCGCTCCGTGGCTTCCATGTCTCTCAACAGGGAGTTCATTTCAGGGATGGTTAACTGTCGATTGGCCCGCACGGAGCCGTGACAAGCCATGGTGCCGAGTAGTTCGTGGGTCACCGCTTCAACACGATCGCTTTGCCCGTTCTGGATCAAATCTGCCAAGACGTCACGCACCAACTGTTCGGTATCTGCTCCGCGTAACAACGCAGGTATTTGCCGAACCGCCAGCGTTTCGGGACCAATCCGCTCTATTTGCAGCCCTAGCTGTTGCAACTCGTCACCGTGGTTTTCCGCCAGCGCAGCTTCTTTTTGGCTGACAGCCAGCGACACCGGCACCAACAGTGGCTGGCTCTTCAAATCCTGCTCCACCAACGCCCGTTTCATGCGCTCGTAGGTAATCCGCTCATGCGCCGCGTGCATGTCCACCACAATCATGCCCGTTCGGCTCTGGGCAAGGATGTAGATGCCATGAAGCTGTGCAATGGCATAACCCAGCGGCGGCTCATCCTCGCCATCTTGGGGCGGTGTGGGCACCGGCTGCGACTCGAACGGGTCGGGGCGAGTCTCGTTGGTCACGCCGCCACCGGCATTGAGCGAGTTATAGAAAGCCATTTGATCACTGGCTTTCCAATCCTGCTGTGGCTGGGTTGGTGCCGTAGTGCTGTAGCCCGTATTGTACGAAGGTACATGCGAAGGCGTGGCGCCCTGAGACAGCGGATAGGCTTCAGGACCGCCTCCCGACTGGGGAACTTGGGTTTCATGGCTCACCGCCTGCGCTTCGGCACCTCTGAAATGGTCGGCCGGGCGCACGTCTGCCAGCGCTCTGTGCAAGGTACGGAAAATGAAGTCGTGCACCAGCCGGCCATCTCGAAAACGCACTTCGTGCTTAGTCGGGTGAACGTTCACATCCACCGTGGCCGGGTCTACTTCGAGGTAAAGCACAAACGCCGGATGGCGATTATTGTATAGCACGTCGCGATAGGCCTGACGCACCGCATGCGCCACCAACTTATCCCGAATCACGCGGCCATTGACGAAGAAATACTGTAGGTCCGCCTGACTACGGGAGAACGTCGGCAGTGCGACCCACCCCCATAAACGCAAACCACTGGCTTCGGCCTCGATGACAACGGCATTATCAATAAATTTCTGGCCGCAGAGCGAGCTGATTCGACGCTCTTTATCGAGATTCGATTCAGCCGGCCGCAAGCTTTGTATCACACGCTGGTTGTGGCGCAGGGTAAACCCTGCATCGAAACGACTAAGCGCCTGCCTGCGGATGGATTCATCAACGTGATTGAATTCGGTTTTTTCGGCACGCAGAAATTTACGGCGTGCGGGGGTGTTGAAAAACAGATCACGTACTTCAACGGTGGTACCAACCGGGTGCGCAGCCGGTGAGATCTTCGCGTCCATGTCCCGGCCTTCGACCTCCACCCGGGCGGCCGCTTCTTGCTCTGCCGTGCGCGAGGTCAACGAGAGACGCGATACCGAACTGATACTGGCCAGTGCTTCACCCCGGAACCCGAGCGTGCCAACGGCCTCGAGGTCATCCAAGGTCAGGATTTTACTGGTGGCATGCCGACTCAGAGCCAACGGCAGGTCCGCTTCTGCGATGCCGAAGCCGTCATCCCGAACCCGAATTAGCTTTACACCGCCTTGCTCCAGCTCAATATCAACCCGGCTGGCGCCGGCATCCAGAGCGTTCTCCACCAGTTCTTTAACAACAGACGCGGGACGCTCCACCACTTCACCGGCGGCTATCTGGTTTGCAAGCCGGGGCGAAAGCAATTGAATGTGGGGCATAGCCGGGAACTACCTCTTGGTCAGGATGAGGGGATACGTATGGTTTGCCCTACCATAACACGATCGTGGTTCATCCCGTTAAAGCGCATCAGTTCACTGACGGTGGTCTGATTTTCACGCGCTACACCGGACAGCGTATCGCCTTGTTGTATCCGGTACTGCCCGACTCGACCACCGCCTTTGCGATTGTCCTTTTGCCACGCCAACAAGGTTCCTGGAGGGGGGCTGCGCCGGAAATAATCGTGAATACCGTCCATCATGGCCCTGGCCAGCTTTTCACGATACCACCCTGCTGACAGGTTCTTTTCTTCTTTGGGGTTCGAAATAAAGCCCGCTTCCACCAAAATCGAAGGGATGTCCGGCGATTTGAGCACCGCAAACGCTGCTTGTTCTACACCCGGCTTATGCAGTTTGGCGACGCTGCCAAGCTGCCCTAACACGGAACTCCCTACACCCAGGCTGGCATTGATACTTGCGGTCATCGACAAATCGAGCAAGACGCCGGCCAGCATTTCATCCCGACCTTCCAGCGACAAAGCGCCGGTACCACCAATCAAATCCGAACGGTTTTCACTTTGAGCCAGCCAACGCGCCGTTTCACTGGTCGCTCCGCGCTGAGACAGGGCAAACACCGAAGCCCCGCTTGGTTGCGGCGTTCGAAAGGCATCAGCATGAACCGATACAAACAAATCGGCATTGTGCTTACGGGCCAGAATCGTTCGGTTTCGCAAACCGATGTAGTAGTCCCCGGTACGGGTGAGTTTGGCCTTAAAACCGGACTGTTTGTTCACCAAATCCGCTAAGGTTTTCGCCATTTTCAGAACCACGTCTTTTTCGCGGGTGCCTCGTGGCCCGATTGCCCCGGGATCTTCGCCACCGTGACCGGCATCAATGACCACGACAATGTCACGCTTCCCGGCTGAGTTCTGCGTAACCGTCGGGCTCGCCGCCTTTTCCAGCCGCGTTCCGGATTCATCAATCAGGTCTACCACCAAACGATGGCCGTACTGCTGGTTGGGCTCGAGCACAAAACTACGAGGTTTGATGTCGGTTTTCAGATCCAGCACAACCCGAAGATCTGTCCCGTTTCTAGCCGCGGTTCGGATTCGTTTAATCGGACTCCCCGACAGATCTACTTTGCTGAAATCGGCGCGTTTGGTGGTGTTTTTTATATCAATCACCAATCGAGACGGACTGGAAAGGGAAAACATGTTGTGCTCCACTTTACCGGCCGTATCCAGCACCAGACGGGTATGGTCGGGCGCAGGCCATATGCGCACGCTTTCAACCTTAGTGGCTGCATGAACAACGCTTGCCGCGAGCGCCAGCAGTATACACAGTGCGATTCTCATGAATCCGGCCCTATCAATTCAATTTGATTTAACAACGAGGCGCCCAACTCAGAACGCGCTCTTAAAATCACGGCTCGCCCCTCGCTTTGCCGCTCCAACTGGATCTCGATATCCGGCTCAGGCAACACACCTTCGCCCCGCTCCGGCCATTCGATCAAACATAAATTATCCGCTGAAAAATAATCACGGATGCCCATGTATTCGAGCTCTTCCGGGTCACCCAAGCGGTACAGATCAAAGTGGTAAACGGGTGGCGTTAAATGCTCATAAGGCTCTACGAGCGTATAAGTCGGGCTTTTCACCGCGCCTTCGTGGCCTAAACCACGCATGACACCCCGGCTGAGGGTGGTTTTCCCCATCCCCAAATCACCTTCCAGAAAGACGGTAAGGCTCTGCTCAGACTGTTTCGCCAGCCGAGCTAGCTCACCGCCCAGGCGTTGCGTTTCCGCTTCCCCGTCCAGAAACAACCGGCGCTCGTTACCTATGATGCTCATTCTTCCTCCCGGTGATTTCTGACGCCGATAACGTCGGTTTCCTTCAAAACAAAAGGTAAATCGTTGATAACATCGGTGGGCAACATAGCCATGTAGCCCAGTCGTTCAGCCGCCTTATCCCCAGCGGTCAAGTGCGCCGATGCTGCTGCAACGGTCGACAATCCAATGTCGTTTAACTGGCCGATGAAAGCGCCCAGTATGCCCGACAGGACATCACCCATGCCCCCGGTCGCCATTCCCGGATTGCCACCAGCAATCACAACGGGCATTTCGGAGCCCGTTGTGATGACAGTTCCTGCTCCTTTAAGCAGCACCACACCGCCCCAAATTCGCTGAATCTTCTGCGCAGCGACCAGCCGATCCGCCTCAACCTCTGCAACGCTGCACCCAAGCATCCGGGCTGCTTCGCCCGGATGCGGAGTGAGCACATGCTGACCAAAAGGAATCGCCGCGCGAGTTGCCATCACATTAAGCGCATCGGCATCCAGCACTCTCGGCTTCGTGCTACCCAGTACCTGCTGCAACATTTGCTGCCCCCAAGCCGACTTACCGATTCCGGGGCCACACACAATCACATCCGCTTGCTCGATCAGTGTGGTCAACTCTGAACCTTGGACAACCCCGCGCACCATCACATTCGGACAACGCACCAGCGCAGCGGTCACATGCTCCGGCCGAGTCGCCAGTGACACCAAACCTGCGCCTGCGCGCGAAGCCGCCTCGGCTGCCATAATGCCTGCACCACCGAAGCCGAAATCACCCGCTACAATCAGCACATGACCAAACCGCCCTTTGTGGGCATTGAGCGGCCGCGGTAAAAAACCGGCTTTGCAGTCCCGCCAGCGAGCAAGGCGCGCAACCGGCTGCTCTGAGCACCCATTTATTTGCTCGTGCGTCGCCAGAGGCTCAAACACCACCTCGCCACAAACTGCGGGACCCATTCCGGTATACAACCCGGCTTTGGCACCGATGAACGTAACGGTTAACTCCGCTTGAACCACATTGCCTGCCGCTGCACCCGTTGAGGCGTCAAGGCCAGACGGTAAATCGACGGCCAACACTGGCCGTTTTGCCTGATTAACGGCACGAATCACCTCGGCAAATGGCGTTCGTGGCGCACCGATCACCCCGGTACCGAGCAGAGCGTCTACAATCACATCCGAGGCCAACAGCTTCTCTTGAAGCAACCCTTCCGCTAAATCGGAAATTTCCGTTATCGGCACACTTTCCGTCTTCGCAGCTTCGAACGCTCGCAGAGCATCTCCCGTGAGTTTTGAACTCGGAGCCACTGCAACACACTCTACATAAATGCCCAAACGCTGCGCATTGGCCGCAATGAGATAACCATCGCCCCCATTGTTTCCCGCACCGCATAACACCAACAGCGAGCCGAGCGACGACCAATGCTTTCTGAGCTGCCGAAATCCTGCCCGGGCCGCTGCCTGCATCAAGTCGAAACCATCAATTCCCTGTTCTTCAATAAGATAGCGATCCATCGCTCGTACGGAGTCGGCGGAATACAAGGCTTCTGGTAGACTGTCCGCGTAGCGCATGGGGCATCCCGCTAAAGAAAACGGTTTAAGTAAATTGGCCAGATACCTGTAAAGCATAGCAAAACAGGAAAAAAGGTCATAACTTAATCAAATTAAATCTCCGCAGGCTTTCACCGCCGAAGGCTCCGTCATGGTCACCAGTACAGACAATACGCCCTCGAACACCTCACTCGACGACCTGCCAGATAAAATCCGTCAGTGGGCCAAAGAGCTGGGATTTGCTGACGCGGGCATTACTTACGCCGATACCGGCCCCCATGCGGAGCGCCTAAAACAATGGCTGGCCGCCGGCTATCACGGCGACATGGCCTATATGGCCGACCATGGCGACAAACGTTATACCCCGGATTCTCTGGTGCCAGACACCCAGCGGGTTATTTCAGTGCGTTTGGATTACCTGCCCTCTCCGGACAACCCGAAACAAGCGCTTACTAACCGGGAAACCGCCTACATTACACGCTACGCGCTCGGGCGGGATTACCATAAACTCATGCGAAAACGGCTCGCGACTTTAGCGAAATGGATTGACGAAGCGGTCGGCGGCTACGACTACCGTGCCTTTGTTGACAGTGCGCCGGTGTTGGAGCGAGGTTTAGCACAACGGGCGGGGCTTGGCTGGATCGGTAAAAACAACATGGTGATTCACCCTAAGGCAGGTTCGTTCTTTTTTCTGGGTGAAATTTTTACTAGCGCGCCTTTGCCGGTAGACCAGCCTTTCGAAAAGCAGCATTGCGGCTCATGCTCTGCCTGTTTGGAAATCTGCCCCACGGATGCCTTTGTTGGCGCTCACTTACTGGATGCGCGAAAGTGCATCAGTTATCTCACCATCGAACTGAAAGGGCCGATTCCGGAAGAATTGCGCTCGAAAATGGGTAACCGGGTGTTTGGCTGTGACGACTGCCAGATTGTGTGCCCCTGGAACAAATTCAGTAAACCTACCGCCGAGCACGACTTCCAGCCACGGCACGGCTTAAACAACACCGAGCTTGCTGAGCTGTTTCTATGGACAGAGCAGGAGTTTCTGAAACGTACCGAGGGTTCGGCGATTCGCCGTACCGGTTATGAAAACTGGTTGCGAAATATTGCGGTAGGATTGGGCAACGCCCCGTCAACCATTCCGGTCATCGAGGCGCTGAAACAGCGGGCGGAGCACCCATCCGAGGTGGTGCGGGAGCACGTCACCTGGGCGCTTCGCCAGCACGGTTTATAACTTGAAGAAGTGCTCGCGGTAGTGACGCAATTCGTTGATAGAATCGCGAATATCGTCCAGCGCCAGGTGGCTGCCTTTCTTTTTTACCCCATCCAACACATCCGGGCGCCAGCGGCGGGCCAGTTCTTTGATAGTGGATACGTCCAGATTACGATAGTGGAAGAAGTCTTCCAGCTCTGGCATGTATTTCACCAGGAACCGTCGATCCTGTCCGATGCTGTTGCCGCACAATGGGGATGTACCGGCTGACATATATTGTTTCAGAAACTCCAGTGTCTGCTGTTCAGCTTCCGCTTCACTGATTTCGCTATCCTTCACACGCTGAGTCAGGCCACTTTCGCCATGGGTTTTGGTGCACCATTCGTCCATGGAGTCCAGCAAACTGTCTGGTTGCTTGATCGCAATTACGGGGCCTTCAGCAACCAGATTCAGTTCCGAATCGGTAATAATCGTGGCCATTTCGATGATCCGCTCTTTCTCTGGATCCAGACCTGTCATTTCCAGGTCAATCCAGACCAGGTGGTTTCCGTTGCTCATTTTCTTTTACACCTATGCTGTTAAGTTTGGGTGCTAGTGCGTGTGTGGATTGGCTTTCCGAAAACCGCTACGAGCACATCCATGTGGGCTTCTCTCCGGCCATCCATGGCCTACGAAATTTTCGGAAAACCAATCCACACCCGCACTTCTGACTGCAACACTTGCCGTCAGACTACAAGAATCCCACGCCGACACTTGCACCCAAACACAGAAATCATTGGATCAGGTGGCACACATGAGAAACTCTGCCTATTGTCCATGATTCACGTATCATGTGGTACACCACTTCCCCGGAAAACCAGAGAGCAGATGGCAAAACGCAAATTGAACAAACGCCAGCAATGGCGAATCGAGAAGATCCAGAAAGAGCGCACCACACGAATGGCCCGCAAGGAAAAGGCCGTGGAAGCTCAAGCTGAAGCCGGTGAATTGGGGCCAGAACAAGAAGGCTTGATCATCGCGCATTACGGCCAGCAACTGGACGTTGAAGCCCTGCAAGGTGATGATGCGGGGCAAGTATTTCGATGCTTTGTTCGAGCTAACATCAGCAGCCTGGTGACCGGCGACAAAGTCGTTTGGCGACCCGGCAAGAGTGAAACCGGAGTGATTGTTGCTCGTTGCGACCGGGATAACCTGCTGCAGCGGCCCGACAACTTTGGCGCCCTGAAGCCTGTCGCGGCCAACATTGACCATATCATTCTGGTAATCGCACCAGAACCAGAACCTCACGACAGCCTTATTGACCGGTATCTCGTGGCCTCCGAAAGCTCCGACATTCCCGCCGTGCTGCTGCTCAACAAAACGGATTTAATTAACGACCAGAACCGGCCGCAGATCGAAGCTCTGCTGGCTCGCTATAAAGCGCTCGGCTACCAGGTTGAACAGACATCGGCAGCAGCCTGCGAAGGCGAGCCAGCACCAGAGGTTGAAGCACTGGTTCGCAATCAGACCAGCGTGTTCGTGGGCCAGTCTGGCGTGGGCAAGTCCTCGATTATCCAGACGTTGCTGCCCGATGAGCAGCTAAGAGTAGGCGCGGTATCGGAAAGTACCGGTAAAGGTGTGCACACGACCACCACCGCCAAGCTGTTCCACCTAGCCACTGGCGGCGATTTGATTGATTCGCCGGGTATCCGTGAGTTTGGTTTGTGGCACATGACGCCGCAGGAAGTGGAGTACGGCTTTCGGGAGATTCGACCGCTGATGGGGATGTGTAAGTTCCGGAACTGTCGGCATATGGGGGATCCGGGGTGCGCGCTGGATGCTGCAGCCGAGAATGGCGAAATTTCCCGGGAAAGGCTTAAGAGCTTCCACCGAATTCTTCAAGACATGGCTGAACAGCAAGCGCGCGGGTTAAAGCTGACCTGAACCGGTGGTCGTTCCACGCGGAGGCATTACCAGTTGAGCTCCCCCGGAGCAGGTTCGGGGCGCTCTTCTCGCCAACTGCCATCCTCCAGCTTATTTAAGGCTTCTTGCTCTTGCGCTTCGGTGGGGCGAGTCAGATCAATCAGCGGCTTGGTAGCGGATGCCGCCTTGGCGCGAGCATCTGCCACGCTTTTGTTTTTGAGAACGATTATAGAAATTCGACGGTTAATCGGTGCCGTCGGGTTTTCAGCATTAAATAAGACCGAATCGCTCAGCCCGACCACACGGGCAATTTGTTCCAGCCTCACCCCGCCAGCAACCAAGGCCCGGCGTGCGGTATTGGCGCGGTCAGCTGACAATTCCCAATTGGTGTAGCCCGGCCGGCCACTGAACGGCGTGGCGTCTGTGTGACCCGTAAGGCTCAACTTGTTGTTGACAGAACCGAGCGTTTTCGCAAGTTCAAACAGCAATTCCTGAGTGTAGTATTTGAGCTCTGCCCGGCCAGAGTCGAACATCGGACGCCCAGAGCGGTCAACAATCTGAATGCGCAGCCCTTCTTCGGTTATATCAATCAGCAGTTGGTCTTTGAATTCTTGCAGCGTTTCATTCTGCTCAATTCGCTCTTTCAACTCCTGAAAAAGCTGTTCCATACGGCGCTGTTCAAGGGTGTCAGCCAGCTCATCCACGATATCATCTTCAATTTGAATGGTACTGGACTCGATGTCCAAAGAGCTTTCGTTAACCACCGACGCACTGCCACCCAGATCTATCGGATTCGACGAGCCACCTTCGGTAAAGCCAACCGGATCTTTGAAATAGCCTTCCACGGCTCGTTTTTGCTCCGGCGACGCTGTAGCGGTCAACCAGAGCACCAAGAAGAACGCCATCATCGCAGTAGCAAAGTCGGCAAACGCGACCTTCCAGGAGCCACCGTGGTGCCCTGCGACTACCTTCTTTTTGCGCTTGATGATGATCGGCTGTTGGTCCACGCTTAACTCCGGCTAGTGATGTAAGGCATCATTTGGAGCGAACGTGATCGTTCAATTCCTGAAAGCCCGGGCGTTTCTCGGTCGGCAAGGCTTTGCGACCAAATTCAATCGCCATTTGGGGTGCCTGCCCCGCAACCGTCGCCACAATGGCTGACTTCACACACTCATAGGCTTTCAGTTCGTATTTCGCGGTATGCTCAAGCGCAATGGACGCGGGGCCAACAAAGCCATAGCCCATCCAGATACCCAAAAACGTCCCCACCAAGGCCGCCGCCACGCTCAACCCGATTTTCTCGGGCCCTTCGGTCAGAAAATTCATGGTGATCACGATACCCAGAACCGCTGCTACGATCCCCAACCCTGGCAAGGCATCAGCGATTTTATTCACCGCATGAGCGGGTTCTTCCAGTTCATGCTGGCGATTCTCGATTTCGTTTTCCATCATGCCTTCCAGCTCGTGAGGTGCCATGTTTCCGGAGCTGATAATGCGCAAATAGTCTGTGATAAAATCCAGTAAGTGTTTGGATTTCATGATGACTGGGTAACGGGTAAAGATCGGGCTTTCTTCGGGGTTATCGATATCTTCTTCGATGGCCATCACGCCTTGCTTGCGTGATTTATCAAAGATTTCGTAAAGCAGGCTGAGCAGATCGGTGTAATAGGCTTTATTGAACGGAGACCCAGTGAGTAATCGCAACAGCCCGCTAAACACCTCTTTCACGGTGTGCATCGGATTAGCGATCACAAACGAGCCTACGGCGGCCCCACCAATGATCAGCACCTCTGTCGGCTGCCATAGCACGGCCAAGTTCCCGCCGTGCAATGTATAGCCGCCAAGAACACTCGCAATAACAATCACTGCACCAATAATCAGCAGCATAAATAATAGTCGCCCGTCTGAACCCTGTAAAAAAGCAGTGTTCGATGATAGCAAGCCCTCGGCAGAACAGCGAAGGGGAGAAACAATTTCTATACACTACGCCCTGTTTGGTAAACTGCCCCGCTTTATAGAACCGAGAGATGTTTCAAATGCTTGATAAACTGTTCGTCCTGAGTCAATACGTCACGCCACAGCTGACGCTATCCCGCTTGGCTGGCCGCCTCGCAGACTATGACAGGAGTCCAGCTCTGAAAAACCGCGTCATTAGCTGGTTTATCGACCGCTACGGCGTAAACATGAGTGAGGCCGCAGAATCGGACCCCACCGCTTACGACAGTTTTAACGCATTCTTTACCCGCGCCCTCAAACCCGGCGTTCGCACCATTGACCAAACCCCGGATGTATTTGTCAGTCCGGTTGATGGCGCCATCAGCCAACTTGGTCAAGTCACGGCAGACGATCGGGTATTTCAGGCCAAGGGCCAATCTTTCAGCCTGACCGAACTGCTCGGTGGTGATGAAAAGCGGGCTGAAGCCTTTCGCGAAGGCGAATTTTCCACCATTTATCTGTCACCAAAAGATTACCACCGCATTCACATGCCTGTGGCCGGCACCCTGAAAGAAATGGTGTATGTTCCCGGCAAGCTGTTTTCTGTTAATCCGGTAACGGCAGAGAACGTTCCGAATCTGTTCGCCCGTAACGAGCGTGTGGCGTGCGTTTTTGATACCGAAGCGGGCCCTATGGCGCTAGTGTTAGTAGGCGCAATGATCGTCGGCAGTGTAGAAACCACTTGGGCAGGTGTCGTTGCTCCCAAGCCGAGCAAGGTTACCGAGTGGCAGTACTCCGGCGATCAGGCCGTGCGTTTCGAGAAAGGCGATGAAATGGGTCGGTTCCGCTTGGGCTCCACCGTTGTTCTGGTAATGCCCAAAGGCGCCGTAAATTGGAACGCAGATCAAGTCGCGAGCAAAGCCGTACAAATGGGCGAAGCCTTTGGCCAGTTAAAGCCAACAAGAACCTGACAAGGTCAGGCTCTTTCGATCGGGAAGGCAAGAACTTCCTCAATCGTTTTTGCGCCCACCTTCAGCATCAGCAACCGGTCTAGCCCCAAGGCAACGCCCGAGCAATCGGGCAAGCCGACATCCAGCGCCGCCATAAACGCGCTGTCCAAAGCCATTTCTGGCTTACCCGCTAATCGTCGCTGCTGATTATCCGTCTCAAAACGCTGCCGCTGCTCCGCTGGGTCCGTCAGCTCCCAATACCCGTTGCACAGCTCCAACCCGTTTATGTAAAGCTCGAATCGATGCGCAACCTGGTGCCCCTGCTCTTGCGACACCCTTGCCAGCGCGGCCTGTGCTGCGGGGTAGCGGGTAATAAACACCGGCCGATCAAAACCCAGCGTTGGCTCGACCGCAAAACTCATCACCAAATCCAAACAATCGTTGCGACTCAGATCCGTAAGTTGTTCGGACTCCAGCCATTGCTCACAATAGCCTTTCAGGTCGTTATCAGAGGTTTCCATGGGGTCAAAGCCGGCGCTTTCGAACACCGCCTGCCGATAGCTCAGCTGAACCGGCCGCTCACATCCGAGCCAACCGCATACCAAATCAGCCACTTCGGACATGAGCGCCTGATCATCCATTGCGACGCGATACCATTCCAACATCGAAAACTCTGGGTTGTGACGACTCCCTCGTTCGCCATTCCGAAACACTCTGGCAATTTGGTAAATACAGCCAGAACCTGCAACCAAAAGCCGTTTCATGGGGTATTCAGGAGATGTTTGAAGCCATCCCCCGTGAACACCAGCGGCCCTCACGTTTGCCGGGATGCCATCAAGATTCAAATCGGTAACGCCGTGGCGGCCAAGTACTGGTGTTTCCACTTCCAGCACATCCCGCTCACAAAAAAAGCCGCGCACGTAAGCAAGTTGCTGTGCACGGCTTTTTAGAGCGTCCCGCGAGGCAGTCGGCTGCCAGACAGGAGAATCAATCATCGTAGATTAACTGCTTTTTACACGGTTCACGTACTCGCCGGTGCGAGTATCCACTTTCAGCATTTCACCGATGACGATGAACAAGGGCACGCTGACTACCGCACCGGTGGACAAAGTCGCAGGTTTGGATCCGCCTTGTGCGGTATCGCCCTTCATGCCCGGGTCCGTGTCGACAACCTCGAGCTCAACAAAGTTAGGCGGCGTAACCGACAAAGGCGCACCGTTGTACAAAGTCACGGTGTACACGTCTTGCTCTTTCAACCACTTAACGGTGTCGCCGACTGCTTTATCGTCTGCGGCATACTGTTCGAAAGAACCGTCTGTCAGCATGAAATGCCAGAACTCACCATCGGAGTACAGGTATTCCATGTCCTGCTCCATTACGTCCGCCGCCTCGAGACTCTCGCCCGATTTGAAAGTACGCTCCCAAACCCGGTTCGTCATCAGGTTGCGTAGCTTTACACGGTTAAATGCTTGCCCTTTACCGGGCTTAACGAATTCGTTTTCCAGCATGATACAAGGATCGCCATCCAGCAAAACCTTGAGCCCGCCACGAAATTCGTTGGTAGAATATGAAGCCATGAAATGTCCACCTGACATACTGTCGTTAAAAATTCAAAGGCCGCTATGATACAGCGAACACCGGTCCGTATAGAAGCCCGTGACACCAGTCACCTTCCTGAGTGCGGAACCTCCCCCACCGACAAACAAAGTTGGCAAACCATTCTTAGCCACTCGGTGAGCAATCCAGAGCGACTCCTGGCACGCCTGAACCTGCCCGCAGGTAGCTGGTTAGAAGGCGCCAAGAACGGCCACGAACTGTTTCAGATCCGGGTGCCCGAGCCTTTCATTGAACGCATGGAACCCGGCAACCCGAATGATCCGTTGTTGCGCCAGGTACTTCCGATTGCCGACGAAACGACCGAACTGCCCGGGTTTGTCCGGGACCCGCTGGAAGAAAATACCGCCATTCAAACCACGGGTCTGATCAGAAAATACCACAGCCGAGCCCTGTTAATGGTAACCGGACAATGTGCGATCAACTGTCGCTACTGCTTCCGGCGACATTTTCCTTATGGGGAACACAAGCTCAGCCGCGATGACCGCGATCATATTATCGCAGCGCTAAATGCCAGCCCTGAGATCAATGAAGTCATTCTCAGCGGTGGCGACCCATTGGCGGTCAATGATCGCCTGCTTACGCAGTGGGTGGATCTGCTCGATGCTGTACCGCACCTGAAGCGGCTGCGCATTCATTCGCGTTTGCCAGTCGTGATTCCTCAGCGAGTGTGTGACGATATGCTGAATTGGCTGAACCGTACCCGCCTGCAAAAAGTGTTGGTGGTTCACGTAAACCACCCCGCCGAAATTGATCAAGCCACTCGTGACGCTTTCGAACGCCTAAAACAAGCCGGGGTTACGCTTCTAAATCAGAGTGTTATTCTGAAAGGAGTGAACGACAATGCCGACACACTGTCCGAGTTGAGCGAAGTGCTGTTTGATGCCGGTGTATTGCCGTACTATCTACACGCATTCGATCCGGTAGCCGGAGCGCATCATTTTGATGTCAGTGATACCAGCGCTGCCTTGCTCGTTCGGAAAATGCTTGAAAAACTCCCGGGATTCCTGGTTCCTAAACTCGTTCGGGAAGTTCCGGGGGAAACCAGCAAAACCCCAATACCGGTAATTTAGTGAGGCATTTCGCAAAAACGAGCAGTTTTCAACTTGTCAAAGATTGTCAACTAACGACTTTCTCGCTTTTTATCATCGCTTTGCTACTTTAAAGTTGAGTATTGGGAAACAATAACGATCTGTATTTTCGGTAATTTTGCTTAATCACTCATCGTAATTTAGCCACTGGTGCGAGATCATAGTAGGCATGACCCTGAAACCCGAACTTAAGGTTCCTGAGCAAAAAACAGCTAGCCTGTCTTTTTGCGACACTTCGCCCAAAGCGTTTCGTTCCTGGGTCCGTCAGCTGCCTATGGCCAATATCGGTGAAACCTCGCGTCAGCTTTATCACGCGATCATCGAAGTGAATCAATTGTTTCTCCCTCCCCAACAACGCATGCAATTTCTCGAGCTGGCAAGAGACAAAATTCACTTTGTCTGCAACGAACTGTCACGGCATTTCCTCGGACTAGCCATCGCCCTGCCGGAGAAACAACGTAAAATTGCGAACCTCACTCAAGCCCTTCAGCTTCATTTAGCAAGTGGGTACAAGCTTTGCGTACTTGAATTTATTGACAACGGCGGTCTGGACAAGAACAAGCGCCAGATCAGCATAGCCGCACACCGAGCTATCTCCGAGCTAGGTGCCACCATTCTCCGCGCTCACCAGCTGTATTGCCCCAGCCCGGCCAACAGCTGGCTGGAATGCCATCGCTTGTTCCGGTTTGCCAAACGCCATAAGCTGGACGCATACGATGTTGACGACCAGCTGCTCAAACATCGCCGCTCCAGCACCGTAGCGGACAGCTACAAGCGCGTCTTACTGCTAGGTTGTGCGCGCCCGAACCAGCTGCGCCAAACCGAGCTGACCCTGATCTACGATCTATTCGAAACCTGGACGGATTATTGCGAGTGCGGCCCGGAGCTTGGCGACGACAGCCTGTTCGTTGTTAATTTAGAGAAAGACTCTTCACCGATCTATCGCAGCTTGCTTGAGCAGGCTGCAGGCGACAACAATATCGGCTTCGACACCCGTGAACTGTCAACCCACCTTGCCGAAGCCTTGCAGGCGCGCCACGAAAAACCCTCGAGAGCGATGAAGCTGGACATCCCTGCGACCATCAGCGATACCCTACTGACACACCTAAGCCAGGCACTGGGTATTTTGGCCAAGCGCAACTTCAACCGGATTGCCAGCCAGGGAACCTTGGAAATGTGTGTCGGGCTAACGGCCGCCCATTATTTTATTGCTGGCGAAAAAACGTTTCCGGAATTCATTGACGGCAACGACGAACAGCATGAAGAAGAAAACTTCTTTATTCGCAATTCCATGCCAAAACCTGACGCTTGGTCAGGCGCGCACGATGCGGCGGCCCACGAACGCAGTTTGCCACCATCGGACGCTCCGATTAATTTCCGGAACAGTTCAGGGACCAAACCAAGCAAAACCAAGCCGGTCTCCCATAAAGCGTCGCTGATCAACACCAGTCCCGGCGGATATTGCGTGGGCTGGGAAACCAATATTCCGGCTTCATTGCAGGCCGGAGAGGTGCTCGGTGTTAGGGAGCAACACTCGCATCCTTGGAGTCTTGCGGTGGTCCGGTGGCTTCGGCAGGTTCGAAATCAAGGCACGCAAGTCGGCATCGAGCTGCTCGCTCCCAGCGCCGCGCCCTGCGCTGTCCGCCTCATTCAGAAAGTAGGCAATAGCAGCGAATACCTCCGCGGGCTCATGCTCCCGGAGATCAGCGTAGTTAACCAACCCGCAACCCTGATTACTCCTCGCCTGCCGTTCCAGAGTGGTAGCCGTATCTCGCTAGTGCACGACGGCTCTGAAGACCAGGGCCAATTGCTGAAGAAGGTTTCCGCAACGGGCAGTGTCAGCCAATTCGAGCTTAAACTGCACACGGCCGCAAGCTCCTCAGTCTCAAAAGGTTCGCGGAACTCCAGCGCAAGCACAACAGAAGACGAATTCGACTCCCTGTGGCCGTCGCTTTAAAGCGACCGGTTAACAGTCCATAGACGTCAGGGTTGTTATTAACCAACAACCCCTTCATCATTCTATTCCAATGATACGCCGGTTATTTGCCGAAAGTCCGGGAGCCCTTTTGCTTCCGTTTTACTGACGGCAAAACGCTTCGGCACCATCAAACGGCATGATGAGACATCGTACGAATGCAGAAAAAAAATTCCACGGTACAGCTGCTGATCCTAGACCCATCTCAAAATGATGCGGAGTCGTTGGTCAGTTTGCTCCGCAACGCCGGCAAAGCAACCCGAGCCCATCGCATTACTTCGGAAGAAGATCTCGAAGAAGCGCTAAAAGCTTCACATTGGGATTTGTTGCTGGCCAGGGACCTAGAGGAACTCGAATTCGGGGCGGATGCTGCACTCGCTATGGTCAAACGGATGGACAAAGATATCCCGTTCATTCTGTTAACCAATGAGCCAAACCGGGAACGAGATCTCTCGATCATGCGTCTCGGCGCTCAAGACGCGGTGCCCTTTGAGTACACAGAAATGTTGGTACTGGCTCTCAAGCGCGAACTCGCTGCTCTAAACGAACGTCGCAAACGCCGGGTTCTGGAATCTCATCTTCGCGAAGCTGAACAGCGCTGTCAGCTTCTGCTCGAGAGTTCCAAAGATGCCATTGCCTACATAGACGATGGCATGCACATATACGCCAATCAGTCGTATATGGAATTCCTCGGGTACGAGGATATTGATGACCTGATCTGCGTCCCGGTTTTGGACACGTTAACGCCTGAATACCAAGAGCAGTATAAAGAGTTCATGAAAGCGTTTGAGGAAGCCGGGGCAAACGGCATGACCTTCAACTGCACGGCTCGTCGAAGCGACGACAACGAACTCAACGTTACGATGTCAGTGTCTGCCGCGACTTATGACGGCGAAGCCTGCACACAAGTGGTCTTGCAACCGGAGCACAGTGACGCCGAACTTGAAGAAAAGCTCAAACAAATCAGCAGTCAAGATTTGCTGACTGGCTTGTATAACCGGCAACATTTGATGGAACGGCTGTCCGAGACTCTGGCCACCTCTGCCAAGACCAATGAAACCGGCGCCCTCGCCTATATTGGTGTCGATAATTTTCTAAGCATGAAGAGCGATGTAGGCATTGCCGGTGCAGATCTGTTGCTTGGTGACCTGGCATCACTGCTGAAAGAGAAAACACCTGAAGACATGACACTCGCGCGTCTAAGCGATGATGCCTTCTGTATAATGTGCCTTCCGGGCAATGACAAAGGACTGGCAGAACTGTGCGAAACGATTCGCGAGGCGGTGGATGATCACCTGTTCGAAATCAACGGTCGTACTGTATCCCTGACCGTATCCATTGGCGTTTCCGCCATTACCGAGAACTCCCCTAAAGCAGAAGAACTCCTCAGCCGGGTTCATTTGGCTTCTGCCGAGGTCAAAAAGCAGCCAGGGCATAAAAACGGGAATGGCGTTGTTGTATACAACCCGGTTGATTTTGAGGCACCCGATGAATCGAACGCCCTCGAAATGATCAGCAAGGCCATGGACGAAGACCGGCTGTACTTGCTGTTCCAGCCGATCATCAACTTGCGTGGTGAAGGCGAAGAGCATTATGAAACGCTGGCCCGCATGACCAACAGCGACAACGAAGAAGTTACCCCCTACGACCTGTTACCGGCTATTTGCCCTCCAGAAACCGCCATCAAAATCGACCGTTGGGTGATTCTGCAAGCCATTAAACAGCTCTCCAGCCATCGCTCCCGCGGCCATGATACCAAGCTGTTCGTGAACCTCAGCGCTGAAACTCTGCAGGATGTCACCTTCACACCTTGGCTAAGTGTTGCGCTGAAGGCAGCTCGCCTACCTGGCGACGCCATGATATTCCAAATTAGCGAAAACGACGCCAATAACTTCACGAAACAAGCGAAAGACTTCACCAAAGCAGTGCACGAACTCAACTGCAAACTCTCGATTAAGCACTTTGGCGGTGCCATCGATCCGTTTAATGCACTGAAACACATCGATACGGATTACGTGAAGTTTGACGGTTCTTTCACCGAAACCATCCAGAAAGATGACAATATAAAAGATCAAGTGAAAGAAATGGCCAACTCGCTGCAGAAGTCCGGCAAGCTGACCATCGTGCCGCAAGTGGAGAGCGCCAGCGTTCTTGCGACCCTCTGGCAAGCAGGCGTTAACTACATTCAGGGCTATTACCTGCAAGTTCCGGGGCCTGAAATGAACTACGACTTTGGCGATCACTGACGGTTACTGGTTACTTACAGCCAGACACAAAAAAGGGGTGGAGAACCCAGTCTCCACCCCTTTTTCAGAATTGCCTGAAGGCAAACTACAATGTTTGATTCGTTTCGCTCTCACGGAACCCGATCAGATACAGGATAGCATCCAACCCAAGCGTGGAAATCGAGTGTTTGGCTGACTCTTTCACCAAGGGCTTCGCCCGGAACGCTACACCCAACCCCGCCTGACTCAACATCGGAAGGTCGTTCGCGCCATCACCCACGGCAATCACTTGCTCTCGAGCAATATGTTCCTTTTCAGCAATTTCCAGCAACAGCTCTGCTTTGCGCTGACCATCGACAATTTGTCCCTTCACCTCGCCGGTCACTTTGCCGTCTACGATTTCCAGTTCATTGGCGTAAACGTAATCAATGCCCAGTTTACTCTGCAGATGACGGGCAAAGTAAGTGAAACCGCCCGACAGAATGGCCGTGCGGTAGCCCAGCGCCTTTAAACTGCGAATCAGGTGCTCTGCCCCCTCGGTCATTCGAAGGCGGTTAGCGATACTCTCAAGCACCGACTCGTCCAAACCTTTTAGCAGCGACAAGCGCTCAGCAAAACTCTGACTGAAATCCAGATCGCCCTGCATGGCTCGCTCGGTAATCTCTGCAACACGTTCCCCGACACCGGCTTCCTGAGCCAATTCATCAATCACTTCCGCTTCAATCAGTGTCGAGTCCATATCGAACACCACCAAGCGACGATTACGCCGGAAAATCGAATCGGCCTGGAAGGCGATGTCGACGTTCATCTCGCCCGCAATGTGCAAGAAATCCGAGCGCAGCTGCTCCAGATCCAGCGGCGTTCCGCGAACGGAAAACTCGACGCAAGCGATTCGATTTTCGGATGACTTCAGGGATGGCCGGGCCGACAACCGGGTAATGTTGTCGATGTTCAAGCCGTGACGGGCTGTAATTTCAGACACGCGAGCAATCTGTTCCGCTTTGATATCCCGCGACAGCAAGGTAACGATGTAACAGGCTCGGTTACGCCCCTCAGCCCAAGACTGGTATTCCTCGACCGAGATCGGTGCAAACCGGACCTGCAAATCCAGCGCATGCAATCGAAACAAAATATCGCGTATAACCGGTGAAGATTGAGACTCGTCCGGAATCTCGATCAAGATACCCCAGGTTAGATAATCGTGAATAACGGCCTGACCGATATCGAGAATGCGCACATCGTATCGCCCCATAATCCCCGTTATTTCCGAGGTTAGTCCGGGCTTATCGCGCCCGGATACGTTTACCAGCACCAGCTCACTCACTGTCTACGTTCTCCTCTTCCTCTGCTCTGGCGGCAGAGGGAATGACATCAATACCGTCCACGCGCTGCAACCCGCGGGGCAATTTATGGCCACGGCGGCCACGTTCTCCGAGATAATGCTCAAGATCACTGAACTTCAACCCGAGCTTGCGCTTCCCGGCTTGAATCTCCAGTTGGTCTTCTTCGCCAAACACCGCGACTGCCACCACAAACTCTTCCCGGTTCTGTACCCGCGCGGAGGGAATGCTGATAATTTTATTGCCTTTGCCTTTCGCCAATTCTGGCAGCTCATTGAGCGGGAATACCAACATGCGGCCTTCGTTGGAAATAGCGGCAAGATACAAGGTTGAAGCTGTCTCCGGCACCGTCACAGGCGTCATAATCTTCGCGCCCTTTGGCACCGTCACCACGGCTTTACCAGCTCTGTTTTTACTGGTCATGTCACCCAGCGACGTCACAAAGCCGTAGCCGGCATCGGTCACTAACAACGTTCTACGCTCGGGGTTCCCCATGAGCAAGCCCGAGAAAGTGGCACCCGACGGCGGGTTAATCCGACCGGTCAGGGGGTCACCCTGCCCTCGAGCTGAGGGCAGGGTATGGGCCATCAACGCGTATGCCCGGCCGGTAGAATCGAGGAAGATCGCTTGCTGGTTGTTCCGGCCTTTGGCAGCCAGAGAAAAACGATCGCCCGATTTGTAGCTCAGGCCAGACGGATCAATATCGTGCCCTTTCGCTGCTCGCACCCAGCCTTTGTCCGACAATACAACCGTCACCGGATCGTTCGACACCAGATCGGTTTCACTGAAGGCTTTTGCTTCTTCACGCTCGACGATAGGCGAGCGGCGGTCGTCGCCGTAGGTTTCTGCATCTTGCTGAAGCTCGGTCTTGATCAACTCCCGCATACGTTCTTCAGAGCCCAAAATGGCCTGAAGTTCATCACGCTCCAAAGCAAGTTCATCCTGCTCGCCGCGGATTTTCATTTCTTCCAGCTTGGCGAGGTGGCGCAATTTCAACTCAAGAATCGCTTCCGCCTGTTCCGGTGACAAGCCAAACCGGGCCATCAGCTCCGCTTTCGGCTTATCTTCCGTGCGGATAATCTCGATCACCTCGTCAATATTGAGATAAGCAATCAACAAACCTTCCAGCAAGTGCAGGCGGGCCAACACTTTGTCCAGACGGTGCTGCAAACGGCGCGTTACCGTGGTTTTCCGAAATGCGAGCCATTCGGTCAACATCTGGCGCAAACCCTTAACTCCGGGGCGGCCATCGTTGCCAATCACGTTGATGTTCACCCGGTAGGTTTTCTCAAGGTCGGTACTGGCAAACAAATGCGCCATCAGACCGTCTAAATCTACGCGATTCGAGCGCGGCACAACCACCAGCCGAGTTGGATTCTCGTGGTCCGATTCGTCCCGCAAATCCGCCACCATCGGCAGTTTCTTGGTCTGCATCTGATGAGCGATTTGTTCGAGTACCCGATTGCCCGAGACCTGATGCGGTAAATCGGTAACCACGATTTCGCCGTTTTCTTTGATCCAGCGCGCTCTCATCCTCAGAGAGCCTCGCCCCGTTTCATACATCTTACGAAGGTCGTTGCGAGGGGTAATGATTTCGGCTCGGGTTGGGAAGTCCGGCCCCTTTACATGCTCGCACAACTGATCAACGGTGGCTTCCGGATCATCCAACAAACGAATACAAGCGGCTGTGATTTCCCGCACGTTGTGGGGAGGAATGTCGGTGGCCATACCCACCGCAATACCAGTCGTACCGTTTAGCAACACGTGCGGCAAACGAGCCGGCAAAACAGAAGGCTCGTCCATGGTGCCGTCAAAATTCGGCACCCAATCTACAGTGCCCTGACCCAGTTCACTCAATAGCACGTCGGAAAAACGAGCAAGCCTGGATTCGGTGTAGCGCATGGCAGCAAACGATTTAGGGTCATCCGGCGACCCCCAGTTACCTTGCCCGTCTACCAGCGGATAACGGTATGAAAACGGCTGCGCCATCAACACCATGGCTTCATAGCAGGCGCTGTCACCGTGTGGGTGAAACTTACCCAGAACGTCACCCACGGTTCGAGCCGACTTTTTGTACTTAGAGGTGGATTTCAGGCCCAACTCGGACATCGCGTACACAATTCGCCGTTGCACCGGCTTGAGCCCATCGCCCACATTGGGCAAGGCCCTGTCGAGGATTACGTACATGGAATAGTCGAGGTAGGCCTTCTCGGTATAATCGCGTAGCGCTACCCGCTCGAAACCTTCATCGGTCGTCTGAAACTCTGGCATGGACGCCCCTTTGCCTTAACTGCCTGATTTAGAATGTCGATTCGTTACCCGAAAGAGACACCGGGAAATGTGGCTCACATTATATGGACGCCAGCCACGATACACCAATTTCCAATAGCGGAATTCCCGCATGGAGAGTCTGTAAGGTGCACCGTATTCTCGCTTCTCTAGTTAGATTGCCGTCTTATCTCTGAGCAAGCGGAAACCTATGATTCCCAATCTTAAAGCCTGCGGGCATGCGATGATAACGGCTCTGGTCAACGCCACTCTTGCAGTTATTCTGATGCTGCTAGTGGAGTTTGCCATCAGTGGCACATTTCAACTTCCAGCCCCCTACCTCTGGGCTGGGCTGGTCATCTGGGTCGTTATTTTTGTGGCCCAGTTTCTTCGTCAGCGCCACCTTTGCAGAGCAAACGAACAACCAGAGAACCACTAACACCCTATCTGACAGGAACATTGGCGATGGAATCGCCGAAGGGGAAATAGCCCGAGGCTCCGCCATTTCGGAGTCTCGGGCTAAACATTGCAGAACCTACTGACGAATACCTTCTACGGAAATTTCGATTTCAACGGTTTCTGACGCTTTACCGAGATCCATCGGGATACCAAAATCCTTCAGCTTGATCTCTGTTTCGGCTTCAAAACCCATGCGGTAGCCACCCCAAGGATCCGAACCGTAGCCCAGCATTTCAGCCTCGAGAGTCACTTCACGGGTAACACCACGGAGCGTCAGGTCACCGATGATATCGGCTTCACCATCGTCTTCCATCACAACACGCGTGCTCTTGAACGTTGCTTCGCCGAACTCGCTGACAGCCAGGAAGTCATCACTGCGCAAGTGTTTGTCCCGCTCTGCATGGTTACTGTCAATACTCGCAGTGTCGATGGTCACTGACACGGAACTGTTCTCCGGGTTTTCAGCGTCGTATACAAACTGACCATCAAAGTCGTTAAAACGGCCATACAACCAGCTGTAACCCAAATGAGAGATCTTGAAGGTAATAAACTGATGCGTTTGTTGATTATCAAAGTCGTAGGTACCGCTGTGCTCATCAGCATGAGCTGACGCCATTACGGCCATGGAAACGGCTGAAGCAAGTATCAGTTTTTTCATAAAGTTCTCCTTAATTAACTTTGGTATTACACATTGCTTGAATTCGACAACTCACGATTTTCCGAGCATTCGGCGCAAGGTCGCGTCCTTGTCGATGAAGTGGTGCTTTAACGCTCCCAGAGCATGAATAGACGCCAAGGCAACCAGGGCCCAGGTGCTCCAGTAGTGCACAAGTCCCGCGGTATCCTCCATTCCTTTAATGCGACCCGTCACTGAGGGGACCTGGAACCATCCAAACACATCAATGGCAGAGCCGTCGGCGGTGGAGATCAAGTAACCGCTGGTCATCGCCACAAAAATTAATGCATAGAGCAAGGCGTGGGCAATGTGAGCCGATACCACCTCCCAACGCTTGTGCTCAGGCAAAGGTTTGGGAAACGGTGTCGCGATACGCCACAACACACGGAACAGCATGGCACTAAATAACAATATTCCCACCGAACGATGAATATCAGGGCCCCGACGGTACCACTCGTCGTAATAAGATAAATCAACCATCCAGAAACCCAGCCCAAACAGCCCGATCACCGCGGCCGCAACCAACCAATGCATCAAAATGGAAAGCCAACCGTACCGGTCATCAGAGTTTCGAACTGCCATGTCTACTCCAGCTTTATCATTTATCGTGCGGGGCCAAAAGTATTCACCCGATATAGGCTCAACCAGTCTAAAGCTCATAGAAAACCAATCAAACCGAAATATTTTGTCGTCATTGATCAGTTTCTTTGAACAACTTATACCACTCTAAGGGTATCGCCTCGGCCACTTTGGTCTTATAGGGATTTTACGGATTGTCGAAATTTATCGCTGAGATAGACTTTAACCAAACTTATGAACTGCTCCGTTTCGGGGTGTTAATGAATGACAGAGGAAAGCGATATGGAACTCGATTTCGACGAAACCGTGGTCGTACCCAGCAATAACTAATAACACTTGAATCCCGGCCCTATGCCGGGATTCGTCGTTTTACCCTCCCCGCTCTCCTCCTGAATACAAACTGTTTCCAGTTATACGCATTAACTGGTGGTAATCGGTTTAGTTTTTTGGCACTCTTCAACGAAGTAAGGTATTGAAATAAAATGAATCGTGCCAAGGATATAGGCACTCTGGCGATTAGTTCAGCTATTTCCCGTTATGTGCTCAATAGCTGTTTATATCTTTTACACGGCCCAGACACACCTATGTCCTACAGCCTCAACGAAATGCTAGCGGATCCTGAAGCAGATATACTGTCGCCTATGCTTAGCCAGCAAGACGACACGTGGACCGCTACATTTCGTGGACTGACTCTCCATACGGCTCTTCAGCCCATCTACAGCATCGCTCACAAGCGCACGGTTGGCTATGAGGCTCTGATTCGCGCCTTCGATAACGACAATGCCGCGGTTCT
The DNA here is from genome assembly GCF_004353225.1 of Marinobacter sp. JH2. NCBI lineage: Bacteria > Pseudomonadati > Pseudomonadota > Gammaproteobacteria > Pseudomonadales > Marinobacteraceae > Marinobacter > Marinobacter sp. JH2. The sequence goes on along the minus strand of NZ_CP037934.1, from coordinate 311,036 downwards.
ACCGCCACAGTTATTTGACCTGCCCTCTTCCGACGCAGAAAACCTGCTGCTTGATCGACTCTGCCGCTATCTGCACGTCCGTAACTACAGCAGTATCAAAGACCAGCTAAACTGGCTGTTTCTGAACGTATCGCCGCGAGTCGTTACCCATGGCAACCAGTCTGATTCGTTTTTCGGGCAGATTCTTGAGAAGACAGGGCTACCCGCGCATCGAATCGTTATGGAGATCGTTGAACAGCCTACCGACGACGCCGATAAGCTCAAAGAAACCGTCGCCTATTACCGAAAACTCGGTTGCCTCACGGCGATCGACGATTTTGGCGCAGGGCACTCCAATTTCGAACGCATTTGGAACCTGTCTCCGGATATTGTGAAGCTCGACCGGTCGTTATTGATGCGGGCGGTTGACGACCACCGAGCCCGACAAATCCTAAACGGTATTGTATCGCTGCTACGCCAATCGGGCTGTTTGGTGCTGTTGGAAGGTGTGGAGACCCGCGATCAAGTCATGATTGCTATTGATGCCGGGGTCGATTTCGTTCAAGGCTTTTACTTTCAGCGCCCCAGCACTGACTTGGAAGCCATGGCGCACGCACCGACAGACCTGGACGACTTACTGACTGAATACAAACAAAGAAAACAGGTCAAACAAGATCCGACACGCCAGCTCGTCAACTATTTCACGACACCATTCCAGCTCGCAACTGACCGGCTCCAGAAAGGCTTTAACTTAAGTCAGGCATGCAGTGAGCTGATCACTCATTCCGTGGTCTCTCGATGCTATCTCATTGATGCGGATGGGGTTCAAATAACCGACACGCTTCTGCCGAATGGCAACCCGCGCGATCAAGACCCACGCTTTAAACCGCTCGAAGATACGGCCAGTGCAGACTGGTGCAGACAGCAATACCTGAGCCAAGCTATTGAACAACCCGGAAACCTGCAAGTAACCGCGCCTTATCTATGCGTCACTGGTGCCAATATGTGCGTTACCCTGTCGCTTGCCTATGAATCTCAAGGCAGCCTGAAAGTACTCTGCTGTGACATTCTGACCAACTCGGATCAGATGTTATAAATCAGTGCGATGACGCTCACCGCGACAATCCCCACGAAAATATTCATGGGTAACCCTACCTTCAGAAAGTCGGTAAAACGATAGCCTCCAGGCCCGAACACCATCATATTCGTCTGATAGCCTAACGGCGTCGCAAAGCTCGCCGAAGCCGCCATCATCACGGCGATGATAAAAGGCTCTTCTGCCACCCCCATGGCCTGCGTCAGCGACAGCACGACTGGCACAATCAGCACCGCAGCAGCATTATTGGTGATCACTTCTGTAAGGACAGACACCACCAAATACACCAGAATAAGAGCCACCAACGCATTACCCTGGCTCAGCCCAAACACCGAATCGGCCAAATACCGTGCTGCGCCGGTCTGCTCTAGTGCTCCGCCCAGCGCAAAGGAGGATGCAATGGTTAACACTACAGGTACGTCGACCGCCTTCTGCGCCTGCCCAACCGTGCAACAGCCCGCGACGATCATCAAAAACGCCCCCACCAGAGCGGCATTCAGCATAGTCATAACCCCGCAGGCTGCGAGGCCAACCAGCACCAGTAGAATCCCCCAGGACAACCAGGCCCGGTCGTGACGCGGGGCTTCGGTTTCCAAATCGTTAATCAACAGAAAATCTTTGTTGTAGCGCTGACGACTTACAAATGCGGGGCGAGCTTCAAGCAACAACACATCGCCAGGGCGCAGCCGGATATTTCCAAGATTACCAGGCACCCTTTCACCACCCCGGGCCACCGCTAACACCACGGCACCGTATCGGTCTCGCACACGGGCATCGCGAATAGTCTGTCCGAGCACATCACACTGCGGAGAGAGCACCGCTTCAACCAATCGTCGTTCAGCTCGATCTTTACTGAGCGCCGGCTCATCATCATGAACTGATGGCACAATGCCATTGATTCGGAGCAAATCGGATATCGCTTGGGTGTCACCGGCAAACACCAACCGGTCGCCACCCCGCAACCGTTCTTCTGAAGGCACGGCCGTGACGACGCTTCCGTCACGTTCAATTTCGACCAGATAGAGCCTCTCAAGCTCCCTTAGACCAGCCTCTCCCACCGATTTACCAACCAAAGGCCCGTTGACCGCAACCGCTACCTCAAGGGTGAATTCTTTGACCGAACCGAATTTTTGATAGTCTTTCTTCTCAGGCAGGAATCGCGGCAGGAACACCAGCATCGCAAAAACACCAATAGCCGCCACCGGCAACCCGACTTGGGTAATTGCGAAAATGGAAAAACCATCATTGCCGGTTAACTGTTGGTACTGACCATTCACTACAAGGTTGGTACTGGTACCAATCATGGTCAGCGTGCCACCGAAAATTGCGGCATAACTTAGGGGAATCATTAGCTTGGAAGGGGCTACACCAATCTTGCGCGACCAGCCATGGACCGCTGGGATCATGGTCGCGACCACAGGCGTGTTATTCAGAAAGCCACTGAGCAGAGTAACCGGCAAGGCGATACGAGCCTGAGCCGCCCGCACCGTTTTGGGTTTGCCGAGGATATAGCGCACTAAAAGATCGACGCCTCCGGAGTGATGGACTCCCGAGGCAACAACAAACAAGGCAACAACGGTGATGAGGCCGGGGTTACTAAACCCGATCAGCGCTTGTTCATGGCTAACAATGCCCGTAGCGCTGAGCAACACCAGCACCGCCAGCATCACGAGGTGTGGTGCAAACCGGCCCGACACCATCAACGCCAGTGCAGCACCTGCCAAAAATAGAGAAAACCAGCCGTCCCACTCCATAAGCCTGTCTGTTCCACCCGGAAAACAGACAGGATAACGAGCTCGAGAGAAACTTAAAAAGAATAAGGCGAACTTTTAATAGTTCCAAAAGAAATATCAGCCCGCAACGTCCGCCATGTTACCGTAGGCTTCCAGCCAAGCCTTGCGATCCGAGGCGCGTTTCTTACCCAACAACATATCCATCGCTTCGTCGGTATCGTCGCCTTCTTCCAACGTCAACATCACCAGACGCCGCGTATCCGGGGCCATGGTGGTTTCGCGCAGCTGCAGCGGGTTCATTTCACCCAACCCTTTAAAACGGGTAACCTGAAGCTTGCCCCGCCGATTTTCTGCAGCCAGCCGATCAATAATGCCCTGCTTTTCGTGCTCGTCCAGCGCGTAAAACGTTTCCTTTCCCAAATCTACCCGGTACAGCGGAGGCATAGCAACGAACACATGCCCGGCACTGACCAGCGGCCTGAAGTGCTTCACAAATAACGCACATAACAAAGTAGCAATATGCAGCCCATCGGAGTCTGCGTCGGCGAGTATGCATACCTTGTTGTACCGCAAGCCGGCTAAATCATCAGAGCCGGGGTCCACGCCGATAGCAACCGCAATATCATGTACTTCCTGAGAAGCCAGAATTTCACCGGAATCTACTTCCCAAGTGTTCAATATCTTGCCTCGCAGCGGCATCACCGCCTGAAATTCTCGATCACGGGCTTGCTTGGCGGAGCCGCCAGCCGAGTCACCCTCCACCAGAAACAGTTCAGAACGATTGGTATCGGTGCCCGAACAATCCGCCAGCTTTCCCGGCAGCGCGGGACCAGAGGTCACCTTTTTACGAGCCACTTTTTTACTGGCCCGAAGACGACGCTGAGCGTTGCTAATAAAGAGCTCCGCCAGCACTTCGGCCACATCGGTATGCTGGTTCAACCACAGGCTGAATGCATCTTTAACGACACCCGAGACAAAAGCCGCTGCTTCGCGCGAAGACAGACGCTCTTTGGTCTGACCGGAAAACTGGGGCTCCTGCATTTTGAACGACAATACGTAGGCAACCCGCTCCCAGATATCTTCCGGCGACAACTTAACACCACGGGGCAGGAGGTTGCGGAATTCACAAAACTCCCGCATAGCCTCCAACATACCGGTGCGCAGGCCGTTCACGTGCGTTCCGCCTTGGGCGGTCGGGATCAGGTTAACGTAGCTTTCCTGAACAGCATCACCGCCTTCGGGAAGCCACTGTATGGCCCAGTCCACTGCTTCCTGATTTCCGGACAAGCTGCCGGTAAACGGGTCCAGAGGCACTGCTTCGATATCAGCCAATGCGGTGCGCAGATAGTCTCGCAGACCGTCTTCATACAACCATTCGTCTTTCTCGCCGGTTTTTTCCTGTACGAATATTACAGTCAGGCCCGGGCACAACACCGCTTTTGCGCGCAGATTATGGCGCAAGCGGCTGACCGAGAAGTTGGGACTATCGAAATATTTTGGATCCGGTGAAAACCGCAGCCGAGTACCCGTGTTGCGCTTGCCAACCGTGTCGATGACTTCAAGTTCGCTGGCTTTCTCACCGTTTTCGAAGGTCATTCTGTGGACTTGGCTGTCCCGGCGAATGGTGACTTCCAGCAAAGTCGACAAGGCATTAACCACGGAAACACCCACACCGTGCAACCCGCCGGAGAAGTTATAGTTCCCTTCCGAGAACTTACCACCTGCGTGTAAGCGTGAAAGGATCAGCTCAACGCCAGGCACACCTTCTTCTTTATGGATGTCAACCGGCATACCCCGGCCATCGTCTTCCACGCTCAACGAATTATCGCTGTGCAGGATCACCTCAATTTTGCGAGCATGGCCAGCCAAGGCTTCATCGACACTGTTGTCGATCACCTCTTGCGCCAGATGATTTGGCCTTGATGTATCGGTATACATACCCGGGCGCTTACGTACCGGGTCAAGACCGCTAAGAACTTCAATGGCATCGGCGTTGTATTGTTGCTGGCTCATAGAAAGGGCAGAACTCCGAAAATGATCGTTGCGCCATAGCTTATTGATTGGCGCTGAAAGATCAACGATTGATTTTTAGACCATGCAGCAGAAATCAGCGCTTAACCCGTTCTACCAGTGGTTGTTCGGTGGCACCCGTCACTTCAACCCGTTCCCAGTTGCCACCGGCGACAGCCAGCACAACACACGGCGAGGTGATTACCTGCGCCACCATCATGTCTGGCGCGGGCGCCTTTAAATCCACCTGCAGTTTGAGCGTACCATGTTCTTGGCTGACTTCTTTCAGCCCAAGGCTATAGCCAGCGGTGGGTTTTTGGCCCAAAGTCACGAAAATCAGTTGCTCTTGCGCTAAATCGACCTGACGGATCACGCCCGTCGACATATTCTGGCCTCGCACTCCCAAAAATGCGTCTAATTCTTCCGCGGAATCCACGTAAGCGACACCGGGGCCGGTCAAACCACAATGAGCTGACTGAGTAATCTGCCGTACCTGCGAGATTTGCTGAGGCGCGGTGTTACCTGAGGCGGCGCAGCCGGTTAAAACCAACAAAAGTGCGGAGGCCGTGAATGCTTTCATCGTAAAAGGGGTCATTGCAATGCCTTTATAGTTGAATTCATGGGAACCGCGCGGCTGCTTGCATTCATAAGCCGGTAGCCTTTAAACGCGGGTCTGGGCAGGACGTCCGGGCTGGCTGCAGAAATGGTCGGACGGCTAAACCCGGTGGTCATGCGCAGGTCACTGATGGATTGCCCCGATTGAACGGTAACCACCTCCCGCAAACCCGAGACGGGATATTCGGCGCATGCTTCCCCAGACTGGCAGATAAATCCATCACCATCGATATCCGTACCGGCAACCAGATAATAGTCGCCCGGAGCCACCTCGTTGAGCTCCCGGGGCTCTTCGCCATCGTCGGCTTCGAACTGAAATGAATACTCGCCATCCTGCACCGTGGCTGTCACCTGTGCCTCGGCCAAATACACACCCTGCTCGTTTGGTTCGGTACCAACCAGCAACACAAAGTGTTTGCCAGCATTCCGGGCTTTTTCATCGGTAATCAACTGGCCAATAACCGGTATGCGCAGCTGTTTATTCATATTGTAATTCACCACAATATCACCTCTGGCGGCGACATCGGGCGCCAGTCGGCCCGGCAATAAAATAACCTCTAGGGTAAACGGCTCCCGCGAGAAGTCTTCCGTCACGCGTAACCAAGCTGGGGATGAGTCTACAGAAGCGCCAGTCACTGGTGCAGAGCCATATATATTCAGCTCAACCGCCTGAACCTCAACCCCTTCGTTGCTCAACGACACCACGGCCGGTGACGCAGACAATACCGGGCCCGTAAATCCTTGGCTGGCTGCCGACACGGCTTTGGCCGCATCAAGCACTCCGTACCCAAGATGATCCGAGTGCCTGCCCGAATATTCTGTTAATTCGCCACTTTCGAGCAGCGCCCTGACATCGCCATAGCTGAGATCGGACGTTCCCGCTTTCATCATCGCCAGCACACCAGAAACGTGGGGTGCCGCCATGGAAGTACCTTGAAGCCCTCTGTAATCCGGCTCGTACTGACCGGATTTAAGCGCTGCACTGGTGCTCCAGATCAAATCTGCTTCACCGTCGTTATTGGCATCGCGCCCTGCGTCACCGCCCGGCGCCGCCAAATCAATCCAACTGCCGTAATTTGAATATGAAGCCAAGTTGCGTGCGCCGTCGACCGCACTCACGGCAAGCACGTTCCGGGAGGCCGCCGGGTAGGATTTTACCGAACCCGCTCCATTGCCCGCCGCAGCAACAAAAAGCATGCCTTTATTGACACCCGCAGCAATGACCGACTCCAACTGAGGTATCTCCGGCAGCCCCCCCAAGCTCATATTGACTATGTGCGCCCTTGGCGGCTGCCCGCTGCCACCGTTCACCAACCAAGCGATGGCATCAATCAAGTCAGCGGACGAACCGGTGCCGCCTTCGCCCAGCACCCGCACTGGCAGCAAGTTAGCTCCAAACGCAACGCCACCACTGCCCTTGTTATCAATAACAGCCGCGACGGTTCCCGCTACGTGTGTTCCGTGATACACGTTCCCGCCCACACTGCTACCCGGATCTCTCGGGTCGTTGTCGTTATCGACAAAGTCCCGGCCTGTTACCACATTCCGGTCCAAATCCGGGTGCCAATTTGACGCGCCCTGCTTCCGGAACAACCCAGTATCCAACACTGCCACGTTGACGCCAGCACCGCCCCTTGGCTCAATCTGCCAGGCAACCGGCCCATTGATCATCCCGTAGTGCCATTGCTTGCTGTACAGCGGTTCTCCCACCGGTGACTGGCTCCGCATCTGATAATTAGGAACGACCGACTCAACGTCTGGCTGCTCCCTGAGTGAGCGAATCCATGCCAGCGTATCCGGCAATCTCTGATCACCTGCCATCGCGCGAGTGTTGTTTGGCATTGTGCTCAGCCAAGTGCGCTCACCGAGCTTCCGCACCGCAGCAGAACGTTGCGCACTCATGTGTGAGACCGCTCCAGGTACAGAAGCGGATTCAGCCAGCGTGACAATCGCCTCGCCTTCCACAAATCTGTGATCCGGCCAAACGTATGTGGCATTTTGTTGCGCAGTTCCGGTGGTTTTCAACAGTACATAACGGGACGGCACATTACCCACGTTCCGCACCACCACTTGGTACTCGCCAGTTTGCTCGGTATTTAAGCGAAACTGTGCGGTTTCGTCCCCGCCTGTTGTACGTACGGGTGGATAACCCTCAACCTGTAATTCTAGGGCGACATTTGCGCCACAGGTACCAAAGCTCTTGAGTACCACCGTTTCACCAGCGGCTAGAGGCACCAAAAACGTATCGCTCAGGTCAAACTCGTAATCCTGGGTTTGACAAGCTCGAGCGGGAGCCGGGTAAGTACCTGCATTCGGGCTGACATACCCCGCAAGAACAAAACTCGCCGGTAACTTTTGCTCACCTGCAGCGGGAGATGCGCCCTCTCGACGCAATTGATCCATGGTGTCCTGGTCAATCCGGCTGTTCGCTTCGATAGCGATAACCCCCGACAGGGGGCTGGAAAGACGTTCGAGCTCCTCGCCACCCGAGCCTCCAGAATCACTGCAACCGGTCAGCCCCACCGTCCATGGTGAAAATAAAAAACACGCAATTAAAGCTCTCACGAATGCTCCATCAGCCTAGAGATTGCCGGACTCTCAAACAAAAAAACCCGCGGAGCAGGACTCTCGCGGGTTTTTTGAATCCGATGATTTTATAAAGCGTAAAACAGCATCGGAACAAAGGCCACCAATAACAGGGTCGGCAACATGACAGCCAAGGGCAGAAGCAGGCGCTCATACCGGTGCCAGAATGAGCCTGTGCGTTCGGCAGCCAAAACTTCAGACTCACCCACCACTTGCCGGGCAAGCAGGTGGTTAAGCGCCACTGGCGGGCTCAGGTAGCCAAGTTCGAATGCTACCAGACACACAATCCAGAAATGTAACGGATCAATACCAATCTGAATCGCTGGCTGAGCAATGGTCGCAGACACCAGAATAACAGCGCCGAACGGATCCATAACCATACCGATAAACGTGAGCATGACGACAATCACCAACATCGCGAGCCACGGACTGGTGAGACTTTCCGGGAAGAGAAAATGCACGATCTCGGACCGTTCCAAAATCCCGCCCAGACAGATCGAGAACCCGATCAAAGCCAATAGCGCACCGATGTGAACCGCCGCATCGCTTGCTGCAGCCGTGCTTCGACCGAAAAACTCGTGAACTCGGGAAGTCGTTGCTACGTCTTCCTTGGTCTTTCCTGAATCGAGCATCACGATGGCCAGCATCACCAGCGGAAGAATCAGCGGCGCGCTGTATTCATTGAACTTGAGCCCCAGAACACCCCAAATCCCCAGAATCACCAAGGCAGAGACAGCCACATAGGGAAACAACGGCTTCGTTGCCCGCAAAGACTCGCGCAAGGCACCCGGCGCAGGCCGCGGCTTCCAGTTACCCTCGGTTTTACAGACAATGAAAGAGAACAAGCTGGCCGACATAATGAAAACCCAGAAGCCCCACCCGTACATCTCTGAGGTCGTCACTTCTTTGTTCAGCGCCGCAACCACCACGATCAACAGACAGGGATTCAGCACCACACCCAGACTGCCTGACATGGCCGTTGTCGCCAGAGACAACTGACGACCCGCACCGGCGCGGCGAAGCTCGTCATAAACCACACCACCAACGGCAAGGATAAAGATGCCCGAGGCGCCCGTGAATGCCGTCGGGAAGGCGGTGGCAAAGATAATCACAGATGCCAACAACGGAGCCGGCAAGTTGAATGGCTTTATCAGCCCCAACAACAGCTCCGGCACCCGGGTTTGCTTCAGCATCATGCCGACCAACACATACAGTCCGATGTTGATGAACATCGAGGACAAGTTGGACATCATGCCAAAGTAGATCGCCAACCCCGAAGAGTAACCATCCACAAAGAAGAAGTAGCTCATGGCAATCAAGCCCATGGTGCAGTACAACGGCACCACAAGACCTGAGGCAAAATCCATGCTGCCGGGCTTAATCCGCTCAGGAATAGCGAAAAAACGCACGGCGTTAATGATCATGAACAAACCAAACACCAACCCCCAGGCATACTGGAGTGTCATGGCGCTGGTGGAGTCCGGCGTTCGCTCCAAGTTGCCCAGATAGGCATTCAGAGACAGTATCATCAACCCGTTCACCACGAACTGCGACCCCTGACTCAAACGCCACTCAGCACGGTTACGAGGCAGCCTCAGAGCAATATGATCGGAATCCAGCGCAGAGATGGCCGCAGCCATCGCGAACATACCAATAAATAAAAACTTGGTCAGGTCAATATTGCCCAACAAGAAATTAGCCAACCCTTGCTCGATGTCTTTAAAAACACCCAGCCCCCAGGTGGCATGCTTCTGGTTCTCGACAAACTGCTGATGGCGTTGTTCACACAACACCAGGTTGCTTTCCAAAGATTTGCGAAGCGCTTGAGGATTGGGTGGTGAACTGAAGAGATCGTCGGGGTCAGGCTTATAAGCCTGAATCCGACGCTCCACTTCTTTATCCACATCCATACTCAGGTTACAACTGGGCTCAACCGCGTCCGGGTTGAGCAAATAGTAGTTCGGCCATACTTGTTCCCCGACCCACAGCAGGCGGGAGTGGAGCGAATTACCCATCCCGAGCAACAAGGTCGCCAGGAGTAACAGCAGGAGGATGACGCCGTGCAACTTGTGCACGGGGTACAGTGTCCTTACGCCTGTCGCAGTCATTGCACGCCAGTTCATGATCAGAGTCCCCGTTATTCGCGATTATCTGCGGTGCACTCGGAAGCGCCCGGATTGCTGGAACAACGAATCTTGCTCATCAGGCTCAACATCTTAGGGCTGTAAACAACCGGCGCGCCATTAGCTCCATCGCGCATCTCAAGACGGTTTTCCCGGAACATCTCCTGATAACCAACGATGTCCTTCTCAGGAATACGAATCCACTTGTCGTCCGGAATCGCATCTTCCAGATCGCTGATCATATTCATTGCTTGCGGGAACATGCCCCATGCCACTTCACGGGCTTTTTGGGCAACGTCATCGTCAAGCACCTCATCTCGGGCAACGATCTGAACCGTCAGCTGTGCCAGAGGGTAATCAACAATGCCACCCTTCTCGCCAATGCCCTTGTACAATTCCAGGGCCTCATAGGCGAATGCCGGCGCATAGGCCGTGTCTACGGAGCCATTGTTGAACTTACCGGCAAAGTTGGTGATATCAGAAGGAACAACCGTTGCTTTCACATAGTTCACCATGCGAATGGCGTCTTTCTGGTAGTCCAGGGTGGCAATACGCTTACCCGCAAGCTCTCCCGCCGTATCAATTTCCCGGTCGTTCACGAACAAGTAACCAGCTCCGGCCGGAACAATGCCCAACACCTCGTAACCGTTTTCTTTCATCAACGGCGCCGCTTTAGGCTGAGCCAGGGTCGCCAGCAGCGTTTCCAGATCTTTGTAGGTCGGAAGCGCTCCGACAGCGCTGACACTTCCGGTGAAACGGTTAAACGGTCGCAACCGGATATCCAAGGCCGCCACCGCATCACACTGACCAGAGTTAAAGTCGCCGATCGCCACACCTTCGTCGGTATAGGGCTTCAGCTTGAAATCTACGTTATGAGTTTTCATCTCGAGGGCGAAGTCTTTCACCATGTTATAAACGTCACCGTTGGCGCCGATAACGTCGAATACACACATCGTTGCGGTTTGTGCTGAGGCCAAGGGCGCAACGGCCGCAAGGGAAAGGGCTGCAAGTGTTTTACGGATCACAATAACCTCCGGGTCATCATTTTTATGGTTGTTAAGTCGGTAATGCGGTCGATGGGGCTACTCGTTAAAGCAGCCCATCCAAACTCATGGTTTCAATATTGCTGGTGTCACGCTCCGGACTCATTTTGCCGAAAAAGCGGGTGGGCGTACGGTGGCCGTAGCTCTTTGTCCAGTGTTTATCCGATGAGAAGGTAACAACCGTGCGTGCAACCTCATCAAGCAACGCATAGTCCTCGAGAACCTCGAACCCTTCCTCAGAGGTAGCAAAGTCTGCAATCGAATCAGCGAGAACATCTGGGCGACCGAATGTTTCTGCAGCAACAACTTGCAGTGCGTGGGATGTTCTAAAGCCTGCGCTAACACCCAAATCAGCACTATTCTGGAGCACTACCCATGGATCTGGCGACAGAGCCGGACGCGTATCCGGAAGCAGCAACCACACCAAGGCCCGGACTGCATTAGGCAATCCGCCCCATTTTTCGTTATCAATACACTGCGCCGCACGCTCAGCTTGTGGTGCGATATTCCGGGGAACACCCGCCATAGCGCCTGAGTTAGCATCATTTACAATCGCCTGCATACCGGTAAGCAGACCGACAAGAAAGGTGATCTCATCCTGGTCCGTAAACAGGAACGGGCACTCCATCGGCTCTGCTGCGGGATCAAAGTCATAAGCAGTCATGGCGCGGCGGAAAGATTCGTATCGGCGGGTCGCTGTTTGCGCGTATAAACGCTTTGAAACTTCACGGGCATCTTTAGCAGCAGGTACGTTGCCGCTGTAATCGTGCCTCAGATAATCCAGTTCTGCGTCCCAAGCTCTGTATTCCATACAGTTGCCAGCCAGCAGCATCAACAAAGAACCCGTGCTATCAGGCGCATCCACAACTCGCGAGAAAGAGTAAAGTAATGGATCAATCCCTTCGCCTAATGCACACGCCATCTGCGTGTCGGTCATCTGCAGAACGTAAGGGGTAGCCTCGGATTCAGAGTAACCGGAAAGTACGACACCCGTCGTATGGTAAATGGGATTAACCGAACAACCGGAAAGAACCAGAACCAAACCTGCTGCAATCAGTTTGGCCATGCGAGCCGAGAAACAGTATGCCCGGGAGAGCTTAGAGGAGATCATAATGCGACCTGTCTTTACTTTGTATGTTTGTTTTTTAGACGTGATCATTGCTGCACGCAATAGCATGCAAATTCTCAACGTTCCGTGAACCAGATCACCGAAGCGACGGGAACTTCCATTCACAGAACGAAGGATGCGGGGAAAGTACTCAAACGGAAATGGCTTGTTTGCCGAAATATAATGCCGATCAGGCCAATTACGTATAGAAACTTAAAAATTGGACTTTTCTACTATGGAATCCACCGAGAAAAACTGCGCCTTCCTCGGCTTTTCATCCCTAACGCGATACGCCTGTCACACCCTAAAAACCCAACATCGCCATGACTTCATCCGTGAGGCCATCCAAAGTCAGCCCACCGCGTTCAGGCCTATACCAGGTCACAGTCCAGCTCAAAGCTCCCGTCAACATCCGCCGGGCAATAAATACATCAGAGCTTAACTGGCCTCCATCTTTGAGCTGCTGTAACACTGACAGCCAAAGACCTTCATACACCTCTCGCAGCGCCAGCACTTCTTCCTGAGAGCTCTCTGACAAACTGCGCCATTCGTAGACCAGAACAGCCATGGCCTCACCGGTCCGGCCATTGATCGACTCCAACTCGGCATGGATCAACGCGCGCAGCTTCGCTTCCGGCGCCGACTCACGTTCGACCGCTGCCCGCATGACGGCCGTATTCAGCCGTATGGTTTCAACCATAACAGCCTTTAATATCTCTTCTTTGGTCCGAAAATGATGAAACAAGCTCCCGGATTGAATTCCAACGGCCGCAGCCAAATCCCGAACAGTGGTGCGTTCATACCCTTTATCCCGGAATAAAGTCGCGGCTTCAGCCAACAATCGACCACGAGCACTGACGGGGTCAGAAACCAACTGATCTTGAATAAGTGCCTGAAAAATATCGCTGTGCTTCACAAAAATATCCAACTGCGGAAAAGGTTGACCTATTTTACCTGACTCCCGCCTATTTACAAACCAAGCGCTTGCTTGGTAATGTCGAATTCAATCATTGAAGATCCACGTTAAACCGCCAACATAACCGGGGCCAACAACATGTCAGAAGCCAACAAAACCATCCGAATCGGCTGTTCTTCGGCATTCTGGGGTGATACCGAAACCGCGGCCGCCCAACTGGCACATCAGGGCAACATCGACTATCTAGTAGCCGACTACCTTGCCGAAGTCACCATGTCGATCATGGCGGGCCAGAAGATGAAAGACCCGTCCCAAGGTTACGCTCGGGATTTTGTACAAACCGTTATGGGCCCGTTGCTTGGCGACATTAAGGCAAAAGGGATTCGGGTTCTGGCCAACGCCGGTGGCGTTAACCCTATTGCTTGCCGTGATGCACTTCAGTCTCTTTGTGAAAAAGCCGGCGTCGATCTGAAGATCGCTCTGGTATTGGGTGATGATCTAATCACCAAGAAGAAAAAACTGGCCGATGATGGCATTACCGAAATGACGACGGGCCAGCGGTTCCCGGCCATGATGGTCAGCCTGAACGCCTATCTCGGCGCGCCTGGTCTGGCCGCTGCACTGGACCAAGGTGCAGACATTGTTTTGACCGGGCGCGTTGCCGACAGCGCGTTGGTTCTAGCGCCACTGGTGCATGAATTTGGCTGGCAATGGGACGATTACGACAAACTGGCCCAAGGCAGTCTAGCCGGGCACTTGCTGGAATGCGGTGCTCAGTCTACCGGGGGCAACTTCACCGATTGGGAATCCGTTGCAGACGGGTTTACTAACATGGGGTTTCCGATTGCAGAGGTCAGCGCCAATGGCGATTTCGTTATGACCAAACCCGACAATACGGGAGGCTTAGTTAGCCGAGGCACTGTTGGCGAGCAACTGGTTTATGAGATCGGTGATCCCAGAGCTTACCTTCTGCCCGATGTAACCTGCGATTTCACTCAGGTTAAGCTGGATGAGATTGCGCCGAACCGGGTTCACGTGTCCGGCGCGACAGGGTTGGAGCCCACCAATAGCTATAAGGTGTCTGGCACCTGGCCCGATGGTTTCAAATGTACCGCTTCGTTCCTGCTTGGGGGCATAGATGCGCCAGCCAAAGCCCAGAAGGTTGCGGAAGCTATTTTAGCAAAAACATCGGCGATGTTTGCCGAAAAAGGCCTGCCAGACTATTCCGAAACCAGCATCGAGCTTTTGGGAACGGAGGCGACTTATGGCCAGCACGGGCGCCGTCGTGACACACGCGAGGTGATTGTAAAGATTGCTACCGCCCATCCCAAGAAAGAGGCGTTGGTTCTGTTTGCAAGAGAGATTGCTCAAGCTGCCACCGGAATGGCTCCCGGCCTTACCGGCATTGTGGGCGGCCGCCCTTCTGTCTTCCCGAAGATTCGCCTTTATTCCTGCTTGGTGCCAAAAGCTGAGGTCTCGGTGTCGATCGATATCGGCGGCGAAGTTATACCTATCGATGTCGCCTGCGAAGGCACCTTTGACCCTACTCAGCTAGCGCCTCAGCCGGATAACAACATTAATGTTTCAACGGATACGACCGTTCCTCTGATTCGTTTGGCGTGGGCGCGTTCAGGAGACAAAGGCGACCACAGCAATATTGGTGTGATCGCACGGGAAGCAGAATTCGTGTCGTACATTCAGGCCGCGCTCACAGAGGAAGCAGTCGCAGAGTGGATGGCGCATACGCTGAATCCAGAGTCGGCAAAGGTAACTCGTTGGGCCTTGCCGGGGTTGAATGCGTTTAACTTCTTGCTGGAGCACAGCTTGGGTGGCGGTGGTATCGCCAGCCTGAGAATAGACCCACAAGGTAAGGCGTTTGCGCAGCAGCTTCTGGAGTTTCCAGTGCCGGTGCCATCCAAACTTTTTGAGTCTTAGATCGGTGCATGCACCCAAACGCTCTACTGAGATTAATCAGATTTAAACAGGAAATTGCTTATGAGTTACCAATCCGTTTTACGGCCGGGATTGTTTGAAGGACAAGTGTTTATCGTCACTGGCGGCGGTTCTGGCATTGGCCGTTGTAACGCTCACGAATTGGCTGCGCTTGGCGCTCGGGTAGCTCTGGTTGGCCGCAAACAGGAAAAAGTCGATGCCGTTAAAGCGGAAATCAAAGAAGACGGCGGCGTTGCCAGCGCTCATTCTTGCGATATCCGCGAAGAAGAGTCGGTACAAGCCACGGTTAAGGCCATTATTGCCGAACACGGTCGATTAGACGGGCTGGTGAATAACGCCGGTGGTCAGTTCGCTTCGCCGCTGACGGGGATTAACCAGAAAGGCTGGGAAACCGTGGTGCGCACGAATCTGACCGGCGGGTTTCTGATGGCTCGAGAAGCTTACACCCAGGCGTTCAGCAAAACCGGCGGTTCTATTGTCAATATTGTCGCTGATATGTGGGGCGGTATGCCGGGCATGGGACATTCCGGCGCAGCACGGGCTGGAATGGTAAATTTCACGCAAACCGCCGCCATGGAATGGGCACCTTCGGGTGTTCGAGTGAATGCGGTTGCCCCGGGCTGGATTGCATCCAGCGGCATGGATAACTACCCCGCGCACATGAAGTCCTGGATTCGGAGCCTGGCCGACGCGGTCCCCATTAAGCGAATGGGTACGGAATCAGAGGTCAGTTCGGTCATTTGTTTCTTGCTGAGTGAAGGCGCTGCGTTTGTCAGCGGAGACTGCTGGCGCATCGACGGTGGCGGCTCTCAAGGTGGTCGGATTTGGCCAATGCCTAAAGCCAAGAACAACGACGCATACAACGGCTTCCACCGCGCTGTCACACCCAAGGTTTTATCGGAAGACTGAGGACGGATACATGCAAACGCTAGAGTCAATGATTACGCCCCAGTCCAGCGAGTTCCAGGCAAACGCTGAGGCCATGGAAGCCCATATCAAAACCTTTCGCGATGTTGAGCAAAAGGTATTGGATCTGGCGGAAGCCGCCCGGGAAAAGTTCACCAAGCGCGGAAAGCTTCTCCCCCGCGATCGTATTAATCGGTTGCTGGACCGCGGCAGTGAGTTTCTAGAGCTTTGCTCTCTGGCTGGCTATCAGATGCACGACGACAAAGACGGCTCCATGGCCGGCGGCGGTATCATTGCCGGCATTGGTCGGGTGGCCGGTATTCGGTGCCTGGTTGTCGCGAGCAACAGCGCGATCAAGGGCGGCACCATAACGCCTGCAGGGCTGGATAAAACATTGCGTCTGCACCAGATCGCTAAAGAGAATAAGTTACCTATCGTGTCCCTGTCCGAATCCGGCGGCGCCAATCTGAACTACGCAACGGATATTTTCGTACCGGGTGCCCGTGGCTTTGCCAACCAGGCCCGGCTGTCCGCAGCAGGCATTCCTCAAGTCACCGTCGTGCACGGCAACGCCACGGCAGGCGGTGCGTACCAGCCCGGTTTATCGGATTACGTCATCACGGTTCGCGACAAAACCAAGATGTTTCTTGCCGGCCCGCCACTGCTGAAAGCTGCGACTGGCGAAATCGCAAACGACGAAGAACTTGGCGGCGCGGAAATGCACGCCACCGTTGCAGGTACCGCAGAGTATCTTGCGGAAGACGATGCCGATGGCATTCGCCAAGCGCGTGAAATCCTCGACGCCCTGCCTTGGAATGACAATCTTCCCGTGCAACGAGATGTCACCTGGAAAGAGCCCCTGTATCCGGCCGAAGAACTTCTCGGCGTTATTCCGGCAGATGCAAAAAAGCCGTATGACGTGCGCGAGATCATCGCTCGCGTTGCTGACGGCTCCCGTTTTTTGGACTTCAAAAACGAGCACGATAACCAGACCGTCTGCGGCACCATCCGCATTCATGGCCACAGCGTAGGCGTGATCGGCAATAACGGCCCCATCACCACCGCTGGAGCCACTAAGGCGGCACAATTTATTCAATTGTGTGACCAAGCGGGCACACCCATCGTATTCCTCCATAACACCACCGGCTTCATGGTGGGCACACATTCCGAGCAGAACGGCATCATCAAGCACGGCTCTAAAATGCTTCAGGCCGTGGCCAATTGCCGCGTACCCAAGATTGCCGTTGTCGTAGGTGGCTCCTACGGTGCCGGCAACTACGCGATGTGCGGCCGAGGTCTGGACCCTAGATTCATCTTCGCCTGGCCCAACAGCCGTACCGCCGTGATGGGCCCGGCACAAGCCGGCAAGGTGCTTCGCATTGTGGCCGAAGAGAAGCAACGCAAGAGCGGTAAAGAGCCTGACGAAAAGACCCTCGACTTTCTGGAGCAGGCTACTGCTAAAAAACTCGAAGACGGCTCAACCGCTTTGTTTGGTACGGCGCGATTGTGGGACGACGGTCTGATCGACCCCCGGGACACCCGTCGGGTACTGGCAACCGCTTTATCTGTATGCCGCGAAGCCGAGCAGCGTCCTTTGAGACCGAATGTTTACGGCGTGGCACGTTTTTAATTCGAACAACACAAACAGAACAACCGTGAATTAGAGCAGGAGAGTACCCATGAATTTCACATCAGAGCACGA
Organism: Marinobacter sp. JH2; assembly: GCF_004353225.1. NCBI lineage: Bacteria > Pseudomonadati > Pseudomonadota > Gammaproteobacteria > Pseudomonadales > Marinobacteraceae > Marinobacter > Marinobacter sp. JH2. The sequence goes on along the minus strand of NZ_CP037934.1, from coordinate 293,266 downwards.
TGCCCTTAGAAAAACCGTCAGAGATTTCGTCGAAAAAGAGATCAACCCCTACGTTGATGAGTGGGAAGAAGCCGGCGAATACCCGATTCGCGATGTGTTCAAAAAACTCGGGAACCTGGGCCTGCTCGGCATTCAAAAGCCCGAAGAATACGGCGGCATGGGCCTGGACTACAGCTACAACCTGGTTGCGGCGGAAGAGCTGGGCATGGCCAAATGCGGAGGTGTTCCCTTGTCCATCGGTGTGCAAACCGATATGTGCACACCAGCGATTGCTCGTTTTGGTTCCGACGAACTTAAGCGTAACTTTTTGACTCCGGCCATTACCGGTGAGTTGATTGGCTCCATCGGTGTCAGTGAAGTGGGCGCTGGGTCTGATGTCGCCGGTCTTAAAACCACGGCTAAGAAAGACGGTGATGATTACATCATTAACGGCTCCAAAATGTGGATCACCAACTCTCCGAAAGCAGACTTCATGTGCCTGCTCGCCAACACCAGCGACGACAAGCCCCACAAAAACAAAACCCTGATCGTGGTGCCCATGAACTCACCGGGTATCACTCTCAGCCCACACCTGAACAAACTGGGCATGCGTTCCTCTGAAACCGCTCAGGTATTCTTCGATGATGTGCGCGTGCCGCAGCGCAACCGAATTGGTGCAGAAGGCACAGGTTTCATGTGCCAGATGATCCAATTCCAGGAAGAACGCATGTGGGGAGCGGCAAACGTCATCAAAGCCTTGGAAAGCTGTATCGAGCAAACCATCGAATACTGTCAGGAGCGCAAAACCTTCGGTCAGCCGCTGATCAACAATCAGTATATTCATTTCCGTTTGGCAGAGCTTCAAACCGAAGTCGAGGCGTTGCGCGCCCTTACCTACAAAGCGTGTGAGCTGCACGTTGCCGGCAAAGATGTCACGCAACTTACTTCCATGGCCAAGCTCAAAGCCGGCCGTTTGGGCCGTGAAGTCACAGATGCTTGCCTGCAATACTGGGGTGGTAACGGTTACATGTGGGAAAACCCGCTCGCCCGCGCTTACCGGGACGTACGACTGGTTTCCATTGGCGGCGGAGCTGACGAAATCATGCTCGGAATTATCTGCAAGACCATGAACATCTTGCCGGGCAAGCAAAAAGGCTAAGGCGTCGTAAATTTCCCGTGGAGTCTGTTATGGAACTGGAACTACCAAATTTCGAAACGCTTACCCTCGAGCAACACGGTCCGGCGTTAATGGTTACCATCAATCGGCCTGAAGTCCGGAACGCCATGAGCCTGAAAATGGTCGAAGAACTCTCAGCCATATTCACTCAGGTCGAAAACAACGACACCATCAGAGCCGTCGTCATCCGCGGTGCCGGTGGCCACTTCTGTGCCGGCGGCGACATCAAAGACATGGCGGGAGCTAAAACTCAGGAAGGAGAAGGCCGCGACAACCCGTTCTTCAAACTAAACCGAGCCTTCGGGGAGATGATTCAACAGGTCAACGAATCCTCCAAGATCGTCATCGCCATCACCGAAGGCGCTGTCATGGGCGGCGGCTTCGGGCTGGCCTGCGTTTCTGACCTCGCCATTGCTGGCCCAACCTCAAAGTTCGGCATGCCAGAAACCACACTGGGTATCATCCCCGCCCAAATTGCACCCTTCGTGGTTGCCCGAACCGGTCTAACCCAGGCCCGCCGATTGGCCCTGCTTGGCCTGCGCGTGGACGCGCAAGAAGCCCAACGTCTGGGCATCGTGCACCAGGTCGCAGAGAGCGACGACCAAATCGACGCCCTATTGGCAGCAGCTCTGGAGCGCGCGCGCCTATGCGCCCCGAATGCGACCGCCCAAACCAAAGCGCTCTTGCACAGAGTCGGTAATGAAAACATGAGCGATTTGCTGGACGATGCCGCCGAGATGTTTTCCACCGCCGTGCGCGGTCCGGAAGGTGCAGAGGGAACCATGGCGTTCGTGCAGAAGCGCGAGCCGAAGTGGGCTGGCAAGTAATAAGTACAACGAAACTAATTTCCGCAAGCGCCGTTAAGCGGACAACCAAAAAAGCTAGCGGGAGCTCCCCGCCAGTAGTGCGGACAGGCACGATGCTGACATCGCAACAAGGTAGGTAATGCCATGCTAAAAAAACTACTCATCGCAAACCGTGGCGAAATAGCCTGCAGAGTTATTCAAACCGCCAAAGCACTCGGATACCGAACCGTCGCCGTCTACTCTGAAGCCGACGCCAACGCACTGCACGTTGAACAAGCCGACGAAGCCGTTTATATCGGCCCGGCACAAGTTTCCGCCTCTTACCTGAACGCAGAAGCAATCTTGGATGCCGCAAAGAAAACCGGCGCCGATTGCATTCACCCTGGTTACGGCTTCCTCTCCGAAAACGCAGGCTTCGCAAAAGCCATCAAACAAGCCGGCCTGACCTTCGTCGGCCCGCCGGAAAACGCCATCGAACTGATGGGCAGCAAACGCCGCTCCAAAATTGCCATGCAAGAAGCAGGCGTTCCCGTCGTCCCCGGCTTTGAAGGCAACAACGCCAGCGATGAAGAACTGATTGTCGCCGCCAAAGACATTGGCGTACCACTGATGCTCAAAGCCTCTGCCGGCGGCGGCGGTCGCGGCATGCGATTAATCGAAGACCAAAACCAGCTTGCCGACGGCATCAAACGAGCTCGCTCCGAAGCCAAACAAGCCTTCGGTGACGACGAAATGATCATCGAAAAAGCCGTGATCGAACCTCGTCACGTCGAGATCCAAGTCTTCGCGGACCGCCACGGCAACGCGGTCTACCTCGGAGAACGGGACTGCTCCGTTCAGCGCCGGCACCAGAAAGTCGTCGAAGAAGCCCCCTCACCTTTCGTAACCCCCGAACTCCGCCAAGCCATGGGCGAAGCCGCCGTGAAAGCAGCTCTGGCATGCGGCTACGAAGGCGCAGGCACCGTTGAGTTTCTGGTCGATAAAGACCGCAACTTCTACTTTCTGGAAATGAATACCCGCCTGCAGGTAGAACACCCGGTTACCGAGCTGATCACCGGCCAAGACCTCGTCGCCTGGCAGCTGATGGTCGCCGAAGGCCAGACTCTGCCGCTGGCACAGGAGGATATCCAACTTAACGGCCATGCCATCGAAGTTCGCCTCTATGCAGAAGATCCCGCAACCGATTTCACACCGCAAACCGGCACTCTGCACGAATTCACGGCAGCCACAGGTGAAGGCCTGCGTTTCGATACCGGCGTGCGTTCAGGCGATGTGGTCAGCCCACATTACGACCCCATGTTGGCAAAAGTAATCGCCTGGGGCCAAAACCGCGACGAAGCGCGTCGTCGATTGATTCGTGCTCTAGAAGACACCACCGTATTCGGCGTCACCACAAACCGCTACTTTCTGAGCCGCATCATCGCCGATGAAACCTTTGGCGCCGGAGAAGCAACAACAGCGTTTCTACGACAGTCGTTCAAAGACGACCCGTCGCTCGCGCCGCAAGCTCTCAGCATTCGCGAACTGGCTCTCAGCGCATGCGCACTTAGCCTTGGCACCTCAGGCGAAAATGGCTGGAGCAACGCGCCCGCAACCGTGATGCCCATGAGTCTTGAAGCACAAGACGAAACCGTCGAACTGCTCGTCCGTAGATCAGGCCAAAAGCTCTTTGTTTCCCATGAAGATGCGCAGTATGAGCTGCAACTTCAAAGTCACCAGTCAGGGCTGCTGTGCATTATCGACAATGGCGTTCGTCACCGGTGCCAATATCAGCAGAACGGTGATTCCCTATATTTACAAGCCTTCGGGCGCTCGTGGTCTATTATTGATCGCACACACCAGCCAGCAACAGGTGCCCAAGGGACAGGCTGCGGCCGCATACAAGCCGCAATGGACGGTGCCATTATCGACGTGCTCGTCGCTGAAGGTGAAACCGTTACCCAAGGCCAGACTCTGATTGTGCTGGAAGCGATGAAAATGGAACACCCTATCAAAGCAGACCGGGACGGTGTTGTGTCAGGCCTGCACACCCATACTGGTGATCAGGTAAAGCGCAGCCAGTTATTGATTGAGCTGGCCCCCGAAGACGCTTAACACACAACATAATTCGTGAGCACAACGAAGGCTCTCGTGACGAAGGGAACGGAAAAAAATGAGTCAAGACATAATCTCCACCCGCGACATGATGCGCAGCATCCCCCCCGTGCTCGGTCGTTTTCCTTCCATTGCACGAGGGCTCTACTATTACCTCGCAAAAGACAATGAAAAAGACCTGAACCTGAACAAATTGATTACCCGCAACGCACGGAAATACCCGAATCGGGCGGCAATCCTCTGTGACGATCTAACGGTTACCTGGCAAGAATTTGACGCCTGGAGCAACCGAATGGCGCACTACCTTAAGAACCAGGGCCTGGTAAAAGGCGATGCCATCGCCGTGTTGCTGGAAAACCGCCCGGAACTGCTGGCCGTCGTGGCGGGTGCGACCAAAATTGGTGTTGCCTGCGCCATGCTGAACACATCCCAGAAAGGCAAAGTACTGACACACAGCATTAACCTGATTGAACCGAAAATGTTTGTGGTCGGTGAAGAGTTACTCGAGCAAGCTGAAGGGGTTCGCTCTGACATTAAACTCGATCACGCCAACCCGATGCTGTATCTGGCAGACACCAACACCCGGAATATCTTCGGCGACGCGCCCGAGGGTTACACAAACCTCGCTCTTGAGGTCAGCAAGTTTCCATCCACTCTGCCGGAACTCAACCAGCCCGTGCTGATGGGCGACACAGCCGTGTATCTTTACACCTCTGGTACTACTGGCCTACCCAAAGCCGCCCCGGGCTCGCATCGCAAGTTCGTTCGCGCCTACGGTGGTTTCGGCATGTTGTCGCTGAACATGAAGCCGGAAGACATACTCTACTGCACGTTACCGCTCTACCATGGCACCTCTTTACTGGTTTGCTGGGGCTCGGTACTGGCTGGCGGTTCGGCCATCGCACTGCGCCGGAAATTCTCCGCCAGTGCTTTCTGGGAAGACGTGCGTAAATACGAAGCCACTACCTTCGGCTATGTGGGCGAACTTTGCCGCTACTTGCTGAATCAACCTGCTAGCCCACAAGACCGAAACCACCCGCTTACCAAAATGGTCGGCAACGGTTTGCGCCCTTCCATTTGGAAAGAATTCAAAGAGCGTTTCGGCATTGAAACCGTGGCGGAACTTTATGCCTCTTCCGAAGGCAACATTGGCTTCTCAAACTTCTTCAACATGGACAACACCGTCGGTTTTTCGACGGCCCCTTACCGGTTAGTAAAATTCCATGATGGCACCCGGGATCCGATCCGCAACGAGAAGGGCCAGTTCGAGGAAGTCGAGAAAGGCGAGCCCGGCCTGCTGTTAGGCGAGATCACCAAGAAGTGGGCGTTCGAGGGCTACACCCAAAAAGAAGCGACTGAAAAATCCATCCTGCGAGATGGCTTCAAAAAAGGCGATTCCTGGTTCAATACTGGCGATGTTCTTCGCGAAATCGGCTTCCGCCACCTGCAGTTCGTCGATCGCATGGGTGACACCTTCCGCTGGAAGGGTGAGAACGTATCGACCAACGAAGTAGAAAATATCATCGACGGCTCCGGCATGATCGAAGAAGCCATCGTGTACGGTGTTGAAATCCCCCACACCAACGGCAAGGCCGGCATGGTAACGCTGGTGCCACAAAAGGCCGGTGATGGTTTTGACGCCAACAGCCTGCTGGCTTACCTGCAAGAAAACTTGCCGCCTTACGCGGTTCCCGTGTTCATTCGGGTAACCCAGGCCATCGAAAAAACAGGCACCTTCAAATACCGCAAAGTGGACATTCAGAAATTGGGCTACTCTCTGGAGCGCCCGGATGATGTGGTTTACGTTTGGCTTCCGAAAGCGTCTGGCTATACCAAGGTGACACCGGAGCTGATTGCTGATATTGAGGCGGGTGACGTTCGGTTCTGACTTGCGGAGGCGGGGCTTTTTTCCGGCCCCAGCCTGATAGCTTGGGGGGATGGTGAGAGTGGGGCCTCCCTCTCACCATCCAACACCCCCAAACCAAGCAGGCTAGCTGCCCAAACCTAAATCAAACACCCACGTTAAGAACAATCTTCCCGGTAGCCCGGCGTCCCGACAGCGCACCCAATGCCTCAGCGTACTGCTCAAATTCGAACACTTCGCTGACTTTAGGATCGATTTTGCCTTCGGCGTAGAGCTTAAGGAGTTCCATCATGTTCTGAGCGCTGACCTCCGGCTCTCTCTGGGTAAAGCTACCCCAAAACACACCCACTACCGAGCAGCCCTTCAGCAACGTCAGATTCGCCGGTACTTTCGGAATATCACCCGCCGCAAAACCGATGATCAGGTGACGGCCGTTCCAAGCCATCGAACGCAAAGCCTGCTCGGTGAAATCGCCGCCTACCGGGTCGTAGACCACATCCACGCCCTTACCCTTGGTCAGCTTCTTGACCGCATCCTTCACCGACTCTTCAGAATAATTAATCAGCTCATCTGCACCCGCGTCTTTGGCGACAGCCAGCTTCTCAGCCGTGCTGGCAGCAGCAATCACCTTAGCGCCCATTGCCTTGCCAAGTTCCACCGTCGCTAGCCCTACACCACCACTAGCGCCCAGCACCAACAACGTCTCACCTGGCTGAATATTCGCGCGCTGTTTTAGAGCGTAATAAGAAGTGCCGTAGACCATCATAAAACCTGCCGCTTTTTCGTACGGCATGCCTTCAGGCAAAGGCAACAAGTTGGATTCCGGTGCCACAACCTCTTCAGCAAAAGCACCCCAACCGGTCAAAGCCGCGACACGATCGCCCGGTTTAAAACGCGTTACTTTATCGCCTACTTCGATCACTTCACCCGCAAGCTCACCACCGGGTGAAAACGGCATCGGCGGTTGCAGCTGATACTTACCTTGAATAATCAAAGTATCCGGAAAGTTCAAACCCGCAGCCTTGACCCGAACCTTAACGCCTCGCCCCTTAACCTCCGAGCTGGGTACGTCTTCAATTACCAGGTTTTCAGCGGGACCGTATTCTTTGCACAGTATTGCTTTCATGATCTCTCCAAGGGCGTTCGGTGCTTATTATTGATGGATCTCAAGCTAAACAGAGTTGCCCCTTGAAGCAAATCAAGTTCGCTTATCCGAGCCAATAAACCTAACTAATATAGCCCCTTCCCTTCAATATGCTCCGAATGTCGTCAATCTGGATGAATTTTGACGCTATTTCGGCTATTCTTCGCACGATCCGTTCTGATTACTTCAACCTCAGAGCTCACCATGTTTGATATTATCTACGCGCTTGAAATGATAGGCATCGTGGCGTTTGCCATCTCAGGGATGATCGTTGCGCGTTCGAAAAACATGGACCCTGTTGGGGTGTTTGCCATCGGTTTCATCACCGCACTCGGCGGCGGCACGCTGCGAGATTTGATGATGGATAACCATCCGCTGTATTGGATCAAGCATCAGGAACAGCCCATTATGATTTTGGGCATGGCCGTGATTTTCAGTTACTGGAGCCACGCGCACAGCCTGAAGGAATCGAAGATCGTTTTTCCGGACGCCATCGGGCTGGGCATTTTCTCTATTCTTGGTGCTCAATTGGCGCTGGATTTGGGGCATTCCTGGTTTATCGCTTCTATGCTAGGCGTCATGACTGGCACCTTCGGTGGGGCTCTGCGCGATACGCTTTGTAATGAAGTGCCTTATATATTCCGAAAAGACCAGATTTACGCCTCCATTTCATTCGCCGGCTGCTGGCTGTATTTCGTTTGCCAATGGCTGCTCGAGAGTGAAACCACCGCGTTGACCATTGGTTTGTTGTTTATCGTTTTGGTGAGAATGCTAGCCGTACGCTTTGATATTCGTCTGCAACGTGATCAGGCTCATAACTGAGCACGCAATCATCACTTGGCGCAGAGCCGTCTAGCCGGTAACATTGCTTTTTTTTCACTCAGATCGATTTTTCCGCATTTAATCAATTTTTTTCACACCCTTAACCCCAGGCACCCCGAGAGGCAGACCCCCGTCATGCTTGAACGACTGTTCCAACTCAAAGCCCACGGCACCAATGTTCGTAAAGAAGTCATTGCAGGGATCACCACCTTCCTGACCATGGCCTACATCATTGTGGTCAACCCCAGCATGCTGTCAGCAACCGGCATGGACTTCGGCGCCGTGTTCGTTGCAACGTGTCTTGCGGCGGTTGTTGGCACTCTGATTATGGGCCTATGGGCCAATTACCCGATCGCACTGGCTCCCGGCATGGGCTTGAACGCCTTTTTTGCCTTCACTGTAGTGGGCAGCATGGGTTACAGCTGGCAGGTAGCGCTGGGCGCGGTGTTCATCTCCGGCTTCCTGTTCTTCATGTTGAGCATTTTCAAGGTTCGGGAATGGATCATTAACAGCATTCCACTGTCCTTGCGCTTTGGTATCTCCGCCGGTATCGGTTTCTTCCTGGCGCTGATTGCCCTGAAGAACGCGGGTATCGTGGTGGACCACCCGGCTACGCTGGTCAGTATGGGCGATGTTACGGCCGCAGAAAGCCTGCTGTTCTTTGGTGGCTTCATTCTGATTTGCGCACTGGCTTACCGTCAGGTCACGGGTGCGGTGATGATTGGCATTATCGCCGTAACGGCCGTTGCCATGATGCTTGGCATGGTTGAGTACAACGGCTTCATGTCTGCTCCCCCCAGCCTCGCTCCTACCTTTATGCAGCTGGATCTGGCGGGCGCCCTGAACATTGGCATGATCAGCGTTATTTTTGCTTTCCTGTTCGTAGATCTGTTCGACACCTCTGGCACCTTAGTTGGCGCCGCCCAGCGTGGCGGCCTGTTGGATAAAGACGGCAAACTGCCCCGTCTGGGCCGCGCCCTGATGTCTGACTCTGTCGCCACCATGTCTGGTGCAGCCTTGGGCACCTCAACCACCACCAGTTATGTGGAATCTACCGCGGGTATTGCTGCGGGTGGCCGCACTGGTTTGACAGCGGTTGTTGTCGCCGGTTTGTTCCTGGCTTGCCTTTTGTTTGCGCCTATCGCCAGCATCATCCCTCCCTATGCAACGGCTCCGGCTCTTGTTTATGTCGCTTGTCTGATGGCCAGCGGCCTGAAGCTGATCGATTGGGACGACATCACAGATACTGCACCAGCCATCGTCACGGCGTTGATGATGCCCCTGACCTTCTCCATTGCTCACGGCATCGCACTGGGTTTCATCACCTACGTGGCGGTTAAAGCTCTGGCTGGCAAGTGGTCGGATCTGAACTGGAGCGTGGCCGTTATTGCGATGGTTTTTGTGCTGAAATTTATTTTCCTGGATGTGGCGTAAGCCGCATCCAGAACAGGTGAGTTATGGATTATTTTTCACAGAGCATCAAACAGGCCATCCGCACCGTTCCTAATTGGCCGAAAGAAGGCGTATCGTTCCGTGACATCACCACGGTTCTGCAAGATAAAACCGCCTTCCGCAAACTGATCGATGCTTTCGTGCACCGTTATCACGGGCAGAATATCGATGCCGTCGCTGCGGTAGACGCTCGCGGCTTCATCATCGGCTCTGCTTTGGCTTACGAACTGAACGCGTCGCTCGTGCTGGTGCGCAAGAAAGGCAAGCTGCCGTTCGATACACTGGTCGAAGACTACGAACTAGAATACGGCACGGCTTCCGTAGAACTGCACAAAGATGCCTTCCACGCCGGCGACAAAGTCGTGCTGGTTGACGACCTGATCGCCACCGGCGGCACCATGCTGGCCGCCAGCCGTCTGATCCGCCGCATTGGCGCGGAGATCGTGGAAGTCGCTGCAATGATCGACCTGCCGGATCTAGGCGGTTCCGCTAAGCTGCAGGAAGAAGGCTTGCCGGTTTATACTGTCTGTTCGTTCGAAGGAGAATAATCACTCAGTCAGGAGGCGACCATGCCCATATATCAACACCTCTGGAAAGACGGCACACCGGTCCATCTACCCCTAGGTAAGATCGTGTGCATTGGTCGCAACTACGCCGCACACGCCCGGGAACTGAACAACCCAGTACCCAGCGAACCGCTGCTGTTCATCAAACCTTCCACAGCAGCGACTCACATCACCCGACCACTCGAACTACCTCGCGATCAAGGCCAGGTACACTTCGAAACCGAGCTAGCGGTTCTCATTGGGCGCCCCCTGACCAACGCCTCTGCCAGCGAAGCCGAACTGGCGATCCTCGGCTACGGCCTGGCACTGGACCTAACCCTTCGCGACCTGCAAACCAAGCTCAAAGAGAAGGGGCATCCATGGGAGCGCGCCAAAGCCTTCAACGGTGCCTGCCCGCTGTCCCCGTTTGTTCCAGCCGACAAATTGCCCAGAGGCAACATTCACTTCACTCTGGATGTCGATGGTCAAAGGCAACAGACTGGTGATACCCGTGATATGCTCAATACGATCGTGCCGCTCATCGCCCACATGAGCAGCCAATTCTCTTTGCTCCCAGGGGATGTCATTCTGACAGGCACCCCCAAAGGCGTTGGCCCTCTGAAATCCGGACAAACCTTGTCATTAGAGCTGGAGGATGTACTGTTTGTGGAAACCAAAGTGCTCTGACCAAATATTCCGAGGGCTTTGGTACAACTTCTGCGCTAGGGAACTCGTACATCATTATGGCTAAGAAACCTGTCACTTCACGTTCTGGCCGTTTTTTAAAACTGGCTGGTATGACCGCTTCCGTCGCCAGCGAATACGCCGGCCAGAAAGCCCGCGGCCTGTTTCGTACCGTCGACGACGAAGGTGCCAAAAGCGAAAGCTACACCCGCATGGCGAGCCAGATAGCCGACACACTCGGGGAGATGAAAGGCGCCGTCATGAAAGTCGGCCAGATTGCCTCCCAGACTCAGGATTTCCTGCCCAAAGAGTTTTCCGACGCCTTAGAGAAACTGCAAAAAGAAGCACCTCCTATGCCGTTCGAGGTTATTCTGAAGCAGGTGGAAAGCGAACTGGGCAAACCGGTCAGCGAACTCTTCGAATACCTTCAGGAAGCCCCTTACGCCTCGGCATCCATCGGCCAAGTACACCGCGCTCGCATGCACGATGGCACAGATGTGATCGTGAAAGTGCAGTATCCCGGTGTTGATGAATCCTGCGATTCGGACTTAAAACAACTGCGCATGGCGTTAAAGCTCGGCGGCCTGTTGAAAATGCCGAAAGAAAGCGTCGATCTGCTGTTCGGAGAAATCCGGGAACGCCTGAAAGAAGAACTGGACTACGAGAACGAGGCTCAAAACCTCAAAATCTTCGGTGAATTCCACAAAGACCAGCCATGGGTCATAATCCCGAAGGTCATTGATAGCCACTCGACTCGCCGAGTTCTGACACTGGAGCTGGTCGAAGGCGACCACATCAGCAAGGTCACACCTGAACGCTACTCTCAGGACACCTTGAACCTCATTGGCCACCGCATCTTCACCATCATGGCGGACCAGTTGTTCCGTTTCCAATGCATCCACGGCGATCCACACGCAGGCAATTTCGCTTATCGGCCAGACGGTACCATCGTGATGTACGATTTTGGCTGCGTGAAGAAACTGAAGCCGGAAATTGTAGAGGCTTACCGGAATGCGCTTATCTCGGCACTGGCAGAAGACTACAGCGGTCTGGACCAACACCTGATCGACCTAGGCGCTCGCGTAGGTAGCCAGCCTGCCATTGATGAAGCCTACTACGCCATGTGGCGGGATATTTTGATCGTGCCTTTCGTGGATGACGAGCCGTACGACTTTGCGGAAGCCGATATCCACAAACAGGTAGCAGCCAAAACGAGTACGGTCTTTAAATACCTGGACTCTTTTAAGCCGCCGGTGGAGAGTATTTTCATAGACCGAATGATTGCGGGACACTACTGGATGTTGAAGCGCTTGAGAGTGCAGGCTGCCTTCAAAACTGAACTGGAGAAATACCTCCAAAGCTGAGGCAAGAGCCCTGTCGGGGAGCGCCTTCCCAAAATGTGCGTAGCCATGGATGGCGGAGCAGAAGCGTCACATGGACGTGCCGAAGGAGCGTTTTTTGGAAGGCGCTCCCCGACAGGGCTCCAATCTCCAAGCCAAAGGGGAACTTAGCCCAAAGCCCGAACCCATTCAGCCAAGCCTTCACTGGCGCCTTTTCGGATTACCCGCGCCCGGGAAACCGACGCTGGCTCACCGGGGTCAATGACCGTAATCGGCACATCAAAATCCACTTCATGAACCAAGCCGGCAGCCGGATACACCTGCAAAGAGGTTCCGACGATCAACAAACGGTCAGCGGTTCGCACCATTTCAGCGGCGGCTTCCAGCATCGGCACTTCTTCACCGAACCAGACGATGTGCGGGCGCAACGGAGCGCCACGGTCACAGGTATCACCAGGCTGGATATCGCGGTAGCCAATGTCGTAGACCAGATCAGGGTCAGCGGTACTTCTCGCTTTGGTCAGTTCTCCATGTAGATGCACCACATTGGTTGAGCCACCCCGCTCATGCAGGTTATCAACGTTCTGGGTAACCACCGTAACCCGGTATTGGCTTTCCAGTTCCGCCAACAGGCGGTGAGCCGGATTGGGCTCAACTTCCTGAAGCTGCCGGCGCCGTTCGTTGTAAAACCGGAGCACCAAGTCCCGGTTCCGTTGGAAGGCTTCCGGCGTGGCTACGTCGTACACACTGTGTTTTTCCCACAATCCATCGTTATCCCGAAAGGTGGAAAGCCCGCTTTCGGCGCTGATACCCGCGCCTGTGAGTACGACGATATGTTCTTTCATCAGTCGAATATCTTGCCTGGGTTCATGATGCCGTTTGGATCGAATGCCAGCTTAATGCCTTTGAGGTAAGCAATTTCAGCTTCACTGCGGGTGTACTGCAGGTAGGGCTTTTTAGTCATACCAACGCCGTGCTCCGCAGACACACTGCCCTGATAGCGCTCAACAATTTCAAACACCCACTTATTCACCTGCTGGCACTTCTCGAAGAAGTCTTCCTTCGCCATGTCCTCGGGCTTGAGGATGTTCAGGTGCAGGTTGCCGTCGCCGATGTGGCCAAACCAGATGATTTCAAAGTCCGGGTAATGCTCGGTCACCACGCTGTCAATTTCCTGCAGGAAACCCGGTACTTTGGAAACCACAACAGAGATGTCGTTCTTGTAGGGAATACGCGGAGCGATGGACTCGGAAATCCGCTCACGTAGCTGCCACAAACCGTTGGCTTGGGTTTCGCTCTGGCTGATCACACCGTCCAGTACCCAGCCTTTTTCTACACACTCTTCAAACAACGTCATGGCGTCGTCCATAACCTGATCAGACACAGCCTCGAATTCCAGAAGGGCATAGTATGGAGCTTCGGTTTCAAACGGCGCCTGTACCTGGCCATGCGCGAGGACATGCTGCATGGCCTGATGGGAGAAGAATTCGTAGGCAGTGAGGTCCAGCTTGCTCTGGAACGACTGCAGCACATCCATGGTGTTAACCAGATCATTCAAACCCAGCACCAGCACGGTCAGATTATCCGGCTTGCGGGTCAGCTTCATCGTGGCTTCGGTGATAAAGCCCAAGGTACCTTCTGCGCCGATAAACAAGTGGCGCAAGTCGTAACCAGTGTTGTTCTTGGCCAGATCTTTGTTCAAATCCAGAATGTCACCCTTACCGGTGACAACCTTTAGCCCGGCGACCCAATCACGGCTCATGCCGTAACGAATCACCTTAATGCCACCGGCGTTGGTGGAAAGGTTTCCGCCCAACTGGCTGGAACCGGCGGAAGCGAAGTCCACGGGGTAATACAGGCCGTTTTCTTCTGCGAAGTTTTGCAGTTGCTCGGTAACAACCCCAGTTTGGCAGCGCACAGTACGGTCACTGGCGCTAAAATCCAGCACTTGATTCATGTTATCGAAAGCAACCACGATCTCGCCGTTGGCCGCGACTGCGCCGGCGCTCAACCCCGTACGCCCGCCTGACGGTACCAAACCGATTTTATTTTCGTTCGCGAATTTAACCACTGCCTGCACTTGCTCAGTCGTTTTTGGCAGAACAATCGCCAGCGGATTGGGCGGATAGATCTTGGTCCAGTCCTTACCGTAAGTGTCCAGATCGGAAGGGTCAGTCAATACTTTGCCCGGGTTTTCAGCGGTAGTAACCAGTTCTTCAAGGGCGGCAATGATCTGTTCGGAACTCATGAGCGTGTTGGTCTCGTCAGGTTTGGGCTCTGGTTTGATCAAAATCAACACAAAAAGAATTGATCCAGGCAAACCGGCGCACTGTGAAAATCGATCTTTATGGTATCATACCGCCCCTGTTCTGTGAGCTAGGTCGACGATCCCTGGCCGCAGGTCATTTCACGTGACGAAAGGTTCGGAAGCACGCCCATGTCAAATACGTCTCTCGAAAAGAGCAAAATCCGGATCCTGCTGCTGGAAGGCGTCCATCAATCTGCCATTGATACCCTGAACGCTGCGGGCTACACCAATATTGAGTACCTGACCCACTCACTCGCTGAAGAAGAGCTGGTTGAAAAAATCGCCGATGCGCATTTTGTTGGCATTCGCTCTCGCACTCAGTTGACTGAGAAAGTATTTGAGTCCGCTAAAAAGCTGGTCGCAGTGGGCTGCTTCTGCATCGGAACCAATCAGGTCGATCTGAAAGCCGCAACTCGTCGTGGTATCGCTGTATTTAACGCCCCCTTCTCCAATACCCGTTCCGTTGCAGAACTGGTTCTGGCGCAGGCTATTCTGCTGTTGCGTGGCGTGCCCGAAAAGAGTGCCAAGGCGCACCGCGGTGAGTGGCAGAAGTCGGCTAAAGACAGCTACGAGATTCGCGGTAAAAAGCTGGGCATCATCGGATACGGCAACATCGGTACTCAGTTCAGTGTTCTGGCCGAAGGTCTGGGCATGGACGTGTACTTCTACGATGTCGTGTCCAAACTGCCGATCGGCAATGCGACCCAGGTTGGCTCGCTGAACGAACTGCTGAACATTGCTGACGTGGTTTCTCTGCACGTTCCCGAAACACCGTCCACCAAGTACATGTTCAAAGCGGAACAGCTGGCACAGATGAAGCCTGGCTCGATCCTGATGAACGCTTCCCGCGGAACCGTGGTGGATATTGACGCACTGGCCGAGACGCTACGTTCCGGCAAACTGCTGGGCGCTGCTATCGACGTGTTCCCGGTTGAGCCAAAGTCCAACGACGAAGAATTTGTTTCTCCGCTGCGGGAATTCGACAACGTGATCCTGACCCCGCACGTGGGTGGCTCTACCATCGAAGCCCAAGAAAACATTGGTCGCGAAGTGGCTGAGAAACTCGCTATGTACAGCGATAACGGCACCTCCGTTTCTTCCGTAAACTTCCCGGAAGTTGCACTGCCTTCGCACCCGGATCAGCACCGTTTACTGCACATTCACGAGAACGTGCCAGGTGTTATGTCCGAGATCAACCAAGTGTTCTCGGCGAACAACATCAACATCTGTGGACAGTACCTGCAAACCAAAGAAGATATTGGTTACGTGGTTGTGGATGTGGACAAAGCATACGGCGAGCTTGCACTTGAAAAGCTGCGTCAGGTTAAGGGCACAATTCGTACCCGCGTACTGTTCTGATTCAAGCCATAACGGTACTTTCAGGACACAAAAAAACCGGAACAATGTTCCGGTTTTTATGTGTCCGCCTGACAGTTACTGCGGCGCGCGCAACAACAGGTTAGGCGATCCCGCCTTGATTCCGCTAAGCACGTTACCTGTACCCAGGTTGATCACGGCATCCGTCACCTCAGCTGGAGTCAAACTTGGCTGCTCAGACAAGATCAAAGCCGAAACACCCGCCACGTGCGGAGATGCCATTGAAGTGCCACTGATGGTATTCGTTTGGGTATCGCCTTCGTACCAAGCCGCGGTGATGTCCGATCCCGGTGCAAAGATATCCAAACACTGGCCATGGTTGGAGAACGATGAACGCTGGTCGTCACGAGTGGTGCTTCCCACCGTGATCGCAGGTTCTACACGGTTCGGTGAACCGCCACAGGCATCCGCATCGTCATTGCCCGCTGCCACAACAAAGGTCACACCTTCGTCAATGGCACCGCGAACCGCATTATCCAACGCGTCCGACGCCCCGCCACCCAACGACATGTTCGCTACCGCAGGGGCCTGATGATTAGCCGCAACCCAATCTACACCCGCAATCACATCAGCATTGCTTCCAGCACCCGAGCAATCCAGCACTCGCACAGCCGCCACTGAAGCCTGTTTGGCAACACCATAGGTAGACCCAACAGACGTGCTGGCTACGTGGGTTCCGTGCCCGTTACAGTCCTTGGTATCGGTGGCATCGGTTGAACCACCCAGATTAAGAAGCGGTCCAATCAACGGCAACGCTCCCAATCCCAACAGGCCGGCATCGTTAACCGCAAAGTTACGACCTTCAATTACTCGTCCCGAAAATTCCTGGTGGGTATCACGAAGTCCGGTATCGATCACATAAACATTTACACCAGCGCCTCCGGATGCGGGATAGCGATACTGCTCATCCAAGGGCAATACCGTTTGGTCAATTCGATCCAACCCCCAGGTAGCGTTTGACTGACTTGCGGAATTCGCCGCAACAACACGGTCCTGTTCAACGTTTAGAACACCCGGCAACGAAGACAGTAGGCCCGCCTGCTGCTCGGTGAGCGCCAAAGCAGCCCCCACCAACGCAGTCTGGTATACATGCACCACTTCACCGCCGCCTACAGCCATCAGCAGCGACTGAATACCAGCGGTCAAATCGCCAAGCCCTAACAAATCCGGGAGAGCCGGATCGAGCGTCACAATATAACGGCCGGGAATCGCATCCCCCGCCTGAAGGGTTACCGACTGATTTGCTTCGCTTTTCGCGCCAGTCAGACCAAGTGCATCAAATAAACCAGCCTGAGCGGGTGCTGCGGAAAGAAGGCAAGCGCTCAAACCGGCAGCGGTGATCAGTGCGTGTTTTTTCATAGGATACTGGTCTCTTGTTGTCATTAGTTGAACAAGTGAATTTGACACAATGTGAACTTGTTCACAGTACCCAATCAGGCCAACTAAAAAGACACCCGCCATAAAACGAAAAAGCTTCGCGCCCCTAAGGCAGCGAAGCTTTTAGAAGCTCGGCATCACCGAGCAACAAAACAGCTCTATACAGAACGCATCAAGCTTATTGCATGGGCACCAGCGTTAGCTCTACGCGACGGTTCTGTTCGCGGCCCGCGGCACTTTCATTAGAGGCAACAGGAGCGCGCTCACCATAACCGGTCGCGCGAGTACGCCCAGGCTCGATACCCTGATTCATCAGGAAGTCACGTACAGACGAAGCGCGACGCTCACTCAACAGTTGGTTGTAGCTGTCACGACCGGTGCTGTCGGTGTGGCCATCGATCTGGATGATGGTCTTGTCGAATTCCTTCAAGACCAGAGCAACAGACTCCAGCGTGCCGGTAAAGGCAGAACGAATGCTGGACTGATCGGTATTAAAGGTGATATTACCGGGCATAACCAATTCGATTTGGTCGCCGTTACGAACAACTCGTACGCCTGTGCCTTCAAGCTTCTGGCGCAACTTCGCTTCCTGGCGGTCCATGTAGTAGCCAATACCACCGCCTACCGCAGCGCCACCCGCAGCACCAATCAACGCACCCTTGCCACGATCGCTTTTGCTAGAGGTAGCTGCACCGATAGCCGCGCCGCCCAAGGCACCAATGATGCTGCCCTTGGTTGCACTGGACGTTTTCTCTTCCCCGGTATACGGGTCGTAGGTCATACAGCCACTCAGGCCCACCGTAGCAACGGTAAAGGCAAGGATTGTTTTCTTCATCACAAACTCCTGATGCTATTAGTTATTTACCCGGTCATTGTCGACCGTATTATTGTGAGAACGTATCAATAATGGTATTGAATACCGTCGCCTGCAAATCCTTGGCCTCATTGACCAAGTGATGGCGCCCATCCGGAATGGTGCGTTCGGTCACTGACGAAAACTTGTTTCGAATAATTCGTAAATTATGTTGCCAGTCGACGGTCAGGTCTTTTTCACCCTGTACAACCGTTACCGGGAAGTCCACCGGCCGAGCCGACTCAATGTGCGGCACCCATTGTCTCAAAGCCGATACCCAATCCACATGCACGGCTCGAGCCTGCAAAGGATCATGCTCCCGAAGAAACTTCAGGAATCGGGTGTTACTACTGTTCTGTCCAAACGCTCTGCGCCAACGGCTCAGGAAAGGGCGAGCCGCACTGTGCAGAACCTTGGCACCGAGCCAGCCCATCGGCCGAACCAACGGCGCCAACAACACCACCTTCCGGAATGCCGATGTCTCTTGGTTATGGTGGTTAGACAACAAATAGTCGATAAGAATCGCACCACCTGTGCTCTGTCCAACCGCAAACCACGGTCCTCGAATTTTATCCGCCACCTGCGCCATGACTTCCGACAGAACTGCTTGATATTCCAGAAAACTGCCGATTGCCGCCGGGGTGCCACTGGACAATCCATGGCCCGGCTGATCATAAGCAAGCACGTCAAAACCCGCGCCCAAACACCGGTCAATAAGCTGAGTATACAGCCCCACATGGTCAAAGTAGCCGTGCAATATAAACACGGTTCCTTTGGACTCAACGGCCTCCGGCAACCGGAAATAATGCACCATGACTTCATGGTGATGAGCCTTGATGTAGCCCTGGTGATACGTAACCTCCGGGTGTTCCACCCAAAGGTCCAAACCGTAAAACCGACAATAGGCCTCCATCTCGGAGCTCAGTTCCCGGGGCTGCGGAGGATTGAACGGCTCAAGCCATTCAAGCAACGAGCGCCTGTCCCAGTTCGGTATTTCTATGGTATCTGTTTTCCAGTACACGTAGAGTTAAACGCCTGTCATGTGTCAATAATTGACGTTCATCCTAACGCATTCACCGGGGAGAACACAGATGTTCCAACCGCTTCTTGAAGCCGGTCTGCGCCAGATTATGTACCGACTCGTACGCCCTTTGCTCTCGAAAGGCGTGTCCTTAAACCTACAGCGTAAGCTGATTCGACAAGCTTATAGAACGTCAGTGGCTCCTCGGAGCGTCCGGTTTACCCGCAGCACATTGGGGCAGGTACCGGTCTTGCGCGCTCTGGCGAATCCCCGTTCAGCGGGCACCATCGTGTACCTGCACGGCGGCGGTTACATCCTGGGTTCTGCAACCACACACAAAGGTATTGCCGGCCATTTGGCAAAGCTGACGGGCTGCGAAGTCATCGTTCCGGATTACCGGCTGGCCCCTGAACACCCCTACCCCGCAGCACCGGATGATGCCGAAGCCGTATATCGAGCCTTGATTGAAGAGGGGAAGACAGAGCAAAAGATCGCCATCGCCGGCGATTCGGCCGGCGGTGGGCTGGCGCTAGTGTTAGCAATGCGGCTTCGAGATCACGGGTTCCAGTCACCCTCTTCTATTACATGCTTTTCACCTTGGACGGACTTAACAAGCCAGCAGCTTTACGCTCCCGAATGCGAACCGGTTCTTCATGGAAGCTGGGTGTTCAAAGCAGCGAAAATGTATGCGGGCGAAGACGCACTCACAAACCCAATGATTTCTCCCGTTTTTGGCGATTTGAAGGGGCTCCCCCCAACACTGATCCAAGCAGGAAGTCAGGAAATTTTGCTTAATGACGCTACTCGCCTGGCGGAAGCCGCTAAAGCGGCGCAGGTCGATGTAACGCTCGAAATCTACAACAGTCTTTGGCACGTATTTCAGACCCACAGTGCCCAACTAGAGCGCGCCTCCGATGCTCTCGTGGTCGCAGCCAAGCACATCAGACATCATCTGGCAGAGTAACCTCGCCACGCAGCAGGGCTTCTTTTTGCGCTCTCGGCCAACGTTTGATTCGAAACTCCAGTTTGGATGCCCGGCTCCGGTCACCCGCCACCGCGTGAAACTCCAACGTCAACGGACCTTTGCCTCGCAAGCTGCGAGCCCCTTTGGGGGCTCCTGTCTGGTGCTCGGAAAAGCGTCGGGGTACGTCAGTGGTTATGCCCGTGTACAAGCTGCCAGCAGCAGTGCGCACCAAATATAAATGCCACTGTTCAGCCATGGTCCAAGCCTTGGGTTCGAGCCTGAACTTTCTTTTGCTGCAGCCACAAGCCAGCGATAATCAACACCAAGCCAATGTAGGTCGACGGCAGAATCACTTCACCCAGAATGAAGTAAATAAACACCAGGGACAAAAACGGAGCAATAAAAATTAAATTGCTGACTTTTGCGGTATTTTCGGCTTTTTTCATGGCCTGGGACCACAAAATAAACGCAATACCCATTTCAAAGACACCGATGTAAATCGCGGCTGAGAGCGATTTTATCCCTGAAAAATCGAACCCAACTGTGTACCAGCACACCAAGACGATCACCGGCAGGCCAAACGAAAAGTTCAGGAACAGCCCGACAACAGGATCACGGGTGTCTCGGGTCGCGATGATCCAGTAAGACGCCCAAACCAACGTACTGCCCAGCGCAAGAGCGACCCCTAACGGGTCTGAAAAATTCAACGATGTCACTGCCCCCCGAGTCGCTATCGCTACAACACCGGCATAACACACCAGTCCCGCCAAGATGTCGATGCGACGCAGCTTCTGCCCCAGAAAGGGAACCGACAGATAGGCCAGCACCAATGCCCAGGTGTAGTTCAGCGGCTGAGCCTCCTGCGCAGGCAGCCGATCAAACGCACCAAATAACAGAAAGTAATAGAGGCACGGGTTGATTAGGCCCATCCCAATCGATTGCACGTACTGGGTTTTGTTGAGCTGAAAAATCTGCTGCCACCGCCCCATAATCACCAATGCGACCGCCATCACGACGATGGAAGCTGAGCACGCCACCAGCAACATCTGCACGGGCGCCAAATCCGCCAGCGCCAATTTGAAAGCGGTTGCCACGGTTGACCATAGCAACACGGTAGCCAGGCCATACAACATGGCCTGCTTCTGATTTTTCATCACTTCTGCTCCAGAGTGGATTCCAGCCAACGGTAAAGAGTTCGTCTGTTAATACCCAGTATTTGCGCTGCGCGACGTTTGTTGCCCTCAACCGCGCTCATCACTTGGCGTACGTAATTTTGCTGCAGGGTCTCCAAGGTAGGCCATTCTGGGATATTTGTATCCTCCGGGTCTATCGTACTTGCCTGAAAACTTCCTTGTCGCTTACGGATACGCTCAGGCAAGTGTTCCGGCTGGATGGTATCACCATCACAAAACGTTACCGCCCTCTCGATGGCGCTGGAAAGCTCCCGAACGTTGCCGGGGAACGGATAATCCCTAAGCACTCGCAGCGTTACCTCACTAAACTTGATAAAGCCGCGACCATGCCTAAGGCATGCTTCCTTAAGAAAGTGCATGGCTAGCAACTCTACGTCTTCGCCCCGTTCCCGCAACGGCGGAACAGAAAGAGACAGTGTTTCAAGCCGGTAATAGAGGTCTTCCCGGAACGCCCCCTCCTCAACCGCCTTCATCAAATCGACGTGAGTGGACGCCAAGATGCGTACATCGACGGCCTCTTCGTGGTCTGCGCCAACGGGTTTAATCGCACCTTCCTGCAACACCCGCAGCAGCTTGGCCTGTAGCGACATGGGCATCTCGCCAATCTCATCCAGCAACAAAGTGCCGCCGCTGGCTTCAGCAAATAACCCTTTTCGTGCCTGCTGTGCACCGGTAAAAGCGCCGGCTTCATGGCCAAAGAATTCGCTTTCCATCAGGTCCGGCGGAATACCCGCGCAGTTCACCGCCAAGAAGGCCTTGCCCGATCGTTCACTCTGGTTATGGATAGCATGGGCAACCAACTCTTTCCCAGTGCCACTTTCACCATGAATAAGGACGGCAGCCTGACTAACTGAAACCTGCCGGATTTCACTTCGCAAACGCTCCATTGCTGAACTGCCACCCACCAATCCCATATTCAAATCACCGTATTGGCGGGACTGAATCTCGGCCAGTTGCCGGTTAATATCGGCCTGCGCCAGCAGCCTTTTTATTTTCAGGCGCAGGTGATCGGTAGACAGTGGTTTGGTCAGAAAATCATCCGCTCCCGCCTGCAAAGCTTCAACGGCTTGATCAACCGTGCCGAAGGCGGTAATAACAATAAAAGGAATCCCGGGGTGTTCTGCTTGTTGAAAAGCCAACACCTGCATACCATCGCCATCGGGCAACCGAAGGTCGGAGACAATCAGCGCCGGGCGCCGCTCCTTCAAGGCTTTTCGTGCGTTTTGAACCGTTGCCACACCCACCACGGCATAGCCATCCGCTTCAAGCTCCTCGGTCAACAGTTGCCCGAGACTCGGGTCATCTTCAACCAACAAAACCAGCGGTGCGTTTGCCGATATCATGTCGCCTCCTTCGGAAAATATAGACTCATTCGACAGCCGCCCAACTCACTGTCACTCACCTCTACCCGGCCCCCATGCTCTTTCAGAACACTGCTAACCACGGCAAGACCAAGGCCTGTTCCCTCGCCTGCGGCGCGTGTACTGTAGAAGGGTTCGAATACCCTTGCGCGGTGTTCTTCCGATATACCCGGGCCATCATCGTCCACGCGTACCTCCCAGCAATCACCCGCTTCGTGGGCCGACACTTTCAATTGGCTCTGAGCCGCCTGGCAAGCATTTCGAATCACATTCAGGCAAGCCAGTCCCACTCGCAAAGGCTCTGCTTGCACGGCCATCGCCTGTTCAAGGCCCTCAGTCTCCAGCACTGGCGTAGTGCAACGGCTATCTTCTGAAACCCAAGTCATAACATCGGCAAGAACCGATGACAGGTCCAAAGAGCGGCGAGAATCCGGCACGTGACGAAAACAATCCAATAGCTGCTGGATGATTGTGGTCATACGCGTGACCTGATGTTCAATATCCGCAAGATGGCGTTGCTGTGTGTCCGGTAGCCCCGAGCGCGCAAGAATGCGGGCACGCCCTTGAATGACGTTCAAAGGGGCACCTAGCTCATGCGCCACACCGCCGGCTACACGACCAATCATTGCCACCTTTTCCTGATATTCCAATTGCTCAGCCAGGGCTCGCTCTCGTGCAATGCGCCCTTCAATTTCCGATTCTGCCGCGGCCATGCGTCGGCCTAGCTTCAGAATACCGTGGTGAATCTGGCGAAGCTCCCGAGGGCCAGAGGGCGGAACAGCCAATAGCCAATGCCCGGGCGCCAGGCCAGCCATATTTTCAAGTAAACGGCTGACATGTCGCCCCACCGTTCCGTAATGCCCCAGCACGACCACCACAATCATCATGAAGGAAAACGCAGTCCAGATAGTAACCGCCCACCAGCGAGACGAGGCCACCAGATCGTGGAAATCGCTGCGTTTTCGAGTAACCTGAAGCAGCCCTTGAATGCGGCCATCTACCCCCACCAAAGGCGTAAAATGGGAGAACACCGATTCGCCATCTACCCGGCGGAATGCCCCGCCCAGTTTCCCGCTGGCGATGACTTTTTCAGCGCTCGCACTGTTGGACACGTCGGTATCAGCGACACCTAAACTAGCGACCCGATCGCTGTTTTCATCGAACACCGACGCACCGGATATGCGGCCAATCTGAAAAATGGACTTCAGCGACTCTCCCAGCACCAGTTCATTACCTTGCGCCAAAGCGTTGGAAACCGGCCCGCTTACGGCTTGCGCAACCAGCTCCAGGTCTTCTCGTAAGCGATCATTCAGCGCTTTTTCGACCGCCCCCATGCCGATGTAAATGGCGATACCGCTGAATAAAACCAGCGGCACCACAATGCTCAGAACCAGGGTCAGCTGAAGCGACCGGAACATATTCCGAAGGCGCCGGCTAAAAGGAAACATAACGGGCTCCTGTACCTATGTGTCACAGCATTTCTGACACATGAGGCATTTTGCCACAACCTTCATTACCAACGATTAACCATTAGAATGCCCAACCCGTTGATTTTAAACGAGTTAAAAGAAAAAACAGATTGGCATGATGCCTGCAAATACTAGCGTGACATCCACAGAAACGGGACGTTGCAACATGTCGTCCCAGCACAATGAAGCGAAAGGAGCCTCATTTATGAATAAGCTACTTGTTTCCGTAACGGCATCTCTGGCACTACTGGCCGCCACGCCAACCATGGCGCAGCAAGAAGGGCAGCAAAATCCAGCCAATCCACAGACGCAAAGCCCAGGCTATTCTGATCCAGCTGCTGCCGGCACCCAAAGCACCAATTTCAGCGATGCTCAACTGAAAGAGTTCATCGAAGCTCAAGACCAGGTGATGGAAGTTCGGGAAGAGTACATTGAGAAGATTGAAGCCGCGGATTCCCAGCAGAAAGCTCAAGAGCTTCAAATGAAAGCAAACGACAAAATGGTTTCTGCCATTCAGGACGCAGGTATCGAGATCTCCACTTACAACGCCATCGCGACCGCTTACAGCAGCGAGCCTAAAATCCGCACACGCGTTGATGCGCTGATGTAACCCCACTGCCCAGCGTTCATCCGTTGCCCCGCTTTCGCGGGGCTTTTTTATGTCACTGCCACAGCAATGGTCGAGAGATCATTTTGACATCTTCGGCCGCACAAACGTCGGCTGCACGAGCGGTCAGGTCCGCGATAAATCGGGTTTGGTCACCCGGCGTTAACGGGTAAGCTTTCAAGCGATACTTCATCCCCATATCCGTTGCCAACACAGCAACGACAACCGGCTGATAGGTTTTGGTGAGAGGACAGGTATAAATTACATCGCGAAACAATTCGCGCATACGCACAACATCATGATTGGGTTCAAGATACAGTTCTGCAACGCACATCAGGTTGTCACTTCCATCGTTACCGTTTGCCAGCAGGTTGTTCCACAGCAAACCATGGGGAATCACAACAACCGTATCATCCAGCGTGACAATTTCTGCTGCTCGCGTACCGATTGCGCGCACTTCGCCATACTGACCATTGATCTCAATCCAGTCCCCCGGCCGGTAAGGCATTTCGTATAACGTGACGATTCCAGCAATCAGGCTGTTGGCGTAGTCTTTAAACGCAAAGCCCAACGCCAACCCCAGCGCCCCAAAAATCGCGAGCATATTTTCGAATGACGGCTCCACCAGAATCGGCACCACCATCACAATGGTCAAGACGATGATCACCAGCCGAAGCAGTGGCACCATCGCCAACAAATACAATCTGGGCTTGCCGGTTAACTTATGTGCCAACATAGGCAGCAGTTTTTGAACCGCTATAATCAGCAATGAAGCCAGCACCACCACAACAATGGCTTCAACGATCGCGCCGGACGTGATAGTGGACAGTGCGTCTTTTAGACCCAATTCTTCCATTCTGTGCTCCTAGAACCCGTCTACCGAAAATCCTCGAGCCTGCAGATACTTGCGAACGGACGGGTAGCCCAACGAGGTTGGCCGATACGCTTGCGTGGTTTCATCCTGCACGATCAGATCTGCCCTGAGAAAGCGGGACAAAAGCAATTTCAACTCACGGTTCGCAATGCCCGTGACCCGCTCCAGCGAATCAATGGTTAATTGGCTGTGCAGCATAATGGCGTGTAGCACAATCCCGGCTTGCTGGCCGGAGCCCTGTGGCACACCAGGCAGGCTTAACTGATCAAACGGCACGACCCAGCACTCAGCAGTTTTACCAGCGCTTGCCGCCCCTTCGTCCTGTTCCGCATCCTCTTCCGGCTTTGCCCGCAATGCCCGCTGCCAAATTGCATGCGCAACACCCCGATTACCTCTGGCGGCATTGGCAAGGTCCTGAGTAAAGCAACTGTATTTGGCGTTGGAGGCATCAGTTTGGGGTGGTAATACAAAAAGACCATCGTTGGTCATGCGCGCCGTCAGTGATCGCCCATTGCCACCATGGGCCAAAAAATCCAGCCAGCCCGTTAATCGTTCCGAATCCAGAGGGGCCAGAGTTAAAGGGCTTACGTGTATCTCTGGCCAATATCTAATCCAGAACTGCCAGCACCAACTCGAACACGCCACAATACCGCGGCCGGCGCTGTCCAGCGCAACGCGAGCAAAAAACGACTTCAACAGGTTCAAGCCTGAGCGGTGGCGCAACCAAAAGTTCGCGAGTTCAGGCACCACCCAGTCGCCATCACCCAGCTGATCATCCCACCAACGGTCGGCATCTTGCTCCGTCATCAACAGATTATCCGGTGGCTCGATGACTCGTGCGGGCAAGGTCAAAAGAGCGTCAGTTACCCCTGAAAACGGAGGCGCGACAATAAAGCTCACCCGGCGATTGTGAACACCTTGCTGGCGCAGTGCTTCGAGCTGTACCAGAATGGCCGATGCCAGAGCCGAGGCATCCGGTTCCGGCGCGTACCGCTTCAACTTTTTTTCAGATAAGGAAGGTAAGTCATCCAGACTTTCAAAGGCTTCGCTTTCGGGTGTAAGCCCTGAACGCAGTTGCTCCAGAATGTCTTTGACCCCAGCGCGCAGCGTTTTGTGTACCGACACATCCGGCGCACTCCACTGGTCCAAGGGTATCAAGCCGCCCGGCAGGCAGGATTGCTCTGTATCCTTTTCCGTCGCCAAAAAATGTCTCCCGTCGTGTTATTCGGGTACCAGCCAAGAAAGACTGGCCGACAGTCCTAGTCTAGCCTCACCCTCAAGCTCCGCCAGCATATCGCTAAGCCGCTGATCGAAGCCCCATGGTGGATTAACCACCAACATGCCAGAACCAACCATGCCACGCCCCGGTGGCTGATCGAGCATCACTTCGCTACGCAGCACTTTTCGTACGCCACTGCCCTCCACGCCTGCAATCAATTGTTGATGCAGGCCGCTGGTCAGAATGGGGTACCAAATCAGAAATACACCGTGGCGACATTTCTTCCAGGCGTGCGTCAAAGTCTTCACGACCTGGCCGTATTCATCTTTCACTTCATAAGACGGGTCGATCAGCGTTAGCAGCCGGGGCTGGGCGGGTGGCAAACACTTTAACAACCCGTTCAATCCATCTTCATTCTGAACGCGAACACCGTTCTTCTCGCCCCATGTTTCCAAATGCTTCCCCTCGGTCGGGTGCAATTCAAACGCAGCAATCGCATCTCCGGGCCGACCAAAATTCGCCAGCCAGGCGGGCGAGCCGGGGTACAAAGACAAAGTGTCCGAACCTTTGTTTACGCGGCCCAACAACTCCACCATTGGCTGCCAGTCGGGTGATTTCAACTTTCCACGTAACGACCACAAGTGGTGGATACCGGCATCAGCTTCAGCTGTTTTTCTAGCCCGTTCACTGGTCAGATCATAGATCGCACTGCCGGCGTGAGTATCAAAACACGCGATGGCGGTTTTCTTGGTTTGCATCATGACCAGCGCCAAGGTCAATGCGGCGTGCTTCTGAACATCTGCAAAATTTCCTGCGTGAAAGGCGTGAAGATAACTCAACATGTCAGGCTCCTGATTCCAGCCACCTATTAAGCCGCAGACACCCCGCACAAACAACTCCCTGCAAACGTCCAGTGTCGCTACAAATCAAAAAATCTTGCTTCAACGTTGCTCACCCCCTCATAATGCAAACGCTAATACTTCCTATTGCTAGTCACACCCACAATGCTCGGAGTTTCCAATGACCGCTTTGTTCCGCCCGGCTCCACTAGCCCTTACTATTGCCGCCACCCTTTCCACAGGTTGCGCTCTCAACAATTCCGCCGCCGAGACTGAGCCGGTCACCAAAGCCTCTGTGGTTTCCCACTATGCGGATGTGGCCCACGCCAATTACCAAGATGCGCTGATTACGGCTAAGGCTCTGGATAAAGCCACCGATCAGCTGATTGCCAATCCCTCAGAAGCCAATCTGCAAGCAGCTAAAGAAGCCTGGCTGGCAGCTCGTGTGCCCTACCAGCAAACGGAAGTGTTTCGTTTCGGCAACACCATCGTAGACGACTGGGAAGGCCAGCTGAACGCGTGGCCGCTGGATGAAGGACTGATCGATTACGTCAAAACCGACGATTACCAGTACGAATTGGGCAACGCGGGCGCAACGGCCAATCTCATAGCAAACACAAGCGTGAACGTGGGCGGAAAAACCCTGAACACAACCGTATTGACTCCGGAACTGCTCGCGGATCTAAACGAAATTGGAGGGTCCGAAGCCAACGTAGCCACCGGCTACCACGCGGTCGAATTTCTGCTGTGGGGCCAAGATCAGCACGGCTTCGAACAAGGTGCCGGTGAGCGCCCTGTTACCGATTACGCAACAGGTTCTGACTGCACCAACGGCAACTGTGAACGCCGTGGTGACTACCTGGATGCGGTAACAGATCTTCTGGTTTCCGATCTGGAATGGATGGTGGCGCAATGGGCCCCAGGCAGCGCAAACAACTACCGCAACGAACTGACAAACGGCGATGTAGACGAAGCGGTACAGAAAATGCTGTTTGGCATGGGTTCTTTGTCTCTGGGTGAATTGGCAGGCGAGCGCATGAAAGTGGCTCTGGAAGCCAACTCTTACGAAGACGAGCACGATTGCTTTAGCGACAACACTCATAACTCCCATTACTACAATGGCCAAGGTATCCAGAACGTTTACACCGGCACCTACCGCCGGGCCGACGGCAGCGAGGTCAGCGGCCCGTCATTGTCTGATCTCGTGGAAGCCAACAATCCTGAATTGGATGCCCGCCTGAACGCTCAGTTGGATGCATCTATGAAAGCCTTGGGGCAACTGAAAGCACACGCGGAAAGCAGCGAAAACCCAATGGCCTTTGATACTATGATCGCGCCGGGCAACACCCAGGGTGCGCAAATCGTCAATAATGCGATTATGGCGCTTGTTGAACAAACCGGTTCCATTGAACAAGCCGCACGCCAACTCGGTATTGAAGCCTTGTCCCCTGACGATGCCGGCCACGCATTCTGAGGCACGATGAAAAACGCACTGATCTGGGGAACGCTGGCTATGGCCAGCGTTCCCGTTTTCGCCGCCAGCCACGCTGGTTACCCGATACAAACCACACCGAATACCGGTGGTGAAGGCACGGTTCAGCAATCCGATACCAATGCCTACTCACTACCCCAAGCCAACTTGTCGATGACAAAACGGCTGGATTTCAGTGTCGGTAACAGTTTCTTCCGGAATCCTTGGGTTGAAGCACCCGCCAGCACCGATGCCCGGGACGGTCTTGGGCCTCTGTTCAATACTAATTCTTGCCAGGGCTGTCACATCAAAGATGGCCGCGGCCATCCTCCGGGAGTGGACGAACCAACCGTATCTCTATTCCTTCGGCTAGCGGTGCCCGCAGATCCACTGAAAGATGCGGACATACTCCGCACGCAAGGTTTCAAACCGGCTCCTGTTTATGGTGCTCAGCTCCAGACCGCAGCTTTGCCAGCTGCAAAGCCCGAAGCCAACCTACGTATCGAATGGCAACCGGTCACAGAAACGTTACCCGATGGCCATCAGATTTCCTTACGCAAACCGGTGTATCACATCGACAACCCGAACTACGGCCCGCTACCGAAAAGTCTGTTGGTCTCTCCCCGCGTAGCACCGCAAATGATCGGCATGGGTTTGCTGGAAGCCATTCCAATCGGCGATCTTGAAGCTTTGACCGATCCCGACGACGAAGACAAAAACGGCATTTCCGGCAAACTGAATCAGGTTTGGGATCTGGCAACAAAACAGACGGCACCGGGCCGCTTTGGCTGGAAGGCTGCAGAGCCTAACGTGCATCAGCAAGGCATGGGTGCATTCGCAGGCGACATGGGGCTGACCTCAAGCCTGAAACCCACTACCGACTGCACAGCTGAGCAGAATTGTGAGCAATTTCCCGATGGCGGCGCGCCGGAAGTCACCGATAAAGTCGCCGGCTTTGTCACCTTCTACGCCAAGAGTCTGGCCGTTCCCGCCCGGCGTAACCTGAATCAGGAATCCGTTCAGCAAGGTGCCAAGCGCTTTAACGAAATCGGCTGCGCAGCGTGCCACACACCCAAACACACCACAGGCCAAGTCGCCGATCGCCCGGATCTTAGCAACCAGACCATCTGGCCCTATACCGACCTGTTATTACACGACATGGGGTCAGCACTGGCAGACGGGCGTGATGAATTTCTGGCCGACGGCAACGAATGGCGCACTCCGCCTTTGTGGGGCACCGGGCTG
Source organism: Marinobacter sp. JH2 (assembly GCF_004353225.1). Taxonomy (NCBI): domain Bacteria; kingdom Pseudomonadati; phylum Pseudomonadota; class Gammaproteobacteria; order Pseudomonadales; family Marinobacteraceae; genus Marinobacter; species Marinobacter sp. JH2. Next base: position 263,181 of record NZ_CP037934.1, on the reverse strand, counting down.
GCAAAACTAGTGAATCCACAAGCGGGCTTCTTGCATGACGGCCGCGCCCGCACGCAGGAAGAAGCCATTCTTTGGCACGGCGGCGAAGCTCAAACAACGGCCGATCAATACCGCCAATTGTCAGCCAGTGACCGACAAGCACTGATCGATTTCCTCAATTCGCTTTAAGGAGTTGCCATGCAGCCCATCATTCGAGCCTTTTGCGCCTCGACCCTAGCCGTTGCCGCCTCTGTCAGTTTCGCGGCCACACCGGTGGATGCGCCACAAAGTGCCCGCGCGGGCTGGCACCCGGCAATTCAATCGGGCTATGACCTGCTCGCCGACGAAACAAGCCAGCTTGCCGAGCAAGCCAACCGTTACTGTGAAGCACCCGACGAGAAGCAAAGGGAGCAGCTCGAACAACACTGGCGTGATGCCTTTGTGGCCTGGCAACAGGTGCGCTTTGTCGATTTCGGACCAGTGGAGAACGACAATCTGGCCTGGCAGTTTCAATTCTGGCCAGACCCTAAAAATCTGGTTGCCCGCAAAGCCAGCTACCTGACAAAATCAGATCAGCCGATCACCACCGACATTATTGAACAATCGGGCGTAGCTGTTCAGGGTTTTCCCATGCTGGAATACCTGCTGTTTGATGAGGCATTGTCCACCGGCAAAAGTGCCCTGCCGGCCCCCCACAGCTGCGCTCTGTTGACCACTGTCACCCAGCATATTGCTTCAAACAGCAAACAGCTCAGTGCCGACTGGCAAAACTTCAAAACGCCTTACCTAAACACCGAGGTCTATCACGTTTCTACCCTCAAGTCGGCCATGGCAGCACTGGAGATTCTTGAGGAGCGGCGGTTAGCAAAACCCATGGGGCTGCGCGGCAATGGCAAGCGCAATCCTTACATCACCGATGCCTGGCGCAGTGGCACCAGCCTGTTATCGGTAGAAGCCACCCTGCGCGGGTTGCAGCAACATTTCATGCCTGAATTTCTGGGACTTCTGGAACAAAAGGGTGAATTACAACTGGCTGAGCGAGTCCAACACCAGTTTGATGCTGCGCTGGATAACTTTCCGGAAGCTGATCGGCCGATGACCGCATTGCTGTCTGACGACAACGCCTTTCGCATACTGCAAGGGCTATACGTTGACGTTTCCCAGCTCGCAACCCTGATCAACGACCAAGCCGCTGTTGCTCTGGGTGTTGTTCGGGGCTTCAATTCCAGCGACGGTGACTGAAGGGCCAGATGTAATGGATAGAAGCCGACGCAAACTCCTGAAAACAGCTTTTGCCGGCACTGCTGCGTTAAGCCTGAGTGGCTGCAGCTTAATGCCGAGAAAGTCGGGGTTTAACCCCGAGCAGTACTCGGCAGCGGTGGGCAAACCCGATGGCACCTTCGGTGTTAGTGCTTTTGACTTGAAAGGTCAGCCGCTTTGGGTTTCACCAGTGGATACCCGTTGCCACAGCGGTTGCACTCGTCCCGAGGGCAATCAACTAGTGTTCTTCGAGCGCCGGCCGGGGTGGAGCTTCTATGTGTTGGACGCATCTACCGGTAGACGCCTTCACAATATTGAAGCCGCGCAAGGTGAACACTTCGTGGGCCACGGTGTGTTCTCCCCGGATGGGCGCTGGCTTTATGCCACCGCCAGCCGCTACGAACCCGGCGAGGGCATCGTGGCGGTTTATGATGCCGAGCAAAACTACCAACGGGTAAACACCTTCGAATTAGCAGGTATCGGACCACACCAAATCACCCTACATCCGGACGGCGAAACCCTGGCCATCGCCCTCGGCGGCATTCTCACCCACCCGGATTATGACCGGCTTAAACTCAATCTCGACACCATGACATCGGCACTGATTCTGATGGACCGCCGCTCGGGAGAGATTATTGGCCGCCTGACCCCGAGCCACCATCAACAAAGCCTGCGTCACCTGGACGTTCACCCTTCCGGCAACGTTTACGTAGCCTACCAACACCAAGGCCCCAGGCACGAAATGCCGGCCTTGCTTGCCCGCATGGAAGGCAACCGGCTAACCGAAATGCGTTTTGACGATGAAACCCAAGCGGGCCTCGCCAACTATATTGCCAGCGTCATCGCCCACCCGGAAAACGATCTAGTGGCCGCAGCATCCCCCGTCGGCGGCACGGCAGTGGTTTTTCAAGGCAGCACCGGCAAGCTGCTCGCAAAAACCTCGATTCCCGATTGTTCGGGCGTGCAGGCATTAGCCGGCGGTGACTTCCTGATTTCCTCGGGCCAAGGCAAACTGGTTCGGCTTGGCGCACACCAGCCGGCTCAGGGCATTGCCCAACTGCCACTGTATTGGGATCATCATTTGGTTTAGCCAGCCATAACTGCACCAACCGGCCCTTAAGCAACTTCCCGGCTCCTGCTATGCTTGGCGAAATCCTTTGCCGGAGTAGCCACCTTGTCCGAAAAGTCCTCCTATTCGATTGATCAGCTGTACAGCCTGATCGCCAACGAAGAAGATGCCCGTGTTTGCAAAGACATTCCTGCCGAAGCCTGCCGGGAAGTACCACGCAATTTTTTCTTAATCTTGTTCAGCAATGTACTGACTAAGCTCGGCGACCTGCTAATCAGCCCGAAAACCGTTCTGGCGTGGCTGATGAGCGCCGTCGGTGCACCCGCTTTGGTGGCTTGGCTGGTGCCCATTCGTGAATCGGGCTCAATGGTGCCGCAAATGGTGATCGGCGCCTGGGTTCGCCGCAAAGCGGTGCGCAAATGGTTCTGGACATTGGGCAGTTTCGGGCAGGCCGTGAGCGTGATGGCCATGGCTGCCAGCGTGTGGTTTCTTGAAGGCTATGCAGCGGGTAGTGGCATTGTAGCTGCCCTCATCGTGTTCTCGCTTTCGCGCGGATTCTGCTCAGTTTCCATGAAAGATGTGCAGGGCAAATGCATCCCGAAGACACGGCGCGGGCGCTTGTCCGGCCTAGCTAGTACCTTGGGCGGCACGGCGACGGTGATTCTCACCGCACTGCTATTCTGGGACCGGGGCGATCCGAGCATCGACTTTTACGCTCTGTTGCTGCTACTCGCCGCCAGCATGTGGATTATCGCGGGCTTACTGTTTGCCGGAGTGGAAGAGTACGCTGGTGAAACCGATGGCGGCGGAAACGCCTTGGCGGAAGCCATCAAAAGCCTATCCCTCTTGCGTACCGACGCCCTGTTTCGAAATTTTGTCATTACCCGAGCCTTGTTGTTATGCTCCGCACTGGCCTCTCCATACTTTGTGGTCATGGCCCAGAAAGAATCCGACATTGGCTGGATGCTTGGCGTCTTCCTGCTCGCCAGCAGCTTGGCCAGTTCTCTCAGCGCCAGTTTCTGGGGCTGGGCGGCAGACACTTCCAGCCGCCGCGTGATGATCCGTGGCGCCGCAATGGCCAGTGGCATTTGTGTAACCGTGGGATGCCTGGCCCTCGTTTTCGGCCCCGGTTTCGGCGGTGCCTGGTTTTATCCCGTTGCGTTCTTCATTCTGAGCATTGCTCATGCCGGTGTTCGCCTTGGCCGTAAAACGTATCTGGTGGATATGGCGGGCGGAAATAAGCGTACCGACTACACCTCGGTCAGCAACACGGTGATTGGTATTCTATTACTGGCGACCGGTGGCCTCACCGCCGCTATCTCGCTGATATCCAACGTGGCCGTGATTATCGTGCTTGGGTTAATGGGGTTTGCCGGGATGATCAGTGCGTTGAGGCTGGATGAAGTGACGGAAGACTAGCCAAGATATAGAGCGCGAACAACAAAAAAGGGCCGGCAATTGCCGGCCCTTTTTCTTACGTCGAGTCGTCGCTATCGCAGCTGAACATCGTTTGTCGACGCACACACGGCGTGCACGTTGAACTCATCCAGCACTGACAGCAGCTCGAAACCACCACTCTCAACTTCGACTGAGTCAAAGCTCTTAGAAGTCTGGAAGACCAAGAATCCGACCTCATCGCCACCCAACAGACCAGAGACGCCCAGCAAATCCAGCTCTGCCCCTACCTGCCCGTCAGACTCTTCCTGAATTTCGCCATTCAGCAGGGTCCGCACTTTCAAACCACCGTTGGTTAACAGGCCTAACCGAACCAACTGCGCCGCCTCTGCGATTGACACGCCGATCACGTTTTGCCCTGGATACCTGAAACCAGAGGTCGCCGCTACGCGCAGGCTAACATTCGACAGACCCAGCAAGTTGGTATTCTGAATGGTCGCGAAGTTACTCAGATCCTCATCGACGACATTGTTTTCATCGCTCACATTGCACAGCAGTCCAAGTGGCAACAAACAGTTTGTTTCATTGGCAGAAGCCACCACACCAAGGTTTTTACCGTTGACGGTGCTGCTGGTCAGCATCGGTTCGAACTGCTCACCAACGCCGCAAGAGAACGCAACGTTATCGACTCGGTCGCACGCGTCACCAATGCCGTCACCGTCGGAATCAGTCTGGTTGCCGACACCGTCAACGCTTGCTTGGTCCGCGCCGTTCGGCACATACGGACAGTTGTCCGAATTGATCAAAACCGGTCCGAAATTACCAAACCCTAAATCGGTTTTATCATTTACGCCATCACCGTCCATGTCAACGTCACAGGCGTCGCCGGTGCCATCAGCATCGGTATCTTCCTGATTAGGATTGAACACTAACGGACAGTTATCGCCGGTAACAACACCGTCGCCATCGTCGTCATCCGAACACGCATCACCTACGCCATCACTATTTGCATCTTCCTGACCGGAGTTCGCTTCCAGAGGGCAGTTATCACCACCATCCGCCGGATCAATCACCGAGAACTGGCCGGTAGCCGCATCCAGCGCTTTATCGTCAACACCATCCCCGTCTGCATCGGTATCACAGGCATTACCAACACTATTATTATCACGGTCCGCCTGAGAAGGATTGGCAATCAAAGGACAATTATCCGCACCGGTATCGGTGTAGCTACCATCGGTATTCTTTACTTTATCGTCAATGCCGTCACCATCGGAATCGATGTCACAGACATCACCAAACGAATCACGATCAGTGTTGAGCTGATTCGAGTTGGCAACCAACGGGCAGTTGTCTACACCATTGAGGACACCGTCACCATCGATGTCGTCATTATTGGAGATATCGTCATCACAGGCATCATCAATACCATCGGCGTCTGCATCAACACCGTCGTTAATGGTATTAGGGCAGGAGTCCTCGTTATCAGGAATGCCGTCTCCGTCTCCGTCAAAATCTTTCGGGTTGTCAACGTTATCCCCGCCACCGTTAACACTAGAGCCATCACTCGAGCCATCGGCTTCACAGCCGGCCAGCGCCAGCAATGCGGTAAACAATAAAATCAAAGGGAAATTCAAATTATTCAACTTCATAATCAAGCACCCTCTCCGGCTGTATCCGATACCACATTGAATTCAACGCGGCGGTTCCGCTCACGACCCTCTTCGGTGTCGTTGCTCCGTACTGGATTGGCCTCGCCATAGCCAGTGGCGGTCAATTGTTTAGGGGCAACGCCTAGATCCAAGAGGTAATTGCGTACTGCGTTCGCACGTTTTTGCGACAATTCACGGTTGTAGGCTGCAGAACCCTGACTATCGGTGTAACCGGCCAGTTCAACGTTGAGATCGGTCTGGCCTTTCAAAGCATCAGCCGTGCTGATCAGAATGTCTCTGGCATTTGCAGTCAGGCGGTCAGAGTTAAATTCAAAGGTTACGCCCTGCAGAATAACGGTCTGCACCTGGTTGGTTTCCACACAACCAACAGCGTTAACCTCAAGACCTTCCAAGGTATTCGGACACTGATCAACACCATCTACCACACCGTCACCGTCTGAATCGGCCAAGCTCTTCTCAACCACAACCGGCTTTTCAATGACCACGGTTTTTTCGACGATGCGAGTGCGCGTCGCACCGATAGGAACGGTTAAACCAACACTAAAATGAAGATCCGAATAGTCCTCTTCAAAAGCATCCCACAGGTATCTCGCGTCGGCTCTCAGGCGAAGTCCAGACTTAGAGAAAGGGGAAGAAATCAAACCCAGAGCGGCGTTCGCATAACCATTGAATTCGTTGCTGGAGCTGTTGAACACATCGTTACGTGAAACGCCGCCGCCGATAGAGATATAAGGGGAGAAAGTCTCAGGTCCAAACAGGCGGTAGTTGAAATCAGCACCTAATCCCTGCTGGTAGTAGTCCGTGCCACCATTAACACCTGTTTCGAAAATCCCCGCAAAGAACTGCGGTTCAAGCCACCAGTGCTGACTCAATCGATGACTGTACATGGCCCGCATTGCGGTGCCGTATTCATCAGCACGATCGTTATCCGGCTTGATGTAACTGCCGAGAACAGAAACCTCACTTTCGTGCTGAACCGGTTTGGCTTGCGCCAGTGGTATTGCGGCGACACATAAACCGGCCACTGATAACGCTCGAAATATCCTTCTTGTCATTTGAAACGCCCTCCTTTCATGCTTATTAATTAGGTGCAACACTATCGACTAAAACGCAATGCAGTTTGGGCCAAAATGCAAAACATTAATTTGGCCGATCAGACAAGGAACTGAGTCACATTAGCAAAAGAAATAGGTAGAAGTACTGAACGTGCAGGCACAGTGCGGGCTGCATCATTGTCTTACAAAACTTTAATAAATAAAGAGAGAGGGGGGAGGAGGACATCTCGCCCTCTTGAGCGAGATGTAAAAAGTGTAATTAAACGATTCGACCGTCGTTTAGGGCCAGAGCACCCTTTACGATTTTATAGATCACCCAGATAGACGTGCCCAACAGTATGAACCAGCCGATGATCAGCGGGGTGGTAACAACCCCGATCACCGTCCAAAGCAGGCCTATCCAAAAGGTGCGAATTTGCCAACGGAAATGGCTCTCAATCCAGGTGCCACGAACGTCGTCCATTTTGACGTAATTCACGATCACCCCGACCAGGCCGGTAATACCGCCCAGAAAAAACGACAGTGCTTGCAGAATATAAACGACAATCGCGAGGTTGCGTGCTGAATCGGTGGACGGTTTCTGGGGGTCATCGTTGCGGGGAATGAATTCCGGTTCGGCCAATGGTAGGGCTCCTGGAAATGGATTTCCTCCAGTCTAGCATAGCGGGCTTACCCTCTCGAAAAGCCCGCTATTTTCCAACCACTGACCTCACCTTTTTTCCACTGGATCAGCTTCCGATTACGCCGCCGTCTGTTCGAGTTACGATCACAGTGGCATCCCTTGGCCTCGGATCGTTGGCATCGGGCCAATTGGCGGCGGGGTGTTGGATATTGACGAACATGGTCTCCATGTCTGGCGTACCGGTTACACCGGTCACCTCACAACCAAAAGGTCCGACAAAGAAGCGTTTGATCTCCCGGGTTTCGGGGTTCGCCGCCAGCATCATGTTGTTCTGATAGGGCGCTTCATCCCGGCCATCGGTCTGAATCCACAATCGGCCGTTGTAGTCGAACCACAAGCCATCTGGACTGTTGAAGATATTGTCGTCGTTCAGGGTGACAACGGCTTCGCCATCCACCATCGTTTCAGTGCCCTGGTCGCCGGCGAACACGAAAATATCCCAATCGAAACGGGTAGCCGCGTGACTATTCTCAGCTTCCTTCCAGCGAATGATGTGACCATTCTGGTTATTGGCAATCGGGTTGGCTGCGTCAGTCTGAGTTTCGGTCCGCTTGGAATTATTAGTCAGTGTGAAATAAACCTCACCCGAATTCGGATCAACGGCGCCCCATTCCGGCCGATCCATCGGGGTGGCTCCGGCGATATCTGCCGCCAAACGGGTGTTCAACAAGACATCAGCTTGATCGTCGAAGCCATCAAAGGCAATCTCGCCCACGTTGGTGCCCGCTGCCGCGGTGACTTTTGCGGCGAAACCGGCATCCTTCAGGTCCAACGGCAGCCATTCGCCGGAGCCATCCTCGTTGAAGCGAGCCACATACAAAGTGCCCTCGTCCAACAAATAGCCACCCGCCGTCGCCGCGTAATATGGCTTCGACGATACAAACTTATAGATGTATTCAAAACGAGAATCATCACCGGAATAACAAACCACAGGCTGCCCTTCTTTCACCGGCGCAAAAATCACACCTTCATGGCCGAAGCGGCCCAAGGCGGTGCGTTTCTGCGGAGCACTTTCCGGAGTAAAGGGATCAATCTCAACCATAAAACCGAATGTGTTGGCCTCATTTCTGTAATCGTCAGCCGCCGCCCCTGAGCCTGGAGTCACATCGAAGCGCACATAGGCATCGGCGCCATTATCCGCCAGCTCCCAATCATAACGGGAACTTCCTGTAACACCGTGGCGAATCTGCTCACGGGGACGATCACCCGACGTTTTATTGGCAAAGTACCCATGCCAGTTTTCCTCAGCTGCCAAATAGGTCCCCCAAGGGGTTGGCCCCATCGCACAGTTATTCAATGTACCCCGAGTGCGCTCGCCTGCTGAGCTGAACTTCGTCGCCAGCTTATCGTAGCCTCGGAGCGGACCTCGTATCTCCATTTCGGTGCCACCGGTGATTCGGCGGTTGAAGGGACTGCCAAACACTATATCCCACGTGCCCTTACTGTCTTGTTTAATGTGGACCACTGACACACCATGGGCAGCAATTTCCTTGCGGACCTCATCGGCAGGGCGCACACCCGCATTACCGCTTGCGCCCGTCGGGCCGTTCGCATGGAGAGCGGATTGGTTGATGTACTCATGATTCATCACAAGTAAGCCTTCGGTGGAACTGTTACCTCCCGCTTTCAGATCTATGGGGAAGAAATGCAGGCCATCATGATGCATACCCATTTGCTGTTCTTGCTCAGCACCAGTATTGGTGCCATCCGGCTTGTAGGCCGGGTAGCTACCCGTAATCGGGGTACCCCACGGCAAGAACGCTTTTGTGGCATAACCTTCCGGCACAACAACGTGATTGGCATCGGAAACGGGCACCGCGTTGAAACCTATAGAAAGGTCAGCCTGTCCATCACCTGAACCACCGATGCCATCAGGCGCAGAGGCTGACCCGTCGCCATCACTGCTCCCGCAGCCCGCGAGCCCCACCCCAACCAGGCTCGCCAAGGCGGCGCCTACCGACCCTTTAAGAACCGCACGGCGCTGCATTCGTGTAGTCAGCACCTGACCGAAGGGCCGGTTACCCGAGTGATTCACCACAGGCTCGTAGTTAGGGTCCAGATAATTTGAATCAAGATCGTGCTTAGCCATGCTTTATTTCTCTCTCTCTCGAATTATTGAGCCATCCGGCATTGTCGAGAGATCAGTGTCCTGACCTTGTATGACAAGCGCGCCTCGATTTCGTGTCAGTTCAATGACCATTGGGAGACAGTGTTTTAAGACACAAAAAAAGGCGCCTTAACGGCGCCTTTTTAAAGAACTGCTGATGCTATAAATTTAATTGGCAACATCGTCCGCAGCTTCTTCCATCGCATCGCTGGTGTCGTCAGCGGCTTCTTCCATTTTATCGCCGGCCTCTTCAAAGCCTTCTTGAACTTCGCCCAACGCGCTCTCGTCGGTGCCGGTCGCTTCTTCCATGCCCTCTTCCGCAGAATCGGCGGCATCATCCATCATTTCCGCAGCGTTTTCGCCAGCCTGCTCGAAATCAGCGCCTTCATCGCTTTCGGAGCTGCAAGCTGCAAGGCCAAGCGTCATCAAGAGAGCGAGTGCACTTAGTGTTAGCTTGTTCATAACATTTCCTTCTGTTGGTACATGTCGGCAGTGTTTCTAGCGTAGAGCCCCAGCTGTTCGATCGCAATTACCGCAGAGTTACTGTTTCGTTAACTCTCGACCGTCGATCATCAGGACACGTTCAACGCCAAGCACTTTTCCGGTTCCTAGTACCAAAAAATCGTGACCAGCCCGACTTAATATATCGTGTAAAACTTCATGGACAATCATCATTTGCCCCGATGGATGCCGATAAATAATCTCCGCTCGCCGCTCTGTTCGTATGTACTCTCGAATCCATTCCTGAGCACTGCAGGAAATAACCTGCCGCTTGGGATTGATAGCACTCATCTTAATATTTCCTTGTTTTTTTTATTACTCAAAGGATGGACCAGAGTCCCGCTTTACGCCAACTCCCCTAAACTTGTCATCCCGGGCCATATCTCATTATTTTGTTGTATTGCAATATTGTCCGACATAAATTGTTCAGAACAACGAACAAGAGGGAGCGCCAACTATGAATGCCAAACTTCAAATATCTCCGGAAAAACCACACACTTCAGCTCGGCCGGCCGGCAAAGACTGGAAAGACCCCAAACGTTATCTATGGTTACTCGGCCCGGCACTGCCCGGCATTGGTGTAGCCGCACTAGGCGCCTACGCCATCGCCCCGAAAAAACTGAAAGCCTTGGCCTGGACCGGACCGATTTTGATTCACGGCGTCATTCCCGCTCTCGACCGTGCTGTTGGCGTTGATAAAAGCAATCCACCCGAAGAGGCCGTAAAGACTCTGGAACACGACAAGTACTACGACCGGATTGTTAAAGCGTTTATCCCCACCCAATACGCTCTGACATTTATGGGCGCCTGGCTGGCTAGCCGTAAGAACGTTCCACTGGAAGATAAAATCGGATTAACCTTTACGGTTGGGGCCATCAATGGCATCGGAATCAACACCGCTCACGAACTGGGCCACAAATCGAACAAGTTAAACAAGCTGATGGCGATGGCCGCCTTGGCGCCTACCGGTTACACCCATTTCGTGGTTGAGCATAATTTTGGACACCATAAGCGTGTAGCCACACCAGAAGATCCCGCTAGCAGCAAAATGGGGGAAAGCTTCTGGAAGTTTTTACCACGCACGATAGTGGGTGGTCTGAAATCGGCGGTAGAAATCGAAAAAGCGCGTCTGGCCCGCAAGGGTAAGGGTTTCTGGAGCTTCGATAATGAACTGTTGCAGGGCTGGGCGATGAGTGCCGGGTTCTTTGGTGCCACAACGTTGGTTTGCGGCCCGCGGGCTGTTCCTTTTCTAGCGGGACAGGCAATCTACGGGGCTAGCTTGCTCGAGAGTGTGAATTACATTGAACACTATGGCTTGCTGCGCCAGAAGAAAGAAAACGGTAAGTACGAGCGAACCAAGCCAGAACACAGCTGGAACAGCAACAATATTGTGACCAATTTGTTCCTGTACCAGTTACAGCGGCATTCGGATCATCATGCTCATCCGAGCCGAAGCTTCCAGGCGTTGCGCCATTTCGAGAACGCGCCGCAACTGCCTAGTGGTTATGCTTCGATGCTATTGCCAGCGTATTTTCCGAAGTGGTGGTCGGAGACAATGGATAAGCGGGTGATTGACCACTACGAAGGCGATCTGTCCAAGATTAACTGGGACCCGGATCGTAAAGCGGAGCTGATGGCCAAGTATGCGGATTATGCCGCTAAAGTGGCTGCTGAGGCCGCGACTCGCCGAGCCGAAGCTTCAACTGAAACAGACGCAGCATAATCCACTTGCTTCTGCCGCCTGCCCTGACTGATTTGTGGATGGGGCAGGCGGCCAGATCGACTGAAATCAACCTGTTTTTATTTTCCTTTAAACACAGCCTCCCTTCTTTCTAAAAAAGACTGAATACCTTCCTTAACATCTTCACTGGCCATCACGGGACCGAGGTCGGGAAACAAACGTTGTTTAGCGATTTCCTGCCCTTCGCTAACGGCGATTTTGGACGATTTCAAACTGCCCTGAACGCCCAACGGTGCGGCTTTGGCGATCTTCTCGGCAATTTCCATGGCTTTGTTCAACTGTTCGCCGGGTTCGACCAGCTCTTGAATCAACCCCCATTGGTAGGCTTGCTCAGCCGTCCATTCATCGCCAGTTAGCAAGTAACGCTGGGCATTACCCCAGCCGATTTCCCGCTGCAGCCGGATAGTCGCGCCGCCGCAAGCGAAGATGCCTCGTTGCACTTCAAGCTGGGCAAAGCGTGTGCCTTTGGCGGCCACACGGATGTCGGAGTTGAGCATCATTTCCACACCGCAGGTGAAGCAGATGCCCTGAGCCGCGAAGACCACCGGTTTAGCGAGCCCTTCTCCTGTGATATGAAATGGATCCAATTCGCCTTCGGCAGGTTCGATGCCTTTGCCATTGGCGAAGACTTCCGCCCAATCATCCAGCTGCAAGCCGCTGGTGAAGTGGTCACCTTCTGCGTGCATCACTGCGACGCGTAGTTCCGGGTCGTTTTGCAGCTGGTAGTAGGCTGCTGCAATTTCGTGGTACATGGCCCGGTTCATGGCGTTCATTTTTTCCGGGCGATTCAGACCTATAAGCAAAATATGGCCTTGCTGTTCTACTGTTACCAGTGACATGTCTCTTTCCTTTTGTGGCCTTCGCTTAGAACCAATCCACTTTCATGTTCAAGCACGTGTCGTCCTGATTACGCAGCAATACCAAATCTTGCGCTACGGTTGGCAATTCCCAGTGGAAGAAGTACTGGGCCGCCTGCAACTTGCCTTGGTAGAAGTTGCGCTCGCTGTCACTGTTGGCCGAGGCCAACGCATTGGCGGCGGCATTGGCTTGGCGCAGCCACATCCACGCGACGATGATGTGCCCGAACAAATGGAGGTAGCAGCTGGCGTTGGCCAGGGTTTTATCCACTTCGCCACCCATCAGGGATTTACCCAGGCTCTGGGTCACTTTCACCGCTTGCTGCAAGGTTTCACTTAGTGATAACGCCCACTGCTGGCAACGGTCGGCGGTAGCAGCTTGCAGGTCGGCCTGCATTTCCTGCATCAACAACTGCAATCCGTGGCTTTGATCTTGCCAGATCTTCCTACCCAGAAGATCCAATGCCTGAATGCCGTTGGTGCCTTCGTGAATCGGATTCAAGCGGTTGTCGCGCCAGCATTGCTCCACCGGATACTCGCGGGTGTAGCCTGCGCCTCCGTATACCTGAATGGCCAGGTCGTTGGCTTTGGGGCCGAATTCCGAGGGCCAGGCTTTGATCACCGGAGTCAGAAGATCCAACAGCTTGCCGGCTTCAGCACGCTTTTGTTCATCCGGATGGGTGTGCTGTTCGTCCATCAGCCGAGCGCCGTACAGGCACAGCGCCAAGCCACCTTCGCTGTAGGCTTTCTGCGCCAGCAGCATGCGGCGCACGTCGGCGTGATCGATGATCGGTACTTGCGGACTTTCCGGGTTTTTCTCGCTGGCTTTACGGCCCTGCAAACGGTCTTTAGCGTATTCAAGGCTGTGCATGTAGCCACGATATCCAATCACGGCGGCCCCCATACCCACACCAATGCGGGCTTCGTTCATCATCTGGAACATGTACTTCAAGCCTTGGTGGGGCTCGCCCACCAGATAGCCGTGGCACGGCGCGTCATCGCCGAAGCTCAATGCGGTACTCGTAGTACCCCTGTAGCCGAGTTTGTGAATCAGGCCGGCGAGGCTAACGCCGTTGCGTTCGCCCGGATCGCCGTTTTCGTCCACGTGGAATTTGGGCACGATGAACAGTGAGATGCCTTTCACGCCGGCCGGTGCGCCTTTAATTTTGGCGAGCACCATATGGACGATGTTTTCAGTGATGCTCTGCTCGCCACCGGAGATGTAGATTTTCGCACCTTTGATCAGGTAGTGCCCGTCATCCATGGGTGTGGCGGAGGTTCGGATATCAGCGAGGCTGGAACCAGCGTGCGGCTCGGTCAGGGCCATAGTGCCACTGAAACGGCCGTTGAGCATATTCGGCAGAATGGTGGCTTTTTGTTGGTCGTTGCCGAACACGCGGATCAGGTTGGCGGCGGCAGTGGTCAGGAACGGGTAGCCTGCGGTGCCGGGGTTGGCGGCGGTGAAGAAGCCGTTGCAAGCGGCCATGACCGATTCCGGCAATTGCATGCCGCCCAGGTCGTAATCGTAACGCCCGGCGAGGAAGCCCGCTTCGGCGTAGGCGTCAAAGGCTTCTTTCACCTCGGGGAGCATTTCCACGTGGCCGTCGACGAATTTAGGTTCGTCTTTATCCGCCGCGCTGTTGTGGTTGGCAAACTTTTCTTTCGCCATTTTGTCAGCGGTTTCGATGACGGCATCGAAGGTTTCTTTGCTGTGTTCGCTGAAGCGTTCGCGCTCGGTCAGGGCTTCGGTGTCCATGACTTCGTAGAGCTGGAATGCCAGGTCGCGGCGGTCGATCAGGGTGTCGGTCATTCGTGTTCTCCTGTTGATTGGCTATAGCCTCTCACAACCGTTGTACTTGTTGGAATTGTCGTTTCTGACTTATTCTTGGTGAAATTCGCCATACCTCTCACTTTGCTGCCGGGCACTTCTGCGAGAGAACACTTCCGAGAGACGCCGTGAACCCGTCCGTGGGGGCTTCTGCGCAGCTTCCCTGCTGCGCACACTCTCGGAAGTGTTCTCTCGCAGCAGCGCCCTACTTTTGATATAGCTGGCTTAGTTTTCTTTAATAGGAGTCATCTTTGTGAAAACCGTCACGATCATTGGTTTTAACGGGGCGCTTGCCAGTGCGATTACCGGAGTAATTGATCTGTTTCGAATGGCGGGTGTGACTTGGGCTCGGGTTCATGGGGAACAGCCACAGCCGTATTTTCGCACACGTTTGCTGACGGCATCCGGAGAGGCCTGTCGGTGCATCAATGGACTGACGATTGGTGCGGATGGCTCCTGGCAAGACATTGCCGCGCTGGGTGAAAACGATCTGGTGATCATTCCGACCATTGGCTCGCCCATTGATCAGGTCTTGGCCGAAAATCCGGGGTTGGTCGGTTGGCTTTCCCGGTTTCAATCCACCAATGATGACCAGGTACGGATTGCCAGTAATTGCACCGGAGCTTTTTTGTTGGCTGAAGCCGGGGTTTTGGACGGTCGGCAGGCGACCACCCACTGGGGGTTTAGCAATCAGTTTCGGCAGCGATTTCCGAAGGTGGATTTGCAACCAGATAAGTTGGTGACGGTAGATGGTCACGTTGCTTGCGCCGGGGGCGGAATGGCTTGGTGGGATCTTGGGGTGTATCTCGTGGAGCGGCATGCGGGTGCGCAGGTCGCCAGGGAGCTGGCAAAGGCATTTGTGATTGACGCAGGGCGGTCGAGTCAGGCGCCATACAGTGCTCTGCAGGCCCGGCGTTATCATTCAGACCAAGCCATTTTGAAAGTGCAGGAGTGGTTGGATTCGCATTACAGCGAACCGATCACTCTGGCGGCTTTGGCTGCGTTGAGTGGTTTAACCGAGCGTTCGTTGATTCGCCGATTCAAAGCGGCAACGGGTGACACCCCCACTGGCTATTTGCAGGTTCTACGCATCGAATCGGCACGGCAGCATTTGGAGAACTCGCGCCTTACGATTGAAGAGGTGACTCGGATGGTGGGCTACGAAGATGTCAGTTCTTTCAGTCGCTTATTTCGAAAACACTCGGGGCTAGCCCCCGGTGCGTACCGTTCGCGATTTGGTCGGTAACACTTCGACGTTTCGTTCTGGCGCGGGTTATGCAGCGATTTCTTCAGAAGGTTCGTTTTGGGTCATGAATGTAATAAATCCCGACAGGTGTTCGAAGGAGAAGATGCCGTGAACACAATATTGAGACAGAGCCAGTCCGAGGTTTTAAGTCGTCTCTATGAGATGAAGTGCAAGCAAATCAAGCACGCTCGCGAGAAGGGACAAAGTCTCCACAGCCAGGTTCTCGAAGCAGAGGCCGAGGCTATTTCGAACGCCTTGAAAGCTATTCGGTAACGCCCCACCCCTGCAGCGCCACTATGTGACCTTGGCGGTCACATAGTGTGATCGACATAACCGCATCAAAGAGCTGCGGCCACTTCCGTGCCTTGTCGAATCGCTCGCTTTGCATCCAATTCTTCAGCTAAATCAGCACCACCGATCAAGTGCGCTTTCACGCCCGCACCCTCAAGCTGATCGTAAAGTTCACGGAACGACTCTTGGCCGGCACACAGGATCACGTTATCAACCGGCAGTACTTTCTTCTCGATTTCTTTGCCGTCTTTATCTGACAAGGTGATGTGCAAGCCTTCATCATCGATGCGGTCGTAGCTGCAGCCTTTCAGCATTTCTACGTCGCGATGATTCAAGCTGCTGCGGTGAACCCAGCCTGAGGTTTTACCCAAACCGCCACCGACTTTGCTGGTTTTCCGTTGCATCAGGTAGATTTTTCGCGGTGTCGCCGTTGCTTCGCGCTCCGCCAGCCCACCTGGGCCTTCAAACTCCGGATGCACGCCCCACTCGGCCTGCCAGTCGCTGACCTTGGCTTGCTCGCCTTCGGGCTGGCGCTCGAAGTCGTGGGTCAGGAACTCGCTGACGTCGAAACCAATGCCGCCCGCGCCGATGACTGCCACCGTATTACCAACGGGCTTGTTGTGACGGAGTACATCGAGGTATCCGAGCACTTTGGGGTGATCCACCCCTTCGATTTTGGGCGTTCTCGGTTTTACGCCCGTGGCGATAATGACATCATCAAAGCCCTGCGCTTTCAGCGATTCGGCATCCACTCGCGTATTGAGCTGCAAATCAATTTCCAACAACTCGACCTGGCGCTGGAAATAACGAAGGGTTTCGTAAAATTCTTCCTTGCCCGGAATGCGCTTGGCGTAGTTGAACTGACCGCCAATTTTGTCGTCAGCCTCGAACAGCGTGACTTTGTGGCCCCGCTTGGCCGCGGTTGTGGCTGCCGCCAAGCCCGCCGGACCTGCGCCTACGACGGCAACACTGCGAACGACCGGCGCAACGGTCAGCACCAACTCCGTCTCGAAACACGCGCGCGGGTTAACCAGACAAGACGCCCGTTTGGCTTTGAACACATGGTCCAGACACGCTTGGTTGCAGGCGATGCAGGTATTGATCTCGTCGCTGCGATTCTGTTCAGCCTTGCGCACAAATTCACTGTCTGCCAATAACGGCCGCGCCATGGACACCATGTCAGCCTTACCATCCGCAAGAATTTCTTCGCCTTTCTCCGGCGTATTGATGCGGTTGGTGGTACACACCGGAATATCGACTTCGCCGTAGAATTTCGCCGTTACGTCGGCAAAACCACCCCGAGGCACAGACGTCACAATGGTAGGTACTCGCGCTTCGTGCCAGCCGATACCGGTATTAATAATGGTCGCGCCAGCCTTCTCGATGGCTTTGCCCAACGTCACGACCTGATCCCAGGTCTGACCACCTTCCACCAGATCCAGCATCGACAAGCGATAAATAATAATGAACTCGGGACCGACCGCTTCACGCATGCGACGAACGATCTCAACCGGCAAACGCATGCGGTTTTCGTAGGAGCCGCCCCATTTGTCTGTACGTTTGTTGGTTCGTTCGCACAAGAACTGGTTGATAAAATAGCCTTCGGAACCCATAACTTCGACACCGTCGTAACCGGCGAACTTTGCCAGTTTGGCGGCGCTAACGAAGTCGTCGATGTGGCGATCAACGCCCTTGGTGGACAGTGCACGGGCTTTAAATAGGCTGATCGGAGACTTGGTGGCCGAGGCTGAGACGATCAGAGGCTGGTAGCCATAACGGCCGGCGTGAAGCAGCTGCAGGCAGATTTTTCCGCCCGCTTCATGGACCGCCCCGGTGACATGGCGATGCAACATGGCGGTAGCACGGTTATTCATGGTCGATGCCAGCGGCGATAACTGACCGGCCATGTTGGGAGAGAAGCCACCCGTCACCATCAGGCCCACACCACCTTCCGCACGCTCGGCAAAATATCGGGCAAGCTTGTGGATATTCCAGAACCGGTCTTCCAGGCCCGTATGCATAGAGCCCATCAATACACGGTTCTTCAGTTCAGTAAAACCAAGATCCAGAGGTTTCAGTAGGTTAGGATACGGTGTGCTCATGGCTCTCTCTCAAATTTATTTTTACAAAGTATACACTCAATCAGCATCAACTTGACTTGACCTCCCTGACTGGCCACGTATCATCAGCTGTCAAGTTTCATTGACGGAGCAAACATGACCGGAAGGTCCACCGGCCGCACAGTTTCGCCAGAATCACTTCAGCCCGCTGATATCGTCTTGCAGCGCGGGCGTCTCCCCTATTTCCCGGATCCACCAAATCTAGACTAACTCCCGTTTAAACCGGAGCTTACCCGGTTTTTTGTGCAGCGAGGCAGACCGCCCGCTACACTCTGAAGGGCGTTATGCCCCACATTCACGCCTGAAAACACCAAAAACGAGGTTGCGATGTCGCTACCGCTGGTTGTCCTACTGCCCTTTTTAGGCGCGATTGCTGCTCCCCTGTTTGCTCAGGGAGGGCGTACAGCGATTGCTATTGCATCTTCCGTGCCCGCGCTGATTGCGTTGGCCGCCCTTTTCCCCCATTGGGCAACGCTGGCCGATGGCGGCGTGGTTCTTCACAGTTTCGAATGGCTACCAGCGATCGGGATTTCGTTCTCGTTCCGTCTCGACGGCCTGGCTCTCATGTTTGCGCTGCTGATCCTGATCATCGGGCTACTGATTATTATCTATGCCCATTACTACTTGAAGGCGACTGAGAACGTCAGGAAGTTTTACTCGCTACTCCTTTGTTTCAAAGGCTCAATGCTGGGCATTGTGTTGTCTGGCAACCTGTTGCTGATGCTCATTTTCTGGGAGCTGACCAGCCTTACCTCGTTCCTTTTGATCAGTTTCTGGACCCACAAACAGGATGCACGCCGAGGGGCCCGAATGGCACTAGCCATAACCGGCGGTGGCGGTCTGGCCTTGCTCGCAGGCATTCTGATCATCGGTAACATCGTAGGCAGTTTTGAACTGGACGATGTGTTGGCAGCAGGCGACTTGATAAAAGCTCACGCTATGTACCCGGTCGCTCTGACGCTGGTTCTGCTGGGCGCATTCACCAAATCCGCCCAGTTCCCGTTTCATTTCTGGTTACCTCACGCCATGCAGGCGCCCACACCGGTGTCTGCCTATCTGCACTCCGCCACCATGGTAAAAGCCGGCATCTTTCTGATGGCGCGTTTGTATCCTGCACTTGCCGGCACCGAGCTGTGGTTTTACCTGGTCAGTTTTACGGGTATGGCCACGCTGCTGATCGGTGCCTATACCGCGATGTTCAAGCACGATCTGAAGGGTCTGCTGGCGCACTCGACAGTCAGCCATCTTGGTTTGATCACGCTGCTGTTCGGCATGGGCACCAAACTGGCGGCGGTTGCGGCACTGTTTCACGTGATCAACCACGCCACCTTCAAAGCTTCGTTATTTATGGCAGCCGGGATTATCGATCACGAAACCGGCACCCGAGACATGCGCAGAATTAACGGACTTTGGCGTTATATGCCTCACACCGCTACGCTTGCGATGGTGGCTGCATCGTCGATGGCTGGTGTGCCGTTGCTAAACGGTTTCTTAAGTAAAGAAATGTTCTTTGCGGAATCCTTAGCACTGAATCTGCCCGGCTTCTGGGCTTGGCTGCCCCCGATTGTCGCGACTCTGGCGGGCATCTTTGCGGTCGCTTATTCCGCTCGCTTTATTCATGACGTGTTTTTCAACGGCAAGCCGGTGAATCTGCCGATTTACCCACCTCATGAGCCACCGCGCTACATGAAGTTCCCGGTAGAAATTCTGGTATTTGCCTGCATCATGGTGGGTATATTCCCGGCCATTTCGGTTGGCCCACTGCTGTTTTCTGCGGCTCAGGCGACTCTGGGTGGCGCGGTACCGGATTACCAGTTGGCAGTGATGCACGGCGTTAACTTGCCGTTGATGATGAGTGTCGCAGCCTTTGTGGGTGGCTTGCTGATGTACAGCCAGCGCCAGCGTTTTTTCGACTTCCACGCTCGTTTCAAAGAAATTGACGAGAAAGCCGTTTTTGAAGCGGTGTTGATGCGCATCGAAAAGTTCACCCATAACCTGACCGCACGTATCGAAAACGGCTCGCTGCAACGTTACATCATGCTAGTGGTGGTGAGTGTCATCGCGGTATCGATCGTTCCCATTATGGGTCTCGGTATTTTTGTCGGTAGTGAAGGTTTGTCACCCATCGACTGGCCTACAGCGCTTGGCGCCGGGTTCCTCATTGTGTCGGCACTGGGCACGGCGTTCATTCATCGTGAACGATTCACTGCGTTGGTGCTCCTCAGTGTGGTCGGCCTGATGGTTGCTCTGACTTTCGCCCGTTTCTCCGCACCCGACCTGGCCATGACGCAACTGTCGGTAGAAGTGGTCACCATGGTGCTGCTGATGCTGGCGCTTTATTACATGCCCTCCTGGACACCGCTTGAGACATCGAAAGGCCGCCGAACACGGGATATCGCTCTGGCCTTGTTGGCGGGAACCGGCATGACTCTTGTTACTTTGGCCATGCTGACTCAGCCGTTCACGTCTATCTCCGAGTTCTTCCTTGAGAACAGCAAGCCGGGTGGTGGTGGCACCAATGTCGTGAACGTAATTCTGGTGGATTTCCGGGGTTTCGATACCTTGGGCGAAATCACGGTGCTGGCGATTGCAGCTATGGGCATTTACGCAATGCTCAAGAATACCGCACTGACACCGCCCCCGGGCGATGGCCAGGGTCATACCTGGACCCGTGATGCCTATCCGTTGATGCTCAAACAGGTCGCTCGTCCGATGCTGCCAATGGCACTTATGGTATCGGCCTACATCTTCCTGAGAGGGCACAACATGCCGGGCGGTGGTTTCATCGCAGGCCTGATCACCTCGGTAGCTCTAGTCATCCAGTACGTTGCCAATGGCATGATTTGGACTCAGGACCGGGTGGGCATCAAGTACCACAACGTGATCGGCCTTGGATTGTTGTTCGCCACCATTGCAGGCGCAGGCAGTTTGGCCTTCAGCTATCCGTTCCTGACCTCCACATTCGGGTACATCACCTGGCCAGTGGTCGGTAAGTTTGAAGTGGCCTCGGCGCTGATATTCGATCTGGGCGTTTATCTGGCGGTCATCGGCGCGACCCTGCTGATTCTGGTCAGTATCGGCCGGGTTTCGCCGCACTCAGCCATCAAGAGCCCGCGGAGGAAGTCGTAATGGAAGTATTGTTTGCTTTGGTCATCGGCACGCTCACAACATCCGGTGTTTACCTGTTGTTGCGAGCCCGCACCTTCCCGGTTGTCATGGGGCTAACGCTGCTGTCTTACGGGGTGAACCTGTTCCTGTTTGCCTCGGGCCGGCTGAGTACCGCGCAACAGCCAATTCTGGGCACTGCGGAAAATTACTCTGACCCGCTGCCTCAGGCGCTGGTGCTAACCGCCATCGTTATCGGATTCGCCATGACGGCCTTCGCCGTGGTGTTGTCTCTGCGCAATCTGGCCGACAACGATGACGATCATGTAGACGGCTGCCCGCCGGCACATCCTGCCAACAGTAAGCAGGAACAGGAGGAAACCGGCAAATGAATCACTGGCTCATTGCTCCCATCGCCATTCCGTTACTAGGCGGCATGCTGCAGACCTTTATGGGCTATGCGCCCATCAGCCTGCGGCGAACGCTGGCCATTACCACCAGTGTGCTGGTTTTAGTTGCCTCTATCGTCCTAGTGGGCCTGGCCGACGACGGCAGCTACCGAATATACGCGTTCGGCAACTGGCAGCCACCCTTTGGCATCGTGCTGGTCCTCGACCGGCTCGCTGCGCTAATGCTAGTGCTGACATCAGTGCTGGCTGTGTTTGCTCATATATTCTCGCTTGGCGGCGCAGACGAAGGTAACCGACAATTCCACACACTGTTCCTGTTCCAGATCATGGGCCTGAACATCGCGTTTCTGACGGGCGACCTGTTCAACCTGTTTGTGGCGTTTGAAGTGCTGCTGATTGCGTCCTATAGCTTGCTAATGCATGGCGGCGGCACCGCCCGAACCGTGCCCGGGCTACACTATGTCGCCTTGAACCTTGTGGGCTCCGCCATCTTCCTGATTGCCGTGGGCATGATCTACAGTGTCACAGGCACTCTGAACATGGCCGATCTGGCGGTCAAAATCCCGCAGGTAACCGGTGAAAACCTCGCACTGGTGAAAGCCGGTGCCATGATGCTGCTGGTGGTATTCGGCCTTAAAGCTGCCATTCTGCCGCTGTGTTTCTGGCTACCGAAAGCGTACGCCAAAGCCACCGCGCCGGTGGCAGCTTTGTTTGCAATCATGACCAAGGTGGGCGTTTACGCCATTATTCGGGTTTATGTTCTGATCTTCGGCGAAGGCGCAGGCGAGCTGGCATCTCTTGGCATGGACTGGCTATTCCCACTCGCTCTGATTACGCTGTCGATGGGGGTTGTAGGTGCCTTGGGGGCAAACAACCTGAAAACACTCATCGCCTGGCAAGTTATTATTTCAGTAGGCACCTTGCTTGCGCCGGTCGCCTTAGGCTCCGAGGCGGGTGTTTCAGCCGCCTTGTTCTATCTGCTTAGCACCACCTGGACCGTGGCAGGCCTATTCCTGGTGGCCGAGCTGGTGGCCATCCAAAGAGGCAGTGCAGGCGACCGTATTGTCACTGCGCCCAAAATGCCACACCGAACGCTTATCAGCGTACTTTTCATGATTGGCGCGGTCTCTGCGGCCGGGTTACCTCCGTTGAGCGGCTTTTTCGGTAAGGTACTGATTCTCAAATCGGTCGAGACCGGCCCGCAAATGGCCTGGCTCTGGTCGGTGCTGCTGGTCGGTAGTTTCTTCACGCTGATCGCCTACAGTCGTGCTGGGAGCATTTTGTTCTGGCGCACGATTGATGGGCACATAAAGCCACCGGAACCGATGAAAAGCGTCGTCTCGGTATCAACCGGCGCCTTAATCGGACTGACGGTAGTGATCGTGGCTTTTGCGGGCCCGATTAACGAATACACGGTAGCCACTGCCGCCCAGCTATTCGACACCTCCGCTTATACTCAAATACTCGAAACGCCGATGTTTGGGGGGGAAAACTGATGTTCGATCGTTTGAATTTCCCGCAACCCTGGTTAAGCCTAGTGTTGTTCAGCACTTGGCAATTCCTGAGCGACGGTATTTCCGGAGCCAGCGTGGTGATGGGCCTGTTGCTTGCTTGGATCATCCCTCAAATCACACATGGCTTCTGGCCGGAAAGACCGGCTTTCGTGAAAGTATGGCGAATGCCGATGTTCGTTCTGATGGTGCTCTGGGATATTCTGGTTGCCAGCTTTGAAGTGGCAATCCTGATCCTAAACCCCAGGCAACCCAAGCCGGCTTTCGTAAACTACCCCCTCCAGCTGGAGCACCCTCTGGCCATTTCGTTACTGGCCAGTACCATTTCACTGACCCCGGGCACGGTGAGTGCCGATGTCAGCGATGACAATAAAATGTTACTGATCCATGCATTGGATGCCGAAAGCGAACAAGAGGTCATCGATGCGATCCACAAGCGATACGAGAAGCCGTTGATGGAGATGTTCCGATGATGACAACTGCACTCTACGCAACCATCGCCATGGTCATGACTGCGGCTTTACTGAACGTGTATCGTCTGATCAAAGGCCCCGACGCGCCCGACAGGGTTCTGGCGCTAGATACTCTTTATATCAATGCCATTGCCATGATCATTCTGCTTGGCATTACCTTCAATTCGCGGATGTACCTCGAGTCCGGCTTGTTGATCGCGGTCATGGGTTTCGTCAGCACCGTCGCGATGGCCAAATACCTGAAACGCGGCAGCGTCATCGAATAACGGGGCCAAAGGAGGCATTCCATGAGTCTAGTTACTGAATACATTGTTTCGGCTCTGCTCATTTTAGGCGGCGCATTCACCTTGGTCGGTGCTATTGGGCTGGCTCGACTGCCGGATTTTTTCACCCGCTTGCACGGCCCGACTAAAGCGACCACAGTGGGCGTCGGCGCAATCATGCTCAGCTCCGTGATTTACTTCAGTAGCCACGGATTTGGTATTTCAGAAATATTGATCACCGTATTCCTATTCATGACGGCACCCGTGAGCGCCAACATGCTCGCGAAAGCCGCCATGCATATGGGCGTAAAATCCATGAAAGGCACCCGAGGCAATCCTTGGGAGCAATAACCTAAAACAAGAGACACGAGGTGTTCAAAGATGGCCAAAACAAAAATTCTTCAGCCAGCAGATAATGCCTACCAGTACCCGCTGCTGATTAAGCGACTCCTCATGTCCGGGCCCCGATACAATCCGGACCAGGAGATCGTCTACGCCAATCGTAGCAAGTACACCTACAGCGATCTGGTGGAGCGTGTACACCGCTTGGCAAATGCGCTGACGGATGCCGGTGTGAAAGCCGGAGATACCGTTGCGGTGATGGATTGGGACACGCCCCGTTACCTGGAGTGTTTCTTCGCCATTCCGATGATCGGCGCCATCCTGCACACCGTAAACGTGCGGCTGTCACCGGAACAGATCGTCTATACCATGAACCATGCTGAAGACGATTTGGTGCTGGTTCACGACGACTTCATGCCGATCATTGAAAGCGTGAAAGACGACGTTCAGACGGTCAAAACCTGGATTCAGCTCACCGACAACGATTCAGCCGCCGACACCTCGATCAACACGCTCGGCGAATACGAAGCGTTACTGGACAAAGCGGAAACCCGATTCGACTTCCCGGACTTTGACGAAAACAGCGTCGCCACGACGTTCTACACCACCGGTACAACCGGCAACCCCAAAGGGGTTTTCTTCAGCCATAGGCAGTTGGTTCTGCACACGCTCGCGATGACCGGCACTCTGTCGGCTTACGATGAGATGCCATTCCTGCGTTCGTCTTCCGTTTACATGCCGGTAACGCCGATGTTCCACGTACACGCGTGGGGCGTGCCCTATGCCGCCACACTGCTGGGCATCAAACAGGTGTATCCGGGCCGGTACGAGCCCGAATTGCTTGTTGATCTGATTAAAACCCATAAAGTCACAACCTCTCACTGCGTCCCCACCGTTATGCAAATGATGATGGCGACGGAATCGATCAAGACCGCGGACCTCAGCAACTGGAACGTACTGATCGGCGGCAGCGCACTAACCAAAGGCTTGTGTGATGCCGCGTCCAAACTTGGTATCAAGATGTACACCGGCTACGGTATGTCCGAAACCTGCCCGCTTTTAAGTGCCACCTACCTCAAACCGGAAGATCTGGAATTGCCACTGCAAGAGCAGACCCACATCCGTGTGAAAACCGGTATTGCGGTACCCATGGTGGAGCTGGAAATTGTGGACCCGAATGGTCAGCCGGTTGCCCATGACGGCGAAGCCAAAGGTGAAGTGGTGGCCCGAGCACCCTGGCTGACCCAGAGCTACTTCAAAGAGCCCCAGAAAGGCGAAGACCTCTGGCAAGGCGGTTGGCTACACACCGGCGATGTGGCATCGATGGAGCCAAATAACACACTTACCATCAAAGACCGCATCAAAGATGTGATCAAAACAGGCGGCGAGTGGTTGTCTTCTCTGGATCTGGAAAACCTGATCAGCCAGCACCCGGCTGTGGCCGGTGCCGCCGTTGTAGGTGTACCAGACGAAAAATGGGGCGAGCGGCCTTACGCTCTGGTGACGCTAAAACCCGGTGAAAACGTTGGTTTGGACGACATTCAACAGCACCTGCAGGAATTTGTAGAAAGCGGCGAAATCAACAAGTGGGCAATTCCCAGCCAGATTGATTTCGTGGAAGACATTCCGAAAACCAGTGTTGGCAAGATCAACAAGAAACTGATTCGGGATCAGTTAGCAGAGTAATTTTCTGTCCATAAAATAAACCGGTGCCATTTTCGTGCACCGGTTTTTTTATGGACGATTTACTGCCCGCTAAAAGCGAAGTCCACCTCGGGCGCTCGACCACTGACGATATCAGCAAGCGCCGCGGCGGAGCCACAGGAGTGGGTCCAACCCAAAGTGCCATGCCCGGTATTCAGGTACAGATTACTGAACGGGCTTTTGCCGATGTAAGGCACATTGGACGGCGTTGTTGGCCGAAGCCCGGCCCAAAATGCGGCCTGCTCCCAGTGCCCGGCCTCTGGCATAAGCTCGGCCGCCCTGCGCACGATTGTCCGGCAGCGAGTGGTGTTTAGCGCTCGGCTGTACCCTCCCAACTCGGCGGTACCGGCCACCCGAATACGATCGCCCAGCCGGGAATAAACCAGCTTGAACTCATCGTCCGTCAGACTGACCTGAAACGCAGCTTCCTCGTCCTTAACCGGAACCGTAATGGAATACCCCTTCGCTGGATAGATATTCAAAAACAGGCCTAAGGGGCGGGCGAGCACCGCGCTGAAACTGCCCAGGCTGAGCACATAACCATCGGCCCGAAGCGTGTGATGCTTGCCTTCGCTCAGGGCTTGAACTCCAAGAATCCGATTGCCGACTTTCTCGAAACCCAACACCTCGGTGTCATAAAGGAACTCCACCCCCGCTTCCCGACAACGCTCAGCGAGTGCTTGGGTAAACTTTCGGGCATCTCCGCTTTCGTCTTCCGAGGTATAAGTCGCTCCTGCAATTCGATGATGGATGGGCTTCAAGGCCGGTTCTAGCTCTACCGCCCTATCGGCTCCCACCACCTGCCGATCACAGCCCAGCTCGCGCATGATGCGCGCAGGCTCTAGCGCTGCCTCGAATTCTTTGGGGTTGGTATAGAAGTGGAGAATGCCTTTGTCGAGCTGATCGTAATCGAGATCAGTCTCTTTGCGTAAGGCCTGAAGCTGACCCCGGCTGTAAGTGCCGAGGTTCACCATCTGGCGAATATTGTGAGCCGCTCTGGCCGAGGTGCACTGCCCCAGAAACGAAAGCGCCCAGCGCCATTGGTACGGATCCAGTCCCGGCCGAAACAGCAACGGGGCCTCGGGTTGAGACAGCCATTTCAGGATTTTCAGTGGCGCTGCTGGGTTAGCCCAGGGTTCCGCGTGGGACACGGAAATCTGGCCGCCATTGGCGTAACTGGTTTCCAGCCCGGATTGAGGTTGACGATCGACCACCGTAACCTGGTGCCCCTGCGCCTGAAGAAACCAAGCCGTAGTAACGCCCACGACCCCAGCGCCCAGTACCAGAAGGTGCATACCTCTTGTTCCTTACCAATCGAATTAAATAAAACCTCAACCGCCAGACCGTTTCACGGTCCACCCTTTCTGTTCGAGCAGCGGCACCAGCAGATCTCGATGATCGCCCTGGATCTCCACCACGCCGTCTTTTACTGTACCACCTGTGCCACATTTTGCTTTTAGCACTTTGGCGTAGTCTTTCAGTGCCTTGTTATCGAGGGGAATGCCGGTAATCAAGGTCACGCCTTTGCCTTTCCGGCCTTTGGTTTCGCGGCTGACACGCACAACGCCATCGCCTTCTGGCTGCGCCGGCTCTCCGCATGAACATTCGGAAACCGGGTTACGGCACCCCGGACACATGCGGCCTTGCTCGGTGGAAAAGACCAGACCACCTTCCCGCTTTTTCATACCCATCAACAAAATCCTGTCGGTTACTCAGTTTAAGCCCGGAGGATATTTCGAAAACATTTCCGCGACAACCTCATCAATCAGCTTACGCCGGGTTTCCGGAGACTGGTTTTCATTCAAGTACCGGCGACTGGCTGCTCGCCAAATCACTTCTTCGCTTTCTTGATCGACCAGCTCTACCACCAACTTGCCCTCGGTGACTTCGCGAACCGGTGGCGGTGCCGACAAAGCCCAGCCAAAGTTACCGCGACCAAATCCGAAGCCCAGACCCAATCCGCTCTGTTCCAACCGCTCCTCAGACACGATCTGCCAGCTAACCAGCAGGTCGGCGTTATCCTTCGCTACTTTTTTCATGGCCTTGCGGTTGAGTTCCCGCTCGACGGCACTGCGAACCCGGGCATCGTCAAGAGAGGCAAAACCGGACCCCTGATCCATCGGCGCGTAGGCCCAACTGCTGTAGTTACCGAACACCGTTGAGGTGTTGTAGTCCGTGACGACATTGCTGGCACAACCAGCCATCAACATGGCCATGGCCGCCATCATTAAAACTCGCATAGTTGTTCTCCTGCATTGGAGTTGTCTGACACATTATACCCACTGTATTTGCAGTGCGACCCGCCAGATTGGTCAGGTTTCAAAACGGTAATCCAGTTTCTGAGACTCACAAAACGCCACCAGTTCGTGCTGCCGAACTTCGGGCACGGAAACCAATGCATGAACTTTAGCGCTGTATTCAATCGATTCAATCGTACCTTCGTGCCCGTCACACCAATGCCGAAGCGGCTGTTCGTCAGCAAAACCCAACTCGATTTGGGCCTGCACTCTGGTTTGTTGAACCACCCGGCCCACTTCCGACAATACACTCTCGGCTGAGCCGGCATAGGCTCGTACCAAACCGCCAGCGCCGAGCTTGATGCCACCAAAATAGCGCACCACAATCACCAGCACATCGCCCATGTCTTTATGTTGAATCACATTCAGAATCGGCTTGCCCGCCGTGCCGGAAGGTTCGCCGTCGTCGTTCATGGCGGCTTCTGCCGCCGAGCCGGGCCGGCCAATTTGATAGCCCCAACACACATGGCGGGCATCCGGGTAATCCCGGTGCGCCTCGGCTACCCGCTCGCGCACCTCTTCTCGACTACCAACCGGATACACTCGGGCGATGAAACGGCTTTTCTTCACTTCCGTTTCTCGCTCAAGGTATCCTGACGGAACCGGGTAATCTTTACTCATGAGGCAACCTATGACATCCAGCGACAGTGAAAATAAAACACCAGGCACAGCCAGCCCGGCAAAATTCCGTAAAGCCGGCTGCGGCATTCGATTTGAAGAAGACGAGTTGCAGGAAGGCATCGATTTCTCGAATGCGACTCACCTGAAACCCGTTGACGACGAAACCGAACCCGCTCCATCTACCAACGCCGACTCAATCCCCGAAAAAAACCGGTAACCGAACCGTC
The DNA here is from genome assembly GCF_004353225.1 of Marinobacter sp. JH2. Lineage (NCBI taxonomy): Bacteria > Pseudomonadati > Pseudomonadota > Gammaproteobacteria > Pseudomonadales > Marinobacteraceae > Marinobacter > Marinobacter sp. JH2. Next base: position 234,427 of record NZ_CP037934.1, on the reverse strand, counting down.
ACCTGAAGGCCGCCCACTTCACGGTTGTGGGCTTCAATGGTGCCGTCGTGGGCCCGAATGATATCCCTAGCAATGGAAAGCCCCAAACCCCAGCCTTTTCCGCCTCGAGATTCGTCCGCTCGGAAGAACGGCTCGAACAACTGATTGAGCATATCGGTTGGCGCACCGGGCCCCTCGTCAGCAATCGACACTTCGACCTGTCCATTCGCAACGGTAAGCTCAACATCAACCGATTGGCCCGGTGGTGTGTGGTCCAGCGCATTCTGCAGAACGTTATCGAACGCTCGCTGCAGCAACCCCGGATCGCCCAGAATGGAAACCGCGGCAACTTCATTACTAGCCACCAATTTACAATCCACCCCTTGCTGCTCGGCATAATCGCTGGCATCACCCAGCACCCGATTAATCAGCGATAAGGGTTTGACGGGTTGCTGTTCAATAACACCGCCATTTTCAGAGACCCGATACAGCGTCAGGATCTGGCCGGTCATGGCTTCAAGCCGCTCATTCTGGCGCAAGATACTTTCCATGAGCGCCCGATCAGCGCCTTCATCACTGGCCAGCTCAATCGCAATCCGCTGCCGCGCCAGAGGGGTTCTCAGGTCGTGAGATATATCTCTGAGCAACCGGTTATGACGATCTAGCAGTTGGCACAAACGATCGGTCATGGCATTAAATGCAGCCGCCAGCTGGCCAATCTCGTCGCGGCGTTGAGCGATGGTATCGGACACTCGCAACTCCGTATCACCGTTAGCAATCGAACGAGCGGTGCCCTCCATATGCTTGAGCGGCCGAGAAACCAATCGGGCGATCCACCAGCAAGCCAGTGAGATAACAACAAACGCAAGGACCAGCTCGAACATTCGGAATAGCCCAGGATGTAACCAGCCTTCACCACCCATGCGAGGCCAGGCAACTAACCTATAACCGTCATCCAGATCTAACACTGCCGGTTTACTCAGGTGCCAACTTGACTGCATGCGTTCGCGCACCATTCGCGGCAGCCGATTATGACCCTGTTCCGCTTCAATCAGAATTAAATGAAGATGCAGCCGCTCACCTTCTATTCGCAAAAATCGCCGAGCCTCGGACCGGCCTAACTGTTCCCGTAGATTCACCGCTTCGCCAGCAATGTCCTGCAAGCCTACCTGGCGAACAATGGCTTGACGCTCCCGGTCCTGCAGGAAGCGGTTGGCTAGCTGACTAGTCACCATCGTTACCGCCATCGCCAGCCAGATCGACAGAAAAATACGCCAAAACAAGGTAAACCTGAAACGCGTCATTCAGTTGGCACCCGATAGCTGTATCCAAGGCCCCGCACCGTTTCCACTCTGGGCGGGTCGTCATTTCCCAGTTTTTTGCGCAAGTTGCTCACGTGCATATCCAGCGTGCGGTCGAAGGCTTCGAGCCTCCGCCCCAATGCCCACTGCATGAGGTCGGTTTTGCGAACGACACTGCCGGCATGGGCAAGCAATACCTGCAACACTTCGTATTCGGTCGCGGTCAGTTCAAGAGGCTTATCATTTTGATAAATTCGCCGCTGATCAGGTTCAACACGCAAATCACCGTAGACCCGGCTGGCATCCACATCCGCTTGCTGATCCCACGCAACCCGCCGAAGAATGGCCTGCAACCGAGCAACTAACTCGCGAGGGTTGCAAGGCTTGGGTATGTAATCGTCCGCGCCCACTTCCAGGCCCACAATCCGGTCGGTTTCGTCGCCCCGGGCTGTCAGCAATATTACCGGCAGGTGGGTCTTGCCTCGTAGCTCACGCAGCACATCCAAACCATTGATATCGGGCAACATGATATCCAAAACCACAATGTCGCAATCCTGCCCTAAAGCCAGCGACAAGCCATCATAGCCATTGGCCGCCTCTCGCACGCTGAAACCTTGGTTTGTCAGATAGCGCGACAACAATTGCCTCAGCTCATCGTCGTCCTCAACCAGCAATACCCGATTCTGCATATCTGCCCCTCTACCTTTATCTGCAGCTAGTCTAGCACGGCGCTCTGGCCCGTCTGCCGCGGAGTTTTTTCTCTTTACCCAACCTTTACACAAGCCTGACACTCGCTGACGTTCCAAGGGCGTAACATGGGTTCCGTAGACAGTCGAACCCCCTAAAAGGAAGACATCATGAAAGTACATACCTCTGTAATGACCGCCGGCGTTTTGATGGCCACCCTGTTCGCAGCCAGCCCGGCTGCTTTTGCCCATGATCACAAAGGCATGGACCACGGTGAAGGCAAGCACAACAAGAAAGAGATGTGCGAAGACTTCCGCGAAGGCAAAGGTAAATTCAGCAAAGAACACCGTGAAGACCGCCGCCAGGAAATGCAGGAACACCGTGGCGAAATGGCCGACCGCCTGATGCTCACCGACGAACAACGCGTGATCTGGAGCGAGATCCACGACGAGCGCCAGGAAAAACACCAAAAGCGCATGAAAAAATGGCAGAAAAAAATGGAAAAACGCTGCAACGACATGAAATAGTGATCAACCCTCGGGTTCTGTCGTATGGTATGACCTTGGTTTCACAGAGCTCATTATCACCATGGCAGCACCCGAGATCACGGTAACAACTTGCGCCAGCATCGCCGACATTCCCCAAGCAGAGTGGCAGCGGCTGGCCGGTTTTGAAAACCCGTTTCTTCGCTACGAATTCTTTCAAGCGCTGGAAACGTCCGGCTGCACCCGCCCGGAAACCGGCTGGACACCCAGCCATTTGGTTTTTCGCCGCAATGGTCATATTTGTGGTGTGGCTCCGGCGTATCTAAAAAGCCATTCGATGGGCGAGTACGTGTTCGACTGGGGCTGGGCGGAAGCCTACCAACGTCATGGGTTACCCTATTACCCGAAGTTACTGATCGCTGTACCTTTTACTCCGTCTCAAGGCCCTCGCTTGCTGTTGGACGAAGATGCCCGAGCACAGCTAACACCCGCAACGCTGGATAAGCTTCTCACCAACCTGACCGCGCAGCTTGGCGGCCATTCCTGGCATTTGTTATTCCCGAATTCTGCAGATCAAAGCTTGCTGAGCAACGATCAAGAACTCCATCGCATTGGCTGTCAGTTTCATTGGCACAACCGCGACTATCAATGTTTTGATGACTTTCTGGCTGAACTCACCTCCCGAAAACGTAAGTCCATCCGTAAAGAACGGCGGCAAGTGGCTGAGCAAGACATAGGCTTTCGCCATATCCACGGGCGAAACATCTCGGATCAGGTCTTATCGGCGTTTTACCTGTTCTATCAAGCCACGTATTTGAAACGCGGCCAACGGCCTTATCTCAACAAAGCGTTCTTCGAACACCTGCGGGAAAGCCTGCCCGAACACCTGCACGTAATCATGGCCATACGCGACGGCGAAATGATTGCCGGAGCGTTATTTCTGACGAGCGATTCAACGCTTTATGGTCGCTATTGGGGGTGTCTGGATGAATACAATCACCTGCACTTTGAAACCTGCTACTACCAAGGCATTGAGCTTGCCCTCGAATTGGGCCTTCAGCATTTCGATGCTGGCGCTCAAGGGGAACACAAACTTGTACGCGGGTTTGAGCCGGTGATTACTCACTCCTGGCACGGCATTCTCCACCCGGGTTTCAGGGATGCCGTTGCCGATTTCACGCGGGAAGAAGCGGTGCAGGTGAGCGGCTACTTTAACGATGCCCATTCCGTGCTGCCATACCGGCAACAGAATCAGGAATAGGCTCTATACTGAAAGCTTGAAACGGGAATTCGACGGAGGTCGAACGCCATGGACGCAGGTCAACTTTGGACCATGCTGCCGCCCCATCACTTATCGCTTCTGATCGCAGCAGGCGCTTCGCTGCTTGCCTTGGGCACGATTCTGGCACTGCTTATTACCCGAAGACGCGATAAGCACCAGACCAGTTTCCTAAAGGGGCGTATTGATAGTCTCTGGCGGGAAGTAGGTGACATGCGTGTGATGGATTTTAACCAGCCACTGGGTGCCAAAGCGTCTGATCAAGGATCAGCTCTGGAGCAGGAACGCTACCGTACCGAAAAAGCCGCCTACGACATCATCTGGCCCAAAGTGTGGCAACTTCACGACCGGCTCGGCGTTTTCTTGCGTGCTGTAGAAGCAGGGGAGGCTGCAAACGAATTGCGCCTTGAGGCGCGCCAAGCAGCCATTGAGGCCCGAAGCCATCTAAATCAAAACCGCCCGTTTTGCAGCGAAACGGTTGAAAACCTGGCGTCACGATTGATAGACACAGAAATTAAAGCCCACCTGGCCGCTTGCCAGCACCTGGACCAGAAAAAAGAAGTCACCAACGCACCCAGTACACACGATCAGCGCGTACTTCAGGACAAATGCCATACTCTGCACGATGGCGAAGCTCGGGAACTGCTGAATCAGCTCGCCTCAACCATTCGCCACCGAACCCTGAGAAACATCTGAAAGCCAGCCACAGCAACCGCTAAACGAAGTAACGTACCAAGGCCGCTGCGACCAAGCCCACCGATATTGCAGGCAGCGGCTTACGAAGCGCCAGCATGGTGATGGCCGTCGCCACTAGTGCCGCCAAAGCACCTGCATCACCGGCCACGGCCATCGGCACGATAATCGCAATCAACACGGAGCTCGCCATGGCGTTGATGAAGCTTTCAACCCGCGGGCTGATTTTCACGAACGACATCGCGAACACACCGCCGAAGCGGGTGATCAACGTCACCAACGTCATGAGCACAATCAGAATCAGAACGCCGACCGGTGTCGTTTCAATGGTCATGCCCGGCTCCTTCTTGCTCTGACATGTCAGCAGCGCGTGGTTCCAGCCAGAGCAGCCCTACCGCTCCGCCAGCCAAAGCGCCAACCACCACATGCATATTGGCCGGCAGCCACTTCCAGGCCGCAAGAGACGTCACTCCCGCCACCAGCCAAACCACCACAACTCTTGGTGTGGCCTTGCCGCCCAAAACCATCGACAACAGGAAGCAACCAAGCACCATGTCCAAGCCAAAGGCTTTCGGATTCTGCAACAATCCGCTGAAGTAAGCGCCGAAAGCTGTACCCAACACCCACGCCAGCCACAACACCACGCCACCGCCGAGAATTACCTCCAGATTACGCCGGCCGTTCTGGTAATCCTGCGCTGAAATCGCCCAATTGGCATCGGTCAGGAACAACAACAAACCATACCTGCGCGCCGGCGAGACATCCTTCAACATAGGATAAAGCGAGGCCCCCATCAGCAGGTGGCGAGCGTTTATGGCAAACACCACAACCATCATGGGAATCACGGAGACTTCGGTTCCCCATAAATCCAATGCCCCAAATTGGGAAGCCCCGGCAAACACCGTGAAGCTCATCAAAATGGACTGAAGCGGAGACAGGCCAGTTTGGGTCGCCGCTAATCCAAACGCGGCACCAAAGGCGACAACGAACAGGGATATCGGCAGCAACCGAAAGAATTCAGCGCGCACCTTGTGCGGTTGAAATTGGTAAGAATAAGTATGAGCAGACATCGAAGGAAATTAAGCCTAAACCGGCAAAACACGAATAGGTAAAAACCACTAAGCCAAATTATTTTCTGTCGCCACCTCAGCCAGTTATGTGCAAACCTCATGCTTCAAGTAGCCGATAGCACCCACTACCTGTTGACGTACACGTAAACTTACTCTAGTTTGTTTTTCGTCCAGTCCCAAAAGGACAACCCGGGTAATCCACCGGGTAGGACCGATGAAATCTAACTCCGGCCAAAAGCCGGGATTACAAAAACAAGACATTACCTACCGCCGCGATCCGGCCAGGTAGTAGAGGATTTCAACATGTCAGATCTTTCACGCTCCCCCACGGGGCTGCGTCCCGTCAGCCTTGACGATGTCTGGAAAAAAGATACCGGTTCGGTCTACATGAACGGTAGCCAGGCTCTGGCGAGACTCCCCCTGCTCCAAGCCCAACTCGACCGTAATAACGACCTGAATACCGCCGGCTTCATCTCCGGTTATCGCGGATCTCCTCTCGGCGGTTTCGATAAGGTTCTTTGGAAAGCCCGGGACCCGCTCAAAGAACAAAATATTCATTTCCTGCCCGGTGTGAACGAAGACCTGGGCGCGACGGCAGTCTGGGGCAGCCAGCAGGTCAATATTTTTGAGGGCGCGCTTTACGATGGCGTGTTTGCACTCTGGTACGGCAAAGGCCCGGGCGTAGACCGTACCGGCGACGTCTTCAAGCACGGTAACGCGGCAGGCACTTCCCGGTTTGGTGGCGTACTGGCAGTCGCAGGCGACGATCACGCCTGTAAATCATCCACCCTACCCCACCAAAGTGATTACGCGTTTCTCGATGCCGGAATGCCGGTCCTGAACCCCGCTGGTATTCAGGACATTCTGGACATGGGCCTTTACGGCTGGGCCATGTCGCGCTTCAGTGGCTGCTGGATTGGCTTCAAGGCTTTGGCCGAAAACATGGACTCATCCATTTCAGCCAACCTGGATCTCAGCCGAATCAACATCCGCATTCCCACACAGTTTCCAATGCCGGAAGGCGGTCTGAACTCCCGCTGGCCCGACAAACCCATGGAGCAGGAAGAACGCCTGCACCGGTACAAGCTGGAAGCGGCCAAGGCCTTTTGCCGGGCCAACCGGCTGGACCATATTGTGCTTCAGGCAAAACAACCCCGACTCGGCATTGTGACCACAGGTAAAGCCTACCTCGACGTTATCCAGGCGCTGGCGGATCTCGGATTGGGCGACGAGGAACGTGAAACCATCGGATTGACCGTTTACAAAGTAGCCATGCCCTGGCCTTTGGAGCCTGAAGGCATTTATGAATTCGCCTCGGGGCTGGAAGAAATCCTGGTGGTTGAGGAAAAGCGGGGCTTGATTGAAGAACAGATCAAAACCCAGCTCTACACCTGGCAGGATGGCAAGCGCCCCAATGTGATTGGCAAAAAAGACAATCAGGGCAATGACCTGCTACCGACCATCGCCGAACTGACCCCGGCCATGGTGGCACGCGCCATCGCGTCCCGACTGGATGGCCGCTATTGCAACGACACACTGCAACAGCGCCTCGGATTTCTGACCGAAAAAGAAAACAGTCTGGCACAACCCAAGGAGCGACTGGAGCGAACACCTCACTTCTGCTCCGGCTGCCCGCACAACACCTCAACGCAGGTACCCGAGGGAAGCCGTGCCCTCGGCGGCATTGGCTGTCACTACATGGCCACCTGGATGGATCGCGGCACCGACACCTTCACCCAGATGGGCGGTGAAGGGGTAACCTGGCTTGGCCAGGCGCCGTTTACCAACCAGAACCACGTGTTTCAGAATCTGGGCGACGGCACCTATTTCCACTCCGGCGTACTGGCCATTCGTGCCGCTATTGCCTCCGGTGCCAACATCACCTACAAGATTCTCTACAACGACGCCGTCGCTATGACCGGCGGTCAGCCGGTGGACGGCACCTTGACCGTTCAACAAATCAGCCACCAGCTCTACGGCGAAGGCGTACGACGCATTGCTGTGGTCAGCGACGATATCGACAAATATCCGTCCCGGGCCGATTTTGCCGATCGCACGACCTTCCATCACCGGGACGATCTGGACGCTCTGCAACGAGAAATGCGAGAAATTGAAGGTTGCTCGGTGATCATCTACGACCAAACCTGCGCCGCCGAAAAACGCCGTCGTCGCAAGCGCGGCACCATGGAAGACCCAGACCAGCGCGTGATGATTCACTCGGATGTGTGCGAAGGCTGCGGTGATTGCGGCATTCAATCCAACTGTTTGTCGATTCTGCCGAAAGAAACCGACGCTGGACGAAAGCGCACCATTGACCAATCTTCCTGCAACAAAGATTTTTCCTGTGTGCGTGGTTTCTGCCCCAGCTTTGTCACGGTCAAAGGCGGCAAACTAAAAAAACCGGCGGGGGTCAGCTCTGTAGTGGAATTCCCGGAGCTTCCGGAACCGACACCCGTATCTGGCAGCAACCCCTACGGCATTCTGCTGACCGGTGTGGGTGGTACCGGCGTGGTGACTGTAAGTGCCTTGCTGGGCATGGCGGCTCACCTTGAGGGCAAAGGCGTATCGGTGCTGGATCAGGCCGGTTTGGCCCAGAAATTCGGTGCGGTGGTCAGCCACATCCGCATCAGTGATAAGCAAGAGGACATCCACGCCGTGCGTATTCCCGCCGGCGAGGCCGATCTGATGATCGCTTTTGACCTGATGGTTTCGGCCACAGACGATGCCTTGGCCAAACTGGATAACCGTTTTTCACGGGCGGTAGTCAACACCGAAAAAGCCATGCCCGCAGCCTTTACCCGAGACCCGGACATCCAGTTCCCCGGCGAGTCGATGGAACAGACCGTCAAAGAAGCCTGTCGCTCTGATGGCAGCTGGTTCCTCAATGCCGGCGACCTGGCCAAAGCCTTGATGGGCGATGGCATGGCCGTGAACCTGTTTACCGTTGGCTTCGCCTGGCAACAAGGGCTGTTGCCACTGAGCGCCGCCGCCATTGAGCGTGCCATCGAGCTCAACAACGTGGCGATTGAGAAAAACAAACAAGCTTTCCTCTGGGGCCGTCGGGCCGCCCACGATCTTGATCGGGTCATGGAGTTGGCATTCCCGAAACCCAAAGGCACGCCGGTGCAGGTCATGGAAACCACAGACCAGCTCATTCAACGCAATATGACCCACCTGAGCGATTACCAGAATGCATCGCTAGCCAAACGCTACGAGAAGCTGGTGCGTAATGCGGAACAGACCATCGCACACAAGCTGGGCCGCGATCCACTCCTGTTGCGATCTATCGTCGAGAACTACGCCAAAGTACTGGCCTACAAGGACGAGTACGAAGTCGCACGACTGTTCAGCAATGGCAGCCTGCGCAAGCAACTCGAGGAACAATTCGAAGGGGATATCGAGCTGGAATTTAATCTGGCGCCGCCTCTGCTTAGCCGCGGTAAAAACGGCGAACGGCCGAAAAAGCATACCTTCGGGCCTTGGATGGAAACCGTGTTCACTTGGCTGGCGAAAGCCCGCACTCTGCGCGGCACCCCACTAGACCCATTCGGATACACCGCTGACCGACGCCTGGAACGCAAAATCATTCGAGAGTACGAAACCGACGTGGCTTTCCTGCTCAAGCATCTGAGCAAAGACCACGCCGATGCGGCACGCAACCTCGCCAGCCTGCCCGCGAAGATCCGCGGCTACGGGCCGGTGAAAGAAGCCGCCTATCATGCTGCCCAAAAAGAACGGGCGCAGTACCGGTCTGAATTGAGCCCTAACGAAAGGGCTCATCAACAAATCGCCAACGCAGCTGTCTAAAACAAAAAAACGGCCACCGCAGGCCTCACAAGGGTAGCGGTCGGCCACCGACAAGAGGTGAAACGCCATGAACGTGTTCAGCCATCCGGAGTTCGATAACCACGAACACCTGTCTTTCGTCTGCGATGCCGAAACCGGCCTTAAAGGCATCATTGCCACCCACAATACCTCACGGGGTGCTGCACTCGGCGGTTGCCGAATGTTCCCCTACGCCAGCGATGAAGAAGCCGTCAGAGATGTCTTACGGTTGTCGAGAGGCATGACCTACAAATCTGCCCTGGCCAATCTGGATCTGGGCGGCGGCAAGTCAGTGATCATCGGCGACCCGCGTAAACACAAAACCGAAGCCTTGCTCGAGGCTATGGGCCGGCATTTGGAAAGCCTCGGCGGTCAGTACATTGCCGCTGAAGACTCCGGCACCAGCGTGCCCGATCTAAAAGTAATGGGCCGTCAGACCGCGCATGTGGCCGGTATAACAACCCGCACCGGTTTTGATGGCCTGCCCAGCACAGGCGATCCCTCACCGGTAACGGCCTACGGCACGTTTATCGGCCTGAAAGCGGCCGTAAAACACAAACTCGGTACTGACGATCTGGCGGGGTTGAAAGTGGCCGTTCAGGGGATTGGCAATGTCGGCTTCCGTCTGGCCCGGTACCTGAAAGAAGCCGGCGCCGAGCTGTGGGTCACCGACATTCACGCAGACAATCTCAAACGGGCGGTGGACGAATTGGGCGCCACACCCGTTGCATCCGAGGATATTCTGACCTTACCGGTTGATGTGGTCGCACCTTGCGCCATGGGGGCCGTGCTGAATGATCAGAGCATTCCTGCACTCCGTGCCGCCATTGTGGCCGGTGCCGCCAACAACCTGCTCGACCGCCCTGAACATGACGCTGTGCTCAAACAGCGCGGCATTCTCTATGCTCCGGACTTTGCCATCAACGCCGGCGGCATCATCGATGTGTTTTACGAGCGTACAAACGGCTCCCCCGAGCAAATTCGCGCTCATGTAGACACCATCGGTGACACCCTGTCCGAGATATTCCAACGCTCCGACCGCACCGGCCGTGCAACCGGTGAGATCGCCAACGAGTTGGCTGAAGAGCGTTTTAGAAAACACGCCCCGGGTGCCGGGCTTACGCCCAGCCGACTGGCTCGCGCCGGGTGATCTAGCCCGGCGTTTCCCCTTGGGAGCTGCAGAGTTCTGCGGCTCCCCTTTTTAACCCCTGAAACAAAAACAATACCTTCGGGAGATCACTATGTCTGTCACTTCATCCGGCTCCGCATCCTATTCGGAAACCCTTGAGGGCTCCAACGCGAAACGCGGGCTTTGGTCGTCACGGCTCGCCTTTATTCTAGCGGCCACCGGTTCCGCCGTTGGCCTCGGCAACATCTGGAAATTCCCCTACGTTACCGGCGAAAACGGTGGTGGTGCCTTTGTACTGGTGTACCTTGCCTGTATCGCCGTAATTGGCATCCCTATCATGATGGCCGAAGTCATGATCGGCCGCCGGGGTGGTCGTAGCCCGGTCAACAGCATTCGCTTGATCACTGAACGCGACAGGCTCAATCCGGCCTGGAAGCTGGTGGGGGCCATCGGCGTTCTCGCAGGATTTTTGATTCTGTCGTTTTACTCAGTGATTGGTGGTTGGGCCATCTCCTACGTGGGCACCACCGCCAGCGGGCAACTGGCCGGGCAATCGGCAGAGTCTATCGGTGCCATCTTCTCCGACTTACTCAGCACCCCGTCTACCTTGCTACTCTGGCACACCGTGTTTATGGCTCTGGTGATGGTGGTCGTGGCTAGGGGCGTTCGCTCTGGTCTTGAAAAAGCCGTCAGCATTCTAATGCCGGCGCTGTTCATATTGCTGCTGCTCGTCGTCGGGTACGCCATGACCACCGGCCATTTCGGACAGGCCGCGGCGTTCCTGTTTCAGCCGGACTTCTCCAAGCTGACTACGTCTGGCGTATTGGTTGCCCTTGGCCATGCCTTCTTTACGCTTAGCCTCGGCATGGCGGTGATGATGGCCTACGGTTCCTATCTGCCGAAGAACATATCCATCGCCAAAACCTCCATTACTGTTTCGGTGATCGATACCGGCGTGGCTCTGCTGGCGGGCATGGCGATCTTCCCGATCGTCTTTGCTAATGGACTGGAGCCGGGCGCTGGCCCAGGACTGATTTTCCAGACACTGCCTCTGGCCTTTGGTCAGATGCCTATGGGCTCGTTGTTCGGCACTCTGTTCTTCGTATTGTTGGTGTTCGCAGCCTGGACATCTGGCATTTCGCTTCTCGAACCCATCGTCGAATGGCTGGAAGAACAGAAAGGTATGAACCGTGCTATCAGCACCCTAGCCGCCGGTGGCGTGTGCTGGGTGCTGGGTATTGCGTCTGTGCTGTCGCTGAACTTGTGGGCCGACGTAGCGCCGCTGGGCTTCATCCCGATGTTGGAAGGCAAAACCATTTTTGATCTGCTGGACTTCTTCACCGCCAACATACTGTTGCCACTGGGTGGACTACTGGTTGCACTGTTTGCCGGTTGGGTGATGTCTCGTCAAGCCATGGAAAACGAGCTGTCGCTGTCACCGGGCATGTTCAACTTGTGGTTTGTCACCGTCCGCTTTATCACGCCGGTCGCTGTGGCTATCGTGTTTATCTACAACCTGATGTAAGCACATGCCCGGGCAGCGCGCTGCCCGGGATCACTCAGGCTTGCGGGCGACGTAGACGGTGTTGAAGGATTCCCGGTTTTGGAAGGGGTTGAAGAAACTCACAACGTGGCAAGCTACGTCTTCGAATACTTCGTTCAGAACAGCCATAAACTCGTCGTCTTCGCCTTCGTTCGACCACATGGCAAAAACACCGCGAGGCTTCAGCTGCCGAGCCATGAGGCTTATATTTTGGGTGCTATAGAAGCTAGCACTGGAGTCGTGCAGCAGGGCTCTGGGCGAGTGGTCGATATCGAGCAGAATGGCATCAAACTGTTTCCCGGGCGCTTCAGGGTCGAAGCCACCAGTCTCGGTATCTGCCACGGCCATGTCGAAGAAACTGCCGTGTACGTAGCGGTGGCGCGGGTCATCATTCTGCTCTTTGCCCAATGGCACGAGTTCTTTCTGATGCCAGCCAATGACGGGTTTTAGGTATTCAACCACGAGCAGTTCAGACACGCGTTGGTGCTTGAGAGCGGCGACAGCGGTGTAGCCCAAACCAAGGCCACCAACAACCACGCTGAGGTTATCGCCTTCAGTTTCGTTCAGGCCAATATCAGAGAGAGCAACTTCAGCGTCTACAAACATGCTGGACATGAGAAATTCCTCGCCCAGCTTCACTTCGTAGATATCCCTTTCACCCAGCGCCGGTATCCTGCGGCGACGCAGTGTGATTTCTCCGATGACCGAGGGTTGGCTGTCTATTTGTTCGAAAAGCAATCCCATGTTTTGGCTCTTATTTCGAGTTTGTCAGGAAAGCTGCGAGCAACGCTTTCATTTTATCTGCGCCTTCCCGGTTCATCAGCTCGATATTTCGGTCGGGAATACCATCCACATCGGGATAGTTATCAATCGCTGACTCCAAGCTCGCTTCACGTAACAAATGCAGCATAGGGTATGGAGAACGGTTCGTGTAATTCTCTGCCGCATCGGCCTCGGTGTCGGCAAACTGATAATCCGGATGGAAGCTGGCGATCTGGTACACGCCTTCCAGTTCCAGATATTCCAACAACGCATCCGCGGTATCCAGGAACTCGTTGTAGGCATAAAAATCCTGCAACACGTCCGGGTGGACCAACAACGTGGTTTCGACGTCCGGCTGGTCTTCCAGCAGTTGAAGCTCAGCATGCAGCGCCTGCACAAGTTCGTCTTCGGTCTTGGCTTCCGTCACCACGAACCGAACCCGGTCTTTCACCAGCTCACGTTTGGCAAACGGGCAAAGGTTGTAACCAACCACAACGTCTTCAACCCATTTTCGCGTTGCGATAACAATCTCAGAATCACTCATGCTTTTATCTCTTACTTAGTCGAAACCCACTCAAAAGCATGAGCGGTCGTCTCTCAAGTAAAGCCTAGATTAAAGGTAACCCTGACTCCGCAAGTAGTCTTCATAACTACCGCTAAAGTCTGTAATCCCATCCGGCTTCAACTCAATAACGCGAGTCGCCAAGGAAGAAACAAACTCCCGGTCGTGGCTCACGAAAATCAACGTACCCGGATAGTTCTCCAACGCCAGGTTCAACGCCTCGATGGACTCCATATCCAAGTGGTTGGTGGGCTCATCCAGCAACATCACGTTCGGCTTCTGTAGAATCAGCTTACCGAACAGCATCCGACCCTGCTCACCACCTGACAACACCTTCACCGATTTACCAATGTCATCACCCGAGAACAACATCCGACCCAACGTGCCCCGAACCAACTGCTCGCCGCCGGAGGTCCATTGCGCCATCCAGTCGGTGAGAGTGTCATCTTGCGCAAAATCCGCGGTGTGGTCCTGCGCGAAGTAACTTACCTGCGCACTGTCGGTCCACTTCACTTCACCGGAATCTGGCTCGTAAGCACCCGCCAGGCACTGCAGCAGTGTGGTTTTACCGATACCGTTCGGGCCGATGATCGCCACACGCTCACCCGCTTCAATCTGCAAGTCCAGATTCTCAAACAGCGGGCCATCATCAAAGCCTTTGGTCAGGCCGAGCAAGGTCACCGCCTGGCGGTGCAGTTTCTTTTCCTGCTCAAAGCGAATGAACGGACTAACCCGGCTGGAAGGCTTCACTTCTTCCAGTTGGATCTTGTCGATCTGTCTAGCCCGTGAAGTCGCCTGCTTGGCTTTCGAGGCGTTGGCCGAGAAGCGGCTTACGAACTGCTGCAATTCAGCAATCTGAGCCTTCTTCTTAGCGTTGTCTGCCATCATGCGCTCGCGAGCCTGTGTGGCGGCGGTCATGTATTCGTCGTAGTTGCCCGGGAACAAACGTAACTCACCGTAATCCAGATCCGCCATGTGGGTGCACACGCTGTTCAGGAAGTGACGGTCGTGGGAAATGATGATCATGGTGCTGCTACGGGCCACCAGAATGCTTTCCAACCAACGAATGGTGTTGATATCCAGGTGGTTGGTGGGCTCGTCCAACAGCAGAACGTCCGGATCCGAGAACAGGGCCTGGGCCAGCAGAACGCGCAGCTTCCAACCGGGTGCCAAGGCGCTCATCGGGCCGAAGTGTTGATCCAGCGGAATGTCGAGGCCCAGAAGCAGTTCGCCGGCGCGGGATTCAGCGGTGTATCCATCCATTTCGGCGAATTCCACTTCCAGATCGGCTACGGCCATACCGTCTTCTTCGCTCATTTCCGCCAAAGAATAAATGCGGTCACGTTCTTGCTTAACGCGCCAAAGCTCTTCATGGCCCATGATCACGGTGTCGATTACCGTGCAGTCTTCGTAAGCGAACTGATCTTGGCGCAGTTTACCCAAGCGCACGTTCGGCTCCAGCATGACCTGGCCGGCAGACGGCTCGAGGTCGCCGCCCAGAATTTTCATCAGGGTGGATTTGCCGCAGCCGTTAGCGCCGATCAGGCCGTAACGGTTACCACTGCCGAATTTGGCAGAAACGTTTTCAAACAGGGGCTTGGCCCCGAATTGCATGGTGATATTGGCAGTGGAAATCAAGAAAAGAACCTATACACGTGAGGGCCAGCGCTGTGGCGGCAAAATAAACGGCGCATTGTACAGGTTTGCAAGCCGAACTGTGAGGCCGAAGAAACACGCATAAAAAGCACTTGCCTCGAGCGGGCGGTACGGGCAGCATTCACCTTCTGAACATCCCATCCATCCGACAACAGGATATTGATCATGGCACAAGCAACTGCACGCCACATTCTGGTAGACAGCGAAGCAAAATGTGAAGAACTGAAGAAAGCTATCGAAGGCGGTCAGGATTTCGCAGAAGTCGCCAAACAGCACTCGTCCTGCCCATCAGGCCGCAACGGCGGTGATCTGGGTTCTTTCGGCCCGGGCCAGATGGTTCCCGAGTTTGACAAGGCCGTGTTCAGCGGCGAAGTGAACACCGTACTTGGTCCTATCCAGACTCAGTTCGGCTACCACCTGCTGGAAGTAACTTCCCGCAGCTAATAGCTATTGGTCTGCCTGTGTGGTCACCACACAGGCAGACTGTTCTCATTGGGTGTTTTCTTTTCCGAAATTCCTGAACCTTGCCAACTGGTTGCCAATATTTTCAATCGGCTCCGTCACAGCCTGTTGAACACTCTCTGCCACCACCTTGGTGAACTGCTGACCAGCATCACTTTCCAGAAACTCCAGATACATCTCCATCTCTTTTGGAGTGATTTTTTGGTAGGTGTACAAATAGCTGTCGTAAACTTGCTTGCCCACCACACCTTGCAACGCCGGACGCTGCGCTTCCAGTTGCTGGCGCGTTTCGTCAGGATTCGCGGGTTCACCTCGCACCGCAGCCATCGCTGAGGATAGTCCCAACTGCAGAGCAATGGCGGTATCAACGGCACTTTCTGTAGCGCGGGCAGCACGGTCAAAACGATCGAAACGCGCTTCGCGGTCGGTTCCCTCGTTGAGTTTGTTCAGCTCTGGGGCTTTCTTGCGTATTTGTGGCCAGATCGCCGGCGCGGAGGCCGCCACTTCAGCCCGTGCAATTTTTTTTGCCACCGGTTTCTGGTACCAATCGTGCACCTTCGACAACTGCTCGTCGTTTAACGAAGCATCGAGATTCGATGCGATTTTTCGCTTGATTTCTTCGGGGCGAAAGCTGTTCTGCACCACATACGCGATGGTGTCCGCCACCATCGGCGGCACCTGCGCTTTTTGCTTGAGGCCATCCCGTATGCCCTGCCCCATCATCGCCGGGTACTGCACAACGATGTCATCCACGGGCGAAGCTTCCAGCACCTGCTGGGCACTTGGTGCGGCTTGTACCAAGCTGCTCATCAGCAGCCCGGCCACTAAAAGAGGTTTCATCAGGGTGTTCAACGTCATGTCACTCTTATCCGGTTACGGGAACAGTGATGTTTATGACATGCAGGCCGCCCCTTCAGCAAGCTTCCAATGCTGCTGAAAATGACGGTTTGGTAGGAATGTTTCTGTACCGGAGGAAAAACCCTTGGGATATCCAGCACAAACACGTTAATGCCTTCAAAGCTCAGAGCGTGTTGCTGAATTCAATGGCCGGGCCCAAAGCTTTGAGCCGCTCCACCAGAAACTCCATCACAATCCGAACCCTAGCCATTTGCTGGGTATCGTGGTTGACATGCAGCCATAGATCGATGCTTTCTCCGTCCAGCGGATCCGAAAGCCGCCGCAACTCCTTCGCCGCTTCTCCGAGGTAACACGGTAAAACCGCCAAGCCCGCCCCTGACCGCGCCAAAGCGTGCATGGACTGCAAGCTGTTGCAGCGGATCACCGTGGGTACGTTCTTAAGGTGCTTTCGGTACCACTTGCCGGTCGCCAAATGGCTAAAGGACTCGTCCGGGATCAACCAGGTACAGGCCTCCGGATTATTCTCAATGTCCATTTTCCGGTTTCGTCGGCAGTAATTTGTCGAGCCGTAGACGGCGGAATCAATTGCCGCAATACGCTCACCTTCCAAGGTGGCCTGCGGCTTATTCTCGGGGCGTAACGTTAAATCTGCCTCCCGCTGGCTCAGGTTGGCCACATCGTTGTCGGTCAGGACCTCCAGCTCAATGTCCGGGTACTCCCGCACCAGCGACGCCAACACCGGGCTGAGCAATTCATACATCACCGCATCTTCTGCAGCGATTCTGACTTTGCCAACCGGCGCGCCATCCTGCCCAACCAGCTTTCGCTCCAGATTTTCCATGTCCACCGCAAGCCTTTCGGCCTCCCGATAGGCCATTTCACCCGTGGCGGTAAGCTGCAATCCATCGCGATTTCGATCAAAAAATTGCACACCCAATGACTCTTCCATCTGATCAAGTCGTCTTAAAACAGTGGTTTGGTGCACACCCAGTATTTCACCAGCTTTTGCGAAGGTTCCAGCTATTGCCAAAGCCCGTATATATCGAAGATAATCCCAGTCCATAGTCACTGCACATTTGCAACATGAGTACGAAGTTTAACGTATTCAAGCTGCAAATAAGAACCTCTAGAATAGTTTAAAACCTAACAAACCAAGCCACCCTAAAAAGGAGGAAGGCATCATGATTCATCAACGTAACGTGAGCGTTCGCCCACAGCCATCTGGCATCCTCCACAACGGAGTGGAGATGCGCCGGGAGTATACCCGTACTGCAATCAAACAAGGGCTACAATTTTTAAGCCGCAAGCTGCGCAAAGCAAATCGCGAAGCCGTAGCGGCGGTGCAAGATTTGCCTCAGGCTCATGGCGGCGTGTAAATAACCGCTTTGACACCACAAAAAAACCGGCATGGTAAACATGCCGGTTTTTTTGTGGTTTGCGGTTGGCTCAGAACTCCCAAACTATCCTTCGTTTTTCGGCGAACCAAGCATCCATCTTTTGTTGATAGAACTCTTCGATCACATTGCGCTTGATCTTCATAGTCGGCGTTAACATACCGTTTTCCATACTCCAGGAGTCTTTAACAACCACCAGAAACGCCACTTTCTCATGAGACTCACTCTTGGCGTTCACCGCATCGAGCTCTTGCGCCAGCTCCTGTTCCAAAGCGTTACGGTCCATACCTGAATTCAACGCTGTTCGGGCCTCCTCCGACAACAGCAGCATCAAGCAGGGTTGGGGCTGATTCGCGCCTGCCACACAGACGACTTCGGCCATGGGGTGATTGAAACGATTCTCGATCGGCACCGGGACCACGTATTTACCTTTGGAGGTTTTGAACAGGTCTTTCACCCGACCCGTAATTCGCAGATAACCTTGGTCATCGATCTCTCCCATGTCGCCAGTTTTCAGGAAACCATCGCTGGTGACATCTTCTTTCGTCTTTTCGTCGTTTTTGTAATAGCCAAGCATTTGCCCCGGGCTTTGAACTTCAATCTCGCCCCCGTCTCCGATCCGCTGTTTCACACCGGGGTTCGCGACGCCTACATACCCAATTTTCGCCTGCCCCGGGCGACTGGCGTGGGAATACCCGAAATTCTCGGACATGCCATACACTTCGAGCAACTCAAGCCCAAGGCTTCGATACCAGTTAATGATCTCGGCGGACAAAGGCGCAGCGCCCGTGAGTGCAACCCGACAATGATCCAGTCCCAATTGCCTCAATACTTTCTTTTTTACCAGCCCGCCCAAAACGGGAATATTAAACAATAATTTCTGTTTTTTGAGCGGGAGCTTGGCATTTACGCCCAGGTAAAATTTCATCCACAGACGAGGCACAGAGAAAAACATAGTCGGCCGCGCCCGCTGCAAATCTTCCTGAAAGGTATCCAGCGAGTTTGCGAAATAAAGATGGAAACCGTAATACAACGATTGCGTTTCAACGGCCGCTCTCTCAGCCACGTGGGCCAACGGTAGGTATGACAACATCCGGTCGGCTGGTGTTACCTGAAACAGCTGTTGAAGACCGTCCGCAACAGAAATCATGGTTCGAAAGCTGTGCATCACACCCTTGGGTCGACCGGTGCTGCCTGAGGTATAGACGACGGTTGCCAGGTCATCCGGGGCTGGCAATCGAGGGCTGGCCGGAGCGTGATCTGCAACAATATCAAGCCACATCGATGTGTCGTCGCGTGGGGATAGCGGCAAAGAAATAATAGGCAGTTCCTGCGGAATATGGTGTTTGATATCGTTCCAACCATCCGCTGTGCCATCCATTTTGCCCAAGAACAACAATTTTGCGTCACTATGGTCCAACACATAGGCGGCGGTATCACCGTTAAGCGTGGGGTACAAAGGCACGCTCACGTGGCCCGACGACCAAATAGCAAGGTCAGCCAGAATCCAATGGGCACTGTTTTTACCCAAGATTGCGATTCTACTTCGTTCAGGAAGCTCCAAGCTGGTCAGGTACGCCACCATGCGGCAAACCTGATCCGCAGCTTGCGCCCACGTGATGTCCTCCACGCGCCCGCCAGGAAATGGCTGGGTAAGGTATACGTTATCCGGGGTTTTCTCCGCCCAATAAAATAAACAATGGGCAGACGTCAGTTTTTGAGGATCTACAGTCATATGGAGTCCTAGTTATTGTTTTTATTCGTTACTCGAAAATACTCGCCTTTATCAAACCCCATACTAGACGAATATTTAAAAAAATGGTTCGTGACATTCCTCAAGATTGGTCTAAATTGAAAATAATCGCGTAATGATTAGCCATACTGAAGGAGGTTGCGATGATCAGACCGGCACGCTCTGTAATGATTGTTCCCGCTTGGAGCCTGATTCTACTGGGTTCCTGTGCATTCTTTTACACCGCTTACTCAGGTCTGCTTGGCTCCTGAGCAAACAGACATTAGGAACGGCTACAGCCAAACGGTAATCAGCCCGATGCTGCTTACCACGAGTAGGATAGTGCCCAGCACCCGATAAAACAGTGACGTTTCGGCGTGCAGCATCCGGTCGTGGACGTACAGGCCGATCACATGGCCGACCGCCGCCGCAGGCAGCAACCAGACGTGGTGAATCAACTGCAATTCCACGCCCGCCCATACAAACGCTCCCAGCTTGATCATTACCAGAATAAACCACAGGGCAAATAAGGTGTCCCGCAGCTTTTCTTTCGGCAAATGCTGGGCAGCAACCGCGATGATCAAAGGCGCACCTATCAACGAGGTGCCACTGATATAACCTCCAAGCATCAGGAATACCGTATCAACCGTTTTGCTCCCGCTTCGAAAGGGCTTGTTGACGATGTAAGAAACGGAATACAGGCCTACAATAACGAATATAATCGCACTGAGAATGTGGCCCGGCAGGGTGATCAGGCCGAACACGCCGATGAGTTTTGGCACGATCAGAATCGAGAGCATTCGTCCCAAATAGTGCCAGTCGACGGTGCCGACGTTTTGAGCACCCTCGATTGAGGTCCGGCTTTTCCGGTTGTTCATCCAAATGGTTAATGAGGAGAACACCAATAGATGAATCGAGATGATTGGCAGGAAAACCAGCGGCTCGTCCAGCACCAATAATAGAAAGGGCAACGATAAAACAGCGCCACCAAAACCTAAGCCAGAACGTACGAAGCCGCTCCACACAAAAATCAGCGCAATAAGAACATACTGGACAACTGACAAGTCAGACATAAAGAATCAAAAACTCCAGCAAGCCTGACGGCTCAGTTTGCAAGCTATTCATGAGGAGAACGATGTGCGGGATGCAGATTTACAGGCAAACATTAAAAGCTGCCTAATGGTAATAATGCTACTGGCATTTGCACAAAATGCCCAGAGCGACGTGACCCTGCTTCACGAAAACCCTCATAACCAGGCGGTCTGGGCATCCCCTACTGCTCGACAAGAATTGCTTCGGGCGATTAATGAGTTGGCCGATGACGGATTAAACCCGGCTGATTACCACCAAGAGACCCTAAACGACGTTCTTCAGAAATCAGCCAGTGATACGGATGCCCCGCAGACACTGCTCTCCGAAGAGCTGGATCTGATTTTTACCGATGCCTTTTTATTACTAGCAGCCCATCTTCGTGACGGTAAAGTGGACTCGCAAACCATTCAGGCGCAATGGTCCACTCAAAAGCGGCAAGTCCTTTTGCAGACTGCCCTTGAACAAGCTTTGCAAAACGACACCGTTTACCAGACCCTACAATCTTTCAAATCGCCGGCTCCGGCTTATCAGAAACTACGCAATTACCGGCGCCAACTCTCCGGCTTACTTGGCCGACCCTGGCCTCAGCACGAGTCAGGGCCGACCATACGCCCGGGCGATAACGACCCACGTATCCCCGTGATTCGTCAGCAGCTCAGGTTGCTGGGTGATCTGCCGCCCACCGACCACGACACTCATTACAGCGCTCTGGACACCCCCGAAAGCCAGCTTTATACCGGCAATCTGATTCAAGCAATGCCGGCATTTCAGGCCCGCCACGGTTTGGAACCAGACGGCCTTGTTGGGAAAAAAACGCTGGAAGCCCTGAACATTATGCCCATTGAGCGCATTCGCCAGATCGATGCCAATCTGGAGCGTTGGCGCTGGCTGCCAGATTCACTCGGTGACACTTATGTGCTGGTCAATATCGCTGGCTATGAGATGGTTCTGGTGGAAAACAACAAGGAGGTCATGCATCAACGGGTGATCGTTGGTGATCCTTTCAGGCAAACCCCTGTGTTTAGCGACCGTATTCGCTATTTGGTGTTCAACCCAACCTGGACCGTGCCGCGAACACTGATGATTAAGGATCAGCTTCCCAAATTACAGGCTGACCCCGGCTACCTGTCCCGGATGAACTTTAAAGTTTATCGGGGTTGGGGCGCCAGCCGCGTAGAAGTGGATCCGGAAGAGATTGATTGGAATGAGCTAACGGCCAACCACTTCCCGTATCAACTCATTCAGCAACCGGGACCCAGCAATTCGCTGGGGCAAGTTAAGTTCATGTTCCCGAACAAACATGCGATCTACCTGCACGATACCCCGGGCCAATACCATTTCCGCCGCGAACAGCGCACCATCAGTTCTGGCTGCATCCGGGTTGAACGCCCGTTCGAACTGGCGGAACGGTTACTCACGCGCAACAGCTCCTGGACCAAAGACACCATTCGGCAAGCGCGGCAAGAAAAGGAGCCGGTGAAGGCCATTCTGGACACGTCTGTACCCGTTCACCTTCAATACTGGACCACTTGGGTCGATAAAACGGGCACGTTGCAGATACGGAAGGATGTTTACGGACGGGACCGTCAGCTAGTTGATGCGCTAAGATCTGATGTCAAAGGAAACTTGCAGCTGACGCCCAGGAGCCACCCATGATTCGAACGCTTGCCCCCTTGCTTATCGCCGTATCGCTCACAGCATGCCAGAGTCTGCCAGGGGTCGACCCCGACATTGGGGAGAACGCGGTACTCCTGAGTGCTCAACACTGCTTGGAAGAACCTGTGGGCGACAACAACCGAATTCATTACGGCCCCTGCCTCAAAATCACGGAGATCAACGGCAGCAAACCCAAGGTTCGGGATGACGGATTCATTGCCTTACTCGCGCGCCAGCCTGTCACGATTGAAACGGCGTGCGTATACCGCTTGGCCGACGGCAGCCCCATCCCCGCTACGGTGGAAACCGCAACGTATACAGTCCGGCCGGACACCTTCCCCCGTGGCGGCCGACGCTGGTACCTGCATGCTCACAAACAGGCCCGTGGCGTAATCGGCTGTTCACCCACCCTCGCCCCTTCAGTTTATCCTCTTGAAGAAGCCGACTAGAACCTGACCGCGCGATGACCATCGTTTAACCTAACGCGCTCTCAATTGCGGTATCGCCAATGTTGTGCCACGTTTACTAGGCATTGCAAAAAAGGAGGAAAACAAATGCTCTACTGGGCTTTAGTGTGTCTCGTTGTTGCGATCATTGCGGGCGTGCTGGGTTTCGGCGGAATAGCTGGGACAGCCGCAGGCTTCGCTAAAATTCTATTTTTTATCTTTTTGGTACTGCTGGTTGTAACAGTAGTGATGAACGTTCTCAAAGGAAAAGGCCCGAAAGTCTAGGGCTTCAAAGTTGCACATGGCCCTGACTGTTCAGGGCCATGGTATCGATTGCCCTTCAGTTGCCAGCCAACATGGCCTGCAGTTTCTGGGTCAATTCAACCGCCTCACACCCCATAGGCGTTAGATAACCACCGTCTTCCTGCGAAATCAGTCCCTTCGAGAACAGAGAAGCGGCCGCGCGAACCGTTTCTGAGGCCGCCTGACTGGCGTGTACTTTGATGCCCTCCTGTGTGGAGGTAGAAGGAAACTGCAACAACAGATTCAATTCGGCAAGATGAATTGGCGAGAAAGGCATAAGAAACTCCTTGTTAGGTATCTTCTTTGCAGCATAGCGGAAATAATCCCCACCGAGCGAAATTTCTCACAAACAAACAAAAAGCCTACACTTCGCAGTACCTGTCCGTTGGCATTAACGGTACATTGAAGCCTTAGATCCAGCATTCCGGTTATGAAATGACGTCGAGCATCACCACCCGCAAAATTTTCGTTATTGCTTTTACTTCCCTGTTGGCTTGGGCGGTAGGTTCCAGCGCAGTCGCCGACACTATCAAACGGGTTGTCCACCCCGACGGACGCGTGGAATTCACCAACGTCAAAAGTAAGAGCCAACCGCGGCCCTCCACTAAGAGTGAAACCGTTTACCGGTACAAGGATCAGCATGGCGTTGTTGCCTACAGCAGCCAACGACCGAGCAGTTCAGAGTTCGACGTTATCAGCTTCCATTGCTACGCCTGCGACCCGAACTCCACCGTGGACTGGCGCAAAACACCGTTGTTTCTCCGCCCGTTCCAGAACGAGATTACAACCGCTGCCAAAGAATACGGCGTAGACCCGGCTCTGGTGCGCGCGGTTATTCATGCCGAATCCGCCTTTAATCCACAGGCGCTCTCCCCTGTAGGCGCTCAAGGCTTGATGCAATTGATGCCGGGCACCGCAAAAGAACTAGGTGTGCAAAACCCTATGACTGCGTCCGAAAACATTCGTGGCGGCGTGAATTATCTATCTCAGATGCTTGCGCGCTTCAAGGGTGATACCCGGCTTGCCACAGCTGCCTACAACGCGGGCCCCGGCGCAGTCAGGCGTTATAAGGGCATTCCCCCCTACGCTGAAACAAAAGCCTACGTGGAACGAGTAGGTATTCTGCATCAACGCTACGCAACCCACTGATGAGCACCTCAAATAACACCGTCGCGATCCCCGGCGACATCGTTCATGTGGACCGGGACAAGTACGGCAATATTCTGGTGATCGACGACCGAAAACACAGAATACTCAGTTTTGATTCGGTGTTTGAACAGAGCAAAATCGTTCGCGCGACTCCGAACCTTCCGGTGCATGAATACAACCGCGCGATGCTGTTACCCATCGCCGTTCGGGAGCCTCAGCATGTCACGGTTCTGGGCTTGGGCGGAGGTGTGCTCGCCCACGGCTTACACAAGTTGCTACCCAAGAGTGAGATCCATGTCTTCGAGCTGCGAGAGAAGGTGGCGGAGATTGCCCGAAAATGGTTTGGCCTGCCGAACAGCAGCCGGCTACAGGTGACCATTCAAGATGCGCGGCTGGCTGTGGATAATCTGCCGGAAGCTAGCACCGACATGATCCTCACGGATCTCTACAGCGCTGATAAGATGAGCCCGGCCCAAGCTCAGAGGCAATTCATTAAAGCCTGCAGTCGAGCCTTAACCCACACAGGCTGGCTTGCGCTAAACTACCACAAAATGCCTGAGGTCAATGGCAATCTGGTGCGTGAGCTACGACGCCAGTTCCCACTTCTCTTGGTGTTCAGAAGCAAAACCAACAACTGGGTGATTTACGGCAGCAAGCAAGGCTTCAGCAACGTAAAAATAGAATCATCGCGGTGTGTGGAATTAGAAAGGCGGTTACCCATAGGCTGGGCAAAACTGCGGAAGAAATTGGACGTGATGGAGCTGTAGAGAGAAGCTTACGCTCCTCTCTACCGTTCTCAGAACCCCGAATTTATCAGGCCCGGCTCAGGAACTTACGCTCTTCCACGTTGACCTTGATACGGTCGCCTGTGGAAATGTGCTCAGGCACTTGCACAACCAGACCCGTGGTCAGGTGCGCAGGCTTAGTGCGAGCCGTTGCGGAACCGCCCTTCACAGAGGGATCGGTTTCTTCAATGGCTAACTCAACCGTAGGCGGCAAGTCCAAGGCCACCGGGGTATCACTCACCAGAATAGCCATCACGCCCTGAGTTTCCTCAGTAATGAACAGCAGCTCGTCTTCAATAGCGCTTTTATTCAGCATGTACTGAGTGAAGTCTTCGTTGTCCATGAAGACGTACTCGTCGCCATCGGCGTAAGAAAACATAACCGGACGGCGAACCAGGTCGGCGAGATTCAACATGTCTGAATCTTTAAAGGTTTCGTCTACCTTTTGACCAGTCACCACATCATAAAGACGCATACGATAAAGGCTGCCACCGGCACGGCCCTGTGGCACCGAACGCTCGATGTCTTTTACGAAAAACGCACGTCCATCAAATTCAACCGCTTGGTTCTTTTTAATTTCACTCGCTTTTGGCATGTCACCTATTCCAATATAAGTTGATCACCGTGGCCGTGATATACCACGACTGGGCTTAATATGCGACTTTACTCAGCTATTCGCCTTGGTAAGTTGCTCACGTGTTTGCAGGCGCCCGGCCCTTCGTATTTCAGCGTTTGCATAACGCCGGCGCTGTTCGCTCGTTTCGGGAATCACCTCCGGGACATCCACCGGTTTACCCTCTTCATCTACAGCCACAAAAGTGAAAAACGCAGACAAGATGTGCCGAACATCACCGGTGTAGCTGTTTTCCGCTTCCACCCGCGCACCAATCTCCATTGAAGAGCCCCAGCTACGGTTCAAGGTCAAACTGAACAACAGGGTATCCTTACCCCTTGCCGGTGCGCGAAAGTGGATAGAATCGACCGCAGCGGTCACACAAACGTGCGCCGAATGCCGTTCTGCCACAACTAACGCCAAACGGTCACACTTAGCCATGATCATGCCCCCGAACACCGTGTCGTGTGAGTTCATATCGTTGGGAAACACTTTATACACATGCTTCTCAATGGCGGAAGCCGAAACAGGCTTGGCCGGTTTTTCAGTCATAAAAAGGTTTTCCTTCTGTTAATTACTCACAAATACTGTGGACAACCGTGTTAGCAAGGTAAGGACATATAGGCTACAACCGCTCTACGAGCGGGTCATAGAGATTTGTCGGTAATTTAACCAAGGTAGAGATTAACACATCAAAACCCACAAAATAGGGAGCTCTTTGAAGTAATGCACAGCCAATGATTGTTTACCGCCCACCATGGGGATAACCCTAGCCAGTTACGCACAAATTCTGTGGACAACTGTGTTAGCAAGGTAAGGACACATAGGCTACAACCGCTCTATCAGCGGGCTTTCGGAATTTGTAGGTAATTTAACCAGGGCCTAGAGCAGACCATAAAAATATCGAAACACCCGTTTTTTCCGCCCAAAAGCAAGCAAAATCGGGCATTTTTTTAGGATCGTTGGGGATAACACAATACGGTTACCCACAAACTCTGTGGAAAACTGTGTTAGCAAGGTCAGGACACACGGCGGGAAGGCTTGGTATTACTAGGCTTTCGGAATATGGCGGTAATTTGATCGAGGATAAGTCGGGCGGCCGGATTTTCGACGACCACCCAAACACATCACCCCATCAAATCAGACTTGTCGGCGTCTTGCTCAATGGCGCGGTCCAATGTGGCCAGGTACTCGGCCTTCACCTTCAGCTTGGTTTGCTTGTGCGCGCGCATATTCAGTTGCTTGTACTGAGTAGCGACGGCTTTTGCACGCTCCATCAGCTGTTCCGGTGCAACCAATTCGTCCAGAATACCGGCCGAGACCGCGCTTTCTGGATTAAAAATTTCGGCATTCACCACGGAGCGGTAGAAATAAGGCGCAGGCATCCGGTGGCGAGCAATTTCGATACCGGCGTGATGCATGGTCATACCAATCGCCACTTCGTTCAGCCCCAGCTTGAAGCTGCCTTCCACACCAATACGGTAATCCACGGACAACAGCACAAACACGCCTTTAGCAATGGCGTGGCCATTACAGGCAGCAATCACTGGCGTTGGGAAGGCGGCCAGGCGACGAGTCAACGTTGAGCCCACTTTCACCAGAGCCATGGCGGCGTCTATACCTTTCTGCATTTCTTTCAGGTCGTACCCGCCAGAGAACATGCCCGGCTGCCCCGTCAGGATGACAATTGCTTTGTCTTCTTCAGCACGGTCAAGTGCAGAGTTCAGCGCCGTAAACACATCATAGCTCAGGGCATTGGCCTTGCCGTTGCTCAGAGTAATGGTGGCAATACCATTGTTCAGTTCGTAAGTTACGAGTTCAGTCACCGTGGTGTCCTCATCAATTTCACAAAAAATAAAGTGAGTGTTTGTTAACTCTATACATTAGGCCGAGCTTCGGCAATGCAATCAACCGTACTATAAAGTCATCAAGGTTGAACAACCCCAGATTGTCGAACCAGGCAGTTCATTGTGGTAATGGAGACGTCTCTGAAAACCGCATCAGACCGCACCTTTTCCGGGAAGCGATCATACACCGCCCGGCGACAGGATGAGGTGCGGGACTCTGCAAGCGCAACACACTCGTCTTCCGCTTCGGAGCTATCTGCGTTCGCAGTGGCCTCCTCACACAGATCTTTTATCCGCGAAATGGCCAAGTCCACCACGGCACTGCGGTCTACCGGTTTGGCCTCAAGATTGGCAAAATCGGCCGCCCCAACCGGGGTCTCGTCAGGCTGGGTCTGGTTCCAAAACACGAATCCCAGTGCCGCAACCACCAGCGTCACGGTAACGATGGGAAATTTCATCAGTAAAGCTCGCTTTTCATGAGTGTTTGCCACGGCGGGTCAGGCGGAAAATCAACTCCGGTGAAAGTCGTTTCACCCAAAGTGCCGCCATTTCTTTACCCTTACCCACTGGAATTTCACGCTTGCGGGCTCTCAGACCTTTAAAAACCACCGCCGCGCATTCGTCCACATCCATCCCATTGGCAACGTCGCTATCCATTTCACCATGGGGGGTGCCATCGGCAGACAAAGAGTTTTTAGCGATATTGGTACGGATAAAGCCCGGAAGAATGGTAGACACGTGCAAACCGCTGCTTTCCACTTCCGCCCGCAAGGCATCAAAGAAACCGACCATAGCGTGCTTAGCGGCGCAGTATCCGGTCATCTTCGGGACACCGACCTTGCCCGCAACACTGGCCGTTACAGCCAGATGACCTTGGCCGCGGCTCAGCATGTGTGG
Source organism: Marinobacter sp. JH2 (assembly GCF_004353225.1). Lineage (NCBI taxonomy): Bacteria > Pseudomonadati > Pseudomonadota > Gammaproteobacteria > Pseudomonadales > Marinobacteraceae > Marinobacter > Marinobacter sp. JH2. The sequence goes on along the minus strand of NZ_CP037934.1, from coordinate 206,222 downwards.
CAGTACGGCTTTGGTCAGGGCGATCTGCCCCATCACATCCACATCCATCAGTTTCTGATACACCGACATATCGGTTTCGGCGCACAACGAGCCTTGCGAGAGGCCCGCGTTATTCAACAACAGATCAATCGCCCCAAAGCGATCCACCACCATTTGGGCAGACGCTTCGTGGGAAGCCCAGTCTGTGACATCTAGAGGTAGCACCAGAATGTTATCTTCGGGTAGGCCCGCTTCGACACAACGGGCGGCCACGCGCTGCAATTCATCTTCCCGACGGGCCGATAACACCAACCCTGCGCCGTCTTTGGCATACTGAAGCGCCAGTGCTTCACCAATACCCGACGAAGCGCCGGTAATCCATACAGTTTGAGCCGTCATAAACAAGCCTCCACAGGCAGAACATACTTATTATTAATGGCCTCGGATACTAGCAGAAAAGCGCCGAGGCTCCTTAAACGCACAGCAGCAATACGACACTTTGTCCTCAACGGCTATACGGAGGATAGTCTTTAAACGCTTCTGGCCGCCGGAAGCGGTCAAACGCCTCGATCTCCCATGGGCGCATGGCCATCAACAAGCTCACCCCGAAACGATGTTCCAGAGGCAAAGCCAGATCCTCTTCATGGCAATGCCGAAACTCCAGCGCCAAGCGATTGAGCTTCTGCTGAACCGCTTCGTTCGATTGGGTAGAGAGCATGCCGCTGACAAACAGCCTCAATTCGCCGGGGTGATTGAACCGGCACTTCAGAAAATCCTGCTGCACTTCGGCTTCAAAAAAATTCTGAATGGGCCCACCCGGCTGCCAGGCAAAATCATGACTGACCAACAGTTTGAATCGATTACCGGGCAATAACTCGAGCACGCCCATTCGATCAAGCTTGGCGAGATGACCAATCAAATCGGTTTCCGACAACTCGTAAACCTGGTGAATTTCCTGAAACTGCCACCGGTTCATGGCGCAGACGGCCACCAGCAACAAGCAGACATCCGATACCAATTCCTGTTCCTGCTCTAAGGTCAGCTGCTGAACTTTGGGCTCTGGCGCCAACTTGCGCACGAGATCGCTGATCTCCATACCCATCAGCGTGCACACTTGGTCCAGCCGCTTCAGCGAAAACTGCTTTTCCGAAAACAGCCGCTTAACACTCGCTTCCGACAAGCCCAAAGCATTCGCCACGTGCTGATACGTCAGCCCATGCGATCTTAGTTGCCGTTTGAGTTCACTGATAATGGCACTGGTTTGCGCCATGGATTTACCTCCCGCAGAGTTCCATCGGACAGAAAGTATCATTATTCGATACCCTATAGATATACCGCCAATACCTTTTGAGAAACGCTCGCGACACATTCGGCGATGGCGCACAGTTCGGTTGTCCCAACAACGCCAATGAGGAAGACATCATGGATAGCGAACTGAAGAGTAACTCGAACTCTTGGGTATTTTTTGTAAAGGTTTCATTCGCCATTGCACTGTTTGCCGCCGCCGCGGGTGTGGTGCTCGCGCCCGTTGATATCGTGATAAAAGGCTACATGGCGATCAGCGCACTGTTTCTCGTCAGCACCACCATCACGCTGTCGAAAACACTACGCGATGAACACGAGCAGAGCCGCATTGCGAATCGTATTTCCGAAGCTCGCACCCATCAGCTGCTGAAAGAATACGGGGAGTAACACCATGAGCATCTGGCGCAAACTGAACACTCTGTTTCGGGCCTCGGCCCATGAACCGGTCGCAAAGCTAGTGGAAGCAAACGACCTTCGAATTTTTGAACAGGAACTGCGGGACGCCGAGCAAGCCATTGCCCGATCAAAACGAGAGCTGGCGCACCTGATGGCCGAAAAAACCCGGCTGGAACGCGACAATAACGGCCTGCAAGCAGCCATTACCAAACGGGAGCAGCAAGCCACTCAGGCTCTGGAGCAAGACGACGAAGCCTTGGCGCTGGAGCTGGCCAACCTGATTGCAGAGGATGAAACCGTACTGCAACGCCAGCAACAACAGCACGCAAAACTCCAACAACAGGAAAACCAGCTGAACCGCCAGTTGCGGGATTCTGGCCGGGCACTGAAACATTTCCACAGTGAAATGCGTCTGGCGAAAGCCAACCGGCATGCCGAGCAAGTCACCAGACAGCTTCGCGGCCATGCAAGCGGGCTGCACAGCCATATGGAAGAACTAAACGTGTCAGCCAATCGAATTCGTGCCCGTCAAACCGAGGCCGAGGATGTAGAAGCCGCCTTGACCGAGCTGGATGCGGAACAAAATAACAGCGACCTGGATGCCCGGCTGAAAGCGGCGGGTATCGACAACGGCGGCAGCAACGGCGAGAAGGTGCTAGCCCGCTTAAAGGCCCGCTAGCGCCACAATGTCTGAATACTCCCGCACAGACACCTTCACACCAACGCTGCGGCCAGCTTCGATGCGAACAACCTCGTTCGTCATGGCCGCAGCAATCGTCTCCGCCTCAATCGCGCGGTACTTGCGCAACGGCCCGACCAAGGCTCGATTAGCCACCGGCATCACCGCCATCCCCAAGCCTTCCGCTGTGCGATGCTCTTGCCGCTGGCCCAGCAACAGGCTCGGTTGATAGATTGAGAGGTACGGAAACTCCAGCGCCCGTATGGCGTCTTCCAACTCGCCTTTCACCCGGCTGTAAAACACCGAAGACTTCGAAGACGCCCCAATGGCTGACATCAAAATACAGGCTTTGGCACCCGCCTTTTTCGCCAAACTCGCGGCATTCAGTGCATAGCTGTAATCGACCTGACGGAACGCTTCTTGAGAACCCGCTTTTTTGATGGTGGTGCCCAGGCAGCACACGAGCGCATCTACATGGAATATTCCCGCGTGAGCGCCCATGTCATCAAAATCGATCTCAGGCGCCTCAAGGTTCGGATGGCTCCATTCCAAAGGCCGGCGCACCGGCGCCACCACGCTCGTAATATCGGGATTCCCCAGTAGCTTCTTGACTAACAGACCACCCGTTAACCCGGTCGAACCCAGAACCATAACCTTCATAAAGCGCTCCGTTGCTGTTTCACCACTTCTGATCGAGTGGCTGATTGCGTAGGATGATACTAACAGGAAGCGGAAGCTGTTCATCCCACCAACTATGTATGCCCTATGCTGAAAATCTCCAATGCCGTAGAAATTGCCGATTGGGAAATCGAAATCACGCAGATTCGAGCCCAAGGCCCCGGCGGCCAGAACGTCAACAAGGTAGCCTCTGCCGTACACCTTCGTTTCGACATTCAGCGCTCATCGTTACCGCCCTTTTATAAAGAACGGCTGATGGCGCTTTCTGACCAACGCATCAGCAAAGAGGGCATTGTGATCATCAAGGCACAGTCGTCCCGCACCCTCGAGCTCAATAAAGAAGACGCCTTGGAGCGCCTGAAAGAACTGATTCTGGAAGCCGTGAAAATCCAGAAAACACGACGGCCAACGCGCCCCACCAAAGGTTCCCAACGCCGGCGCGTGGACAAGAAAACCCAGAAAGGCAAAACCAAGGCACTCAGAGGAAAGGTCAAACTCTAAATGCCTCTGCCCTACTACCTCGGTTGCCCTCAGTGGCAAGACCCAAACTGGGCCAAACAGCTGCCATCAGGAGCATCCGCCCTTGCCCGCTATGCCCGTGTGTTCAATACCGTTGAGGGCAACACCACGTTTTACGCAACTCCCAGCAAACAGCAATGCGAGCAATGGCGCAAACAGGTGCCGGATGATTTCCGTTTTCTGCTCAAGCTGCCCCGAGCACTGACACACGAGCACCTGCTCAGCAACGCAGGTTCTGAATTACAGACGTTTCTCGATGTAATAGCCCCCCTGTCAGATGTCCTAGGGCCAATGCTCCTGCAATTACCGGCAGGCTTTGGCCCAAACCGACTCCAGCAACTCTGGCGTTTTTTGGACACAGCACCCGATGCGCTGGACTGGACGGTGGAAGTACGAAATCCGGCGTTTTTTGCCAAAGGCGAGGAAGAGAAAGCTCTGAATCAGGGGCTGCGCCAGCGCAAGCTAGCGCGAGTATGCATGGATAGCCGAGCCTTGTTTTCAGCCATCCCAGACACCGATGTGATCGTAGATGCCCAACGCAAAAAGCCCCGCGTTCCGGTTCATTTGCTCCCCAGTGATGCGCCACCGGTTATTCGCTACATTGGTCACCCGAATCTGGAAACAAATCGGGATTTCCTTGCGCCTTGGGTCTCGCGTGTAAAGGGCTGGTTAGAATCCGGCGTCCGGCCTTACGTATTCATGCACATGCCCGATAACGCACACGCCATTGCGCTGGCCGAGCTTTGGACAGAGTTATTGCGTGAGCAGCTTCCAGCGCTGGAATCTCTTCCTGTGGATGTTTCAAAACCCCAGCTTGGGCTGTTCTAAAACAGCAGACTTAACCCGCCCGTCACCACAGCAAACAGCACAGACAGCCAAATCAGCGTTTTCCAGGGGAATGGCGGAGAAGGCGGCTCTATCTCGAGCTGCTTCTCCAGATAGTTTCTTAGCAACCGTGTATTGCGAGTATTCGCTTTATAGATTGCATCAAAGGCATCACCAAATACCGGCAACAAACCACCCACAAAGTCGATGCCCATATTCCGGAGCATGCGCAGTTTGACTCCCTTGCTAGCCCCAGCTCGCTGAGCTTCCACCAACACATAGCTCGCCAGCACCAGACCTGCAACATCACCCACTACCGGCACCACACCAATAATGGCCTCTGCACCGATTTTGAATTTGGTAAACGGGATGCCAATGCTGTTGTCGGTAAAGCGGCTGAATTTATCCAGCCGTTCAAGCGTTGCTCGTTGCCTCGCTTCAATAGGGGCTTTTGCCATTTGCGCTCCAAGCTTCTAGTTAAATCACCCGCCTATTTCGTCATCTGCCCGACGTAAGCTGCGGTGAACGCCGTTTCCTGAAACACTTTCAGGCCGGTCTCGGAGAACGGTATCGGCAGCGGCTTGGACGCGAGCGTAGATTTGATCAATGCCGGCGTCAGCAATCTTACGTTTAACTGAACATCGGCAATCAATTGAATAGCTGCTTCGAGCTTAAAGCTGATCGCGCCGCCGGCAAATTTACCTTTCGGCATTCGTTCTTTGATGGCAACGCCCGCTACCTTGTGTTCCGCCATTAACTCGGAAAACGCCTTCTGAAACTGTTGCAAGTCTTCGCGGGTGTGATTCTTCGGCAGCGACAATTTGCGCACCTTGCACTCCGGCAAACTGAACTGACCACGGTCCAGACTCAGCAAACAGATGATGGCATCGCTGCCACTCAGTTCAACACCACAAATCGTCATAGAAACTTCCCCAATCTCAAAACGGCCTTAACCACAGCACTTCTTGAACTTCAGCCCGCTACCACAACTGCAGGGATCATTGCGCGAAGGCGTTTTGGTTACCGTAACCGTCTCGCCCTTGTTCAAAATGGCGGTTAATTCACCAATCGATTCCACCGCGCCTTCACGGGTATCAACGGTAATGTTGGCGTAGAGGTTGGCTTCAGTCACCTGGGCTTCTACCTCATTTTTACGAGTCTCACTGGTCACCACCAACGATAACGGGAACTTCTCGCTGCCACTCTTTTGGCTGGCGTTGGTTTTAAAGCCGCCGTACGCCGTGTGATGCTGACGGGCGTCTTGCCGGCCTTTGTAGAAAAATTTGTCTGACATGCTGAAATCCTGATGAATGAACGTGCGCCCAGGTTCGCCAAAGAATGCCGCCCCTCGCAAGGCGACGTTTTAACACGCTTAGGGAATGGGATATATAGGCATCCGCTCAAATCTTTAAGAACCTCAGCTATCCGCGGCGTCGTTTGCCGCTTCGGAAACTGCGCTCTCTGCATCGCCGTTTTCCTGCTGCCGCCCGGCTTCTTTCGCGAGCGCCATGCCACCCTGCATCAACAGGGACTTCATACGCGGATCCTTCTGCTCAGCCAACCCTAATGCAAAAGCCGCCAACGCTGCTTCCAGCGGGTTTTTCTGAATGAGCCGTTTAACGGATGCGATGGGAGAAGCGTTGGATTGGCCGCCGCCCGAACCGTCCGACTGCGTCGAAGGCAATGGCCGAGTCATGCGGTAAAAGAAAAACGACAGCAACAATAGACAGGACAAGCCCGTCACCGCCAAAGCGCCGGCCCCACCCAACAGAGGGGTCAGCGCGACGGTCGCGGCGTTGACGAGCAAGTAAAAACCGGTAAGCAACAAGGCAACCAGCAACACAAAGCCCAACATAAAGCCTAAAAAAGCGGCGATGGCTTTGCGAAGGGCACCTTGCAACCAATCCGAGTCAGGCATGATCAGCGATCCAAAAACCGACCAACCAACACACCGGCAAGGAACATAAGAACAATACTGAGGAAAGGACGTTCCTCAATCTTATGCTCCACACTCTCGACCGCTTGGCCACTTGCATCCCGGGCTCGGGTGAGCGCTTCGTCTCCGCGCTGCTTTACCTGATCAAATGCGGCAAGGCTTTCCCGTCGAATTTCATCCCGCAGATGGCTAATGTTGCCCTTCTGGCCATCAGCCACACTTTTGGCGAGCGTGGAAAGATCTTCCTGAAGTTTTCTCAGATCCTCACGAACCTGATCGTATTCGGTTTTATCCGATTTTGCTTCCATATCGTGCCTCCTTATCAGTATCGATAACGGCTATTTCGGCTTTGCCACCCCAAAGTGAATAGGGATGGCTAAACTCAATCTAGCACAAGGATCGCAACCTGAAATGAGGACTTGTTAATCTCCGGTTCAGAACGATCCGGACAGCACCTCCTGAAGATCGCTTTTCAGCGCTTCGGGTTCAGTAATCCAGAGTTCGCTGTCGGCACCGGGGAACACACCTACCTCAAGCTTGTCGCGGGTTAGGCCCGGCACCCACTTTTTGAAGAAGTCAGGGAGTGACAATGCTTTCGGAGACAGATCGCCGGAACCACTGGCGTAATCGGCCGCAAAATCCGCACTCGGCCATACGGGCAGATAACCAACACCGTCTTCCTCTGACACAATCTTCAAAAACTGATTGTCTGAATTGACCAATATCCACAGCTCGCGCTCTTCCACCACGGAGTCCAGAAAATAGTCGTATCGTTCCTCGCCATCCATCTCGAGAATCTGGGCAAACGGGTTATCGCTCATTACTAATTCCTTGTGGGAATGTGACCTTTTGGCCTGAATTTATGCCAGAGCAGCCCGAACTTTTTGGCTCAGCTGTCCCATGTCCACCCGGCCGGTTACCTGGGGGCGCAATTCGTTCATGACCTTGCCCATGTCCTGCATGCCCTGAGCGCCGGTTGAACTCACCGCGTCACGGATCAAAACTTCCAATTCATCATCGGCCAAGGCTGCTGGCATGAACTCTTCGATGATTTTCATTTCCGCGCGTTCTTTATCGGCCAATTCAGCCCGCCCAGCGTCATCATACTGACTAGCAGCATCGCGGCGTTGCTTGAGCATCTTGTCGAGCACTTTCAGAACGTCATCGTCACCAAGCTCGCGGCGCTCATCGACTTCAATCTGTTTCACCGCCGCCTGCGCCATCCGCAAGGTAACCAGCCGCTCCCGCTCTTTGTTGCGCATGGCATTTTTGACCGCCGTGCCAAGTTGTTCCTTGAGTGATGTTTCTGCCATCGTCGGGCTCCTGTTCTATAAATGAGGGGTAAGCGTTGTAGGAAGACCGGAATAATAACCGCATCGGGGGATCCGTCCTACCCTGATAGCATCATCGATCCAATCAAACCCAATAGGAAGCCGGCCACCGCACCCAAAGGTGGGCCCCAGTGTTTCTCCAACCGCGACTGCGGTGCAATGTCCTGAAAGATAATGTAGAGAATACCACCTGCCGCAAACAGCATAATCCCGGACACCAGGTGATGGGAATCCGACAAAAGAAAATAACCCGCGGCCCCGGCTGCGGGGCCTAGTAATGCCATCAGGGCAAAAATGCCCACGATCTTAAGCCCGCCATAATGGGTTGACTGGGCTAGCTCCCGATAAGAGTTGAAACCTTCCGGCAAATTCTGAAGTGCGATAATGCCGGCCAGCAGCACGCCGCCCTCACTGGAAACGGAAAAGGTCGCTCCCAGCGCCAAAGCCTCCGGCACAAAGTCTGTCAGCATCGCTACCAATTGGCTGGCCGACGATCCCTTCGCCGCCAACCAACGGTCGATCAGCATGAAAATGATCCCACCCGCAGCAAAACACGCAACCACCTCGGGTATTTGCAGATTGGAGATGCCCTCTGGTACCAGAACCAACGCGACGGCTGCCAAGAGCGCGCCACCACCAAAAGCGATCACGCTGTGATGCAGCTCGGATTCCAGCCAGCCTGGGTGAATTCGATCCACCGACGCCAACGCTGCCCCCAATGGCATGGCAGCCCCAGCCATCAAGGTGAGTAGTAAAATCTGCAGCAAACCGTTAGCCTGAATCGCCTCAACCATTCTCAATACCGTCCTAGCAGTTCATCCTGACCAACAGCATAAGCGCCCTGATTCCAAAACCAAAATTCCGACTTTTATTACGATCTTTATAATGTTTCGGTTTTCTGCACTGTAAAAAGGTACAGATTGCCCCAATATAAAAAGCATTCGCTCGTACACCCAAAATCAGGACGCCCGCATGAATGCAATCCTCAAGCAATTTCTCTTAGTCTCGAGTATCTACCTACTCGCCCCCAGCGCCAACGCCTTTGGCTTGAATGAAGCTCTTTCTACCGGTGCGATGGCACTTTCGCAGACCACCGAAGTCAACGGAGAGGCCCAGCAGCTGGTTGGCCAGCTAACCGACGAACTGGACGTAACCCAAGCACAAGCGGTAGGCGGCACCGGAGCATTGCTACAACTGGCTCAGAATCAGCTTGGACAAGACGCCATCAACAATTTAAGCGGCGAGGCCTCCGGCCTGTCCAGTCTTATGGGCGGCGGTGGCGGCCTGACCGAAGGCCTGCTCTCCAACATTTCATCGATGGATGGAGTCCAGTCAGCTTTCTCGGCATTGGGAATGGATGCGGCCATGGTGCAGCAGTTTGTACCGGTGGTTCTCGACTTCCTAGGCAACCAAGGAATCGGTTCTTCACTGATGGGCCAATTGCAGGGATTGTGGGCACCAGCCGAATAATCCGGCACCCGATCATTTAGCCTGAACGTCTTATCCGAACGCTCTCTCCAGCGTTCGGATACAAGCAATGGGCTGGTCTATCAGTGGCACATGCCCGCTGTTTTCAAGAGTGACCAATCTCGCGTTAGGCAACGCAGCCGCCATACGCGCCTGCCCCTCCCAAGGGTACATTTCCGAACGGCGGCCCGCGATCACTGTAGTCGGCACATCCAGCGTTGGCAGAAGCTTTCGGAAATCATACTCCCGCTCAGTGTAAGCACGCATGTGTTGATACAAGGTGTACCAGTTGTCCAAGGGCACAAGCTGACGAGAAATTTGCGGTACCCGCATGAGCTGCCCAGCGCTCCATTTCATCCAGTTGCGACTCAACGCCGCTCCCATGAAACCGGCCAGATTCTCATGTAACTGTTTTCGCAGGGATGGGGGTAGCGCTTCATACGGTGTTTGAGGATCAATCTTCGACGCTTTATCCAGCAACGGCTGCCAGCCACGGATTCGCTCAGGCCCCTGTCCTCCGAAAATGCCCCACGGCCAATCCGGGGCATGAGATATGCGCGGAGCCTGATCAATATGGGCGTAATGCCGAATCCCGTCGGTGCCGAACATTTCCATATAACGCAGTGACGTGCTGGCCCCCATGGAGATACCGCCCAAACCAACCGGCTGACCGTGACTGTAGGCACGGATCACGGCATCCAGATCCCTGGCGTGACTGGTCAGTACACAAGATTCACTGCAGCTCAGCCGAGAAGACCCACCGAATCCTCTAAAGTCAGGAAGAACAAACCGAAACTTATGGGCCAACGGCAACACGATCGGCAGCCAATGACGGCTTTCCATACCAAAACCATGAAGCAGGATAACCACCGGTCCCCGGCCAATTTCCCTTACCTTCAACTTGGCCCCATCATGTGCCGTTACTCGTGCCATCGTTGTCTTTACTCCTGTGCGTTCGATGGCGGTCATTGTCTATGGGGCGATCAGACCGGCACAATGGGCTTATAAGGCCAACCGGGCATCCATGCTGTTTTGCGCCAATTTTCGGGCCTGCTGTTCGGTCATCCCCAAACCATCGCGCAGAGCCAGGAAGTTCTCCAGCACGTAACCACCGAAATAAGATGGGTCATCCGAGTTCACGGTGACCTTCAAGCCGCGCTCCAACAACTCCAGAATGTTGTGTTCGCTCATGTCCGAAAACACTTGTAGCTTGGTGTTCGATAGAGGGCACACGGTTAGCGGAATTTGCTCATCCGCCAGCCTATCGAGCAATCTCGGATCTTCTGCGGCACGCACGCCGTGGTCGATGCGGTTCACTTTCAGCAAATCCAGCGCATCAACATCGCTCCACGGCAACTCAAGGCTGTTCCGCCGGGCCAATGTAAACATCAGTTCGGGCTCAAGCGCACCCTCCAAGTGCAAGTGCAACTCTGCCTTGGGCAAAGCTTTCAGCCAGTCTTCGTTCATCGCCGCCTCCGGGGTTAAGCTTTTTCAATGAATGGTATTCAAAGCGACATAGGGATCAGCCAAACCGGCTTTATACCCAGTACCTGCCGCGCGCTTTCCGCTTCCGGCCAAGTCAGCAACCAGCCAAGCGCCGCTAGGTTTAGAAGCACCTGCAACCAGAAGGTTGCCTGAAACGAGGTTTTTCGGGTTTTGTGGCGAAAGAATTGCTGGCCTACTAAAGCTCCCGGCCAACCACAGAGAAGCTCAAACAAGTGCAACCGCCCCTCCGGCACCCGCTGATTACCCCGTTCCGCCGCGCCTTTATCAACAGCGTACATCAGAAACGTAACCAGACTCATCACGCCGTAAGCCGCGGGTAGCAGCATCGGCACATAGTCCAACCAACTCAGCAACCCGAGTGCGCCTAACACCCCAGCAGCAACCAACAACCCCAACCAAACACCCGGCGCCACGGAGGCACTCAAGCGAGCCGCGCCGGCGTACTGAAACTGCGACGCCCGCAGACGCCCCTGCTTGTCTTTCGTGAGCGCGAAATTCACTTGGCGCCCGGAAGAAGGCCGGCCCTGCCCCTGATACGCACTAATGTGTGCGAAGATGCGATCGCCACCGTTTTCCGGAGTGATGAAACCAAAGCCTTTGGCGTCGTTCCATGACGTGAGTGATCCTTTCTGATTCAATGTATGCTCCTTCATAATGGCAGCGACGTCGGTTTTCTTCATCGGTATCATTGCATTATAGGCGCGCGCAGCCCCAAAGGGATTCGTTTTCATAGGCACTCAGCACGCAAAACCTGAAAACTGTGTTCAGCAACAGGAGATGTAACCCAATGTCCACAAGCCTCCCTTTTTCTCAAGCTTGTGAGAACAACAAAGCACCGATTCTCGAAAAGCTTCAAGGAATTTTTGTTGCATCAGGTAAGGTGCTGGAAGTGGGCACGGGCACCGGCCAACACGCCGTGCATTTCGCCACGGCAATGCCTCACCTGCAGTGGCAGCCGACCGACCGTCCACAGGCGGTCGATACCTGTCGCCCTCGATTGGCACAAGCTGCGTTACCCAATACCTTACCGGCGCTAGAACTGGACGTAGCCACTCCCCCTTGGCCCGTCGAAGCCTTCACGTGGGCGTTCTCGGCAAACACCGCCCACATTATGGCTTGGGAAGAAGTCGAGCACATGTTCCGCAACATTGGCGAACGCCTGCCCCAAGAAGGCGCTTTTTGTCTGTATGGCCCATTCAACCGTCAGGGCCGCTATACCAGTGAAAGCAACGCGCACTTCGACCAACACCTGAAGGCCAATGCGGTCCATATGGGCATCCGGGATTTGGAAGAGATCAGTAAACTGGCGGACAATGTGGGGTTAACTCTGTCAGAAAACCATTTAATGCCTGCCAATAACCAACTGCTGGTTTTCAGGACAAAAAGGAGCAAGTTATGAGCAATCAAGTTGACATCAATTATCTAGACCGATGCGTTGAACTGGCCGCAGAAGCGCTAGAGTCCGGCAACCCGCCATTCGGTTCGGTGCTGGTAGATGCAAACGACAATGTAAGGTACGAAGGCCACAATCTCACGGCCGGAGGCGATAGCACGCAGCATCCCGAGTTTGCCATTGCGCGCTGGGCTGCGACCAACATGACGCCTGAAGAGCGTGCTGAAGCCACCGTGTACACCTCGGGTGAGCATTGCCCTATGTGCGCCGCAGCTCACGGCTGGGTAGGCCTCGGCCGCATCGTTTATGCCAGCTCTTCAGAGCAGCTCAGCGCCTGGCTGAACGAGATGGACTTGCCACAACCACGGGTCGCAACGCTGCCCATTAATAGCGTCGTACCAAACGTACCGGTTGAAGGCCCATTCCCGGAACAGGCTGAAGCGATTCAACTGCTGCAGAAACAGTATTATGCAGGCCGTTGACCAAAACGTCGTCAAGGTGAGGTGATCCAAAAAAGCAGTTTCGGACTACTTTATCAGTCTTATTCTAATTCCAATGCAAATGGAGTTCTGCATGATTACCGTCCATCACCTGAACAACTCTCGCTCACAGCGCATTCTCTGGATGCTGGAAGAATTGGGCGTGCCGTACGAGATCAAACGTTACGAGCGCGATGCCGAAACCATGCTCGCGCCGGAAAGCCTCAAGAAGGTACACCCGCTGGGCAAATCGCCAGTCATCACCGACGGTGATCTGGTGGTGGCGGAATCCGGTGCAATTATTGAGTACCTCGCCAACACCTACGGCAAAGACACCATGCTGCCAGACTCCGGTGGCCAGGCCTGGTTGGATTACACCTACTGGCTGCATTACGCCGAAGGCTCCCTGATGCCGCCACTGGTGATGCGCTTGGTGTTCGAGAAAGTAAAAACCAGCCCGATGCCCTTCTTTATCAAGCCCGTGGCCAAAGCTATTTCAGACAAAACTAATGAAATCTTTATTGGCCCGATGATCAAAACTCACTTGGATTTTGTCGAAGCCCATCTGGCAAAGAACACATGGTTCCTGGGGGATAACCTCAGCGCGGCGGATATTCAGATGAGCTTCCCGCTGGAGGCCTCAGCAGCACGAGGCATTATTGGCAAGAACCGACCCAACATCACAGCATGGGTAGCACGCGTACACGCCCGGCCTGCTTACAAATCCGCTCTGGAGAAAGGCGGCGAGTACGATTATGCCTGAATGAATAGCCGGGGTCTTGGTTGTCTGCAAGCATTGTTAACGATGACCATCGGCTGTTGCTTAAAGCGACAGTCGCATGACGTTTTCTATTGTTTCTGTAGGCAGCACAATAGGATTAGCTTTCATGGAGGAAGCACTAGCGGCTGCCTGAGCAGCTGACTTAATGTGATCTTCCTTCACACCGATCGAAGCCAACCCCGGCAAACCATTCTGAACAATCCATTCGCGAAAACTCTCAAGAGCCTTGTCGGCTGGTACGTCGAATACCTCAGCAATCCAACCGATCACATGACCGATGCGAGCCTTGTGCTCAGCTTCAATAACGCTATCACGGTTCGCGGCAATGCCCGCAGGCAACAACGCACCACATATGGCTCCGTGGGGCGCACCACACAAACTGCCTAGCGGCTCGGCAATACCGTGAACAACCCCAAGCCCCGAGTTCGCCAGAGCCAGTCCGCCAAATAAACTCACCTGCGCCATAGCTTCTCGCGCCTCCCAAGATTCGCCCTTCATCAGCTGCTTTAACGCAAGAAGCCCTTTGGGAATCGCCTCTTTACACAACATATCCGTGAACAGGTTTGAACGCGAAGAGAGATAAGGCTCGACCACCTGAGTGATCGCATCCAATCCTGAATGCAGGGTCACCGGCCTAGGACAGTTATCGGTCAGCGCCGGATCAACCAAGGCAAGATCAGGCAACAATTGATTATCCCTGAGGCTAACCTTGCGCTGGGCATCGGCGACATCAATAACGGCATTTCGAGTGACCTCCGCGCCGGTCCCTGAAGTGGTTGGCACCAGAATCAGCGGCAGGCGCTGAGCAGACAATGGCAACCCGCTACCGACAACTTCCAGATGACTCAACAAATTTGTTTGGCTTGGCAACATCGCAGCCATCACCTTTGCTGAGTCCATAACAGAACCGCCGCCAATTCCCAGCACTAGATCTATACCTAGCGATTTGCATTGATCAATGGCGGCTACAAGCGTTGCCAGCTCCGGCTCTTTTTCGATTTCCAGCGTCTGGACAACGTCCACACCCTTAAGCGATTCAAGTGTCTCGGCGAGCCTGCCGGGATTTTTACCGTGGACAATCAGTGCCCGCTTACCCAGGTTCGCGGCTCGCTGGTTCAGTTGAGCGACGAGCCCGCGCCCGAACACAATCTCGGAGGGAGTGACTAAACTAAAAGCACTTAACATAACAATCGCCCTGAGAATGAGAGGAACCCTTTTGCGCCAGCGTACCTTGTACTTGGCTTTTCGGGAACGCACGTTTCGCTATTTCAAACATGAACTATCTTGCCTAATAGACGTTTGCTGTTACCATAAATGTTCAATTGAACATCTAGAAATAAAAACCAATGGAGCCGGCCCTCCCAGATGTTCAATAAAAACGCATGGACCGCTCCCGACGGAGAATCACAATGAATTCCCATAAGAAAAAGCTTCCCGGGGTACTGCCCACTGCCGCCTTGGCGGCATCCGTTTTGATGACAGGCTTTAGCGGTCAGGCATTGGCAGACTGCGAAAGGGGCGCACTGGATACGCTGTATTGCGATGAAAACGGCGACATGGTTGCCGACTTGCCTAAAGACAAATCGCAGTGGAACGATCCTGACACTCTGATTTTTGCTTACACCCCAGTTGAAGACCCTGCTATTTACTCCGACATCTGGCAGCCGTTCATCGATCACCTTTCGGAAGTGACCGGCCGTGATGTTCGCTTCTTTGCCGTTCAGTCCAACTCCGCTCAGGTAGAAGCCATGCGCAGTGGCCGTCTGCACATTGCTGGTTTCTCCACAGGCCCGACGCCTTTTGCGGTAAACCTGGCCGGCGCCGTTCCTTTTGCGCTGATGGGTTCTGATTCAGGCCAGTTCGGTTATTCACTGCAGGTTTACACCCACAGCGATTCCGACATTCATGAAATCACCGACCTGAAGGGCAAGCGTGTCGCCCATACTTCCCCGACATCTAACTCCGGCAACCAGGCGCCACGCGCTCTGTTCCCGGAATTGGGCGTGGTGCCTGGTGAAGACTATGAAATCACCTTCTCTGGCAGCCATGACCAATCCATGCTGGGCGTTGTTGCCAAAGACTACGACGCAGCTCCGGTCGCGTCTGAAGTGGTAGAGCGCATGGCTGCTCGTGGCCTGTACGACACCGAAGACGTACGCCTGGTGTGGGAATCCGACCGTTTCCCGACCACGTCTTATAACCATGCGCACAATCTGCACCCCGATTTGGTTGAGAAGATCCGTGAAGCCTTTTACACCTTCAAGTTCTCCGGCACCGAGCTGGGTGAAGAGTTCGAAGGCGTAGAGACCTTCATCCCCATCAACTACAAAGACAACTGGAAGGTCATTCGTACCATTCAGGCTTCTAACGGCGTCCAGTACACCCGCGAAAACCTCAAATAAGCAGACCAGGAGCCTCTGACCAAACGTCAGAGGCTCTCCCCGGAGTTAACCACATGCTAGAGATCACCAACCTCGTAAAACGTTACGGGCAAAACGAACCTGTGCTTAAAGGCCTGAATCTGACGGTCGAGGGGAGCAGTGTTGTTTCCATTGTCGGCGCATCCGGTGCAGGTAAAAGCACCCTGCTGCGTTGCATCAACCGGTTGGTTGAGCCGACCTCGGGATCGATCAAGCTGAACGACCACGAGTTGGTCAATCTGCGTGGCAGCGAGCTACGCCACTCACGCCGGCGCATCGGCATGGTGTTTCAGGGGTTTAACCTGATCGACCGATTGACCGTTATGGAA
Organism: Marinobacter sp. JH2; assembly: GCF_004353225.1. Lineage (NCBI taxonomy): Bacteria > Pseudomonadati > Pseudomonadota > Gammaproteobacteria > Pseudomonadales > Marinobacteraceae > Marinobacter > Marinobacter sp. JH2. Next base: position 190,199 of record NZ_CP037934.1, on the reverse strand, counting down.
AACGTGCTGTCCGGGCGTTTGGGCTATGTATCCTTCTTCCAAGCGTTAACCCGACGCTTTCCGCAATCGGATATCGACCGCGCGTTCAGCCTGATGGAACGTGTGGGCATCGCCCATTACGCCGATAAGCGTGCTGACCAGTTGTCCGGTGGTGAGCGCCAGCGTGTGGCGGTGGTACGGGCTCTGATGCAAGAACCTGAAATTCTTCTGGCCGACGAGCCTACTGCCTCCCTGGACCCGAAAACCTCGCAACAAATCATGAGCCTGCTGCAAAGCCTCGCCAATGAAATGTCGCTTCCGGTACTGATCAACATTCACAACGTGACTCAGGCGCGCATGTACACCGACCGGATCGTCGGCATGCGTCACGGGCAAATGATTTTTGACGGCGAACCCAAAGACTTCAATCAGGATGCGCTGGATGCCATTTACGGCGGCATTGAATCGCCGGAAGAAGATGCCGGTGAACCCGCATCCCCAACCGAGGAGGCTTCCGCATGACATCCGGCAGAACTGCATCCGATGCAACATCGGGCAGAGTCTGGAAAAAGCCCCCTTTTATAGCCAATCCCTGGATTCGCTATGGCTTGGGCGTGATCATCCTGGCCTACCTGTACTGGGCGTTTTCCACTCTGCCTTTTGACTGGCAGCGCATCGCCGAAGGCTTGCCTCGTGCCGGCAAAATTTTTGGCGGCGCCGTCCCTCCCAGCTTTGAACGGGGCGAACTGCTATGGACCGGTTTCAAAGAGAGCTTCCAGATCGCCTTTCTAGCGACCTTACTGGGCGTTCTGCTATCGGTACCCATTGCGGTGATGGCGGCTCGCAACGTCGCTCCGCTGCCTGTGTATCTGGTAGGCCGCACCCTGATTATTGTCTCCCGCAGCTTTCACCCCGTGATTGTCGCCATTCTATTTGTTGCGGCTGTGGGCTTTGGGCCCGTGGCTGGCATTCTCACCCTGACACTGTATTCCATCGGGTTTGTCGCCAAGCTGCTGGCGGAAGAGATTGAAGAAATCGACTGGGGCCAAGTGGAAGCCATGCGCTCTGTGGGTGCGGGTTACATGAAGATTCTGGTGTATGGGGTATTTCCTCAGATCATGCCACGCCAGATTGGCCTGTCGATGTACCAGCTCGACAGCAACCTGCGCGCTTCGGCCGTGGTTGGCATCGTCGGTGCCGGTGGTATCGGTGGCACCTTGATGAACGCATTCGGACGTTACGATTACGACTTCGCCTTTGCCATTTTGCTGATGATCATTGCAATCATTCTGGTCAGTGAAGGCTTGAGCGGATGGGTGAGGAAAAAAATATGGTAGATCACGCAGCAAAACTGACCGACCGAGTCTGGTCACGTTACGACCGTAAAGAACAGTTTACGCGCTATGCGGTCTACCTGATCACCGTCATCGCGGTGGTATGGGCGGTTAGCGACATCGACATCTTTTGGCCCTGGGTATGGGACGCCCCCAACCAGATCCAAAGCCTCGCCGGGCGTATGTGGCCACCGGAGTTCAGCAAATGGGATGCGATTTTCTCCGCTATGCTGGAAACCGTCCACATCGCCACGCTGTCTACCATGCTGACCATCTTCATCGCCTTGCCGGTGTCTTACATTGCCGCGCAAAACACCACGCCGAACAAGGTTACGCTGTGGATTGGCCGGTTTATTCTGGTCTCCAGCCGCTCCGTAAACACCATCATCTGGGCCTTGCTGTTCGTGGCCATTTTTGGTCCCGGTGTACTGGCCGGCATTCTGGCGGTGATGTTCCGCTCGGTGGGATTCATTGGCAAGCTGATGGGCGAGGCCATTGAAGAAATCGACCGCCGCCCCGTTGAAGCCATGGAAGCGACCGGTGCCAGCAAACTGAAAGTGGTGTTGTACGCGATTGTGCCACAGGTGATGCCTGCCTTTTTTGCCATCATCATTCTGCGATGGGACATCAACATCCGCGAATCCACGGTGTTGGGCCTGGTGGGTGCCGGTGGTATCGGGGTGCTGCTGCAAGGGTCCATTGATATGTTCGCTTGGCAAACCGTGGCAACCATCCTGCTCGCCATCGTTGTATTGGTCATTCTGGGCGAGGCGCTGACCAGCGTCCTGCGTAAGAAAGTGATCTGACCTTGCAGTGCTTGTCGCCTGAAACATTTTGGGCGACAAGCACTCACGCTGTGAACTGGACACCCCCTGCTATGAAAGACCTTATCGATTTTGGCACTGCCGACATTCTGTTCACCGATGTGGACGACACACTCACCACCGGTGGCCGGCTGTTGCCAGAAACTTATCTTGCCCTCTGCCGGCTGGCCGAAGCCGGCATTAGCATTATCCCGGTAACCGGTGGCTGTGCAGGCTGGTGCGATCAGATCATTCGCACCTGGCCCGTTAAAGCGGTGATTGGCGAAGGCGGAGCCTTCTATGCCGAGCGCACAGCCCCGCAAACGATCGCTTGGCACTATTGGGAAAATGAAGCCAAACATCAGCACGACCAACAAGCGATTTTAGAGGCCGTCGCCGCCCTGGAACTGGACTTCGAACCCAAGCTGGCCACCGACCAACGCTTCCGGTTTGTGGATGTGGCCGTAGATTACAACCAGCAGGAATCGCTCACACCAGAACAGGTGAAGGCCATTCACGATCCGCTGGTGGCTCAGGGCTTCAGCGTTCGGCAGAGTTCTATCCACCTCAATATTTGGCTGGGTGAGTTCGACAAATCCACCATGTCTCTTCGAGTCGGACAAGAACTGCTGGGGCTTGATCCCGAAGCCTTGCGAAAGCGCACTGTCTTCATTGGGGATGCGCCGAACGATGAAAGCATGTTCCGCAACTTTCCAATGAGCGTCGGGGTCGCTAACATTCGCAAGCATTTACCTGTGATGACGCACCAACCTGCCGCGATTGCCAGCCAGCCGTCGGGCTTGGGCTTTGCGGAAATGGCTGAGGTCTGGCTGCAACATCGCACTTGATTGAGTACGGAGTCTGATGAGCGCCAAAGAACGCCAACGCTGCATCCTGGAATGGGTGCATGAACAAGAGCATGTCGAAGTTGAAGACATTGCCCAGCGTTTTGGCGTGACCACGCAAACCATTCGCCGCGACATCAACAAAATGTGCGAACAGGGCTTACTGCGGCGCCGCTACGGCGGCGTCAGCTTGCCCGCTAAGCCAGTGCAGCCCCTAGTCTCCCTGCCCGAAGAGCCTGTTCCCAATCTGCTTGCCAAACAGCAAATAGCCCATCGCGTTGCCGCCGACATTCCGGAAGGTGCCACGGTAAGCCTGGGCGTTGGCAGCACGATCGAGCTCGTCGCCCAAGCACTGATTGGGCACACCTCACTGCGCATATTGACCAACAACTTTCGTGTCGCGGCGGCTCTTTCAGGCAACTCTGGGATTGAAGTGATTGTTTCCGGTGGCACCTACCGCCACGCTCATCACGACGTAGTGGGGCCAGAAGTCACCAACTTCTTCAGTTCGTTCACAACCGATTTCGGCATTGTCAGCACCGGCAGCCTGGACTTAGTTAACGGCTTGATGGATCACGAGATCCGCGAAGCGGAAGTCAGCAGAGCCATCATTGCCAATACCAGCGCCCGCCTTCTGGTTGCGGATCACAGCAAATGGACGCACGATTCACACTGCAAAGTCGCTTCGTTCAACTACGTTGACCGTTTCTATACCGACAGAATTCTGAACAAGGAGCGAGTAGGCCTGCCAGGGTCTGTCGAGATCATCGAATGCAAATTTGAAAATAATTGTGAAAAAACTTTGCAACGCCCCTGAATTCGCGTACCTTGTCTCTCGTTGGAAAGATTTAGCAAAGCATTTCACGAATAAGACATTTCAAGTAGTCATACTTCTAGTCCTGTTTTTGACCCTGCACGTTTTTATGTTTCCGCATTCGCTGATCAAAGATCACAACGATCTCTTGGCGGCAAATTATTGATTAAAATCAGGTTGTATATTATGTCTACAGTTACCGGCACCGTTAAGTTCTTCAACGAAGCAAAAGGTTTTGGCTTTATCACTCGTGAAAGCGGCCCAGACGTTTTTGTTCACTACAGCGCTATTCAAGGCGGCGGATTCAAGACTCTGGCTGAAGGCCAGCAAGTAGAGTTCACCGTAACTGACGGCCAGAAAGGCCCTCAGGCAGAGAACGTTGTTGGCCTGTAATTAACAGGAACAACGTAATCTAAAAAAGGCAGCCTAGGCTGCCTTTTTTATTGCGATCAGAAAAATACTCGATTACTTCTTCAGACTGATCTGCCTTGAACCGGTGGGGAACGTTTGCCCACTCTTGCCCTTACCTACTTGCTCAACCGTACCGCCCGCTTTTAGAAATGCAGCGGTCTGCTCTTCAATCGTGGCTGAAGTTAAAGTCGCTTTTTCGTTCTTCTTACTCATTTAAATTACCTCTTCCACTTCGGTTTCGGTTTATTTACCAACCTAAGCTTCCATACTATAGGAATTAGAAATAAATTGTTTGAAATGTAAGCAAAAGCACTTTTGTAAACCAGACGAAGAAACGCCCCACCGGCAATTTCTCCGCCTGTCTTGCCACTTTGGACAGCGACTAATTAACCCTGCCGACTCTATTGCCCGTAGCTTTCGACATCCACTTTAGAGTACACCTCATCCCAATAAATCTGCGTCAGCTCTTCGCTGCTATCCACATCCTTCACAAGTGTCACCCATTTGGTTAACAACGAGCGGAAGGACTCCACTAATTGAGTGGACGATGTCAGACCGTGGTTATCTGCGTACTTGGAAGCGATAGCCTTCAAATCCTGCTCGATAAATTCGCGCGTGACTTTCACCAGACTCGCACCCGCCTCGTGAACGTTAATGCCTTGCTCTTCGGCAGTTTTCATATTTTCGACGGCTGCCTGAGCATACCCCCAGCTAAGGGCACTGGCATGCGCGGCCGAAGCGTGAAGCATCGTTCTACGTTCGCTAGGCTTCAGACTTTTCCATACGTCAGCATTGATATTGTTGGCAACACCGGAGAAGACACCGCCTGGCATATTCGGTGTCATGTCAGACGTCACTTCCATCAACTTTACAATGGTTAGCTCAGGCGCTGAGTGCACGGAGCAATCCACAACACCCTGGCTCAAGGCTTCGTAGGTTTCATGCTGAGGAATAGACACCGCAGTTGCACCCACTTCGTCGGCCCAGCGTGCCCATTGAGCACCGCCTATGCGCAGGCGCTTACCTTTTATATCTTCCAGAGTGCTTACCGGCTTGTTGCAAATCAGGAAATATGACGAGGTGCCGCCGCCGCCCAGAAACAGTTGGTTTTGTTGTTTGTATTCAGTGACGCAACTTGGGCAATTAAAGAAAACATACTCAGCCATCGCACCGGCAAAGGCCAGACCTACATTCTCCGTGGGTGCATCAACCATTTCAATGAGCATTGTGAGCTCAGTGGCAAGATTGGTACTCGGAAAATCAGATGGGAAATACGGTGTTAAAACCAGCCCGCTGTCCGCCATCCCGTCCCGAATACCGGGAGGAATTTCGCTAAACCCCAGTAACGACTGCGCATACACTTTTGCTGTCAGCTCACCGCCGGAATGAGTTTCAACATCTTTCGCAAAAACCTCAGCAGCCTTTGCCCCGATGGAGCCTGGTGAATATCCCGTGGCGTAGCTCAATTGTTTTGCTTCCACCACTCCGGTTATCGCTACTCCCGCGAGAATGGCCGAAAGTACCCCACGTTTAAGTCTGTTTGGACGGTTCATTATTATTCACCTGTATATGCTCAATATTGTTGTAGTCAGTTGCCGACGTTCGCCAGGCAGGATTATTGGGAGCTCGCACCGGCCATATCATGTTGGGAGTAAATCAAACGCTTCGAAATCGTCGAAAGCGACGAATCTTTCATTGGCATCCATATTCCATCTCAACGGAAGCGTTCCAAACACTCAGCCACCGAATGTACTTTTCGTCGTTTCAGACGATGTCTGTTACAGGATCATCGACTCATTATAAACAGGGTTCCCGAGGAGCGAGCTGTGCGCACCTCCCCGTCAACAACAATATGCTAGAGGTTCTAACATGACAGCAGTCACTCCCAAACCGCTGTGGCAGCCAAGCCAAGCGCGCATCGAGCAGAGTCAGATCAAAGGCTTCATGGACTGGCTTGGCGAGACAAAATCGCTGTACTTCACTGATTACAATTCGCTTTGGGAATGGTCGGTAGAAGCTCTGGAAGATTTTTGGGCTGCGTTTTGGGAATTCTATGACATTCAGTCAACTACCCCTTATCGACGGGTTCTGAGCAGTCACGAAATGCCCGGCGCTAAATGGTTCGAAGGTGCCCGGCTAAATTTTGCAGAGCAGGCTTTTCGTTTTCACCACGAAAACCCGGATCGTGCAGCCATTATATCTCGTTCAGAATTACGCCCGACCGAGTCCATCTCCTGGGAGGAAATGCGCAGCCAGATAGCATCAGTCGCCTTTGCTTTAAGGCAAATGGGCGTTGAGCCAGGCGACCGGGTTGTTGCCTACCTCCCAAACATTCCGGAAGCTGTCATCGCGTTTTATGCTTGCGCAAGCATCGGCGCAATCTGGTCCAGCTGCTCACCGGATATGGGTGTTCGAAGCGTGACCGATCGTTTCCGACAGATTGATCCAAAAGTCATGCTGGCGGTAGATGGCTACAGGTACGGAGGCAAGGATTTCGATCGTCTTGAGGTTCTGAAAAATCTCAAAATCGAACTTCCGACACTGGAAAACGTGATTCTTCTGCCCTATTTAAAGCCCGATGCCCGGCTTGAAAATGCAACCTTATGGGACGATTTACTAGGGCACGACGTTCCCATGAAGTTTGAGCACCTTCCGTTTGACCACCCTCTCTGGATCGTCTATTCGTCGGGCACTACAGGCATGCCGAAGCCAATTGTCCACGGCCATGGCGGTGCATTGCTTGAAGGCATGCTCGGCCACGGCCTTCATATGGACCTTGGCCCCCAGGATCACTATATGTGGTTCTCGACCACGGGCTGGATCATGTGGAATTGCCAGATTAGTGGCCTTTTGCTTGGGTCAACTATCTGCCTGTTCGACGGAAATCCAGGCTACCCCGATCTGGGAACACTTTGGCGTTTTGCAGAAGAAGCCGAGGCAACCTTTTTCGGGGCTGGCGCGGCGTATTATCTAAGCTGTCTGAAAGCTGGTGTTGAGATCGACCAGATTGCAGACCTCAAAAAAATTCGCTCCATTGGATCAACCGGTTCCCCCTTGCCTGAACAAGGATACAAGTGGATTAAAGATCAGTTTGGTGACGTGCTGATTGCACCGATTAGCGGAGGCACAGACGTCGCTGCGTTTTATGTCGGCTCCTGCCCAATCATGCCTCTTTATGAAGGTGAAATGCAGTGTCGTACTTTGGGCACGGCCGTTTACGCGATGGATGATAGCGGCAACGTCATTGAAGACGAGGTAGGCGAACTGGTCGTCACCAAACCCATGCCATCGATGCCCCTGTATTTTTGGGGAGATGACAATGGCCAGCGCTATCACGAAAGCTATTTCGACGTCTTCCCGAAACTGTGGAGGCATGGTGATTGGGTGCGTATAACGCCTCGGGGCGGCGCAGTCATTTACGGCCGTTCAGACACCACGATCAACCGCCAAGGAATCCGAATGGGCACAAGCGAAATATATCGCGTTGTTGAAGAGGCTCAGGAGATTGTGGACAGTCTGGTGGTCGACTTGGAATACTTGGGGCGCGATCCCTACATGCCATTGTTTGTAGTATTACGCGAAGGCTCGTCGCTCACAACCGAACTGGACCAACGCCTTCGTAGCGCCATACGCACCCACCTCTCAGCCCGGCACGTGCCGAACGACATCGTTGAAGTCACTGAGATTCCCCGGACGTTAACAGGCAAAAAAATGGAATTACCGGTCAAAAAACTGTTGCAGGGAGCCCCCCAACAGAGCGTCGCCAATCCCGACGCCATGGTCAACCCAAACAGCCTTAACTATTTCGTAGAGTTTGCAAAACAGCACAAAACCGCCATTACCTGAAGAAGAGGCCTCAGGGCGCCGCAAGCTTCCCATTTAGAAGCTGCGGCTCCCTACGAGGGGCCGCCTCACACAAGCCCATGCCGCCGCGCAATGGCAACAGCTTGAGTTCGGCTGGAGGCATTCAGCTTGGAATTTATGTTGCGTAGGTGGGTGCGGACAGTGCTGTCCGAGACAAACAATTTCTCGGCCATAGCGCCGTTTGAGTACCCTTCTGACAATAGCTGTAACACCCTGGCCTCTTTGCGCGTCAGAGCATTCAGGATCATGTCGTCAGCTTCAGGCAATACCGTTGTCGACAACAAGGCAGGCCCAAACGCTTCAATCAAACTTTCAAGATAACTGACGAAAACCGGATCACTCTGATAGCTGGCCTCCCGAAAGGCTTGATGGTAGAGTTTGATCACAGTGCCTGCAGCTGCGCCTTCATCTACGAACAAGCGTACGTACCCCTCCGCGCAGCAGGTTGGCAGAATATCGGCCAACACTGCAATTGAATCTTCCGGACGGTTACAGCGATACAACGCAATAGCTTTGAACAACTTTAACTTCAAAACCCGCCGGTATAAGGAGCAGTTTTGGGCGTCTGCTATCTCCACCTCAAGTGGCGCAAGCGCGCCTTCAGCGTCACCTGCAATCACCTCCCACCGTATGCGGGCCATCTCTATGTACTGTAGGTCGTTTGCAGGCATTCGGTGTTTACGAACCCGCCGCCAAAGCTCTTCGTTTCCCGCCCGGTCAAGTTCCTGCTTTGCCGCATCAGGCCGATCTTGCGCCAAAAACAGCCGGGAACGCTCCAGCCTGGCCGTTGCCACTACCCTTGGCAGTCTTCTGGTCCTCCCCATGTGCTCCAGCTCAGTCAAAGCTTGAAATGCCCTGTCAACATCCCCGCAGTTAAACGCTAACCTCGACAACATAATGTCGCTGATCAGCATGTGGTCAGGCAACCCGGCCTCGCGGACCAGCGGGCCATAGACGTGCAACAAGCGGGCTGCCAATTCCAGGTTGTTCGCTTCGTAAACGGTATTGGCATGTAATACGCCAGCCCAAGCATTTCCGCTGGTATGGCTAAAATCGTAAGTCGGCCCGGTAGCACCGACAGCCAGACGAAAACGTGCGGCCGCTTGTTTTTGTCGCCCTTCCTGAAGATCAATCAACCCTTCCAATGACTCTGAGTACATCGAGTTGAAAGAACTCGAATGACTAAACTGAGCGTCTCTTGCTCCATCAATAAGTTGGCGGGCCTGGTCGTAGTTACCCATGACAGAAAAAACGTTCGCGCGGGAATTAATTGAGACGATATCGGCAAAAGGCGCTAAACCCGAGAGCTCGTGATCCTCCGTGCGGCCAAGCTCACTTGCCTCCTCGTAACGATCCATCATGCCCATCATCAAAGGCTTGAACGCAAGAATGTGCGATTTAATGATCGGGCTTCCTGAAGCCTCCAGACACGTGCTCGAGAGCATCTCAAACGCTTCATCCGGGCCACGGGTAAACCCAATCGCCCAGATATAAATCATTTCAAGCAGCTCATTTTTCTTAAGCTGATCCGCCGGGAGTTCGCCCAACCAACGCGCGAGAAGCTTCATCCGACCCTGAGACAACAACTGCTCAGCATGCGCACTCAACAGGCTCATGGCACGATCAAACGCGCACCCCTCGATCGCGTGACCAATCGCAGGAACAAAGCGCCCAGCATTCTCGTACCATTTTGAGGCCGCCAGATGAAGGCCCGCCACCTTGTATGGGTACCGCGCGTATAGCACGGAGCGTAAAAACTCGGCAAATAAACTGTGATAACGGTAGGTAAGCTGTTCGTGCTCAATAGGCGCCAGAAAAGCACTTCGCGTATCCAGGTAACGCAACATTGCTTCGCTATCACTGCCCGGCACCAATGCGCTGCAAAGAGACGGCGTCAGGTGGCGAAGAATGCTTGTACGTAGCAGAAAAGTTTTTATTTCCTCGGGCTGCTGCTCAAGTACGTCGTGAGCGAGGTATTCTGCAACGGCATCGTTTTCACCGGAAAAGCGCTGAATGAAAGACTGCGGGTTCGTATTTCCCTCTAGCGCTAAAGACGTCAGCCAAAGCGCAGTGACCCAACCTTCAGAACGATCATGAATACGAATGAGGTCGTCTTGCGTCAATTCCAACTGCCGTCGGTTCACCAAAAAGTCGGCCGTCTCATCAACTGAAAAGCGCAACTCCGAAACCTCAATTTCCAGCAACTGGCCACGCGCTCTCAGACGCCCGAGCCCCAATTCTGGCAAGTGCCGGGACCCTATAACGATTTGTCCGTTTGCGGGCAAATGCTCGATAATTTCCCGAATGAGTCCGAGAACCGATTGCTCATGAATTTTTTCAAAATCATCAATAAACAGAGCAAATGCAGATCGGTTTTCAGATAGCCGAGCGACTATATTAAAGGCCGCCTCGCTGGCAGTTTGGCTCTCAATCGCCTCTTCATCGCCGGCGTGGGTGTTATTTTCGGTCAATTTTGCCACTGACGCGTTTAAGCAAAACAAAAATCGTGAGACATCATTGTCTGCATCATCGATCGTAAGCCAGGCCGTAGCAATTCCGTCGCTGCTCATCCTGGACATACTCTGGGCCATGGCAGTGGTCTTGCCAAATCCTGCTGACGCGCGAACGACGATCAACTTAGCCGCAGTAGCCGACACTATTTTCTGGCACAGCTCCGCACGCTCAACTTGAGCGGCTCTGGATGCCGGTGGATTGAGTTTACTCACCATCAAAACACGCTTGAGCGTGTGAGAAACAGGCATAGCGCTTAACTGCTCCAGTGCTAATTCGATTACCATCCACCCATTCAGTGGACATTTCGAGCGTGGTCATTCACTTCTTATCGTTCACATAGCGGAGCAAAAGCCTACCATAGAAAATGGAAGCCCCAGCAATACTCCCTGAAACACAGCCTTCGTACCCGAATTCGTCGATTACGACGATGTTGCACAAACCCCGCACGCTTATTCTTGAATTCACCTATTGTCGGCAAGGCCATGACCGCCTTGCCGCAGTCGATGCTTACGCACACAGACTCAATAAAAACAAACCGGCTCCCTGCGGGCCGTAGTGGGGATTAGCATGTACGGTATTGGTCGATTTTTATCGATGGTCACGAATTTGATGACCATCCTCGGTGGACTCGCAATCGCATTAATGATGCTGCACATCACTCTGGATGTTGCTAGCCGTTACCTTCTTAATTCGCCCATTCCGGGTACCATTTCAATAGTTTCCTATTACTACATGGTCATTGCAGTATTCATCCCCCTGGCATTCGCGGAACAAAAAAACGCTCATATTTCAGTCGAAGTCATTACGGCCCGACTCCCGCTGTGGATGCAGCGAAATCTGGAACGTCTTTCATTCCTTCTATCGACCATCGTCTTTTCTTTGCTGACGGTTCGCACGTGGGACGAAGCAGAGAAAAAACGAAGCTTTGGCGCTTCGGTTATACAAGGCAGCGACGCCATTCCTATTTGGATTACCTATTACGTGCTGCCCCTTGGCTGTGGGCTTATGACGCTGGTGGTTATATACAAACTGGCAAGTTCCTGCCTCGGAACGACATCCGGATTAAATACGGCGACAGCAGAAGCCGATGATCTGGACGCAAATGACGGGATGGGGAAATAACAATGTCAGACGTACAAATTGGGCTATCCGGACTCGGAATATTGGTTGCACTTCTTGCTCTAAGAGTGCCGATTGGAGTGTCTTTAATCGGGGTTTCATTCGGCGGGCTCTGGTACATGATGGGCTGGAACATCGCATGGGGTTCACTCGGCATCATTCCTTACCAGTTCGCCTCGAACTGGGTCTTGAGCTCAGTGCCTATGTTTTTGCTACTGGGGTTTGTTTGTTATCACACACAGCTAACACAAGGGATGTTTCGTGCAGCCCGAATGTGGCTATCAGGCATACCTGGGGGACTGGCCATTGCAGCAGTATTCGGATCAGCGGGGTTTGCGGCGGTTTCCGGATCATCCGTCGCTTGCTCTGCGGCTATGGGCAGGATCGCCGTCCCGGAAATGATACGTCATCGCTACCATCCTGAACTGGCCACGGGCACCGTTGCTGTCGCAGGAACCATTGGAGCTCTGATACCTCCGTCAATCATCATGATCCTTTACGGCATCATTGCGCAGCAGTCTATAACCGGGCTTTTCCTGGGTGGCATCAGCGCAGGCATTTTGACCGCTATCGGCTATATCACGGTGATTCTGGTCCGCGTGAAGCTGAACCCCTCGCTCGCACCTGATACGAATGAAGTTATCCCTACCGCCGAGAAAATCCGCGCACTGAAGGATACCTGGCCCGTACTGCTGATTATGGTTGGCATCTTTAGCGGTTTGTTTGGCGGTATATTCACCGCTACCGAGGCTGGCGCTGTTGGTGCTTTTCTTTCACTCGTCGTCGCAGCGCTGAAGCGCAGCCTCAACTGGACACGTTTCCGCAACGCAATCCTTGAGACTCTGATGACAACTGGCGCTCTTATCATTATCGCGGTTGGCGCCAGCCTGCTTACTCGATTTCTGGCTCTATCCGGGGCAGGAGACTACCTGTCTGAACTGATTATTGGCCTCAATTCCGGCTATTTCATGCTGTTTTTGGCCATCGTTCTCATCTACGTGTTTCTGGGCATGTTCCTCGAACCCATCGGTGCGATGTTACTGACGCTTCCCATTGTACTGCCTATCGTAGATAACGCCGGGCTCAACCTACTCTGGTTCGGAGTCGTACTGACCAAGTTGCTGGAAATAGGCATGATAACTCCCCCCATCGGCATGAATGTGTTTGTAATCAAGAGTGTTGTAGGAAACCTGGTTACTACCTCAGCTATTTTTCGAGGCATATTCTGGTTCTTGGTCATGGATTTTCTGATCCTGATTTTCTTGATTGCAGTTCCCGACTTCATTCTATTCCTGCCGTCTTTAGAGTGAGCTCGAACAAAGGCATAAGCTGTCGTGCTTCGACAGCTTAAAATCTGAAAAATCGATTACTGAAATGCAAAACAACTGTTTCCCGGATAGTTAGCCTGCAAATAGAATATCGATATTCCAATCAGTTAGGAGTATCGAAAATGTTCAGGGGATTGGGAGTGTGCGTAGTACTCACACTGGCTGGTTACAGCATTGCAGCACTGCCTCCCGTGCAGAAAACCGGTTTGGGGCCATTGGTGTTTACGTTGATATTGGGTCTTGTGGCCGGCAACCTTCGAATCGGGAAGCAGTTGGAAGGCCTCGCTCCCGGGCTTGGCTTTGCTTCCCGCTGGCTATTAAGGACAGGCATCGTACTGTTCGGGTTTTCTCTCACCGTGCAGCAGCTGGTGGGCCTGGGGCCGATGATTCTGGTGCTGGACACGCTGGTCGTCCTGACCATCACAACCGTAGGTTATTGGTTAGGCACCCGGTGGCTGAAACTGGATCGCGACACCGCCATTCTTACTAGCGCCGGTAGCGCTATCTGTGGCGCCGCTGCCGTACTGGCCACCGAAGGAGCCATTCGAGCAAGACCCGCAGCAACTTCTATGGCGGTCGCCACAGTCGTGTTATTCGGCACCCTCGCTATGTTCATCTATCCGATCATGTTTCCGCTGCTAGGCTGGGATGAAGGGCTCTACGGCATATACATTGGTTCCACGGTTCACGAAGTGGCACAAGTGGTAGCAGCAGGCAATGCGGTGGGCGAGGAGGCGATGGCCAATGCGGTCATCGTAAAACTGGTTCGGGTTATGCTTCTGGTTCCGTTTCTACTGATCATCGGTCAGATCTGGACCCGCAATCGGAATAAAACCGATGACGCTGCCGGGACAACCAACAAGATCACGATTCCCTGGTTCGCCTTTGGCTTTATGGCCGTCGTCGGCTTAAACAGCCTGCTGCACCTGCCACAAACGGCCCAAAGCACGCTGGTGCTTGCCGGACAAATCGCTATGACCATGGCGATGGCCGCTCTCGGGTTTCAGACTCGAATCGAAGCTCTTCGGCACTTGGGGTTGAAGCCGTTTGTTCTCGCGTCCTTACTCTTTGTCGCCCTGCTTGTGGGTGGCGCAGTCGTAACGCCTGCGCTTATCAGTTAAGGCTCAAGCCGGTTATCTGGATGGCGCTAAAGCGCATCCAGATAACCCCACCGTGACAACTGTCCCATCTGCATCTGTATCCAAGCTACCCGCTCCTGCACATAAGGCGTAGGAGCCCTCACGCTTAACACCTTGGGATTGGGCAATACGGCCGCCAGGTGCGCAGCCTGCCCTGCTGACAACACCCCAGCCGGAATGCGGTAATAGGCTCGGCTGGCAGCCTGAACACCGTAAATGCCCGTGCCAAATTCGGCGATGTTCAGGTACACCTCAAGAATACGCCGCTTGGGCCAAAGGGCATCAATCGTCAGCGCCAATCCGGCCTCAATGGTCTTTCGCACAAAACTCCGGCCATTCCAGAGAAATAGGTTTTTCGCCGTTTGCTGAGTGATGGTGCTGGCGCCCCGAAGCCCTTCGCCGGCCCGATATTCCGACACGGCTTTATGAACGGCCTGAAAATCGACGCCATGATGCTCCGGGAATCGCTGGTCTTCGCTGGCCACCACTGCCAACGCCATCCATTCAGAAATCTCCGACAGAGGCACCCATTCGTGCTGCAATGACGACCGCGCATCGCTCATCTGATAACCCAACATAAATGCGGACGTTGGCGGATTCACAAACCGAAATACCAGGACAACCAGGAGCACCAGTGCTACCAAGGCTCCGACACACCAACGAATCAGCCGCAGCAGTTTACGCCCAAAAGAGATCTTGACCTTCTTTTTCATCCGTTTCACCTACACCGTTCTTGTACCCGGCTGCCGGGCTATAGCACGCAGCTACCAAGGCGAGGACGTGTCCAAAGCGCCAGAGTACCGCGCTGCCGCTCTAAATCCCAGCGGAAACAAACCTGTTCTGGTTCTCATCGATGTGCTCTAATCCCCCGCAAAACCATACAGAGCAAATTGAAACTTAACGCCGTCTGATAAGGAAACTGTGCATGGGGTGGTTCTCGAGTGTCTGGGATACAGTAAAATCTGTCGGCAGTGCGGTCACAAAAGTGGTCCGGAAGGCCTACGAGGTATGCAGCTCAGACAGTGCCGTAGAGGCTTATGATCGCTTGGAAAAAGTGGTAGAAAAATACAATCGGAAACCGGCTAAAACCGCTCCCCCACCCAGCAACAATGCCCCCGACTTCTTCGGAAGTACCACCTCCACAAAAGTGGAAAGCAAACTCATAGAGCAAAATCGCCGGCTTATTCAGCACGACTCTGAGATCAAAGAATCGAAACAGGTGGTGGCGCTACAAGTGGAACTTTCTCGCTTGAGAGGTTCTGCGGATGTGATCGACCGATCCATGAAAAACGTCAAGATTCATGCATCTAGCCTGTCTGTTCACTACCAAAACATGCGTAACATCAACGGACTTATTGATGATGTGAACGGCTTGAGACATGGGTTGAAAGCCGTTATCAGCACGCTTAATTACAACGCAAATTTAATGTCTTCCGAGGGCGCCAAGCCCCGGAAAATCGAAGGCATAGATATAGAGAAACAATCGGGTTCCATTTCCCAAGTGGCCGCCTATGATGCATTTGATCGCACCCGAGAGCTGCTCCGAAACGAAGTAGTGGAGCTATCAGAGCTTTCAACTAACCACTTGAACGATATTGAAAAGCTTAAAGTAAACGCCTCCACTCTAGGCGGTGAGCTTGGCGGTCAAATTATAGAATTCGTTGACCAGCAAATTGTCCCCATCGTGAAGCAAGCAGAGTCAGCGGGGCTTATTCTTAAATCTGAGGTAGCAAGCCTCCCTGCGGCTGTGCGGGAACCAAATGGCTCACTGGTCTTTGAAGACGGAAGCATCAAACTGGAGCGACTGAGCGATAGCACTGGGATTTAAGGTTAATCGGAGAAGCCACTGACCCGGTTTCGCCCTGCAGCTTTTGCTTCATATAACAGCTGGTCCGTACGGTTAACCGCGTCCTCTAGCGTTTCAAGCGTTGTGTTAACCTGTACAACCCCCAAACTGACAGTGACACGAACGACCACGTTCTCGCTGGCTGCTATGGCCAGCGACTCTACCGCAGCCCTAATTCGCTCGGCACAGCCGAATGCCTCATCGAGATCTGCGCCGGGCAATAGGATCAGAAATTCCTCACCGCCAAACCGAGCGACCAAATCCCGGTCTCGGCTTAACTTACGAAACGTAGAAGCAACCTCCACCAAAACGAGATCGCCCGCGTTGTGACCATGGGTATCGTTAACTAACTTGAAATGGTCAATATCAAGAGCAATCACTGACAGAGACTCGCCGCTTTCCTTCGCCTTCGCCAGCAAATACTCGCCTTCCGCCATAAAATGACGTCGGTTATAAAGCCGGGTCAGCGGGTCGGTGGAAGCTTGTCGCTTGAGCTCATCCTGCTTAGAACGAATATCCTCCAGCAATTTGATCCGATAGGAGATGATAAACGCGAGCGTAAGTGCCTCGAGTATGATGCCGATGCCAACCCCATGACTGTTGATGTAGTTCGGCGTAACCATCCCCTTGTAATACATGACCGCGATCCCGTTGAATATCAGGAAGAAGGTGTGCCCAACAAGGAAAAACTTCACCAGCGGATGCCCCTTTCGGAGCAAAGAAAGGCTGACCGAGAAGGTCACCAGCATCACCAATGCGGCAAGATTGTCAGAAAACTTTAAGACGGCCGTAATATCAAACAAGCCGTAAACGAACGCCACAATCAGAGGCACCAACATAGCCTGTAAAACACGGTTTTCTGTTCGGTAATACTCGCGAGTTTCGAAAATTGCCATCATAAACAGCAATAGAAAAATCGGCATGGAGATGATCGACAGATTCAGCATGAAAATGGCATCGCCGTAGGCGCTAAAGGCCTTGGCCACAAGGCCGTATGACAACGCTATCCACACCAGGCCTGAAATAAGATAAAGGGAGTAAAAGATGTTCTCTTTCTTGCTGGTGGCGAAGTACAACAAGCTGTTATAGAACACGAGCGCCAACATCATGCCCACCATGAGAGCAATATCGAGATGACTGCCGACAAGTTCATGCCGGGAATGCTCCTCATCGTATATCCCTAGCGAAAACCACTGATGGGAGTATGCATGGCTACGCACGTATAAAACCGTTGACTGGCCCCCAGGCAGAACGAATGGATACACCAACGTTCCTTTGTAAATCGTAGGATGGGCCTCGGCATTATTGAGGTCGATGGATAGGTTGTTCACCAAACTGGCAGAGCGTTCCTCGATGATATCAATTGAGCGAACGTGATAAGCCTTGGGGAGATGCAGGAAAAGCGACTGATCAGAGGCACTCGTGTTCTGCAAGGAAATACGGTACCAAGCCACCGGCGCTCGGTTACCCAGGGTTGCCGTACTGGTCGTGGTTTCGAACGGCTCAAGGCGAACCGACTCATAATCCAACGATTGCGAACCATCCACAAAATACTCAACGGGAAAGTGCTTTAGCTTTACCGCACCCTGGCCTATCTCCAATGATTGCGAAGCCCCTGCAGGAATAGCCACCAGCAACAGCGTGACAACGTATAAAAACAAACGGCAAAGCGCCATGTTGGGTATCCTTACTCAAGCAACGGCGGTCAGTTTAGCACTTGCCAGAGGTCACGACTGTAGGACGAAGGAAGAAATCTAATAACCTATTGATTAGTGTGACAGCAAAGGGCTTCGGGGGCGTTATGCCCCATTCGCTTTTCTATATTGCCCCTGATAATCAAAAATTCGCTCCTGCACCTGCCAATAATGCTTTTGCTTGCGCGCAATCACAAAATCCGGTGCTGGCACCAAGGCCTGCAGCTCGAGCACTTCATCAACCTTACTGAACTCTTTCGGTGCCTGGCTGTTCGCGAAACGTCGCCCGAACCGTTTATTAAATACATTACGTTGGCTCGATTTACTGAAATCGAATGACTCCTTGAGCTCTTCCCCATCTTCACCATGATAGGTGATCCTCAACGTGTCGCCATGATCGCTCAACGTCATTCCGGCGCAACGGATGACCATCGCATTTTTGAGTTTCAGGGCATCTCTAAGCTGATCGTCCGGGTCAATAATGGCCTTCTTACACTGGTGGCAGTTTCGGGCTGCGATGTCATTCTCGGCACCGCAATGCGGGCACTCTTTGAATCGAAAACGGTAATCGCACTGCTCGGGGCGCTCGCTCTGCTCCAAAGGCTCCAGCAGCCCCTGACAACGGCGACCATAGTGTTCAATAACGCGGCCTTCGCTGTCGGTTTTACCCCAGAAGATATTGGCAAACCCACAGCCTGGGCAAAACACCTGCACCGGTTCGCTGTCGGGGTCCGGCTTTTTCTCGCCCACTTCCGGGTGATGTAAATTGACGCTATTGCCCGCGTAATCAATCACCAGACAATCCTGCTTGCCTTCATCCAAACGCAGACCGCGGCCCACAATCTGCTGATACAAGCTAACCGACTGGGTAGGTCGAAGAATGGCAATGAAATCTACATGAGGTGCATCGAAGCCCGTGGTGAGCACTGACACATTTACCAGATACTTCAACTGCCGTTGCTTGAACCGCTGAATCAAGGAGTCCCGCTCAGCCAGCTCTGTCGCCCCGGTAATCAGCGCAGTTTCGTGCTCTGGCAAATACCCGGTGATTTCCTTGGCATGATCCACCGTGGCCGCAAAGATCATCACCGCAGTGCGCTCAACCGCCAGTTCCATCACCTGTTCAATAATGGCCCGGGTTACGCGCTGGTGTTTACTCAGCAGTTCGTTGACGTCCTTCTCGGCGTATTCGCCAAAACGGTCCTGCGCCAGCGCAGAGAAATCGTATTGCGCCACCGCTGCATTGACCAATTCGGGCTTGGTGAGATACCCGCGATTGATCATATAACTGAGCGGCAGCTCGTAGATGCAATGCACAAACGGCTTGTCCTGCTCACTGCGCACAAAGCCCCGATGGTGATACCGGTATATCCAGCCCATCGCCAGACGATAAGGTGTGGCAGTTAAGCCAAGCACTTTGAGGGAATCGTTCTGCTGTTTCAGCAGCTCGATGATGCGCTGATACTGGCTGGTATCCTCGCCGCTCACCCGATGGCACTCATCGATGATCACCAACGAATATTCGCCTTTGAACTGATCCAGGTTCGCCGAAACGGACTGCACACTCGCAAAGGTCACCTGATGCCGGTTCTCCTTGCGCTTCAGCCCAGCGGAAAAGATCCCGCCGGTTAACCCATAGCTCTCGTACTTAGCGTGGTTTTGCTCCACCAGCTCTTTCACATGCGTCAGCACCAGAATCTTGCGCTTGGCCAAGCGAGCCAATTCTGCAATCACCAGGCTCTTACCCGCACCGGTCGGCAGCACAATCACCGCAGACTCATCCGATTTTCGGAAGTGCTTCAAGGTGGCCTCGACGGCTTCTTGCTGGTAGGGGCGCAGCTTAAAAGGAGCGTTCATCTGGAAGCGCTTATTCGTTGAATGGGCAGAGCCCCCTCTGCAACGGTTCAAAGTGAGGCATTACAGATCGGCGCTCGGCTTAACAAACATCTTGATGTACACCAAATACCCCGAAAACAAGAACAACGGAGTCGTGTACCAAAGGTACGCTAACTTACCCGCGCCCATACGATAAAGCACAATCACAACGACCGCACTGACAATGCAACTTGCGGGCACGGAATACATGGCCGAGTCCAGCACCGAGGAATCAAATTGGGAGAGCCGTTGAGTGTTGCCAACAGCACTGAACCCGAACACCACCAGCATAAACATCATGTATGCCAGAAAAAACTGGCCAATCGTGCCTGCTACTACCCACCCTAAAGCCATTAGCCATTCCTTCTATTATTTGATCATCCGGCAACTGCCCAGCGCCTGCGCTTCCAGATACTCACAAAATGCCTTCACGTCAGGATTAGTGAACTCACTGGAAATAAACTCGCCCGGAATCAGGCCTTCATCCCACCGGCTAGTCACCAGGGTATGGGGGTAAGTTTCATCCCGGGGATAGATCTGCACCACCGCTTGGGTCTGATGGATATAAAGATCGCGAAGTTCTTTCGTGCAACGAAGAGCACTGGGGTCATGGCGGCTGTCACACTGATAGCCCTTCCCAGATAAGAACTCACTGGTGACGGAGAACAATGTGCCTGTCGTCAAAGACGAAGACGATGCCGGATGAATTGTTCTGGCCGCATCTTTGGCGATGTTGGTGCAGCCGGCCATGAGCAACAGGGATAGAACTACCAGAACGTTAAGCTTATACACAACAGAGTTTAACCTTTTAGTGGTGTCCACTAGGGCCACATAACGAGCAACGTAATTATCCCGAGTTGATAAGCACCGTTTCCTGAGCTTAACTCAAGAGATCACCCCGGACTCCATATGACGAAACGCGCATAGAGGACACTTCGTCCGCGCGGAACATCTTATACGAAGGAGGGTTCTATGAAAAAGCTCCATGCACTCGCATTTTATGCCCTGATCACACCGTTCATAGCCTTGGGCTCAACCGCCCTGCTCGCTGCCCATCACGGCAATGAGAACAAGGACTTGGGTGAGCAGGATATGGATAACCACGCGAAACAGGGAAAGCAGAACTCTGAGCGACACGAGGAGTCCAAAAAGTCGAAATACAATACCGGCGACCCTACCGGCAAAGCTGACGAAATGGACCCGAAAAAAGACCACCATTCCGACATGAAAAAGAAAGATAAAATGAAAATGCGGTCGGCGGATGATAAGGATCAGTAAAAATAGCGTTTTCCCAGTCTATTTTAAACCGTCGATTACCGTAACACGAAAGCAAGAAGGACAAGGCACAATGTGATATTCAGCGCCCAAATGATCACAGATACCCGCCCTCGCGGGCTCAAGCGCTGGAAGGGGTTAGTCATAGTTAAAGCGCTCCGACAGGATACAGTGTGAGGGCGTGCCCCTGCTGATCAGGTAATCTTCAACGCCATCCATCATGCCCCTCGGGCCGCACATTACGAACAGCCACTCACTGAACTCCTTCTCTGAAAACACCCGATCCATCAGCGCGGCATCGATAAGGCCTGTCTCTCCGGCCCAGGCTTCTGGCGGCTCTGACAGCACACAGACGACATCGTCCTCAACCAGTTCATCGCGATAGGCGATCTGATCAACCACCCGATTCCCGTAGACCACCCTCACCTTGCGCGAATCGCCACTCAGCCGTAGTTGCCTGGCTATACTCAGCAGCGGAGCCAAGCCAACGCCACCGGCAATAAGCGCGATCCCGGACTCATCTCGCCCCTCCACAGAAAGATTGCCATAGGGACCATCGAGATACGCAACGGTTCCAGGTTTTATCTGGCCGATGGTACGTGTGAAATCGCCCAGTTCTCGGATCATAAAGGTGATCTCCGGGCCGCTTGCAGGCGCTGAGCAAATGGAGAACGGATTCTCTTTCATTGAGAACGGGCTATGACTCACATTCAGCCAGACGAACTGCCCTGCCTTGTAGCCAAGGCCACAATGACCATCCGGTTTTACAGTCAATTCCCACTGCTCTGGTGTCAACTGATTCACGGAAGCCACACGCCAAGGCCGTGCTTTTTTCAGAAGCGGAACCAGAAGGTAAACAGCGAGTAGTGACCCGACAGCCACGCCTGTCATGGCCAGCCACACCCAGGTCATCACAGGCTGTGAACCGTACCGCCCGGCCGAAACGGTGTGGTGCAACAACAAAACCGCAATCAAGAGAGCGCCTAAGCCGTGCAAAAACCGCCAAGTCTCGTATTTGTAGTCCAGCTGAGTACGCCCGATGGCCAATAGCGCGAGGGCGGGAAGCAGCAGGAAGGCAGCAATGCCGGACGCCAGAGCAGAAAAATCGGTGGTGAGTGTCAATTCACGGGTTGGATCCCAAGGGCGTGGCCCACCCGACGGGGTTCCTTGATAAAGAAGCGGATGCACCAACGCGAACACCAATGCGGTGCGCGCCATCATCTGGTGAAGCCGCATGGTAACGTCCATCCCGACGCCGTTTGAAATGGCCTTGAAACGCCCCGACAGGATGAACTCCATGAGGACCATAGAGAACGCCAGAATACCAAGGCCAGACGCCAGCTCCTGATGGAAATGGCGAGGCTGCCCGCCGACCAGCGCAGACAAGATCAACGGAAAGGTGACCGCAACAAGGTAAACAATGATCAAAAAGAACGCTTTCATCTACCTTGCCTCGTTCACTTCCCCCTACTATTTAATCTAGTCTGCCTATCAGGGCTTGGCAACGAGGTTGCAGCTTGCGCACGCCTCAGTGATGCCCACCCGGCCCATGGGCATGCCCGTGAGCAAGCTCGTCCGCATCGGCATCGCGTACTTCGATGATCTCGATATCGAAGGTGAGCGTTCTACCCGCCATCGGGTGATTGGTGTCCACATCCGCAAACTTGAGGCCGACCTTGGCAACCACCACATGGCGCGGGCCCTGCTCGGTTTGAACTTGAGCGACCATGCCTTTCTTCCAGCGTTTGGCCCCCATCAAGTGCTTCACCGGCACTCGTTGAATGGCATCCGGCTTGCGCGGCCCATAGGCTTTCTCCGGCGTGATGGTTACGCTGAAGACTTCACCCGTCTCACGACCTTCAAGGGCTTCTTCCAAGCCCTGAATAACACCTCCATGACCATGCAGATAGGCATTCGGTTGGCCACCACGGGAAGTTTCAACAACCGTTCCTTCCTCATCACGGACACTGTAGTGAAACAAAACCACCTGATTCTTTTCGATTGGCATAGCGCCCTCTAAGACGATTAAAAGTACGCCATTATAGCCGGCTGAGACGCTGATTCTAAAACCGTAAAACCAGAACAGGTCTACTTTTACGGCCTGTCGCAGCCTCTCGCCTTATGCAATAATGATATAACAGTAAACCAAACAGACACTATCGTAAGGCAGCACAATCATGACAAGGATTGCATTGTTCACGCTTGTTTCGGCACTAATAACGGGTTGCGAAGGCGGGGGAAGCGATGATAACGATAACGCCACTCCAAGTGATGAAATCACCGTACTTGAAGGCACTTGGAACAAGCAATGCGGACCCGTTCAAGGCGAAGTGCACCACGATATCGTGACGATAACTTTCACCCGCGGCACCTTCAGCACCAGTATCGAGAACTACATCGATAGCGGCTGCATGGTGCCGTTACCGGAGGCTCCGAACCCTACCTCCTCAGGCTACTTCACTTTGGGTGCGGATGTTGTATTGGGTTCTGGCATCACCGCGACCGAGCTGGATTCGCATGTTACACGATACAATGGCGCCGACTGGGAGATCGACGAATACACGATCGTCTACATCGAGAATAACATTCTCTACACCGGCGAAGGTGATGGCGAATCGCCATCGCAGCGGCCAACCAGCCTCGACTATGACCGTCCATTCGATCGAGTGAACTAAATTACTTGCTCAAAACCGCGAAGGGAATCATCCCTTCCGGCAGAGAGCTAAAGCACGTTTCGGGGCTACCCCCGGCTGTGGTCGTAGGATAGTTGATTCTCCGATTCCACCGGGCTTTCCTGCACCGACTCATACTTCTCCTCAGAACGGCCAATCACTGAGGTAACCACCAGATCTCCGGTGACATTCATGGCGGTGGCGCCCATTCCCACGAGTGCATCAATCGATACCAGTAAGGCCACGGTTTCAATCGGCAGCCCCACCTGTGCGAACACCGTTGCAATCATGACGATACCGGCACCCGGCACACCGGCAGTACCTATCGAAGCCAGAGTGCCGATCAGCACAATTTCCAGCATGGTGACAAAGTCCAACGGCACGCCCACCACATTGGCCGCGAAAACAGCGGAAATGGCAATGCGGATAGCCGCGCCGTCCATGTTGATGGTGGCCCCCAGCGGCAAGCTGAAACCGTAGATGCGCTGGGGAATCCCCATACGGCTAGCGGCGTTCAGAGTCAGAGGCAGCGTCCCGGAACTGCTCTGGGTGGCAAAGGCGGTGGCCACCGGCGCCCTAGCCTCACGAATGAAGCCCGCCAGGTTCACGCCATTCAGGCGCATCAAAACCCCGTAGAGCAGGAGCTGAACCGCCAGAGCGATGTACAGCACCATGACCATATCGCCAAGCGCCAATATCGTGGCCACACCCTGCTCACCGGCGGTACTGGCAACAATCGCAAACACGCCAATCGGCACGTATTGAAGAACCCCAGACATCACTTTCATGGTGACATCGTTCAGGCCAGACACCACGTCATACACTTTATCTGCAGCTTCACTGTGAGCTTCAGACTCGCGCAGCTTCAGCAGCGCCACACCAAACACAATTGCGGTAAAAATAATCCCCAGCAGGTTCGGCTTGGCAAAGGCCTCTACAATATTGGCGGGCACAATGTTCAACAGTACCTGAACAAAGCCCGGGTTCTCCGGCACCTCGACGGTGGCCGACGACGATAATTCCAGACCAATACCGGGTTCGAAGAAGGAAGCCACCGTCAGCCCCACCGCAATGGCCAGCGCCGAAGTCAGCACATAGAAACCCAGCAGCTTCCGGCCGACACGCCCCATACTGGAAAGGTTGGCTTGGTTGATGCCCACCATCAGGGTAAACAGCACAATCGGCACGATCAGAAACTTCAAGAGCTTCAGCAGCAGTTCCCCGAACGGGTTCAACCATTCGGCCACCACCGGCCCGCCGACAAGGCCAACCACCAAACCTAGAACCAGCGCGATACCAATGCGCAGCACCAGCGAAGAATTCAGATAAACATCCAATACAGCTTTCATAGGGGCTCCCGTTAAACCCTGGCCCGTTAATGAGCAAGCGATTAAATACGTAAGGCGGAGGATTCTCGTCAGCAACTGACTATGGGTAAACCGGTATTCCCACGTACGTTACTCACAGATGCTGTGGATAACATTGTTGGGAACCTAGGGTTAAACCGGCACAAGCCTTGTGGCGCAAGGCTTCGGGAGATTTGATGCAAAAATGGCCTATATGTGACGGCTATATGGATATAGAGAATCCGTCTCAGCAGGGGCAGTATGGCCAAGATCGGGAACATGCCAAGCCGCTTCCGGTCAAATCGAACAACCGGGAAGATAAACGTGACGCTGGAGTAAAACCTCCCGCCCTTCGAGGAAACCGACATGAGCAAACGACTGGCATTCTTCACCTTCGCTCTCTGTATGGCCACCGGCGCATTGGCGGCCGAACCCGCCGTTTACACGGGCTTGCTGAGCAATACAGGAGCAGGCGGCTACGACACGGTGAGCTACTTCGCAGCGGGACGAGCCACAAAAGGTTCGAGCGACTACACCAGTGTGTTTCAGGGTGCGACCTGGCGCTTCGCGAACGCAGAAAACCTGGCACTTTTTGAGGCCAACCCGGAACGCTTTGCACCCGTTTATGGAGGTTATTGTGCCTGGGCGGTCGCCCAGGGCTACCTTGCTAAAGGTGATCCACAACACTGGACCATCCGGAACGACCGCCTGTACCTAAACTACAGCCAATCTATTCAGGACCGATGGCTGAAGAACCCCGATGGGTTCATTCAGCAGGCGAACGCGAACTGGCCAGGCGTTCTGGAATAGTTCCATCGAAGCGTTCAGCTAATCAAATGCTTCGAGGTACCAATCTGACAAGAAAAGCAGATTCTGCTCAGTGCTGACTAAAGGATTCACCGGCATTACCAGGCACCCTACTCACAAAAGCAGGCCTACGATTAACAGCGCTGCAACGCACCCATACAAAAGAACTGTTGGCACTATCGCCCACAAAATCAGTCGCAAAGGCAATTGAGTGGAGACATCACCAATTTTCGCGGCTGACCGATTGAGCCGGCTTGACGGTGCTGAGCGCAGAACGAGAAACGTAAACACATAGCTGCTTCTCATTAGTCGGCCCAAAGGGTCATTACCCCAGATTTTCCTGTATTCCAGTGCAGATGTGCCCGGGCGTGAAATTCTTTCCTCGATTGTCGACACTCGAGAGAATGCCAAGGTAAGCATTATGCATAGTGAACCCGATCCCAAAGCAAGCGCGCCAGCACCGATGAATGCAGCGGTTATCTGTAAAGTGTCACTCATCAATCGTTACCTCGTAGACTACTTCACCGATATCTTCGCCGATGCCTCCAACTGCTGCTCCCCCTGCGAAACCACCAACACCAGCCATTATGATGCCGCATGCGATTCCACCCGGGCCCGCTGTCGCAAGTCCCATGACCCCACAAACCAACGTTCCAGCAAATGCACCGGCGCTGCCCCCCACGATAGAGCCAGATAGGCGCCCACCTTCAACGTACTTAACGCGCCTGCATTCAGACGCTTGCCCTGTTGTACATGCCGCATGAATTTTCACTCCCGAGGCAGCAACATCGAGCCCAATTGCGAGATAGCCAACACCCTTTGCATACTTCGCTCCCGCCACCACCCGCTCATAATTTGTTGCGTAGCCGGGTATGTCACCAATCCCAGCCGACTTCCAGCTATTCACAATACTTTTCGACGACAACCCCAGCGATCGCTTCAACTTGGCATCGTCATCCAGCGACATACCCTTTCGGGCCACGCTTCCCAACGCAAAATCCAACTCTTTGAAGAGTGCCCGCCGTTTTTCGAAGAATTCCGGATGGTTAAGGTGACCATGTTTTCGGTAACTTTCTTGATGGAGCACTTCAATGTTCTTCAACGTATTCTCAATATTGCCCAGTTGTTTGGACACCATCACCGCGCCCGCACCCAGTCCTGCCGAACCGGTTGAGGTCATGGCCTCCAACAAGTCGTAATACTTAACGAGAAACTCCGCCTCGTCCGGCTCCAGCGACCTTACCTGAGCGTTTACCCGCGCAGCCGCCTCCATCAACTCGGCTTCTTTTTGAGTGCATTCCGTGCCCTCAGGGTCGCCCAAAACAATCATCTCACCGGGCAGCACCTGCGCACCAAGATCCGGATTCAGCCAGTCAAAACTGTTCGGTTTTGCTGAAGCATCACCATACAAGGCGCTTAACAACTCTGTTTTGCTTACGGGCGTCTGCACGACATGGAAGCCAGGCTCTATCTCAGGCTTGGGCTGAATATTAGTGGGAGTGGAAGCCTGGGTTGTCCCCTTCACACTGGATGCCACCGGCCCGCCTGCTACAGGATTACCCACGCCACTCCCCGAACCATTGGCCTTTGGTGATTGAGAGATAGCACTGTCAGAGTTACTAGCAGGAGATGCAGCCTGCGAGGCAGCCTTTGTCGGCGCAGGTGAATGGGTGTCACCAATAACGACACTGCCACTGCCGATGGTGACACCACCACAAGAGATTGCACCACCAGTTACCGCAGCAGGAATGCCATTAATAAGCACAGTTGCTGAACCTGCAGCAATAGCACGTGGATGGGGCGGGTGTTTCGGTTTGGAATGCGGTGCGAGAGGGTCACCAACACGGGCGGCAGGTTTGCCATCAATCAAGACATCTGGGGAACCGGCAATCACCGGCGTGGGTGGAAACCCTTGGTGGTCTGATCCCAGATCACCTAACAATACAACTTGCTTGCTCATTCCCGGTTCCTTCTGTCCTTGAAGAGTCATTCAGATTTGCTTACGTCGCCGTCACTGGCAACCGAGCAAGACATGGTAAACAAAGCCCTATGAATTCCCAATACGAACGGGACACTCGATTACAATAATGTGACCTCAATACACCGACGCTGCCACGAATTTTACACACAAAAGCTGTGGATAACTGTGTTGGGAACCTAGGGTTAACCACGCGAAAGCCCCGCGGCACAATGGCTCCGGAAAATTGATGCTAAAACCGACAATGCCACTCAATTGCCTAGGCTAACTCATTGGCATATTATGCCAGCAAAGCCTTTAAAAGGATCACTGCCATGGCTACGAGAAATGTTGTCCTGACCAATCACCAATCAGAAGTGGTAGAACGACTGGTTGAATCCGGTCGATATCAAAATGCTAGCGAAGTTCTGCGAACAGGCCTTCGAATGGTGGAAGAAGCGGAATCCGCCTATCTCTCCAAAATGAACGAATTACGGGAAGCCATCACTCAAGGCGAGCGAGATGTAGAATCCGGTAAAACCCGCCAGTTTACTGGCGATGAATTTGCCAATTATCTCGCAGACAGAGCTGAGCATATCGTCAAAAAGAAAATGGGCACCTAAGCACGATGGAACCATGGAAGGTTATCCTCACAGACACAGCACTCGATGATCTTGACAGCATTCTGGAAGAAACCCTCAGCCAGTTTGGCAACCTGCATCTTCGTCGCTATACCAAGCAGATACAGAATGCGTTGCAAGAACTTGAAGCCAACGGCTTAAACGCTCCGCTACTTAAGGATAGGGATGACATTCAACCTCACCTACTGACCTACCCGCTAGCAAGAAAAGGAAAGCGGTCCCCACATCATTTGTATCTTAGGTTTGATGTCAAAGGTAGCGGCAACTCAGTCATTATCCTCCGAATCCTGCATGAGAGAATGGATCCGGAAACGCAGATTAGAGAAGCGGCCACACCTCAATGACAGCGGATTCAATATCGGCTCTTTATTTACTCACAAATAGCGGGCTGTTCGCGTTTCAGCAGTTGCCCTTCTTCGCCTGGCCAGGTGGGCAGAAATGGCCACGAGACTTCGGGTGAGACCCGCGATCGTCATAGTCATAACGACGGCGATCATAATCACGATCGTGTTCTCTGTGGTCTTTGGTGGTAATGGCTGCTCCCGTTGCCGCACCCACGGCTCCGCCGAGAATAGCGCCATCTCTGCCACTTACCTCGTTGCCGATGGCAGCCCCAATTGCTCCTCCAATACCGCCACCCAGCGCGGCATCGGCGGTGTCATCGGCAACGGCTCCCAATGAGGCAGCACTCAGAGACAAAAATACGAGCAGTGATTTCATGTTCATGATGTAAATCCCCTGGTTCAGGTGGTCTGACCTGCCCGATATGACGGGCTGGAGAGCATGTCCCCATCGCGCCATCAGGCACTTGGCAGTTTTGAACCATTCGAGACTATCAGAAACACACGAGCGCTCGTCTTTACCTTTTATTTATATTTCATAAGGTTACAAACGCTTAACGGATACCTTGCGATTGCAGCCACTGGTTAATCTGCGCCTGATTCATGGCACCACTCTGGCGGGCGACTTCCCGGCCGTTCTGAAACAGGATCATGGTGGGTATGCTGCGAATCGCAAACTGACCGGCCGGCCCAGGCGCTTGTTCGGTGTTCAGCTTGGCAAAGCGCACTTTGCCGTTCCAGTCTTTCGCGGCCAGCTCGAACTGGGGAGCCATCGCTTTACACGGGCCACACCAACTGGCCCAGAAGTCCACCAGCACGGGCACATCACTTCGTTTCGTGTGTGCAGCAAAGCTCTGTTCCGTTAACTCCAGAACTTGATCTGGCCACAGGGGTTGCTTGCAGGCGCCACAATTGCCGCCGGCTGACAGCTTCTCGGCCGGTACACGGTTTACTTTGTGGCAATGGGGACACACCAGGTGTCGAACGTCAGTCATAATGCATCTGCCTCTGATGGGTGAGTTGTAGGAATAATCAGGGCATAAGAAGAGAAATCAAGCAACGCGATAAGCTGCGGACCCGTTACGTGTAGGCAACAGGGACGACCGCCTGCTCCTGAACTACAACCAGACAATTCAAAACAAAAGACTGGCAGACCCCGAAAGGCTCATTCAGCAGGCGGACGCGAACTGGCCAAGCGTACTGGAATAGTTACATCGCAGCGTCCAGCTCATCGAGCGCTTTGTTAAGCACCTTTACAGACTCACCGTGCTTACCCTGTTTATGCAACGATTCACCCTCATCCCGAAGTTGCTTGATCCGGGTTTCCGTTGCACTGTCCAGTTGAACCATCTTCATTTGTTCATCAATCTTGTGCACCAGCGTAGGACAATGGCTGGCGAAAACACTGCTTGCAAAAAACACCGTGAATAACAGAACCGTAAGATAACGCATCATAGTTCCCCCTTTATTCACACGCCCTTGATGAGTATAGACGACCAAGCCCAAACGGGCTTCCGGCCCCCAACAACCACGAACTTTACTCACAAAAGCTGTGGATAACTGTGTTGGGAACCTAGGGTTAACCATTCATAAGCCACGTACCACAAGGGCTCGGGAAAGTTGATGCAAAAATAGACGATGCACGGCCAGATAAAAATAAAGGCCTACCCACAGCGGCGAATTACGGCCCTATCCACAAAGCAGCACTGGCCACGTAAACTGGCTCATCAATTGAATTAAAAGCCGAGGGTCACATGACATCACCAAAACGCATCTACCTCGCCGGCCCCGAGGTGTTCTTCCCCGCCGAAGAACACAAAGCCATCGTGGCCGAGAAAAAGCGCATACTTCAGGAAGCCGGGTATGAAGGCGTAGATCCACTGGATACCGCCCTCACGTTTTCAGATCACGAAGCCAAACCCGAACGCGGCCACCGAATCTATCAGGCCAACCGCGAACTGATGGACAGTTGCGACGCCATCATTGCCAACCTCACGCCTTTCCGGGGCATCAGCGCAGACCCGGGCACCGTGTTTGAAGTCGGCTACATGATTGGCCAGGGCAAACCCGCTTTCGGGTTTACTCTGGACAGCCGGAACTATCGCGACCGCGCCGGAGCTGCCGACCAGGACGAACATGGCCACGCCATTGAAGACTTCGAAATGAGCGATAACCTGATGATCGAAGGTGGAATCAGGGAGTCCGGTGGCCAGCTATTGGTGGCAGAACAGCCGGGGGAGCACCAGTTTTTCTCGGCGGAGCTGTTCCGCAACTGCGTGCGAGCACTGGCTCATGCCTGAACCAACCGCACTCCAAACCCTGCTAGACACTCTACCCCAGCACGGACGCGTAGAATGGATTGGCATCCGCCCCGCACGTGGAGAGCCCATGCAGGCAATCGAGCGCGTGGCGATCACCCCGGGCACGGGCCTGGAAGGCGACCGATTCGCAGGGCGCGAAACCAGCAAACGCCAAGTCACCCTGATTCAGCAAGAGCACCTTCACACCATTGGCTCTTTCCTACAGCGAGAAGCCATAGAACCCGAGGTGTTCCGGCGCAACATCGTCGTCTCTGGCCTGAACCTGTTGGCGCTGAAAGGCAAAACGTTTCGAATTGGCAGCGTGGTGCTGGAATACACCGGCCAATGCCACCCCTGCAGCAAAATGGAAACAATGCTTGGGCCCGGTGGCTATAACGCCATGCGCGGGCACGGCGGGA
Source organism: Marinobacter sp. JH2 (assembly GCF_004353225.1). NCBI lineage: Bacteria > Pseudomonadati > Pseudomonadota > Gammaproteobacteria > Pseudomonadales > Marinobacteraceae > Marinobacter > Marinobacter sp. JH2. The sequence goes on along the minus strand of NZ_CP037934.1, from coordinate 158,876 downwards.
TTACCGCGCGAGTGGTTGAAGGGGGCGAGATGGCACTGGGCGACGAGGTGCAGGCTTTACTCACATCCTAACTGGCGTAAACAACGGCCTAGCGAACAAGAGGATAAGCCGCCCTCACCTGCCCCATCACAATGCGAGCATCTTCCGGTTTTAGGCCATGCTTACGTAACTGCGGCATGACCATTGCGCCCACGTTCTGGCAGCGGGAAGGATCAATGCCGTGCTGCATGAAGATATCGGCAATGGCTTGCGGCGAAGCATCAGGGTTGGCTTTGAGTAGGTTGCCGATTTCGATGGCGCAGGCTTGCTCGGTGGGATCAGTGTTTTGTTTGCTGCGCCAGATTAGGAAGGCGGTGATGGCGGCGAAGATGGCGAGGATTAGGAATTTCATAGAACACTCACGGTTGAGCTATTTAGAGACCAGCGTGCGCGGGGAAATATGAAGCACCTCGGCGAACTCCCGCTGTGTGAGGCCAGTCTTGCCACGCGCCTCTGCAACCTCATTTTGATCCACACGACTGACGCGAGCAGCTTTGCCGGATTTCATCTCTTAACCGATTGAAGCAGCTTGCTGCCAAGCTCCTCGGCACTAAGAGTTTCATTATTCATTTTCCAATACCTCACGAATCGACTTCAGGATATGCGCGGGTATGTTCTCCTTGACGGCCTTCTTGTAGATCACTAACAGCAAGATCTCACCATTTGCCAATCGGGTGAAGTAGATAACTCGCACTCCACCACACTTCCCTGAACCCGCCAACGACCATCGCATCTTGGTCGTAGTTATCGGGCTCGAAGAGGGACATTCCGACGACTCCTTGTCTGGTTGCTCAATGCCACCAAAAGCAGCTCGAATTAGTACTTTTCTGCAGCCTCAACGCCTTGGCAAAGCTGCCTTTTTGGAGGTGCATCGCGCCGGAAAAACGCTCGGCTTAAGCCCTTGGTTAGGCGTCGTTTCGATCCCGCTTGCCAAAATAGAACCCAACCACAACGAGCGCGACATTCTGTAAAACCTCCGGAACTCCGTAGCCAGCAAATGGCAAAATACAAATACTACCTATAATTATTAATGCCAAAACTGAAGGTAAATCAGAAAATACCTGAACCTTTTCGTCGTTCTCATCTGAAGCCGCACTAAACATCTTTATACCTGCCAAAACGACAAGCAGGACCAAAAACGGTGCCAACAACCTCAGTGCTGATTCACCAAGTGGAATAACTTTTCCCCAAATTGTTGAGATCAATGCCGATAATTCATTGGCGGCATTGGGTGATGCGTCAAGCACACCTCCAAGAGCCAAAAGATAGCCGAAACCGAGCAAAATAAGTAATAGGAGCGGAACCGCGACAACCCACACCACAATGGATACTATTTTCGACAGTATATCTTGGATTCCATGGACCGAATTTACTTCCAAAATCAAACCTCTTCCGTAGCTATTTGCCAAACACCGGCTCACGCGCCGATTTAAAGCCGCGAAGCGGCGGAAAATCGGTCGCTGTGCAGCCGATGGTTATGCATTTCTGTCCATTCCTCGACCCGCATATATAGCAAAACTTACGATGAGAAGAATAAACCCACAAAACACCTCGTATACAGCCAACCCTTTTGGGACCCAATGGGTGGGGTGTATATCTCCATAACCCAAGGTAGTGATTGTAACTCCGCTGTAATAGATTGCATCCCAAATCCCCTCTAATGGTTTTGAGAACCATGGTCTCGGAACCATGTAATAAATGATTGCGAAGTTTGAAAGCAACTCGAGGTAGCTATGAAGCGCCAACCGGATTCTTTCACTGAACGATAGGTTACTAGAAGAATCTTTGTGGGAAACCTTGTCATACGCATCTTCGAGGAAAGCAAGGAATATTTCATTATTTCGGGAAAATGGTAATAACCAGATTAATATAGCGACAATTACCCCATATGGAATAAGCCAACCATTGGTAGGATATTCATTCCATTGCCATGCCAAGCATGGCAGCGAACGACCACGAAACTACTAGATATCTAAGATTATACTTCTTGATCAACTCGGTTCGCTGGTCTTTCGATAACTTTGATTTTCTAAAGTCAACGTACGAGTAAGTCGGCGACACTACGAATTTTAAGAGTTTATTCACTTCAGTATTACCATGTATAACGCTTTGTTCACCGAAAAACTAGGGCGCAGCGAATAATTTTTCGACGAGCAGCAATTGGTTATATGCTCATTCTCCAAACCGAAGAAACTCTATCAGACGAATGACTTCTCGGGGCGGTCTATTTAAGGGGGCCACGGTTTTTATTGAAACCCTGATTTGACATTTGTTACCGATTGGACTGCCGGGAACATTTGTAAACTGCTCGACAGATTCTTTTGTTGCTGATCCATAAAAAAGCTTACCGGTACTATCAGCTAACTCAAACTTTCGATGCTCTGGCAAAAAACCTACCAAGGTGCCTTCTATTTCAGTCGTCTTTTCTTCAATACTTGTCGCTTCTGTTCTTATTTTGGCTCGATGAATTGATGGACCGTCAAGAGTAAAATCAAGCTCTTTTTCTACAACACGTATAGTAGCTTTACTCGAATCAAGATTACTGAAAAAATCCCGAAGGGCCATTAGCGTTCTCGGCTCTAGGTCTTCTAGAAGACCCTCGAAAACTGCGTCATCTTGGGCAGCAGAATCCCTAAGCAAGAAAGCAGCCTTATCTATAACATGTGACAACTGTGATGATTCTAGCTGCATTTGCTCACTCATCTCATCAAGGACGAATCCAAACGAACCTCGCGCCAAACCGGTAACCATTAATTCAGAATTTGCCTTAAGAGGAACCTTCCCTCTCTGACCTAGCTCGCCTAATTCGTTGCTGGCAAATACCTTGGCAATTAAATTCTGAAACTGCTCCAATGCCATGCCTGCAAATTCTGCTGCAATTCCCTTTGAGCCAAGCACAGGTTGACCACCAAAAAATAGAGCAACACTGGCACTATTATCGGCTAACGACTCTTCTTTAAATGACTCTAACTTTTTCGATAGTTCTCCAATTCGATGTTCAAGCTGCATCTCTCCTACAATATCACCTGATTCACGGGCGCTAACAAGCAGCTCATTCAAAGTAGTAACTTCGGAAGATAGGCTATCAATACGCAGCTTCTTAGGCATATCCTTCCCCCCTATCTAAAATCTCGAGCGCCTCATCATCAACACAAAGAATGGGAATCTGAACCAATCCTTTCCATAGGTAAGATTCGCGTTGATGAGAAAACAACCCAAACCAATATCGGGTATTGTTAACTACGTGTAGCGGGTGCGTGTTCAAATCGACAAAATACGCGTCGCAATAGAACGTTTCCTTTGCCTCATTTGGAAGAAATAGATCTTTGTTTCCATTCACTATTTTCTTCCATTGCTCCAAATCATTGGTTGGTCTCAAAGCGAAAGTGACTATATCTACGTCCGCTGGTGGCCTCCCACGATTTAACTCTACGTCCTCTACAAAGCTGCCATCAAGCCACTGAAATCCGTTTGAAATGCCAATTTCCTTAAGCTTTCTCCGATACTCGAGCAGCCCCCTAAGTATAGCTCTCCTTTCGGGAGAGTGAGCATAACGAAGGACAAACTCAGCTATCGTTGTTTTATAGGGTGCCATACCAGCGGGATCAGTTGGTCCTTTCTCTGGAATGAATGGAGGCAATACTCCTGACTGATTTACTTCTGGTATCACTCTTCAAACTCCCTATAATTTCTCAGGAAACTCATACACATAACGAGGCTGTAGAAAAACCCAAAAATGAGCGAGCATTCCACTGCCTACGATCTCGTTTGTTTTAGCCGGTCAGTTCGCCCAGCAACTTCCCGTTTCCGGATTGTTTGCCCTTTATAGACCTCAATCCCGCTATTTCAGTGTTCAAGCACTCGTAACCTTGTTCCCGGGGCGTTTCAGGACGCATTGCCTTCCTCCGTTCACGCAGCCATCTGCCCATAATTCGCCAGTTTCTCAATGTTATGCACCAAGCAATACAGCTGCCATTGCCCCTGAACTTTTCGCTTTCCACGCAGGCTAAAACGGTTCAGGCGTTTGGTTGTGCCGATATTGCCGAACACCGGCTCCACCACCGACATGCGGTGGCTGTAGATTTCTTTACCTTGCGGGCTATCTACCCGGTGCTTCATCCAATCGGTGTAGTTGGGCCCACGATTTCGCTCCAGTGCAAACGTCACCTGCCTGCCGCTGCCTTTTCGGTGATCGGCCGAAGCGGGGTTTTGCATGCATTGGCGTTTCTTGGGGCAGTTTCGACACTGAAGCAGACGGCCCTTGAAGTGTGCTCTGGATACACCGTTCCCATCCGTACGGGTCGCTTCATAATGAAGCTCTTGCCCGGCTGGACAAATACAAGTCAGATTGACCGGATCGAACTGAAATTCACTGGCGGGAATGATGTTTTTCCAACCGGTTTTGGGCAGATTCTGGTGCCGTTTTCCGTACTTGCCTTTCTGCTGCGCGAACTTGGGGTCCCGGCTTCGGAATTTGTTGTCCGGCACGTAGCCGTTGATTTGTCGCTCGTGCAAATACTTCATGTTCGCTTCGTTGGCGAAGCCCGTGTCCGCCGTAACGACAGTACCTTGCTGGTAGATATTGTCGGCAATGCCCAACTTCTTAAAGCGAGCTTCGACCGTTTCTAGGACGGGTTGCAGCGTGTGATGTTCCTGTCCTTCCCCGAAGGCCTGGGCATCAACGATAACCTGGTGTTTTTTGTCTACCGTGGCCACGCCGTTATAGCCCTGGATCGTGCCCTTACTGGTGGTCATCTTGGCACTTTCATTATCAGTGATGTTGCTCTTCACTTCCTTGCGCCGTTTCCCTTGACCCATCCTTGGGCTGCTCGTCTTTAGGAAGCGGCCTACCTTGGTCATCGCTTCGTCCAGCGACAGGATGGTTTTCGCACGGCGGATATCCCTATCCAGTTGGGCTTCGGTTTCGGCCTCATCCCGTTGGTGGTGTTCACGCAGATGATGGCGAATCAGCCGCTTCAGCTTGTCTCGTTTTTCACCCAACTCCTTAAAGGTGCCAGACCATTCTTTGGCAGCATTCGAGGTCATTTTGCAGCCGTCGATGGCAAACAGTTCGTTGCCCAGCAAGCCTTGCTCGTGACACACCAGCAACACCTGTTCGAACAACTCTTCGATTTCCTCAGCGTGGCTGCTAACGAACTTGGCCAAGGTAGTGAAGTGCGGAACGGTGTCGCAGGACAGTGCTTTAAAAATGATGTTGGTTTCGCAGCACCACTGAATTTCGCGGCTAGAGGTGATGCCTTTCGAATAGGCGAACAGGATGATCTTCAGAAGAATGGCTGGATCGTAGGCCATGCGGCCGGTGTCGTCATTATTATACTTGGGATGAAACACCGACAGATCCAGCTTGTGCTCAATCAGATAATGAACGGCGTGTTCAAAAGTGCCCGGCTGGAGCTGCTCTTGGTAATTGATCACGACCATCGCATCTTGGTCGTAGTTGTAGTGCTTGAAGCGGGGCATTCCGACGACTCCTTGTCTGTTTGTTCAATGCTACCAAAACTGGTCCGATTTAGGGTTTTTCTACAGCCTCAACGCCCGGCTTTGCGGCGTACCAGAGAGCTAGCGTAGGTGCGTCCGACAACAGACATTTTTTAAGCGTCAGCTTTATAAATGATGTAATAGTAATTGAACAAGCATTTTACAAGCTGGTGCATTCTATGCATTTCTCTATATGATAAAAGGGTTTTCCGCATAAAATCCATGAAGTACATAGACTCATGCTTTTCTTGCTTTATACCTTCTTTTCTAGGGTAGTAGGTAATTACCTGTGATATATCATCATATTCTGCTTTATAGTGAGCTATTGAATTTCTGAGATGATTATCTAACACTTCTGATTCTATGGGATACCAGCAGTCATCTAAAAACGAGGCTTTTTGGCCAAAAGCCACATCTGCAAATTTATTCATAGTTTTGGGTGTCTGCTTACCGATGTCTTTAAATTCGTCGTGACACCCTCGATGAATGAGATTATTTATCCCTCCAACAAGAACTAGTTGTCGCGACAAGATTTCAGAAATATCTTTATATAAATCTTTGTAAGTCTGAAAATCATCGACAGAAACTCGAAAACCCACAAGCTCACTTTCATATTCTTCGTCAAAATCTAGAAAAAGCGCGGGTCTAAACGCCAACTCAGAGGAAAGTATTTCCGGATATATTTCCAAACAGTCTTTTTGAAGGTTTTTTAGAAATTTTGTCTCAACCACCTCTTTTATAAATAACTCGAATGATTCTTTTTGTTTTGTGTGTAGCTCCCCCATTACTCGCATATAAAGTTCGACAGAATCAGCATTGTCATTGGGCATGGAAAAAGGAAAGAAGACTTTAGCCAATACGCAATAGAGTGCAAGATTTAAATCCTTTTGATCCTTAGATCTAAGGTCCTCATCAAACTCTTTTTTACACAATTTCCCGAACAAATCTGGGTTCTTTTCATATAGTCTAATTATACGCTTGAGTATGTCGACCTTCTTGTACAAATGGTTGAGCGACTCAAGTCTAAAATTATGCATTTGGTAGTTTTCATGACCAACCCTCCCGACTGCTCTCATAAAGGGAGTCTGCCCCATGACGTATTTTCCGAATGAGACAGGAAAATCTATATGGATATCAACGAAAGGGTTGCTACCATCAAACGGCCCTTCGAAAGGGACCGCATTTGCCCCCTTTATTTTCGTGCTTTCGTAATCAGAAATTGTGATTTCGATTGCCTCACCACACGACAAACATGCGAATCTAATAGGCTGGACATCACGGTTAGACATCCCGAGACGCGCGTCAATCAAAGTCTCGCAGGTTAGGCATCTGAACCTCTGGTTGAAATTCACTAAAAACTCTCCGTTTGTTACGCTTAACAGCGATTAGATAGACCGCTTCGTTATTGCGAAAAAGTGACTTCCTCTATCCGCGCCTACCCTTAAATTTTTCTGAATCGTTTAGTCATGATAATCAGCAGCTTGCAAACACCTTTACGCCACCCCCGACGTAATCCCGTGACCTCTTCATTATTGCAATAACGAATCAGGGGCAATGACCTTGGCGCAGAGCCTTCTGCAAGGCCACACAAATACTTAGGCAAGCAAAACCTGCTTCGGCCAAAAGCTCCGAACAAGGCTCTAGGAAAAACCAGCGGTATAAGGGGCGAGAGAGATTGGAAAAAAGCTAAAGCAGCAAACTGAAATCCATCTGTCGTCCCTAACAGCGGCAAGTTCCTTTGTGTGTAAACATACACTACCTAATTTTCAGGAAACTTCCTATACAGTCAATCTGAAAATCAGCAAATTCGCGACGAACGCACGAATTTGCTGTTAAGGCTTCGGAAGGGTTTTGTCGTGCAGTCAGGTCTGGCGGGGCACTCTATAAGTTAGCGACGGTCTCAGGCCGCCGCCAAATACGCCCCCGCAACCGCCAGCACTCCACCAACGCCACGGCTAAACCGGCTGTCGGCTTTCAACATCAGGCTACCCAGCCCACGCCCAACCAGAGTGATGGCAAGAGTGGCGATGGAGAAGCCAGCCAGGTACGCAGCCAGTGTTGCGCCTTCTGGCATTTCCGCGCCATGGGCAAAGCCGTGGAACAACATGAAGGCGCCGACCAAAGTTCCACCCACAGCGGTGGGCAGTTTCGCCAGTGTGGCAATGAGGATACCGGCTACCAGTACAGAGAAAGTGATACCGGTTTCTACACCGGGCACGTTCAGGCCACCCCAGGCCAAGGCTGCGCCACCTATCATTCCGCCAATCACGAAAACGGGAGTGGCGTTTTTCATCAGTTTGCTCTGGCGCACGCTCCAAAAGCCGATGGCGGCCATGGCCAGCAGGTGGTCAAGGCCCAGCATGGGGTGCAGTAAGCCGCTGGTGAAGCCGCCTTCGGTGTGGCCGGGGTGGGCCATGGCGGATGCAGAGGCGGTCAGCAGCGCGGCGGCGGTAAGGAGTTTGGTTGTATGTTTCATGGGGTTTCTCCTGATGGTTCTTAATTCGTTCGGATTCGTTTGGCTCAGGCTGTTTCAGCCAGTTTTTCGGGCCGTCTTTCCGGCAGCATGCCGCGCTCTAGAATGAAGCTGATGATGGTCTCCAGCCCTACCCCGTCGTACAGGTTGGTGAACACGAAGGGGCGTTCGCCGCGCATTTTTTTGCTGTCCCGTTCCATTACGTCGAGGGAGGCGTGTACCTGTTCGGCGATGTCGATCTTGTTGATGATCAACAGGTCGGATTTGGTGATGCCGGGGCCGCCTTTGCGGGGGATTTTGTCGCCTGCGGATACGTCGATCACGTACAGGGTGAGGTCGCTCAGTTCCGGACTGAAGGTGGCAGACAGGTTGTCGCCGCCGGATTCCACCAGCACCAGTTCCAGATCCGGGTGGCGGCTTTGCAGGTCGTCGATGGCCGCCAGGTTCATGGAGGCGTCTTCACGAATAGCGGTGTGCGGGCAGCCGCCGGTTTCCACGCCGAGGATGCGGTCTGCGTCCAGCGCTTCGTGGCGCAGCAGGAAGTCGGCGTCTTCCCGGGTGTAGATGTCGTTGGTGACCACGGCGATGTTGTAGTGGTTGCGCAGGGCTTTGCACAACTGTCGCAGCAAGGCGGTTTTACCAGAGCCTACGGGGCCGCCGACTCCAACTCTCAAACAATGTGTCATGGCTATGTCTCCTTAATAGTTCTTCAGCTTCTGAAAAGCCGTGAATACTGTGTTTCGTGTAAGGCACTTCCGAGCGCCAATCCCGGTAGGATGGGCCCGAGTTCGTGATCGTTTCGTTCCAGCGCAGCGTCTACGGCTACTGCCAATTTCGGCCGCAGTTCTTCGATAATGCGCTGGGCGGCCGTGTGGCCGAGGGGCAGTGCTTTGCAGGCTACGGCGAGCTGGTTTTCCAGCCAGGCCCAGGCGAAGCCGAGCAGCGCTTGGCGCACGGGCACACACCGTTGGTGGGCAACCCAGGCGAACATGGTGATGTAGCCGGGGTCTTCCGGTATCAGGCGTGGCTCGGGCAGCAGTTCCAGGTTGCGCAGCAAGGTCACGAGGGCCGCGCCAAGGCGGGTGTCTTCGTCGCTCAGTTCGGCGGTTTCCCGGGTGGCGTGCAGCCAGTCATTCCACTGCGCCAATGCTTCGGCATCGCTGTTGGCCCAGGCTTTTTGCAAGCGCACCAGCAGGGGCAATTCGCAGCGGCTGAGGCCGTCTTCCAGTACGCCTTCAATCCACTGAGCCAGTTCGGCTTCGTTGTTCACCCAGCCCAGTTCAAAAGCGCTTTCCAAGCCTTGGGACCACGCAAAGGCGCCGATGGGCAATGCCGGGCTTACGAGTTGCATCAGGCCCAGTAATGCCAGGTCGCTCCCTTGCGGGGTGACGGCCTCAGTGGGAGTGTTCGTGAGTGTGGCCATGGCTGTGCCCGTGATCGTGTGAATGGCTGTGGCCATGCCCATGGGAATACCCGGCTTGGGTGTAGGCACCGGGTTCCGGGTCGAACGGGGCGGTGTGGTGGGTCAGGGTTGCGCCTAAACGTTCCGCCAGTTCTTCCAGTACGTGGTCCGGGGTGATGCGCACGTAGGCGCCCTGCTCGTCCATTCCGATGGCCAGCGTTACGTGACGGTTGCCCAGGTGATAGCACAGGCGCGCCAGTGGCTGGCCGTTTTCGATGCGAGCGGTGACCACCTGTTCTTCTGCGGCGCGGATACGGATGATCTCGCCTGTTTTGGCTTGCAGTAGGTCGCCGTCCCGCAGAACCGGGCCGCGATCTAGAAACAGGCCTACGTCTACCTTGGTTTCAGTGGTGGCCCGTAAACGGCCGCGAATTCGCAGCTCGTAGGGCAAGGTCAGGTTATCCAGAATCTCGCGGGGGTCGATCCCGGCGTGGTTCGCATCGCCAAGGCGTTTTGTCAGTTCCAACATAATCGGTTCTCCAATTCCCGGCTCAGAATAAGTGGTAGCGCTGGGCCAAGGGCAGTTCGGTGGCTGGCTCACAGGTGAGCAGTTCGCCGTCTGCGTGTACCTCGTAGGTTTGCGGGTCCACGGTGATGTGCGGGCACGCGTCGTTCAGTTTCATGTCTTTCTTGCGCACGCTCCGCACGCCTTTGCAGGCGGACAACGGGCTGTCTAACCCCAGCTCTTCACCAATGTTGGCCTCGAGCGCGGCTTGGCTGACGAAGGTCAGGCGGGTGGCACTGGCGGCTTTGCCAAAGGCGCCGAACATGGGGCGGTAATGCACCGGTTGGGGAGTGGGAATAGAGGCGTTCGGGTCGCCCATGGGGGCAGCTGCAATCATGCCGCCCTTGAGGATGGTGGCTGGTTTAACGCCAAAGAACGCGGGGCTCCACAGCACCAAGTCCGCCAACTTGCCCACTTCCACCGAGCCAACTTCGTGAGCGATGCCGTGGGTGATGGCGGAGTTGATGGTGTACTTGGCGATGTAGCGCTTGGCGCGGAAGTTGTCGGCACCTCGTTCTTGGTCTTCCGGCAGCAGGCCGCGCTGCACTTTCATTTTGTGGGCGGTTTGCCAGGTGCGGCACACCACTTCGCCTACCCGGCCCATGGCCTGGGAGTCGGAGGAGATCATGGAGATCACACCGATGTCGTGCAGGATGTCTTCGGCGGCGATAGTTTCCCGGCGAATGCGGGAGTCGGCGAAGGCCACGTCTTCGGGGATGTTCGGGTCCAGGTGGTGGCACACCATCAGCATGTCGAGGTGTTCGTCCACGGTGTTTACGGTGTAGGGCCGGGTCGGGTTGGTGGACGACGGCAGTACGTAATCCTTGGAGCAGGCGGTGATGATGTCGGGTGCGTGGCCGCCACCCGCGCCTTCGGTGTGGAAGGTGTGAATGCAGCGGCCTTTGAATGCGGCAAGGGTGTCTTCCACGAAGCCGGATTCGTTCAGGGTGTCGGTGTGGATGGCCACCTGGATGTCGTATTGGTCTGCCACGGTCAGGCAGTTGTCGATGCTCGCCGGGCTGGCGCCCCAGTCTTCGTGCAGTTTTAGGCCGATGGCTCCGGCTTTGATTTGCGCTTCGAGCCCTTCGGGCAGGCTGGCGTTGCCTTTGCCCAGAAAGCCGATGTTCATGGGCAGGCTATCAACGGCCTGAAGCATTTTGCCCATGTGCCAGGCACCGGGTGTGCAGGTGGTGGCGTTGGTGCCGGTGGCCGGGCCGGTGCCGCCCCCAAGCATGGTGGTGATGCCGCTCATCAGGGCTTCTTCTACCTGTTGGGGGCAGATGAAGTGGATGTGGGGGTCGATGCCACCGGCAGTGAGGATTTTGCCTTCGCCGGCGATGATTTCGGTGCCGGGGCCGATCACGATGGTGACGTCTGGCTGGGTGTCGGGGTTGCCCGCTTTGCCGATGGCGGCGATGCGGCCTTTTTGAATGCCTACGTCGGCTTTGACGATGCCCCACCAGTCGAGGATCAAGGCATTGGTAATGACGGTGTCCATGACGGCATCGTCTACCCGCTGGCTTTGGCCCATGCCGTCTCGGATGACCTTGCCGCCGCCGAATTTTACTTCGTCGCCGTAGTGGGTGTGGTCTTGTTCGACTTCGATCCACAGTTCGGTGTCGCCTAGGCGCACGCGGTCGCCCACGGTGGGGCCGTACATGTCGGCGTAAGCTTGTCTGCTTATTTTCATTTCGTATCCTCCAGCGGGCCCATCACTTCACCTCGGAACCCGTAGATTTCCCGCTTGCCGACGAAGGGGATCAGCGTGACGGAGCGGGTTTGGCCAGGTTCGAAGCGGATGGCGGTACCGGCGGCGACGTCGAGCCGAAATCCGCGGGCTTTGGCACGGCCGAAGTTGAGTGCCGGATTGGCTTCGGCGAAGTGATAGTGGGAGCCGATTTGTACCGGGCGGTCGCCGGTGTTGGCGACGTCTAGCGTAATGCGTTCGCGGCCGGCGCAGAGTTCGATGTCGCCGTCTCGGATTTGGTATTCACCGGGGGTCATATCGAGCTCCTTACACGATCGGATTGTGAACGGTGACCAGTTTGGTGCCGTCCGGGAAGGTGGCTTCCACTTGCACTTCGTGGATCATGTCGGCAATGCCGTCCATGACGTCGTCCCGGGTGAGGATTTCGGTGCCGGCGCTCATGAGTTCGGCCACGGTCCGGCCTTCGCGGGCGCCTTCCATGATTTCGGCGCTGATCAGGGCGATGGCTTCGGGGTAGTTCAGTTTCAGGCCTTTGGCTTTGCGCCGTTCGGCAAGTAAAGCGGCGGTGAACAACAGCAGCTTGTCTTTGTCTCTGGGGGTCAGTTCCATAACGTGTTCCGTTGTTATTTATTGGGCTTCAAGTGAGCCAGATTCTGGGTGTATGAGCAGGCAAGCCGGTGAGCATTGGCCGCAGCAGATGCCAGGCTTGTTCGCATAGAGCCCAGGCTTCGTTACGCTCGGTGCCGAGATAGCGCAGCAACAACACGCCTCGGCGGCGGGTGACTGCCCAGCGGTTGTGGTCCGGGAGTTGTTCTCTTAGAGCTTCGATGGCGGCGGCTTCATCACTTAGGCCGACAGCCCAGAGTGTTGCCTGCACGGTGGCACCGCCCTGCCCCCAGTGGCCGATGAACCGGCGATGGGTTGGGTCCAGTAGCTGGCGTTCAAGCCACAGGGGCTTGCCATCGAGGCTTAGGTGAAAGCGTTGCTCCAGCGCGCCGGTGGCGAAAGGCAGTTCGCTGGCCGGGCGGCCCAGAGCGAGCACTTCCCAGCCGAGGGTTTTGGCACCGCTTTCCAGTTCGATGGTGGTGGTTTGTTCGCCCCGGGAGCCGTCAAAGGCGATGGTTTCCTGGGGCAGGTATTCGAGTGTTGCGTCTTTGGCCACCTGTAACCGGGTGTGCTGGCCCCAGGCCACGCCGTGGCTGTCGGCTTTGTAGAGCTTTGCGGCCGCCGGGGTGGTCAGCAGGGTGTGACCGCCTTCGGCTACGGTGGCTTCGATGCGCAGTTCGTCGCCGCTCACCAAGCCTCCAGGCGGGTGCAACAGGTACACGTGGCAGCAGCCGTGTTTGCCTTCCGGATAGAACGGGCGTTGAACCCGCAATGGGCCCGTGTGACTGCGGCGCACCATGCGGGTGATCGGCTCTGCTCCGCCCTCGCTTCGGGATTCGAAGCCGAGGGACAGTGAGGCCGCCCAGCGCCGTTCGGTGTCAAATCGATGGCCGGAGCTATGGGTCGCGATCGGTTGGTACGCGGTCATACGCTCAGGTGCTTTCCGCCAGCACGCTGCCTTGGTGCAGCACGGTGACTTTGCGAGCTCATGGTGCACGTCCTTTTCGTTGGGTATTGGGTCGTTTAGCGGCCCCAACCTTTGCACCGAACGTTCCAACTCACACAAAAACCTAAAAAAAACAGAAGGTTAAATAAAAAATGACTAACACACTCGACATTTAAGCCCTGCTATTTCGGATTCGAAGCCTGATTTTGGTGCTCGTACCGGTAGCGCGCGCCACTCTGGTGCGCGCCAAACAATGAATATAGATTCACCGCGAAACGCACAGGCTTGTGAGATATATCGCACACGATAGAGGGATTCTGTCTGATTCTTAATATACCGACCCTGCGTAGACTGATATTTGTCAGGGATGACAAGCCAGCACGGATGTTGGCTCAGGGACGGAAACTCAAGGATTTGAGAGTTGCCCGATGGAATAGGGCGTACAGGGATGAACCAAGGATGATGCGCTCAGGATGGTGCACAGCCTGATGGATCAGGCAGGGGTCAGCCACGGAATTTCAGGGGGCACACGGATTGTGTCCTCTTCCGTGCATTAGCCCGTCTGCTTTTCTCGCTTTCTGATTCCACGAAATGCCAGCCGCTTTGCAGTTCCAGCAACCTGTGGGTTGTCTCACCTGATTGATCGATAAAAATAGCCTCTATAATCAGGAATCACCCATGAAACACACCTCTTTTTTTGCTGCCCTTGTTCTGCTGTTCAGCCTGGCAACCGGCTTTGCTCACGCCAATGAGCCAAGCGAGATCAACATCAATGCGGCGGATGTGGCCACGCTATCTGCCTTAAGCGGGATCGGCCAAAGCAAAGCCGAAGCCATTGTGGCGTACCGTGAAGCCAACGGCCCGTTTACGTCCGTTGAGGATCTGGCCAATGTAAAAGGTATTGGCGCCCGCACCGTTGAGAAGAACGCTCCGCGTCTTGCTGTAAAATAGCCTTCCTGGGGGCGCTCTGCCCCCTTCTATCCGCCTATGGCGAAGTCTTTCTACCACTGTTAGTCTGCTCGGTTAACTCTCCGTGGCTTGGCAAGCTTTATGATTCAAGGCGTTCTGTTAATTGCACTGGCAGCCCTGCTTTGGGCGACTACCAGCATTGTTGCGAAGTTTCTGTTCGGCGGCTCTGATCTCGCGCCCATTACCCTTGCCTTCTTACGCTTGGCTGTAGCGCTGCCGTTCTTCTGGGTTTTAATGTGCCGGGAGCAGCGCCAGCTTCGCCGAGACAATCCTGACGGGAATGCGGTGGGCAGTTCGTTACGCTCGCTCAATTGGAAAGCGCTTTTGCCGTTAACGGCGCTTGGGTTGTTTCAAGCCCTTTATCAAGGCAGCTATCTGGTTGCCGTCGATTTGTCCGGAGCGGGCATTGCCACGTTAATTTCACTTTGTCTGCCGCCCGTCTTCGTCGCCATTCTGGCCGCCCCCATGTTGGGCGAGCGTCCAACACTCACTACCTGGATTGCAGCATTGGGCGCGGTTATCGGCACCGGCATGCTGGTGTTGGGCGACATCGATACAACCGGTACTCTTAGGCTTGCCGGCATTTTGATGTCGCTGTTGGCGGCTGCGGTGTACACCGGGTTCACGCTGACCAGCCGTTATAACTCGGTGGGCACGCCCGCGTTCACTACAGCGTTTATCTGTTTTTTCACCGCCGCTCTTTTGCTGTTGCCCGTGGTGTTATTCACCGGCGGATTCGCTGCTTTGGAAACCATGGCACTGAAGCACTGGCTGATGGTGTGTTATATCGGGGTGGTACCCACGGGCATCGGCTACCTGATGTTTTTTACCGGCATAAAAAGCACGCCGGCCACCCTGTCTAGCATTGTCGTTACGCTGGAGCCTTTGTTTGTGGCACTGTTGGCGTGGCTTATTCTGGGGGAAATGCTAGGGACAGTGGGCGTGGCAGGAGCCATTGTGTTGGTGGTGGCGGTGATTGTTGCGTCGCGCAGTAACACCGCGGCCGGAGCCAACCAGAACGGTTGATTCCGGCACTGGGCGCGAGGTGAGGTTTAGCTGTCCTTACGCTGCTTTTCCAGCATGTTTGGCTGCAGGATCTCAATCCAGTAGCCATCCGGGTCTTTGACAAACGCCAAGCCCTTCATTTTGCCGTCGTCCGGGCGTTTCACAAACTCGACACCGAGTTGCTCGAAGCGTTCACAAGCACTGTAAACATCCGGTACGGCAACGCCGATGTGGCCAAAGCCCTGCGGCTGGTCGTTACCGTTGTGGTAGCTGAAGTCGGGGTCGTCTTCGGTGCCCCAGTTGTGGGTCAGTTCCAACATGGCTTCGCGGCCAAAGGTGTATGTCGTCCGGTGAGCATTGTCCGCCGGCACTCGCTCGGCTTCGGCATCGTCCAGATACGCCAGAAAATACAGCGTGAACTTCATTTCGGGAAAGTCCAGTTTACGCACCAAGCGCATGCCCATCACTCGGGAATAAAAATCCAGAGAACGCTCTGGGTTTTTAATCCGCAGCATGGTTTGGTTGAACACGTAACCTTCGGTTTCAGGAACCGGCGCGTCATGCAGGCCAACGGCCTGTTCGAAATGCTTTGGCATAATAGGTCATCCCAATCTGGTTCAGACTTGAACCATGGTATATGCGTGCAACCGGCAGTCTTTTCAAGCCCCGCGTACAGTTACGTAGCCTATGTTAGACTGTAGGGTCGTTAGCCACAGCAGGCTTAGCTACCCGATTCAAAGAGTTATCAACCATGGATTTTCAAGCGCCAAACACTCTGGCCGAACAAATCGCCAGCTATCTGGCCGAGCGCATCATGACGGGGCAGATTCAGCCGGGCCAGCGTATTCAGGAAGCCAACCTGGCAAACGAACTCAAGGTGAGCCGGGCATCGGTGAAGGAAGCGTTGTATACCCTCGAACGCTGGCACTTGGTAGAAATTACGCCTCGAAAGGGCGCGTCTGCCACTCAGATCAACGCGGAATATGCAGCCGAGCTTTACGATGTCTACATGCACTTGCTGGTCATGCTTGCCACCCGCTTGTGCGAACGTTGGCAAGAAGAAGACAAGCCCGTTGTGATGGAGGCTGTGAGTAAGGTTGTTGCCCAGATCCAAAACAATCGAGCCGACCTCACGGCCATTGTTGAGACCAGTTTTGGCGTCATGGAAGCCTGCTGCGAGGTGGTCGGTAACCCCTACCTCACCGAATCTCTGTCCAACTTCAAACCTGCGGTCAGCCGAGCTTATTACCTCAGCGCCAAACGGTATCAGCAGGGGCTCGCCGAAACCCGCCGCTTCTTCAGTGAATTGCAGCCCGCCGTGCTGGCCCGTGACACCGTTAAGGTTCGCAAGCTGATCGAAATGTTCGTAGAGCAACAGAAACAGCTGATCCAACAGGCGTTGGCTTAACGCCTTCTGCCGCATTGGGACAAGCGTCACGGTTTGATGGCGCTACTCGCCCTACAGTAGGACTGTTCAAATAACGTTCACCGCAGCTTTGGTCTCGTTGTCCCTGCGGGCAATCAGTTGGCGTTTTCGCCGCTGTTATAACAAAAACAATCTGTCTGAATCGGGGCCAACATGTTTACTCGTATCCGTCTTTGTAAATCTATTGCCAGCTTATGCCTTGCGGGAGGAGCCACGCTCGCGCTTCCTGCCTTCGCTGATTTCACACCATTAACGGACTCGACCTTGTCCTCCGTTACCGGGCAAGCGGGTGTGACCATTGAGCTGGAAACCAAACTCAACATCGATCGCATCACCTGGACCGACGAAGGCTCGCTCAGCGTTAACGGGTTTCGTTTATCGGGTCACAACGACACCACCCTGGACAACTTAAAGCTGACGGTTGATATCGCTGGCGACGGCGAAGTGCTGGACCATGGCTTTTCGGAGATAGCCCGTCGTGCCGCCGCTGGCCAGCTGGATACATCTAACCCCGATGTTTCCGACGCCCTTGCCAAATACTCGGTGGGTGGCAGTTACGGAAAAGCCTTCAACAGCGGAGACATGGTGATTCATCTGGGCGCCGCCGACTACGGTGACCCAACCAACCTGAACGATTATCTGAGAGCGGTCGATTTTGAATTGGGTATAGACAGCCTGACCACGTCCGGCTCGGAAGGCAGCGCTAACCTGTTCTCAAACATTTTGCTTCAAGGCTACGTTGGCCCTACTGATCTGATCATTCGAAATGGCGGCACCTCTACCCGAACTCTGGGCAATGGCAACACGGTATCGGGCTCTGAGCTGCAATTGGATACGCACTTTGAGATCACCAACGGAAGTCTGGATTGGGATGCCGCTGACCTGATCTTCATTTTCAACTTTGCCGCGGTGGGCATTGAAGGATTGCAGATTCATAACCGACGGGGTAACGATACCCTTGGCCACTTCGGTATGGCCAGCGCCACCGCGAAGCTGTCTCAGGGCACCAGTGCCGGTTCTGGCAAAAGCGGTTTGTCCATTCACGATGTCGAGTTCCGTGCCGACATTGATATGCCCGTCTTCAAAGTCGGTGGCACCAGCATAGGCTCTGTTCAATTCACGGACTTTGCCATTAAAAACACAACGATGATGGTTTACGGCCACTAACTGCTGGCAGTTCTTATTGATCGGTTTACACTGTAATGACGTACTTTCTACGCCAGTTTCTTCGGCGCAGCATAAGGAGCATTCAGTGACCCAAATTCCCGTTGGCATAAGCACTTGCCTGCTCGGCAAGGAAGTTCGCTACGATGGCGGCCATAAACATTCCCGGTATTGCACGAAAGTGCTCGCTCAGCATTTTGATTTCCGCTCTATCTGCCCCGAGCTTGAAGCCGGTTTAGGTGTCCCCCGCCCCGCGATTCATCTGCGCGAGAAAGACGGCGAATTGCGCCTGACCGACAACAAGGGTACTGCGGACCATACCGAGGCGATGGATGACTTCATTCAGCAGGTAATGCCATCGTTAGCAGATCTACGCGGTTATATTCTGATGGCCAAATCGCCCAGCTGCGGCATGGAGCGCATAAAAATTCACGACGCCGATGGCAACGTCATGAACCGGGATGGCCGGGGCCTGTTTGCCGAGGCGCTGATGAAAGCCTACCCGTTAATGCCGGTTGAAGAAGAAGGCCGCTTGAACGACAACGTACTGCGGGAGAACTTCATCGAGCGAGTCTTTGCCTACGACGACTGGATGCTAAACGTCGCCGGTGAAAACCTCACCAAACAATCTTTGCAGGATTTCCACAGGCGCTACAAGTTTGCGCTGCTGGCCCATTCCGAGAAGATTTACCGCCAGCTTGGCCCGATGCTGGCCGACATGAAATCCGAACCCTTGGAAGACATAGCAGACCGCTATATTCGCGGCTTTATGGAAGCCATGACCCAGCGTGTTAGTAGAGGCGCTCATGTGAACGCCATGAACCATCTGCTGGGGTATCTGAAAAATGACATGAGTGCGGCAGACAAAACCGTACTGTTAGAGCAGATTGACGCTTATCACCGCGGCGAAGTGCCACTGGTTGTGCCGATGACGCTGCTGCGCCTGGCGCAACGCCGGGAGCCTGTGGACTATTTAAGCACCCAGAAGTACCTCACACCCTACCCGGACGAACTGGGTTTGAGAAACAACGTATAACAGCAGCGCTGAAAGCAAAAAGGGGCAGGTGGTTAAAACCACCTGCCCCTTTTTTATGCTCGAATTGGATTACTTAGAACCCATAAAGCAATGACACGGCCAGTTCGGTGTCTGTTTTTTCAGAATCTTCCGGTGCATCCGATACGTGCTTGACCCGGTAAGCAACCTTCATGGACAAGTTGTTCATGATGGAGCTTTGCAACGAGGTTTCCGATCTGGAAATCGTGTTGTTGTCATCCAGACCCATTTCGGTGCTCAGCTTCTGACGGAACAGGGAGTTTTCAGACAAGCCGTAGTCGAACTGCGCAGCCAAGCGAGCAATGGCGTCTTCTTCCACGTCCCGCCCGGTATCCGGGTCAACTTCCATGCGCTTGTTGTAGCGATAACCAGCACCCGCCGAGAGATCGAGGAACGAGCGTTCACCGGCTCGCCATACACGGTTTCCATAACCGGTGGTGACAGACGATTCGAACTCGTAACCGGAGAAGCGGTCGTCTTCCCAGTTGCCGCGCAAGAACCAATACTGCTGTTCATCAAACTTGTAGTTGGTTTCCAGCGCCGCTCTGTACTCTTCGGCCGTGGTTTCGTCTTCAGCCTCAGTATACTTGGTGCTGAACTCGCCGCTGTTGCGCCAGAATTCCCGATCGTTGATCAAGCCCAGGCGACCGTTCACTTTGGTTTCGTCGGTGTTGCCTGACGTCATCAACACGCCCAACTCTGCCTCGCCTTCCCAGTTTTCACTTTCTTGGGCGTGCACCAAGGGCGCTACAGCCAAACAAGCGATTACGAGTGGCTTCCTGATCAACATACTGTCTCCTTAATTCGGTTTGGTCTTACGATGACGCCGACTTACGAGAGCGCTCGCCTGCCAGACTTTTCTGCGCCTGTCGCTCACGCTCGGCCTGTTTGCGCGCTTTCCGCTCGGCAATAATGCGGGCCGCTTCGCCGCCTACGTGGGCTTCACCACGCTGTTCGGCCAAGCGCATTTGGTGTTCGCGCTCTTTGAAACGGGCTTTCTGTTCTTCAGTTAATGACTCAATGCACTGATGGCAGCTCACGCCTTGTTCATACTCCGGGCGCAGCTTGTCGTCTTCGGTGATTGGGCGACGGCAAGCGTGGCACTGGTCATAATCTCCGCGCTCAAGATTGTGATTAACTGTGACCCGATCATCAAATACGAAACATTCACCTTTCCACAGACTTTGCTCTTGAGGCACCTCTTCCAGGTACTTCAGGATGCCGCCTTTGAGGTGGTAAACCTCGTCGAACCCTTGCTCTTTGAGGTAGGCGGTGGATTTTTCACAACGGATGCCGCCGGTGCAGAACATGGCGACTTTTTTGTGTTTGGCCGGGTCCAGATTTTGTTTCACGTAGTCCGGAAACTCCCGGAAGGTGTCTGTGGCGGGGTTCAGCGCGTTCTGGAAGGTGCCGATCTCGACTTCGTACTGGTTGCGAGTATCAACCAACAGGACTTCAGGATCGGAAATCAGGTCGTTCCATTCTTTGGGATCAACGTAGGTGCCCACCACTCGTTTGGGGTCGATGCCTTCTACACCCATGGTGACAATTTCTTTCTTAAGTTTAACCTTGGTGCGTTTGAAGGGCTGAAATTCTACGAAGGATTCTTTGTAATCGATGCCGTCGAATCGGTCGTCGCTGCCAATCCAGGCTTTGACGGCGTCGATGCCTTCACGGCTGCCGGCGATGGTGCCGTTGATACCTTCACGGGCCAACAGCAGTGTGCCGTGCACGTCTTTTTCCAGCATCAGGTTTAGCAGTGGGTCGCGTAGGTCTTTGTAATCATTTACGACTGCGAACTTATAGAGTGCGCAGACAACTACGTTGTTGCTCATATTTTTCTCCTGCGGGCCGGATCGTAAATCCGGAGCATGATTGATGGTTATCGCGGGCTTTGCGCCAGCTTGGGCGCGATTTTAACGCACTCCGGGGCGGGTGCAAGTGGGGGGTTACCGTGAACGCTCGGCTCCGCCATCCATGGCTGCGCACGATTTTGGAAAGGGTTCCCTCGCACAGGGCTATTTAGGTGCGGGGTTCAAGAAGCCTTTAATCTTCGGCTTTATTTATTTAGTTCGCGCTCGACGACTGCGGATAACTGGCCCCAGCCGGGACGGGTCAGCTGAATGTTATCGACTAGAACCGTTGGCGTGCTGGCTACGCGCAGTTGCATGGCAATTTGCAGACTTTGCTCGACGGCTTCTTTGTGCAGCTCGGTGGTCATGCAGCGGCGGAAGCGGCGTTCTTCAAGACCAAGATCGTTTGCGTAGCGGGTAAAGGTCGAGACCGGATCGTTTGAGCCACTCCAGGAGGATTGCGAGCCGTAGAGTTCGTCGTGCATGGCCCAGTATTCGCCCTGGTCACCGGCACAACGTGCCGCTTGGGCGGCAGGCATAGCGTTGGCGTGTTGACGCAGCGGCAGGTCAAAGTAAACGAAACGTACTTTGCCGGATTCAACGTATTCTTGTTTCAGACGCTGGCTGGCTTCTGAGAAGCGGGCGCAGGCCGGGCACTGGTAGTCAGCGAACTCGCGCACCACCACCGGGGCATCTTCTGCGCCGACTGAAGTGCCGTATTGATCAAAAATAGCCGGAAACTCATCTGCGTTCTCAGCGGCTACCGGCAGATTGCTGGAGGTAGGCGCCGGAGGCGTTGTCATGAAGTAGACTGCAGCAATCACGGCGACTACGACCACCGCGGCTATTGCGATATAGGCCGGTTTTTTGTTGCCTTGGTTACGCGGCGCAGGGGCGCCTGTTTGTTTGCGTCGCTTTGCTTCACCCATCTTGGGCTCCTTGTCAGGTGTCCGGATACTGGCGGGCGAAGGTTCGGAGTTCTGGAAAGAACTTCAAGAAATTCGCCTCTAGTTCGCCTTCATTCTCCCGAATTTCATCAATTATTCCAGTAAATTGATTAGGGAAACGGATGCGCTCGGCTACCCGATCCAGGGCGAACCCGATGTTGTCCAGTTCCAGGTAGGCACTGAACCAGTCGTGTTCCACCATACGTCGGGTAACCTTGATCATTGCGGGTGGCATGACCGGCTCATGGGCGCTAAGTTCCCGATATACGGTGTGAATGAACGCGGTTTGTTCGAAATCGCTATAACGATGCCAATGCCGCAGTAGGAAATGGTCGTAGAGGATGTCCAGTGCGACACCGGCGAACCGACGGCGCTGTTTGGAGAAGAGCTGTTTACTGGCCAGAACCTGTGGGTGCTGATCGGTGAAGGTATCTACCGCCAAATGGTGCCGTACACCGTCCAACACCGGAGCAGGCAAGGCGGACCAATCAACACCTCGGGCGAAGTCCCCGAGGATACTGCCCACACGTGCCTCGGCGGAATCCGGTGCGAGGAAGGTATGGGCAAGATGGTTCATACGTTAACCTGCGTTGAGACTTGGATGCGACAACTTTACCCTAATCATCGCACTCAATTTCCAATACCTGAAATACGCCTCCAACCTGCCGGTATTCAACACTCACACTATCGCAATCGCGCCATTCATCATCACTGGCGGTCTCGTCATACAACATAGATACGCCTAGTACCGTCAACTCACCCACAGGAGGGTAGGTCTTAGCCGGTAGCCGGCCGGTCAACTCGTACTCACCGGTATCATCGGATTCAATTTCGATGTTGAGCGCTTCCAGATAGATTTTTCCGTTCTCATCTTCGAGCTCGTTTCCTTCCACTTCCAGAAACTCTGCATCGTAAACGGATGTTTGGGCGTCATCGTCCTGGTCAATCAGAGTTTTGTTGCTAATTAAAACCCGAACGCCACCCACGTTTAGTTCGTTCTCTGAGGCACCTTCAAAAGGAGTTAAGACCTCTGCCTCCACTTCAGCGTTGCCTTCAAACAACTCAATTTCTTCCGCATAGAGCCGACCCGACCTTATTTCACCCTCGACCTGAACCAGCAGGCCGTCGGCAATGCGGGAGCGCGCAACGTCATCGAACTCGGTTTCGTCGTCATAAACAACCGGAACTCCGTTCAGTGCAAACGACGAATCGGCAACATTCAAAAACTGCACCGGGCCCGTCAGCTCTATATCGCCGCCCTCCTCACCGAGGAATCGACGATCGTCTGAAAAACGAATTTCAGCGGCGGTGACATCGCCTCCCGGAGAGAGGAAGCGCCCTTCCACTTCAACCAAAGCACCTTCCACGATGTCATTAATCGTGAGTTCGCCGGGATAACTTACATTCTGGCCACCACGAACCCACTGGTCACCCATTCGGAACGCGTCCAACTTAACTTCGTCGATACGGCCTTCCAGCTCCAATGGAAAATCAGTTTCTGTCGTGACGCTTCCAATATAGCTGGCGCGGTATCCGTCACCAATCCGCCATGCGCTGACTCGAACCTCCATGCCCTCAGTAAGCTGGTCATTATCAACACGCAACACCGTGCGGCGGTCGTAGCTGATTGTTTGTCCCAAAACCCGGAAGCTGCCAGGTTCACCAGTGCTTTCGTCAAGCAACACAAGATCAGTCACCGGCCCGCGGAATGTGTCGTCATAGCTCAGCGCATTGGCGGTGCCGGAGCCGTCCGAACTCCACTCCCCCTCTACCCGGAGAATCATGCCCTTTTCGAGGTCACCTTCGGTCGTAATGTCATCGTTGCTCTGAACACGCTGATTAACGATACCGCGCGTCTCAAACTTCACCCCGTTCACAAACACACTGCCAAACCCGGACACCGGCCCAACACTTGACCCCGTGCCGCGAATTCCGCCGTCGGCAATGCTCGTGCCGCCACCGCTACCGCCACAGGCGGCCAGAATGCCGAGAGCGATCGGAGTGAGTACTAGCGTCAGGCGTTTCTTAATGGATTCCGGGGGCATTATGGTCTCCTGTCAGCGGTTCGAGCTGGTCATGATCGTCAGATGAGGTGGAAACGACAGCGCTGGCCGTCTGAATCGGATCTTCAAAATAAAAAACACTCACGCCGGTGCGTACCCGCTCCCCTGTATTCTTGATGGGGTTTTGAGACAGGTCTTGATCGTAAGGCGCCAGCCATTGGTCCAGCTCTTCCAGCAATCGCTGTGACTGCTCTGCGGCGTACTGCCGCCAACGCTCGATCACTTCCGTGGGAATATTGTCGTAGGTCAGGGTTCTCTGAAACAGCGGTGATCGGCCGGGTTTACGGTCGGTCAGGTTATGGTCAATCGTTGCCAACAGATCCGACACATCTTCACCGAAGATCTGAAGCATTTCTTCGTTGTCGCCTGCGGGCACATAAGCGCGTTTCTGAAGGTGCAGCTTGCCGGTTTGCTCATCCGCTGAAACCACACCCACGCGAAACAATTCATCCAAGACGGCTCGTGGCGGCATATCGCCACTGTGCTTGCGCACCAGTTCGGTGAAGCTGCCAGCCCCCTCAAAAGGCAGCATGGCGGGCTGGCCATCGGCCGCCTGAAACGCGACATCCCGGACCCAACCAGAGACCACACGGGAAGCGCGGTTAGCGTGAGAACGGCCTTCACGGCCCGAGTGCTCACCGGCCAAAAGATCTCGCTGGCGCTTCACCTCTTTGCGCGTGAGCCCTGTCATGACAGCGGCTCTGGAATCGGTCGGTTTGCGTCGTCCATCGGCAAAATCTTCGAAGGCGGCCTCCACATAGGCACGCTTCACCAGATCAGAAAATTCACTGAACGGGATACCGTTGCGCAACAGCAATCGGGCCAGAGGCCGGAGTATGCGGTACAGCGCTTTATGCAGAGGGTTCGTCTTGGTTGTCGTCATGTTTGGGATTGTATTCCCATAGCCATCCTGAAAGCCAGAAGGGCTGCACTGAGGCAGCCCTTCCGATGACCGTGCTTAGTCACTTACATTACTGGTAAGCACAAACTCACCGCCGGCGTTCTGCGTGTATTCCACTTCCACTTCATCACCGGTGCGCACTCCAGCCGCGCTGTAGCCGTTGAACAGGATTTCCAGGTTCATAATGGTCAGAGAGCCTGACCCTATCGCATCCACACGCCCTTCAATCTCGGCAACACCGTTGTCGTCATCGTCTTCACGTTCGATGACGAAGGCTTCCAGATAACCGCCATCGGTATTGCGCTGAGGACCTTCCACCTCGAGATAATCACCAACCTGCAGAGCGTTCAGATCGTCTTCCCGGCTTCGGCGCTGGTCTGAATCCGTTTCAATAAGTGTGTTGTCGGTCAACCAGACCTTCACACCACCGACAGTCAGAATTTCGTTAGCACGATCAAAATCCTGAATCTCACCGCTCAGCTCGGCATCGCCTTCCTGGCCTTCAATCTCCTCGGCGATGAGGACGCCGTTACGAAACTCGCCTTCTACCTTCACGTAAGTGCCGTCCTGAAGGTTACCGCTGTCCATGTCGTCGAATTCGGTGCCACCAGAAAACTGTACCTGCACGCCGTTGATCGTAAAGGTGCGGGCAGATTCATCGAACGCGAAGATATCACCCGAGATTTCGACTTCGTCATCGTCTTCGAACAGATCGTCTTCTTGGTCGATCTCTTTGGCCATCAAAACGTCACCCTGCAGGTAACCTTCGACTTCTACCGCCATGCCGTTTTCAAGATCGGCCAGATCAAAATCGTCATCGCCGATGGCCAGCTCGTAGTTCACGCTGTAACCAGCGATGGTGAAGGTGCGCGCTGTGGCATCCAGATCCGCCACGATGCCTTCAAGTTCTGCTTCGTTACCATCGTCGTCAAATTGAACCCCGATTTTCTTCGCGCCTACGTAACTGGCACGGAACTCACCTTGAGCTGTGCGCCAGCCACTGATTCGTACCCGGTAACCCATCGGATTCGCGACCAGATCATCTGCCGAAGCTCCCCGAAACACGGTTTTACCATCGAGCGTCACTTTTTGACCCAGCAAGGTCAGCTCGCCCGTGTTGGCAGCGTTGTCCCAGCTTGCGGCGGTCAACGGGCCGCGGAGCGTATCATCGTAGGCAACTTCACTGGCCTGCCCTTCGCCTTGACCATTCCAGCTGCCACTAACCTTGAGAACCATGCCTTTGTGCAACTGATTTTCCCGCTCGAGGCCATCGTTGCTGGCGACACTGCCATCTGTTTTGAATCGCGTACCGTTGACATAAACACTGCCAAAGCCAGTGACAGCGCCCACGCTGCGCCCATCCTGGCCAGTGCTCGCAGTAGAGCTGTCGCTGTCGCTGGAGCCACCACACGCGATCAACGAGCCGGCCAAGGCACCCATCACGACCATCTTCACTGCTACGGAAAGTCCATTACGCTTCATCTCGATTCCCCTAATTGCTCAGTTTTTTGCCCAACCCCACTTAATTGGGATTATTTTCCCAAACTCATGAATGGGAATTTAATCCCAAATTGAAAATTTATCAAGTTCCTTCAGCTTACGTTTTGTAAATGTATTGAGCGCACGCTATTGATGCAGCAATGACTATGCGGAAAAACCGTGGTAACACGCATAACTAAAAGCAATTATCATTAGCAATAAAACTATTGCTCACGCTCATCCGGGCTCCTTTGAATCGGCCCATAAGCTGGCTCGCTAAGGCCACCGATTTGCCCTTGATTGTAAAAATTGCATATTTGCTAAACACCAACCTTTCCAGGAGGTCAGATTGCGTTCCCCAGCCCATACCCCACCATCCGGTTTTTCTACCTTCTTGATCGTTTTTGCGCTGGCAATGGGTGGGTTTGGTATTGGTACCGGAGAATTCGCCATCATGGGCCTGATGCCCAACGTAGCGGCAGATCTTGGCATCTCAGAACCGCAGGTTGGACACCTGATCTCCATCTATGCGTTAGGGGTTGTCGTGGGTGCACCCATACTGGCGATCCTTGGAGCCCGGCTATTCCGGCGCCAACTGTTGATTCTTCTGATGATCTTCTACGCCTTGGGCAATGTTGCCAGTGCACTGGCCAGCAATTACCAATCGCTCCTGTTCTTCCGTTTCATCGCCGGACTTCCTCATGGTGCCTATTTTGGGGTTGCCGCCCTTGTGGCTGCGTCATTGGTATCACCAGACCAGCGGGCAAAAGCCGTCAGCCAAGTGATGATGGGTTTGACCCTGGCGCTGCTGATAGGCAACCCCCTGGCAACGGTTCTGGGACAATCCATGGACTGGCGCTATGCGTTCGGGTTCGTTGGTGGCGTTTCACTGTTGACGGTCGCTCTGATCGCCTTACTACTACCTAAAGATCCAAGCGAGCAACGGCACAGCGCTTTGAGCGAACTTCGTGCCTTCAACAAGCCAGACATCTGGCTGGCGCTTGCCATTGGCGCAATCGGATTCGCAGGCATGTTCGCCGTATTCAGCTACCTGGCGCCCACGTTGTTGGAGGTAACCCGGGTTGATCAAGGCTGGATACCGGTTGCCCTGGTGGTGTTCGGGCTGGGCGGTTTTGTTGGCAATCTCCTCGGAGGCTGGTTATTCGATCGCCTGCAATTCCGCGCCGTGGGCGTGATACTGATTTTCAGCGCCTCTATCCTGGGTCTGTTTCCATCAACCACAAGTTATCTGCCGGCATTATTGATTGCCTGTTTTCTGACGGCGTTGATGGTTGCGCTAGGGCCTGCGTTACAGACTCACCTGATGGATGTCGCCACCGGCGCTCAGACACTGGCCGCGGCTTCTCATCATGCAGCTTTCAATCTGGCCAATGCCTTGGGCCCCTGGCTGGCAGGGCTGGCCATCACAGCAGGATTCGGCTGGCAATCCACCGGATACGTCGGCGTTGCCACGGCGCTGGCCGGGTTGTGTATCTTTCTCGTAGCCTGGCGCCGATCGACGCCGGAGTCCGTAGCTGAACCACAAGCCGATGCGGCTCGTTAGGTAACCAAAAGCATCAGTTTGCGCGCCGAAACTGGAATCCAGCACAAGCAGGTGGTCAAAAAACCACTGCTTTCTCTCGTTTCAGTCATTATGATTCCGTCAGGTTAGGCAGTAGAATGTCGAGCGTTAATCAATATTCGTTCGTTATCTATCCGATACCCTGACCCGGTGCGCCACCCATGACCCCAATGGCCTCTGTACAATCCGGCAGTACTCAGGCCCGGCTGCTGCAGCTTCTGGCCACCGGCGATGCACCTCAAAAACCTGACAACCTTCCCTGCTTCGCCGAGCGTCTGAGCCGTTTATTCGGGCTTGGGGACACCCTGTCGCTGGATGCGGCGACCGCGTTTCGAAGCCGCCAGCCCGGCATGGACCAAGGGCCAGTTTTCGAGCAACTGACCAAAGAGTTGAGCAATACCCGCCGGGCATTGCGGCGGAAGGTCAGCCGCTACGGTGAAGAAGTGGAGCCCGGCGGCGACCCCACAGCCGAGCCCTATCTAAATGCATGGCTGGTGCTTCAGCGCAAAGTCGCCGCCTCCAGCCGTCAGCTCCGGGACAAAGTGCGCAAGGCAATGAAAGAGCACAACCAAAACCTTGCTCGTCTGTCTGAACTGGATGCCGTTTTCGACCACACCATGGCCAGCTTCACCAGCCAGTGTTTCTCTCATACTTCAAAGGTTCTGGAACAACGATTCCACAGCCTGCAAACACCCTCTGATTCATCCCCGGACACCGGCCATACACCGGACGACTGGCTCCACCGTTACTGCGAAGACGCGCAGAATCTTTTACTCGCTGAACTGGATGTTCGGCTGGAGCCGGTGCTGGGGTTGCTGGAGGCCTGCCACAACGAGGTAAATAACTCTCCATGAGCAGACTTTTCTTTTTTCTCACATTTGTTTTAGGTTTGGCGGTAACGGGCTGGATTGGCCAGCGTTTCATCGATTCAGACCTGCTGGCACTCTCCGTCACGGTCATCATTGCCGTGGTGTATTCCCTGGGTTTTGTGGAATTGATGGGGTTTCGCAGCACAACCCGAGAGCTGTCCGACAAGCTCAACACCACTCCGGAAACCCGCGAGCAACTGTCAGGCTGGCTAGCAGGCCTACCGGAGCAAGTGCAGTTTGCCGTGCAACGGCGCATTGACGGTCATTTTGCCGCCCTGCCCAGCCCACAATTCACACCTTATCTGGTTGGTCTTTTGGTTATGCTCGGCCTGCTGGGCACATTTGCTGGCATGATTGTGACCCTGAGCGGTGCAGCCTCTGCACTGGATGGCAGCACCGAACTCAGCGCCATTCGCAGCGCATTGGCTGCGCCCATCGCCGGGCTGAGCCTGGCCTTTGGCACGTCCATTGCCGGTGTTGCGGCTTCCGCCATGCTGGGGCTGGCCTCTACACTGAGCCGACGCGAACGGTTACAGGTTTCCCGCCAACTGGACAAAATACTGCGCCAGCGGTTGCACCACCTGTCCGCAGATCACCAACGGCAACAAGCATTCAGCGCGCTGGAGTCGCAGGCCGAAGCCTTGCCCAAAATGGCTTCTGCCATGGAAAGCATGACCGCCCGTATGGAGCAGTTGGGCCAGCAATTGGAGCAATCTCTGACCCAGAATCAGCAGGAATTCCACAGTACGGTAGGCAACCACTACCAAACTCTGGCCGACTCCGTGGCTGAATCACTGGAAAAAGCCCTGGAATCCAGCACTCGCCTTACAGCGGAACGGATTGAACCGATTGTCAGCAATGCAATGACCAACCTGCAGTTCAGCGCTGGCAAGCTCCATGAAAACTGGGCGACCACCACGCAGCAGCAACTGGCCGATCTGACCGACGCTTTCCAGAAAACCACCAGAGAGGCAAGCGAGCACTGGCAGCAGAATCTTCAGGCGCAACAGCAAGCCTCCGCTGAACATCAGCAAGCCTTGCAACAGAGCTCGGAGCAAGCGCAGAAGCAGCTGCTGGATCAGGTTCAGAACGCTACAGAACAAACTGCCCAGCACTGGCAAACCGGTGTTGCACAACAACAACGAACCGCCGAAAAGCTGGTAACCGACCTGCAGAACACCCTGCAGGAATACCAAACCCAGTTCCGAAACGAGAGTGCCGGGATTGCAAGCCAACAGCAGCAAGGTTTGGATGCACTGATTACCCGCATCAGCGAGCAGCTTACAACGCTGCATGAACAAGAAGTAGCCCGCGGCGAAGCCGCTAACAACCAGTTGGCGCAGCTGGAAGCAACCGTGACCAATCACCTGACAGAGCTCGGCGCTGGGCTGGAAGTACCCATGACCCGCCTGATCGAAACTGCCTCGGAAACACCGAAAGCAGCGGCGCAGGTGATTTCACAGCTGCAATCCGAGATGGCCCGCAACAGCGAGCGTGAAAACCAGTTACTGGAAGAACGCCAGCGCTTGGTTCAGGAGTTGGACAGCCTTCTAGAATCTCAGCGCAACAACGCCGATAGCCAACGCCAAGCGGTGGATTCTCTGATCAGCGGCGCCGGCGATACCCTGACCGGCATCAGCGAACGCTTCAACGTACTCATACAAGAGCAGAGCCAGCAGCTTGGTAAATTGGGGGCAGATCTCACCGGCAGCAGCCAGGAAGTGGGTGCGCTCAGCGAGGCTTTCCTCAAGGCGGTCGAACTGTTCAGCGCATCCAATACGCAACTTCAGGACAGCCTTTCTAACATCCAGAAAGCTCTGGACACCGCCGGCAACCGCCACGACGAGCAGTTGGCCTACTATGTGGCGCAAGCCCGTGAAGTGATCGACCTGTCCGTCAGCTCCCAGAAGGATGTTATTGATGCTGCGGCGGCACTGCGCTGCGGCGAGCTTGAGGCCAGCGGAGCGAATTGATGGAATATTTGGAGGACAGCGAACAGCAGTCCACGCCGATCTGGGCGATTTTCTCTGACTTGATGGCCGCTTTGGTGGGCATTCTGGTGTTGATACTGGTGTGGGTGATCGGTGTTCAGCTGGAACTCAGCCAGTCTCTGGCCGATGAAAAAGCCAAACGGGAAGCCGAACAAGAACGACGTATTGCGCTCGAACAAGCACTGGAAGACCCGCTGACCAAAGGCTTGGTGACCTTCAGCAATGGTCGCATTGGCATCAGCGGCAACGTACTGTTCCAGTTGAATTCTGATCAACTACAAGCGGATGGCGTCGAGGTGTTGGAATCACTGGTGACCCCGCTGAGAACCTATCTGACCCAGCACGATGAATTGTTGATGGTCAGCGGCTTCACCGATGACCTGCCAATGCACCGGGGCAACCGGTATCAGGACAACTGGGGACTGTCCGCGCAGCGAGCGCTCACCGTCACGCGCACTTTGATGGAACTAGGCTTGCCAAACGATCGGGTTTTCGCAGCCGCGTTTGGCCCGCATCACCCTGCTGTTCCCAATGTGGATGCGGAATCTCGCGCCCAGAATCGGCGTGTGGAGATCAGCACCGTGCCGCGTGCACCCAGCGATACCGCTGCCGACACTCACGCGGACGCCGGAAGCTGATGTCTGATCTGGCAGAATCGTCTCTGCTTGCTTCGCTGCAAGCGGTCGGCGCGGACCAAAGGGATCCGGTGCGCTTTCACTATTTGGCGACGTTGGAGCGCCGCCTGCGCGCGAAGGGGCTCAAGGGCACTACTCATTGGCACAAACTGGAGCGGGCCGTCGCCGAGTTACAGGCCAGAGAGCCTGAAAATGCCAAGCAGCCTTCGACGACTGAGCCCTGTCGTCGTTCCCCTCTGATCGAGTTGATCGAAACACTCAATCAAGCTCCAGGCAGCGCTCCGGCACAAGCACCCCGCTCGGCAATCGAGCAATTGATTTTCGGGGTAACGGATGATGAAGAGATTGGGCGCTCACAAACCACATCAAACAACCCACAGCCTTTGAAAGCCATGGCTCGCGCAACGGCGGACCACGGTGTTCAAGCCCTTCAAGACCGCATTCAGCACGCCATCGTCGATATCCCCGAAGATGCCGGCCCGATGAATGCCCATCGGCTGGTCAGCCGGGCCATTGCCGAGATGCAGCGGCTGTCACCGGAGTATCTCAACCGGATGGCGAATTACACCGACACGCTGATGGCGCTCGAGAAGCTGGGTCGAAAAATCGAGATTACCAAGCCGAAATAAAATCCGTTCAAATGTGTTCTACACTATCTCGGTGTTCAAGCCGATAAGGAGAGCCATAGTGAACGTGTTCGAAGCCTTGAGACAAGATCACGACGTACAACGGGAACTGCTGGAGCAACTGGCCGATACCTCTGGCGATGAGCAAGTTCGCCGACAGGGATTTTCGAAGCTGAAAACCGAATTGACCGAACACGCAGCAGCGGAAGAAAAGCATTTTTACGCCCACCTGATGCAACATGAGCAAACCCAGGACAAAGCCCGCCACAGCGTTGCTGAACATCACGACATTGATGAATGCATAGAGCAGCTTGAAAAAACCGACTATTCCAGCCCCCAATGGCTTCAAGTGTTCAAAGAGCTGCAGCACCTCGTCAGCCATCATCTGGAAGAAGAAGAGCAGGAAGTGTTCCAGATGGGCGGCAAAGTACTGACCGATAAGCAAAAAGAAGATCTGGGCAGTCAGTACCGCAACGAGATGGAAAATCGCAGAAACGCGTAAGTGCTAACAAGCACTTACGCGGCAGCTACGCTTCAGTGGTTGGGTGACCACTGAAGCTCTATCAAGCGCTGCTCATCTTCCGGCGTCAACATCGGGCCGGCGATCATTTTATCCAGAGTATCATCCAACGCCGAGCCGCCACTTGCTGTTCGATAGCGATCACCAGAAACCTTACCTGCCAATTCCAGACGCACAGCCAAATCCCATTCCGAAGCACCGGCACCGCTTCGGCAAGCAATGTTTTCAGAACGCCCGATATCCCCTTGTACCCGAAACTGTCGGCAATATTCACCGTCGTGATTCTTGAACGTCAGCCGCGGCGTAAGAGTCTCGCCGCTGGCCAAGGTGTAATTTGTGCCGCTGGGCGTTGACTCGAGCACCTGAGCCACCTCTTGCCAGGAGGCATCTGAATCTATTTTGGGCAGCGACAGCCATTGGGCCAGGGCGAAACCGCCGACCAAAGCGGCAGCAATGGCCTTCCCCGTATGAGCGCGCAGACGCTCCCGTAACGGAAAACGAACCACGTTGTTCGACGGGCGCTCCGGCTCATTCTCGGCCATACCCAACAGCCGTGTAATCCCCGCAGGCAGCGGGCGATCGTCGATTTCTCCGTAGTGCGCCTGCAGTGTCTGATCGACCAGCGACAGTTCACTCAGCCGCGCAGTCAACTCAGGCTCCACCGCTAAGCGCTCACGAATCTGCTGCATTTCCTCGGCGAGCAATTCACCATCGAGAAAGGCAGAGAGTTTTTCATCCACGTTGGTCATTTTTTGTTCCCCGTTGTCTCAGGCGCCAGCGCCTCATTTAATGCTCCGCGCGCACGAGCCAGTCGACTCATTACCGTGCCTTTGGGTACCGACAAAATCTCTGCAACCGCCTGATAAGACAGCCCCTGAATCGCCACCAGCGATATGATCTGGCGCTGGTCTTCCGGTAACAGGCTCATCGCCTGATCCACCCGGCTAACCTCCATTTCATTGGCTACCTGCTTATCGCCATCGAAGACCTGGCCTTCGCTGAGTTCCGGGTGTTCTGCCGCTTCGCGACGAACTTTCCGAGCCCGACACTCGTCTATCCATACGTTACGGCAGACCCGAAATGCCCATCGGGTAATGTCTGCGTCATCAGGTCGCGGCCGGCTCAACAGTCGCTCTACCGTGTTTTGAAGCAGATCATCCGCATCAGCCGCGGAACCGCTCAGTGAGTAGGCAAAGCGCCTCAAACTCGGCAATAGTTCCGTGATTTCCTGTCGCATGGCGCCCTTTGTCGATATGTGTTACCTGTACAACGAGTCACAGCGAGATCTATTCCCTCTGATCGGGAATTATTTTTCGATCCAGCCGTTGTTCTGTTAGAAACTCTTTTTACCTGGACCTACACGATGATTAAGCGAGCAACGTTCCACTGGCTGATGGTACCGGCCTTGCTGATTGCGCCCGGATTGGCCCAAAGTGCCGGCCCCGGCGATCTGCTGAACGGGCAAATTGATGCCATTTCCACGCAGGTCGAGCGACGGGCCGAAGCATTGGTGGAGCGCAAAGTGGCGGAGCGAACTCGCGAGCGTGTCGTCAACGCCGACGAGCTGCCGGAGCAGCTGCAAGGGCAACTGTCGGAGCTGTTACCTGTCCGCACCCGCGATGGAGAAACCGCTTTTTACGAGGCGCTTCAACGCGATGGTTCCCGAGCCGTGGCCCGGCAATGGCTCATCACCGCAACAGCCGATGAACTGGTTCGGCTCCGCCGCCCCGGCGTGACGATCTTGGAGCAACAAAAGCTCGAAGGTTTGGGGCTGACGGTGGTGCGTTTTCAGGTTCGCCCAGACATCGACTCCAGTGCAGCGCTGAAAAAACTTTTACCGGAACTGTCAGAACGACTCGACCGTAACCACATATACAGCCCCCAAAGCCGGGCTTCGGGCGCAGTGCCCAATGGCGCTGAAACAACAACGGCCAGCCTGTGCCCGGAGCCCGTTCGCGTTGGCATGGTGGATACGCTGATCAGTGAGGAACATTCGGCGTTTGAACAAGCAAAGATCGTTCAGAAACCGTTCTTGACGGTGGCGAACCAAACCGGTGAATTCACAGCACCTCGTGCTCACGGCACCGCCGTTGCCAGCGTGCTGGTGGGCCAATCCTCGGCCCAAAATCAGGCCCGGTTACCGGGCGCCACTTTGTTCAACGCATCGGTTTTTTACGAAGGTTCTGACGCAACGTCCGGAGCGACACTCGCTCACTTGCTGGAAGGATTAAACTGGCTGGCAGAACAAAACACCTCGGTCATCAATATCAGCCTAACTGGCCCGGATAACCGGATTCTGGCCGCCGCCATCAAAAGCCTGCAGCAACAGGGGCCGATACTGGTCGCCGCCGTGGGCAACGAGGGGCCCGCTGCGCCACCGCTGTATCCCGCTGCTTATGAGGGGGTGATCGGTGTGACGGCGGTGGATAGCGCGGGCGCGCTATACCGGTGGGCAAACCGGGGAAACCACGTGGCCTTCGCCGCGCGCGGTGTGGACGTTCTGGTGGCGCATCCCAAGGGCGGCCTGGTTCGTGACAGCGGAACCTCGTTGGCGGCCCCGGTGGTGACGGCCTTGCTCGCGTGTTCGTTGCCGCGCCTGAGCAACGAACAGGCGATTCAGATACTGATTGAGCGTGCTGAAGATCTGGGTGCCGAGGGCCGTGACCCGGGGTTCGGCCACGGCTTTCTCGACGATCAGTCTGGGCGCTTCAAAAATCAGCCCGCAGGGTGACGCCGGCTACGGTTTTATCGTAATCCGCAGAGTCTACGTTTGAGGTGTAGTGGCCGTAGGACACTTTCGGCTCAAGACTCAGCACCTCGTTCAGCCCGATCCGCCAGCCAGCTTCCACGATCCAGGCTTGATCTGCGCGCTGTTCTGAAGTGCGCTCCTGCAAATCTGCAGTAAACGGGTTCTGCAATAACGGCTCATCCGGTTCGATCACCACGTCGTCGTATTCGCGATCTTCGTAACGCCACTTCAGCTGCAGGCGATTGTCCTGCTCCGCCAGCTGAAACTTGTGCACCCAGCTGGCACGGACGCGAACGAGCCGATTGTCATAGGCATCGGCCTGCGCATCTTCTTGATCGCCGTCTATACCGAACAGCACGTGGCTGCGCGCGTCATTAAAGAAGAAAAACGCATCCAGGCTGGCACCTTTGATATCGGCATCCCGGGCGTCGCCTTCCTCAAAGTCTTTGGTTTTGTCCTGAAGGCTCACCATGACATAGGTGCTGTTGCCCAGCAGACTGCCAAGGTAGACGCTGGTTCTCGTAAAATCCAAAAACGGATCAGAGTCCAGAGTAGCGTGGGAATAGTGGTAGCTGGCACCCACCGTGACCGGATCAAAATCGTAACTCAGATCCGCAGACGCGAGATGGATGTTTTGATCAAACTGGTCGTAGGTTTGGTAGCGGCTACCGGACACCGAATAATCCAGTGTCAGGTTCAGCGACTGGGTGGGTTTGAGGATCGCTTCCAACCCGGCATCGAAAACCCAGGCTTCATCGCTGTTGTCGGAGGAGCGGTTCAGTTCGTCAACCGTCAGATTGCTATCGTGCTCCATTCCGACCCCCACATGGCCGTTCAATTCAGCATGGTCTGCCGCAAGAAGGGTTGGCGCTGTCGCGGCCATAGCGACCGTAAGCGGCAGCTTATAAACGCATTGTTTTAATCGCATGACAGGGTTCTCCCGGCCAGAAAAAAGCCGGACCTGAGTAGGCCCGGCTATCATTAAACGGCGTGATTAGAGCACTCCGCCACCGGTAGAGCCTTTCAAAGCTCCTTTAACGGAATTACGCACTTCACCTTTCACGGAATCCGATACGGAAGTCCCAATTTGTTGATTGGTTTCAACGCGAACTTCCGAGCTGCGCGCCTCGTTCACGCGATCTTTTGCGGCGGCTCGCTTTTCGGCAGCCTTGCTTACAGCGGCATCGGCTGTGGCATCGGCTTTACCCTGGACTTCTTGCCCCGCTTCAACACCCGCGCTCACGGCGGCGTTTGTCTTCTGACGAGCCTCGTTACTGGCGGCCTGGCCTTGCTCAGAAGCTTCACGGCGAGCGGCCTCACCGTTCACATTGCCCTGAGCAGATGCGGATCCGCTGCCTTGAGCTGAAACGCCATCGTTGCCATTGGCGCTGGCGCTCATGTTTGCATCGGCCTGAACGTCAGCCGAAGCGGCTCCCTCAGCAGCAAGTGCGCTGGTAGAAAGGATAGAACAGATCGCAAAAGTCAAAATGTGCTTTTTCATAATTTCGTCCTCCTTTGGATGAACCCTTATGGGCAGCTTTCATCAGGAAGACGACTGGACTGACACTTTATTCCAAAAAATTTCAGGAAATTTCGGATTTTTTGTTTCGGCCCCCAACATTCACACACTCACCTGCTCGTTCTTGGCGTGCTGGATCACTTCGTTCAGTGACCACTGATCATCTGCGTGCGTGCCGTATTTCAGGGCGACAATTTTCCCGTTTTCATCAATCAGGAAATCCGCAGGCAGCCCCAATTCCGCTTCCAGGCTTTCCGGTTTTTTCATTCCGAACTTCCTTACACCTTTCAGAGCACCTCTCATCATCTTAAAGTTGAGAATGGCTTTCCAGGAACTCTCTACCCCAAAATTCCTATAGAGCTTCCTTGTTGGATCAGCGATCAGATCAAACGGCACATCAACCACGTTTTCCAGCATTCGCTCTTTGCTGGCATGGAACACCACGACCTCGTGGATGTCGTTTTCCTGCAGGGCGCTCGAATTCTTGAAGAAGGACTGCAAATGGAGGTTACAGATCGGACAACCGGCAAAGCGTCTGAACTGCAGATGAACCAGTTTTCCGGGCTGGGGAACTTGTACTGGCTGGCCTTTGATATTGACCAGGTCGGCCAATTCGACCGTATCGCCTATAACTTTGCGTTTCACTCAATCTCTCCGGTGATTATTTAATTGTTAGAGGATTCTTCACTGACGCGACTGTGTACCAGAAGGTTCCGAAGGCAAGTTATGGTGCATTCCGAGGTGGAGCTGCGCAAATCCGCCACCAACGTGCAATCACCGCAACTGGCTGTCTTTACTGCCTCGCCGGTTGATGCCTCCGGTGCCTCCGCCCTTCGCTTCTAATTTCGACTGACAAGCGATGCACAGCTGAACGCCGGGAATGGCTTCGCGCCGTGCTTCTGGAATGGGTTCATCACACTCAACACAGAACTCCGCGCTGTCTCCGGAGTGGAGATTGCTCCGAGCCTGCTCGACTGCATCTTCAACTGTGGCATCTATCTGATCTTGTACGGCTCCGTCTCGAGCCCAACCGCCGGCCATATCAATCACCTGCTAGTTGCCGTCGTTGAAGGATGAAGCGTTATGCATCCAGCATACGCCGAAATTAGGCAAAAGAAACACTCTAAAATGCGGGTTAGGTACACACGCTTCGAGCGATGCGATGCTGTCGGTTGCGACCAAGCTGACAACGCATTCGTTCAACGTCCATTGACCACATTCAGAATGCGAATGATCTCCTATTCATTATAGGTACCCCGGCAAAAGAAAAGTTCCGATAGGGTTACGAGGAAGGGGGAATAGATGGGGAAAGTACCCCGGATTGTTCCGGGGTACTTTTTTACTGCAGGCTTACTTAACCTTAGGGTCCAGTTCGCCAGCCTCATAACGCTCGAACATTTGTTCAAGGTTAAACGGCTTGATTTTGCTGGCCTGGCCGGCACAGCCGAAAGCTTCGTAACGAGCAACGCAGATGTCGGTCATCGCTACCATGGTGGCCTTCAGGAATTTACGCGGGTCAAACTCGGCCGGGTTCTGCGCCATGAAGCGACGAACCGCACCAGTGCTTGCCAGACGCAAGTCGGTGTCGATGTTCACTTTACGCACACCGTGCTTGATGCCTTCAACGATTTCTTCAACCGGTACACCGTAGGTTTCCGGAATCTCACCACCGAACTCGTTGATCACTTTCAGCCATTCCTGGGGTACGGAGCTGGAGCCGTGCATGACCAGGTGGGTGTCCGGGATCCGCTTGTGGATCGCTTTGATCTGCTCGATCGCCAGAATGTCGCCCGTCGGCGGACGGGTGAACTTGTAAGCACCGTGGCTGGTACCGATGGCGATGGCCAGCGCGTCTACGTGGGTTTTCGCCACGAAGTCTGCGGCTTCTTCCGGGTCGGTCAGCATCTGTTCCATGTCCAGAGTGCCTTCGGCGCCAATGCCGTCTTCTTCACCGGCCTGGCCGGTTTCGAGAGAACCCAGGCAACCCAGTTCGCCTTCTACAGAAACACCACAAGCGTGC
Organism: Marinobacter sp. JH2; assembly: GCF_004353225.1. Classification (NCBI taxonomy): domain Bacteria; kingdom Pseudomonadati; phylum Pseudomonadota; class Gammaproteobacteria; order Pseudomonadales; family Marinobacteraceae; genus Marinobacter; species Marinobacter sp. JH2. The sequence continues at coordinate 120,266 of NZ_CP037934.1, read as the reverse complement.
GCCATTTCAACAGTGCGGCGAGTGACGTCTACGTTGTATTCGTAGCTGGTCGGGGTTTTGCCGTCTTCACCCAGTGAACCGTCCATCATGACGGAGCTGAAGCCTAGCTGGATGGAGCGCTGGCAGACTGCCGGGCTAGTGCCGTGGTCCTGGTGCATAACGACCGGGATGTGCGGCCATTCTTCGATGGCGGCCAGGATCAGGTGACGCAGGAAAGGCGCACCGGCGTATTTGCGGGCACCGGCAGAGGCCTGAACAATAACCGGGGAGTCGGTTTTGTCGGCGGCTTCCATGATGGCGCGCATTTGCTCGAGGTTGTTTACGTTAAAGGCTGGCACACCGTAACCATGCTCGGCGGCGTGGTCCAGAAGTTGCCGCAGCGATATCAGGGCCATGGGTTGTCTCCTTCGTTAACTTTTGATGTTGGGATTCTGCTTTAGCCGCCATTAACTGGCGGCTTAATAAAACTTACTGTCCGCGCTCTTCCAATACAGCTACTGCCGGCAGGGTTTTGCCTTCTACGAATTCCAGGAAGGCACCGCCGCCAGTTGAGATGTAGGAGATCTTGTCAGCTATATCGTATTTGTCAACGGCTGCCACGGTGTCTCCGCCGCCGGCCAGTGAGAAGGCATCGCTTTGTGCGATGGCTTCGGCGAGGGCTTTGGTGCCGTTGCCGAACTGGTCAAATTCGAATACACCAACCGGGCCATTCCAGAGAATGGTTTTGGCATTCTTCAGCAACTCGGCGAACTGGCCAGCAGTTTCCGGGCCTACGTCCAAGATCATGTCGTCGGCGGTTACGTCGGAGATGTTTCGAACCGTTGCGGTGGCGGTCTCGGCAAATTCGCTGGCAACCACTACGTCAACCGGCAGCGGGATTTGCACACGGCTGGCGATGTCTTTGGCGGTGTCGATCAGATCGTGCTCGCACAGAGACTTTCCAACCGGGTGACCGGCGGCCGCCAGGAAGGTGTTGGCGATGCCGCCGCCTACGATGATCTGATCGCAGACTGTTTCCAGGGCGTTCAGCACGTCCAGCTTCGTGGAGACTTTGGAGCCGCCCACAATGGCCACAACCGGTTTGGCTGGGTTATCCAGCGCTTTACCGAGTGCATCCAGCTCAGCCGCCAGCAGCGGGCCGGCGCAGGCTTCGGGAGCAAACTTGGCCACGCCGTGGGTGGACGCCTGGGCACGGTGTGCGGTGCCGAAGGCGTCCATCACGTAGATGTCGCACAGAGCGGCATATTGCTTAGCCAGATCTTCGTTGTCTTTCTTTTCGCCTTTGTTGAAGCGAACGTTTTCAAACAGAACCACTTCGCCATCGGCCACTTCAACGCCATCGAGGTAGTCTTTAATCAAACGCACTTCCTGCCCCAGCATAGTGGACAGGTGATCGGCGACCGGCTTCATGGAAGACGCTTCGTCGTAAACGCCTTCTTCCGGGCGGCCAAGGTGGGACATCAGCATGACTTTCGCGCCGGCGTCTTTCGCTGCGTTGATAGTAGGCAGCGAGGCACGGATGCGGGCATCGCTGGATACTTTGCCGTCTTTTACCGGTACGTTCAGGTCTTCACGAATCAGAACCCGCTTGCCGGCGAGGTTCAGGTCAGTCATTTTTTTGATGGCCATAATCAAGGTCCGTAGTTATGGATTCAGTCATTAATATTTGGGGTTGGGGAGAGAGGGGCGTTAATTCACTCTCTGCAACCAACTCTGGCTTACATCCAGCATTCGGTTGGCGAAGCCCCATTCGTTATCGAACCAGCACAACACCTTTACCATCGTGCCGCCGGTTACTCGTGTTTGCCCGCCATCGACCACGCCTGAATGGGAGTCGTGGTTGAAGTCGGAACTGGCCAGCAGTTCGTCCGTGTAGTCGAGAATGCCTTCCAGCGGCCCTTGAGCTGAACGCTTCAAGAGCTGGTTTACCGTCGCCACATCGGTGGTTTCGCGCACGTTGACCACCATATCGATGGCCGACACGTTGAGCGTGGGCACTCGAATGGCAACGGAGCTGAAGCGGCCTTCCATGTGCGGCAATAACCGTTCAATGCCACGGGCCAACCCGGTGTCGACAGGCACGATGTTGTGCAACGCACTTCGAGTACGACGCAGATCCTGATGGTGGTATGCGTCGATCACGGGCTGGTCGTTCATCGCAGCGTGAATGGTGGTGGTGCTGCCCTGCTCCACGCCAAAGGCGTCGTCCAGCACTTTGATCACTGGCACCAGGCAGTTGGTGGTACAGGAACCGGCCGCCACAATCACATCATGCAGGGTCAAAGCCTGGTCGTTGATACCAAATACAACGGTACGATCCACATCGGTTTCACCCGGCTGGGAGAACAGTAGGCGTTTGGCGCCCGAGGCGATGTGTTTTTCCGCAGTCGCGCGATCCGAATAGGCTCCGGAGCATTCCAGTACCAAATCCACGTCCAGCAATCGCCAAGGCAGATCTTCCGGGTCTGGATGACGCAGCACGCGAATGCGGTCACCGTTCACCACCAAATCATCACCTTCTACCGCCACCTTTCCATTGAGCCGCCCGTGGGTGGAATCGTATTTGGTCAGGTGGGCAATAGTGTCGATGTCCGACAACTCGTTAATCGCGACCACCTGCAGGTGATCGCGAAAGCCGTTCTCATATAATGCCCGCAACACGCACTGGCCGATACGGCCATACCCGTTGATAGCAATCCGAAAAGGCTTTGAGTGGCTCATTAAGCGTCCAGTAGTTCAGCAGCGACTTCCAGGATGTTTTCGACGGTGAAGCCGAATTCCTTGAACAGCTCACCGGCCGGTGCAGACTCACCGAAAGTGGTCATGCCCACAATCCGGCCGTCCAGACCAACGTACTTGTACCAGTAATCAGCAATGCTGGCTTCGATAGCAATGCGGTTGGTCACTTCCAGCGGCAGTACCTGCTGCTTGTATTCCGCGCTCTGGGCATCGAATACGTCCGTCGACGGCATGGAAACCACACGCACGGCTTTGCCCTGCTCACGCAGCTGACCGGCCACGTCTTGCGCCAGACCCACTTCGGAACCGGTGGCAATCAGGATCAGCTCGGGTGTACCTTCGCTGTCAGACAGGACGTAGCCACCTTTGGCAACGTTCGCCAGCTGCTCTGCATCACGGTCCTGATGCGGCAAACCTTGGCGGGAGAACACCATGGCCGTGGGGCCATCGTTACGCTCAAGGGCAGATTTCCAGGCTACGGCAGATTCAACAGCATCCCCCGGGCGCCAGGTGCTCATGTTCGGCGTTGTACGCAAGCTGGCCAGCTGTTCAATCGGCTGATGGGTCGGGCCGTCTTCGCCCAGACCGATGGAGTCGTGGGTAAATACGAAGATAGTACGCTGCTTCATCAGTGCGGCCATGCGCACAGCGTTACGGCAGTACTCCATAAAGATCAGGAAGGTGGCGCCGTAAGGAACAAAACCGCCGTGCAGGGCCATACCGTTCATGATGGCGGCCATGCCGAACTCGCGCACACCGTAATAGATGTAGTTGCCAGAAGCGTCGTCTTTGGTCACACCTTTACAGCCAGACCAAATGGTCAGGTTGGAACCAGCCAAGTCGGCAGAGCCGCCCATCAGTTCCGGCAGCATTGGACCGTAGGCATTCAGAGCATTCTGGGAAGCCTTACGGGAAGCAATGGTATCACCCTTGTCTTGGCATTCCTGAACGTAGGCTTGTGCCTTTTCAGCGAAGTCTGCTGGTAGCTCACCCGCCATACGGCGCTTGAACTCAGCAGCCAATTCCGGCTCAGCTTTTTCGTAGGCCGCCAACTTCTGATTCCAGTCACTCTCAGCTGCTGCACCTTTCTCTTTGCCGTTCCATGCTGCGTAAATGTCGTCAGGAACTTCAAACGCACCGTGCTTCCATCCCAACGCTTCACGGGTCAGAGCGATTTCATCGTCACCCAGCGGGGCGCCGTGGCAATCTTCTTTGCCCTGTTTGTTCGGGGAACCGAAGCCGATGATGGTCTTGCAGCAAATCAGCGTTGGCTGCTCGGCGTTCGCACGAGCCGCTTCAACGGCGGCACGAATCGCGTCGGCGTCGTGACCGTCCACGTTCGGGATAACCTGCCAGCCGTAGGATTCAAAACGCTGCGGAGTATTGTCAGTAAACCAGCCTTCCACTTCACCGTCGATGGAAATGCCGTTGTCGTCGTAGAAAAACACCAGTTTGCCCAAGCCCAACGTACCGGCCAGAGACGCTACTTCGTGAGAAATACCTTCCATCAGGCAGCCGTCGCCCAGGAACGCATAGGTGTAGTGATCAACAATGTCGTGACCGGGACGGTTGAACTGAGCCGCCATCGCTTTCTCGGCCAACGCGAAGCCAACGGCGTTTGCAATACCCTGACCCAGCGGGCCAGTGGTAGTTTCTACACCTGGGGTGTAGCCGTACTCCGGGTGCCCCGGTGTTTTCGAGTGCAGCTGACGGAAGTTCTTGATGTCATCAATCGATACGTCGTACCCGCTCAGGTGCAGCAAGGAATACTGCAGCATGGAGCCATGGCCGTTAGACAAGATAAAGCGGTCACGGTTAGCCCATTGCGGGTTAGCCGGGTTATGGCTCAGGTAATCGTTCCACAGTACCTCGGCGATATCTGCCATTCCCATGGGCGCACCCGGGTGGCCGGATTTGGCTTTCTGAACCGCATCCATGCTCAGCGCGCGTATGGCGTTGGCGAGATCTTTACGAGACGGCATTGACAATTCTCCAGTGTTTTTCAGGACAAGACTTCAAGCTGCAAAAACTGCTTAAAAAGAAGGCGCGTATTTTCGCCGATTACGGTATCCGGGGGCAAATTTCAGACGAGAATAAATCTATATCAAAAAAAATTGATATGGCTATTGATCGATCAACCGAACCCCCCTACACTTCTCCCCCATGACATCACTCAACACCCACGCACTCGAAGCTTCCTCCGCAGAGACTCTGGCACCGATTTTCAAAGCCAGCGGTGATCCTCTGCGCCTTGAGATTCTGCGAGTGCTGCGCCGGGACACCTTCGGCGTACTTGAGTTGAGCCAACTGTTTGATATGCGCCAATCCGGCATGAGCCACCACCTGAAGGTGATGCACAAAGCCGGTTTGCTTGAGTCCCAGCGGGAAGGCAACGCCATTTTTTACCGTCGGCCGCTGCACCTGGACAGCGTGAAACTGGCAGATCAGGCGATTAGGCAGATTTTTGAAACGGTCGACCGTATTCCGTTACCCACAGAGCTGGCCGAAAAAATCGAGGCCATTCGGGCACAGCGCGCGGAACAGTCGCAGGCGTTTTTTTCACGCCACTCAGCCCAGTTCCGGGAGCAGCAAGAACTGATTGCCGCCTTTGATTTGTATGCCGATCCAACCGCCGAACTCATCCGTAAAAGGGTAAGTCAACAAAACTGGCAGAGCGTACTGGAAATCGGACCGGGCGAAGGTGGATTCTTGCCCGTTTTGTCGGAACTTTTCGAGCACACGGTGGGCCTGGACAACAGTAAAGACATGCTCGCCAAGGCCACCCGCACCTGCATTGAGAGCCGGCTGAACAACGTGGATTTGATTGAAGGCGTGACCGACACAATCCTGGCAAGCGGCGATGCTTTTGATCTGATTGTTGCCAACATGGTGCTGCACCACGTCCCCAGCCCGGCAGACATCTTTTTGGATGCCGCAGCTCTGATGAACAACAGCGGCTGCTTCATCATCAGCGATCTGTGCAGCCACGATCAGGATTGGGCAAAAGAAAACTGCGGTGATCTTTGGCTGGGTTTCGAGCCGGAAGAGCTCACCGCCTGGGCAGCCGACGCTGGCCTGAACGCCGGAGAACAGTTGTTTATCGGGCTGCGGAACGGCTTCCAGATTCAGGTTCGGGAGTTTTGGAAAACCACCAAAAGAGCCTAAAACGCACACACATCACGGAATATCTAAATAAATTGATATAGAAGTAAGTACTACTACTTACCTTTCAAAAACACAAAAAGAGCTGGCCGGTCGCCAGCACGAATTTGACAACGCTCACAGAGGACACACGTATGTCTGACTACAACATCTTTACCTCCGAATCGGTCTCTGAAGGCCACCCGGACAAACTTGCGGATCAAATCTCCGATGCAGTCCTGGACACCATCCTGACGGACGACCCGCACGCCCGCGTTGCCTGTGAAACCATGGTAAAAACCGGCGTAGCCATTGTCGGCGGTGAGATCACCACCAGCGCCTGGGTTGATCTGGAAGATCTGGTTCGCGGTGTGATCAAAGACATCGGTTACACCTCTTCAGATGTTGGCTTCGACGGCGATACCTGTGGCGTGATCAACATAATCGGCAAACAGTCGGTCGAAATCGCTCAAGGCGTTGATCGCCAGAAGCCGGAAGATCAGGGTGCCGGCGACCAAGGCCTGATGTTCGGCTACGCCAGCAACGAAACTGACGTATTGATGCCGGCACCGATCACCTTCTCGCACCGATTGGTTCAGCGCCAGGCCGAAGCGCGCAAGAGCGGCTTGTTGCCCTGGTTGCGCCCGGATGCAAAGAGCCAGGTAACCTGCCGCTACGAAAACGGCCAAGTGGTCGGCATTGATGCCATCGTACTGTCTACTCAGCACGATCCGGACGTCAGCCAGGCAGACCTGAAAGAAGCGGTAATGGAATTGATCGTCAAGCAAACTCTGCCTTCAGAGCTGCTGCACAAAGATACCCAGTTCCACATCAACCCGACTGGTAAATTCGTTATCGGCGGCCCGGTAGGCGATTGTGGTCTGACCGGCCGTAAAATCATCGTAGATACCTACGGCGGCATGGCTCGCCACGGTGGTGGCGCCTTCTCCGGCAAAGACCCCTCGAAGGTTGACCGTTCTGCCGCTTACGCAGGCCGCTACGTTGCCAAAAACATCGTTGCTGCCGGTTTGGCCGACAAATGTGAGATTCAGGTGTCCTACGCCATCGGTGTGGCCCAGCCAACATCTATCTCTCTGAATACCTTCGGCACCGGCAAGCTCAGCGATGACAAGATCGTTGATCTAGTACGCGCACACTTTGATCTGCGCCCCTATGCCATTACTAACATGCTCGATTTGCTGCACCCGATGTACCGGGAAACCGCAGCCTACGGCCACTTTGGCCGTGACCCATACGAAATGACCGTTGGCGGCAAAACCTTCACCGCCTTCCCATGGGAAAAGACCGACCGAGCAGCTGCGCTGAAAGACGCCGCCGGCATCTAAACCAATTTCAGGCGCATGAGCGATCTCATGCGCCGACACAGAACTAACCGGAGAATACTTATGAGCAACTTCGACGACTACAAAGTACGCGATATCGCCCTCGCCGATTGGGGCCGCAAGGAAGTACACATCGCAGAAGGCGAGATGCCCGCACTGATGAAGCTGCGCGAAAAATACAAAGCCGAGCAGCCGCTGAAAGGCGCCAATATCATGGGCTGCATTCACATGACCATCCAGACCGCCGTGTTGATCGAAACACTGGTCGAGCTGGGCGCGAACGTTCGCTGGTCTTCGTGCAACATCTTTTCTACTCAAGATCAAGCCGCTGCCGCTATCGCCGCTCAGGGCATTCCTGTCTTCGCATGGAAAGGTGAAACCGACGAAGAATACGAGTGGTGCCTGCACAAGACCGTTGGTGCAGACGTAGACGGCTGGGAACCCAACATGATCTTGGACGACGGCGGCGACCTGACTGAACTGCTGCACAAAGAATACCCGCAGATCATTGCCAATTGTCACGGCGTCACCGAAGAAACCACCACCGGCGTCCACCGCCTGCAGGAAATGCTGCGCGACGGCACCCTGAAGATCCCGGCGATCAACGTCAACGATTCCGTGACCAAATCCAAGAATGACAACAAGTATGGCTGCCGCCACAGCCTGAACGATGCCATCAAGCGCGCCACCGACCACCTGTTGTCTGGCAAGAAAGCGCTGGTTATCGGCTACGGCGATGTGGGCAAAGGTTCTGCTCTGTCCTTGCGCCAGGAAGGCATGATCGTAAAGGTCACAGAAGCAGACCCAATCTGTGCGATGCAGGCTTGCATGGACGGTTTTGAAGTCGTTTCTCCGTACATCGATGGCATCAACACCGGCACTGAGCAAGGCATCAACACTGACTTGCTGGGCACCACCGACCTGTTGGTAACAACCACCGGTAACGTTAACGTGTGCGATGCCAACATGCTGAAAGCCCTGAAGAGCGGCGCCGTGGTGTGCAACATCGGCCACTTCGACAACGAAATCGACACCGCTTACATGCGCAAGAACTGGGAATGGGACGAGGTTAAGCCGCAGGTACACCTGATCTACCGCGACAAGGCCACTAACGACCACCTGATTCTGCTGTCGGAAGGCCGTCTGGTGAACCTGGGCAACGCAACTGGCCACCCGTCGCGGATCATGGACGGCTCTTTCGCCAACCAGGTGCTGGCGCAAATGTACTTGTTCGAACGCAAGTTTGCCGACCTGCCGGAAGACGCCCGCGCCAAAGGCATCTACGTTCAGGTACTGCCTAAGCAGTTGGACGAAGAAGTCGCTCGCGCCATGGTTGAAGGCTTCGGTGGCGTGATCACCAAAATGACTCCGGACCAAGCCAAGTACATCGGCGTGCCGGTCGAAGGCCCATACAAGCCGGAAACATACAGGTACTAAGCGGACAGAACCATGCAATCCCAAAAACAATTTAAACGTCGCTTCAGCTTCGAGTTTTTCCCGCCTAAAACAGATGCGGGCAAAGAAAAACTTCAGGTTGTTCGCGATCAGCTCGCAGAGGTGAACCCGGATTTTTTCTCGGTCACCTTCGGTGCCGGCGGTTCAACCCGGGACCGCACCATAGAAACTGTGCTGAATTTGCATCAACAGGGCATTTCCACAGCACCACACTTGTCCTGCGTGGGTGGTAGCCGCGCAGAGATCAGCGAGCTGCTGGACGAGTATAAAAAGAACGGCATAAACCGGATTGTTGCCCTGCGAGGCGACCTGCCTTCTGGCATGGGGGCTTCCGGTGAACTGCGTTACGCCAACGAGCTGGTGGAGTTTATTCGGGAACACAGCGGGGACCACTTCAACCTCGAAGTAGCTGCCTACCCGGAATTCCACCCGCAGGCTCGCAGCGCGGAGGATGATTTAAAGAACTTTGCCCGTAAGGTACAGGCTGGCGCCAACAGTGCGATCACCCAGTACTTCTTTAACGCGGACAGCTACTTCTATTTCATCGACCGCCTGGAGAAAATGAACATCACCATCCCGGTGGTGCCGGGCATCATGCCCATCGTCAATTTCTCCAGCTTGGTGCGCTTCTCCGACATGTGCGGCGCTGAAATCCCGCGTTGGATCCGCAAGCAGCTGGAAGCTTACGGCGACGACACGGTCAGCATCCGGAAGTTTGGTGAAGAAGTCGTGACTCGAATGTGCGAAGACCTGCTTAAGGCCGGCGCCCCGGGATTGCACTTTTATACCTTGAACCAGACCGAACCTAGTCTTTCGATCTGGAAGAATTTGGGCATTACCGACCGGGAAAAAATCTCCTTCTGATCTTTTCTCAATCCGCTCTCTCCCACCCCGGGAGAGAGTTTATCTATTTTACTCTCCCGATTAATCCCTCCTGATCACCTGAAACTCCTCGTTTTTTAGTCTAAAGTGTATTCGATGCAATCCCATTAACGTTCCCCGTGATGCGTAGACACAACCCTGCGTCATCGTGGTCTGTCTTATCGGGCAGAAGGAACCAAAACAAGACTTAGGAGAAAGCATGAGCAGCAAATGGCTAAAAACACTGGGCGCAGGTTTGGCACTATCCGTGGCCGCAACGTCGGTGAGTGCAGAGACACTTCGAGTGGTTACAGACCCCAGTTTCGTTCCATTTGAAATGATGGACCAGGAGACCGGCGACATGGTCGGTTTTGACATGGAAATCATCGCAGAGGTAGCTGAGCGGGCTGGCTTTGACTACGACCTGAACACCATGGACTTCAACGGCATTATTCCTGCCCTCCAAACGGGCAACGTAGACATCGCCATCGCGGGCATCACCATTACCGAAGAGCGTGGCGAGATCGTTGATTTCTCCGACCCGTATTACGACTCCGGTCTCCGAATTCTGGTTCGCTCGGGCGCCGACATGGATGACATGTCCGATCTTGAAGGTAAGAAAATCGGCACCAAAATCGGTAGCACCAGCTACGACTATCTGATGAAGTCCCTCGACGATGATGACGGCGTAACCCCTTACCCGGGTAGCTCCGACATGTACATGGCGCTGATGTCCCGCGCCATTGATGCGGTGTTCTACGATGCACCGAACGTCGGCTACTTCGCCAGCACCAAAGGCAAAGGCAAGGTCGAAGCCGTTGGCCCACTTTACGAAGGCCAGCAGTACGGCATTGCTCTAAAGAAAGGCAGCCAATGGGTTGGCCCGGTCAACGAAGCGTTGGCTGAAATCAAAGAAGACGGCACCTACAAAACCATTTATGAAAAATGGTTCGGGCCGATGCCTGAAGACAAATAAACCTCCACTCGTTCTGGTCAGGGTGCACAACGCCCTGACCGGTTCCTCCCAACCCAACGGAGACACACACTGTGGAATTCCAGTTTCAATTTGACTGGCAGGCAGCAATAAATGCCATACCCTATCTCGCCAAGGGCATTCCTTACACCCTAATGATTTCCTTCGGTGGCCTTGCCATCGGTTTTATTCTGGGCATTATTTTCGGTTTGCTCAGCATTAACAAAAAATGGTTTCTGCGCTGGCCGGCCACCGCTTACATCGAAATATTTCGCGGCACGCCCATTCTCGTGCAGGTGCTTTTCATCTTCTACGGTTTGCCCGATCTGGTCGGCGGCCCCATTGACCCGCTCACAGCCGGTATTGCCGCCATTGCTCTAAACTCGGGCGCTTATATTTCGGAAGTGGTTCGGGGCGGTGTACAGTCCATTGCCAAAGGCCAAAGTGAAGCGGGCCTGTCATTGGGGTTATCACGCACACAAACATTCTGGTCGATTATCTGGCCGCAAGCATTCCGGCGCATGATCCCACCTCTCGGCAACCAAGCCATCGTGAGCATCAAGGACACCTCACTGTTCTCGGTCATCGGTGTCGGCGAACTGGTTCGTCAGGGTCAAGTTTATATAGCCAACACCTTTACCGCCTTTGAAGTCTATTTTGTGGTGGCGCTGATGTATTTGGCGATTACCTTGTCCTTGTCTCTGGTTCTGCGGTTGATGGAACGCCGCGGCCTTGCATCCGTCTGAAGGAATTCGAACCATGACTCAGATAGTCACGATGAAGGGCATGAACAAGTATTTCGGCAAATTGCATGTCCTTAAAGATATAGATCTAACCGTTGAACAAGGTGAAGTGGTGGTTATCATCGGTGCCAGTGGCTCCGGTAAATCTACCCTGATCCGCTGCGTAAACGGCTTGGAAGAGTACGAATCTGGCACCTTGAGCGTTGATAACCAAGCACTGGCCCCAAAGGGCGGCAACCAGAAAACACTGGCAGAGATCCGCAAAGAAGTAGGCATGGTGTTTCAGCAGTTCAATCTGTTCCCTCATCTGACCGTGAGAAAAAACATCATGCTCGCCCCCATGAAGGTAAAAAGCACCTCGCAGGTTGTGGCCAACGCCACGGCTGAGCGGCTCCTGGAGCGCGTCGGCATTGGCAACCAAGCCGACAAATACCCAAATCAGCTTTCAGGTGGGCAGCAACAACGAGTCGCCATTGCCCGGGCACTGGCCATGGAACCCAGGCTGATGCTGTTCGATGAGCCGACATCCGCGCTTGACCCGGAAATGATCGGTGAAGTGCTGGATGTTATGCGGGAGCTGGCCAAAGAAGGCATGACCATGATGGTGGTCACCCACGAGATGGGCTTCGCACGTGAAGTGGCTGACCGAGTTATTTACATTCACGAAGGGCAGATTGTCGAAGAAGGCAAACCGTCAGATGTGTTCGACAACCCGCAAAACGAAAGGACGCAAGCGTTCTTATCCCGGGTATTGGCGCATTAGAACCCAGCGGCCAAAGAAAGCCCGTCAACATTGATCCACCGGTCTCAAAAGCTCGTAAATCAATGAGGCCGGGGGTTTTCTCCTGTGAATTCAAGAATTGAGTAAATGGCATCAACAAACAGGACGTGTCCTAAATGAGCAAGCCCCCACACGAAGATCTTTCAGCAGCAGGCTCCCCTGAATCGGAAAAAACTTCCTTATCGCTGCTCCGAACACCCAAGCTCGATGGACACGATGTCGAGCAAAAACGACTGGAAATTGCACAGTACTTTACCAATACCTTTGATATTTACACCCGACTGTTCAACTGCTTGGCGGACGAATCTGCTTTCTACCAAAAACCCATTCCGCTGCGGCATCCGCTCATTTTTTACCTGGGCCACACCGCCACGTTTTTTGTGAACAAACTGGTTTTGGCAAAGCTCTTACCTGAGCGGATTGATCCCTACATGGAGTCTGTTTTTGCTGTAGGTGTCGATGAAATGAGCTGGGATGACTTAGACGAAGATCACTACGATTGGCCTAGCGCCTCAGCCGTTTTTGAGTATCGTGCCAAGGTACGTAGCACCGTACTCAACCTGATCGAGACCCTGCCCCTGAACATCCCTGTTACCTGGGACAACCCTTGGTGGCCCATCGTAATGGGCATCGAACACGAACGAATTCACCTTGAAACAAGTTCGGTTCTAATCCGCCAGCATGAACTGGACAATGTTCGGCCTCAAGCAGAATGGTTACCGATTCGCGAAACCGGAGAAGCGCCGGAAAACAGCTTGATGACGGTTCCCGCCGGCACAGTAGATATCGGTAAATCCCATGACGACGTCTACTATGGATGGGACAACGAATACGGGGAACATCATGCTGCCGTGAATGAGTTCAAAGCGAGTCAGTATCTGGTCAGTAACCAGGAGTATCTGGCATTCGTAGAAGACGGTGGTTACGAGGAAAGTCAATACTGGACGGAAGAAGGCCAAGCCTGGCGTCAGTTTAGCCAAGCCAAGCACCCGACTTTCTGGCGCTGGCGGAATCGTTGGCACCTGCGCCTGATGACTGAAGAAATTGAAATGCCTTGGGATTGGCCCGTCGAAGTGAACTATCACGAGGCCAAAGCCTTTTGTAACTGGAAGAAAGAGCAGACTGGCCAGCCCATTCGCCTGCCCACCGAAGACGAGTGGTACCGGCTATGTTCAGAAGCTGGCGTTAACGAAATATCAGAACGGCCAGCCAACGCCAATCTGCATCTTGACCACGGCGCGTCTTCATGCCCCGTCACCCGGTTTCGCCATGGCGAATGGTTCGATGTAGTGGGCAATGTCTGGCAGTGGACTGAAACGCCGACTTATCCGTTCGACGGCTTCAAAGTGCATCCCCTTTACGATGACTTCACTACCCCCACGTTTGACGGCCAACACAACCTAATGAAGGGGGGCTCTTGGGCTTCGTGCGGTAATGAAGCACGCTTGTCCGCCCGTTACGCTTTTAGAAAGCACTTCTTTCAGCACGCGGGCTTTCGTTATGTCTCGTCCGACACTGAAGTCGCGCAACCCGATGCCTACTATGAAAGCGACCGTTTGCTAACCGAATACGCTGAATTCCACTTCGGTGACTCCTGGCACGGAGTTCGCAATTTCCCCTTGGCTCTGTCTGAGCGTGCGCTCGAAGCCATGGCGGGAAAGCCTGCCCGAAAAGCCTTGGACCTGGGCTGTGCCTGCGGTCGCGCCAGCTTCGAGTTAGCCAAACATTTTGATGCCGTGGATGGTGTCGATTTTTCGGCCAACTTTATTCGGCTAGGCACTGAGATGGCCGAACAGGGCTCCGTGCGCTATGCACGAACGGAAGAAGGCGATCTGGTCAGTTATCATACCCGCTCCCTTAAAGACCTGGAGCTGGACAAGACCGCAAACAGAGTTTCCTTTCAGCAAGGCGATGCCTGTAATCTCAAGCCCCACCACAAGGGGTATGATCTCGTATTGGCAGCAAATCTCATCGACCGGCTCTACAAGCCGAAACAATTCCTATGCAGTATCCACGAACGCATCAATGACGGTGGTGTTCTGCTAATCGCCTCACCCTATACCTGGATGGAAGAACACACTCCAAAAGAAGAGTGGATCGGGGGATTCAAAAAAGACGGTGAAGATCACACCACCTTAGACGGTCTGAAAGAGTTATTGACCCCGAATTTTCGACTCATACAGGCGCCAGAGAAGGTGCCCTTTGTGATCCGCGAGACCCAGCACAAGTTCCAACATACCTTATCGGAAGTGACCCTTTGGGAACGACGGCCGCGGTAAGCGAGATTGGCGGGCCAGGCCTTCCGGCTCGTCAATACATGATGAGCCTGCCCCTATAACGGAGGCAGGCTCAATATCGCCTTCAAAGCAAAGACACTATGGCCTCGTGCTCCTCATTGATCTTGGTACGGGTGTCATCCGCCAGGAAGCGCGCAATCTTTTTACCTAAAAAAGGTACATCAGACTTCACGTTGATGTTGATGTAGTTAATGCAGCGATCCCCATTGCCCTGAACACGCATAACGCCTTTGATCTTGGCAGGGACACCTTCAACCTTCACACGAAATTCGCAGTGCCATTCGCCGTCGTCCTTCTTGACCCAATGCTCTTCCTGACGGATTTCGTTCCACTCTCGGTGAAAACTCGCGAGCACTCCCGGCACCTCCGTCGATGCGGTCATTTCGCGCTCGACAACCAGCTTTCCAGAAGCATCGTCTTTTTTAACATCGACAACTTTTACGTTGCGAGCACCCACTTTCTCATTCTTTGCAAGAATGAGTTCTTCTGAAAAAAACTGGCTGATCACGTGATCCAAGCCAGCATCGTATGAATGCTCAAGAGTAAGTTCCATAAATCCTCCACCGTATGATGACGCTATTGTTGCGACACGCAGGATCTACAGCATTGGCCCAGAGGGCGGCGCGCTTTGGCAAGGAGGCCAGAACGATCAGATCACATTCGGGCACTTTTTGGCTGGTTTTTCAGAAAATACCCTGCAAAGTTTGGCGGTGGCCAGTCGCCGCTGTTAACTGTATTATCAACCTTGGTTAACAGCCAACAACTTTGATCTTACGACGACTGCCCTACTGGAGCTCCGCCCTATGCGTAATGCTGATCTTGTCGCCCGCGGCCTCAAATCTGTGTGGCACCCCTGCACCCAGATGAAAGACCACGAAACCCTGCCGCTTATCCCTATCAAACGTGGCGAAGGTGTTTGGTTGGAAGATTTCGAGAACAACCGATTTATCGACGCGGTCAGCTCTTGGTGGGTCAACCTTTTCGGCCATTCAAACCCCAGAATCAACGCGGCGATTCAACAGCAGGTGAGTGAGCTGGAACACGTCATTCTTGCTGGATTCACTCACGAACCGGTCGTGAACCTGTCAGAACGACTCATTGAGGTAACGCCGGAAGGCCTCAACAAATGCTTCTATGCCGATAACGGATCATCGGCCATCGAGGCTGCGCTTAAGATGAGCTTTCATTATTGGAAGAATCTGGGCCAGCCGGGCAAAAAGAACTTCGTTAACCTGGGCAACAGTTATCACGGTGAAACACTGGGCGCTTTGGCGCTCGGAGATGTCGGGCTCTATAAAGATACATACCAGCCGTTGCTGATGGAAGTGATCACGGCCCCTTCCCCGGATGCCTACAACGCAGAGCCCGGCGAAACCGACGAAGAGTACGCGTTGCGTCAGTTCGAGGCGATGGAAAAGCTGTTGGCTGAAAAACACGATGAAATCTGCGCCGTTGTGGTGGAGCCGCTGATCCAGTGCGCCGGAGGCATGCGCATGCATCACCCGATTTACCATACAAAGCTGCGTGAGGCCTGTGATCGCTACGGCGTGCATTTAATTGCCGATGAAATCGCCGTCGGCTTTGGCCGCACAGGCACAATGTTTGCCTGCGAACAATCCGGCATCACGCCGGACTTCATGTGCCTGTCTAAAGGTCTGACAGCGGGTTATCTTCCCCTCTCCGTGGTCCTGACCACCGATACTGTCTACAACGCATTCTACGACGACTACGAAACACTGAAAGCCTTCCTGCACAGCCACAGTTACACTGGCAACCCTATAGGCTGTGCCGTTGCTCTGGCCACGTTGGACATCTTCCGGGACGACAATGTCATTGAGAAGAATCGTCAGCTGTCCCGCTGCATGGCCGACTCAGTGGCGCATTTGGCCGACCACCCCAATGTAGGGGACATCCGCCAACACGGCATGACGCTGGCCATTGAAATGGTCAAAGACAAAGCATCCAAAACACCGTTCCCTTGGCAAGAACGCCGTGGCCTGAAAGTGTACCAACACTCATTGACGCGCGAGGCCCTGCTACGTCCATTAGGTAACGTGGTATATTTCATGCCCCCTTATGTCATCACTGAAGACCAGATTCGTCATCTGGCTCAGGTGGCTACTGAAGGCATCGACATCGCCGTAAAAGGCTAAGGAGCACCGAGCCCCATGCGTATACCCAGAATTTTCACCGACAGCCTCCTGAGCGTCGGCAGCCAATGTGAACTCGACGAAAACGCGGCGAATCACGTAGGCCGGGTACTACGCATGCAACCAGGGCACGAACTTCAGCTTTTCAATAACGACGGTTGCGATTACCGCGCCACCATCACTCAGGCCAGCAAAAAGAACGTCACCGTTGAAGTTCTGAGCCATCAGAACAATTCAACGGAGTCGCCGCTTGATATCACCCTTGGGCAAACATTGTCGAAAGG
Organism: Marinobacter sp. JH2; assembly: GCF_004353225.1. NCBI lineage: Bacteria > Pseudomonadati > Pseudomonadota > Gammaproteobacteria > Pseudomonadales > Marinobacteraceae > Marinobacter > Marinobacter sp. JH2. The sequence goes on along the minus strand of NZ_CP037934.1, from coordinate 103,499 downwards.
TGATCGTATGGATTACGCCGTCCAGAAGGCCGTGGAAATGGGCGTCACGACCATTGTGCCGCTGAGTACCCAACGCAGCGACGTGAAACTGAAAGGCGACCGTGAAGAAAAACGCTTGCGCCACTGGCAGCAGGTTGCGATCAGCGCTGCCGAACAATGTGGCCGGGCGAAGGTACCAGAGATATTGCCAGTGATGTCGGTTCAGGAGTGGCTGGCCTACAGCCAGGCCTGCGATCTGCGACTGGTACTGCACCATCGAACGGAGCAATCTTTGAACACGCTCGCCAAACCCGCCAACATTGCGCTGATGATTGGGCCTGAAGGCGGATTAACCGCCGACGAGATTGCCCAAGCCGAGCAAAGCGGCTTTCTGCCGGTGGCCCTTGGCCCCAGGGTTCTGCGCACAGAAACCGCGCCGGTTGCCGCCATGGCGCTTTGCCAGTGGCTGTGGGGAGACATCGGCGGTTAACCGTTTCATGACCGCGAAACGCAATTTTAGCGGCAACTCAGTCATTGACAGAACCTGCTGTGCTCCACATCATTCATAGCTGATCTAAAGCCAGCCGAATCCCTTCTGGCAATAACAACTGACGATGCGAGCTCAGGATGACAGATTTATTTTCTAACCCGGAATTCTGGCAATACCTCAGCATTCCTGTAATCGCTGCATTTATAGGATGGGGCACCAACTGGCTTGCCATCAAAATGACTTTCTACCCGTTGGAATTCATCGGCAAGCCTCCCCTACTAGGCTGGCAAGGCATCATCCCCTCAAAAGCCCGAAAAATGGCCGCCATCAGCGTCGATGCCACCATTTCCAAAATCGGCACTGTTCAAGAGATCTTCGAACAAATCGATCCGAACGTACTCGCTGCGCATATCATCTACACCGTCGATCCGCGCGTTGAAGAATACGTCGACGAGCTCATGCTCAGAGAACACCCCACTTTCTGGGAAAATCTGCCCTCCTCGGCACGAAAACTCGTCTACGAGCGAGTCAGAAAAGCGACCCCGCAGTTGGTCGACAACTTGGTGCAAGACATCGCCACCAACATCGAAGACCTGCTCGATATCAAAGGCATGGTGATTGACCGTCTGGCCAAAGACAAACGGCTACTAAACCGCATCTTTCTGGAATGTGGCGACGTGGAGTTTCGATTCATCATCAACTCTGGCATGTACTTTGGATTTCTCTTCGGCCTTATCCAGATGGCTGTTTGGTATCTCTATCCAGCTATCTGGGTACTTCCGGTCTTTGGTCTCCTGGTCGGCTGGGCCACCAACTGGATCGCCCTGAACGTTATCTTCCGCCCCTTGAAACAACACAAAATCGGACCACTCAAGATCCAGGGCCTCTTTCTCAAACGCCAGCCTGAAGTGGCCCATTCCTTCTGTCACATCGTCACTCACGAGATCCTCACCGTTGGCAACATTATTCAAGGAATCCTTGAAGGCCCCAAAGGTGACCGAGCCCGCAACATGGTGAAAAAACACATTAAACCGCTGGTCGACGAAACCGCCGGCATGGGAAAAGCATTTACTCAAGTGGCGTTTGGTCCCACCGGATTTGCTGCCATGAAAAATCATGTCGGTGAGAAAGCCATCACTATTTCACAAAGCTCCTTCGACAACCCCGCGTTTGAACAAGATCGGGCTCGCGCGGTTGAATCCATTATGGTGGAAAGAATGATCGCCCTCTCCTCCGAAGAGTTTCAGGATCTGTTACGCCCCTGTTTCCAGGAAGATGAAATCAAATTGATCCTGGTTGGCGCTTTCCTCGGGATGGCGGCCGGTATCGGCCAGCTGATCTTTATTTTCGGTGATACCTTGCTGTAAAACGAAGGAATACTGTGCAGAGAAGCTGCACATATCTATACTCACAAGAACAATCACTCAAGACATACCTGTCCGGAGGCAATGAATGCCAGGATTTTTCTCCTGGGTTTCAGGCTTGTTCTCGAAAAAACAGCCCGCGCACGCTGCGCAAGAAACTCGCCTGTTCAACAACACGGCAAAGAACTTGAGCGCCAGCGACGATACCGAAGCCAAACCTCCCCCGCGGCTGGAAGAGCACTTATTTTGTTGGCTTCTGGACACACAACCAGCCCTGCTTAACAAAAACTCATCCAGCTCTGACAAAGTGCTGGCCGAGTTAGAACGACGTTTGCAAACCAACGCCATGGAAGAGTTGCCTCGCAAACCTGGCACCTTACCCATGCTCATGCGGGCGCTGTCTGCAGAAACCACAGATCGGAAACATCTGACCGACATCATCTTGAGTGACCCGTCACTGACCGATCAGCTGCTTCAGGTAGCCAACAGCCCGCAGTTCAAGCCGGGAGACTATCTTATCGAATCGGTTGACCAAGCGGTTTTTGTACTCGGCTTGAACGGCATCCGAAACGTGATTGCAGCGGCGGTAATGCGCCCAATGATGGCAGCCAGAAACAGCTCGGAAGCGCTCTTCGCACAAAGGGCATGGCGTTGGGGCCTGACCTGCGCTCGCTCCGCAGAGATGATCGCAAGAATTCATAACGACGACACCAGCGCCCATTTCATGGTGGGTTTGCTACCGTCTTTGGCCTACATCACGATTCGTCGTGAGATTGCCGCCATCTGCAGAGCCGAGAATTTGGATAGCGAACCGGAACCTGCGTTACTCAGGCTGGCTCTGGCCAGGCATCAATGGGCCACATGCCAGTTGCTGGCTAATGTTTGGGCGTTGCCACCGAAGTACCACGCATGGCTGTTATCGGCCGAACGGCCAGCCCCTAAACAGGAAAACTGGCCGCTGCTGGATGGGCTGTTAGTGGGAACTCGGGAAGTTTTGCGTCATGCCCGGCAGCGTAACCTGGCGGAGGAAGATCTGCTGAAGCTTGTGCACATTTCCCCACAACAACTCGACCAAGTTCGAGCGGCTGTTCTCTCCATGCTCAAAGAAAGCGGCAACGAACCCTAGCGGCCGGTGCCAAACGGCGACTTAGTCCGTTTCGCTATCACCCCCTTTGCCGAGCAGCTCAGCAAAACTGACATCGTCATGCCCGAACGACAGATCCATCAACTGAGCGGGCAAGGCGTTAGCCGGCAGGCGATCAACCACCCTGTCTTCGTCACGGCGCACCACCTTCAAAACCATCTCGACCGTGATCAGATCCAGTGCGCGACCGGGCACCAACTGATCGCCATTACGCCCGGCCAGACTTAACACACCAGCCCTGATCAACTTATCACTGATGCGGCGCGTGACCTCGCCAGGTACCCGCAACTCATGCTCCAGGGCTTCTTGCTGCGGCGCGGGTTCGCCCTGACTGAAGGGCTTCGCGACCATCCACATCAACACAAGGGCGACTCGCTCTTGCAGCTCCGGAGCCATTTGAACGTTTCGTTTTTTCGCCACAGAGCCGGGATTCTGCATGTAGAACGCCAAGCTGGCACCCAGCAACAAAATCATCCAATTCAGGTAGATCCAGATCAACAAAATGATCCCGACCGCAAAACCGGAGTAGATGGCCGCGTACTTGGCCGAACCGGCCACAAAGGAGGCAAAGAGCATGCCCCCTGCTTGCCACGAAATACCCGCCAGCAAACCCGCTATAAAGGCATACCGGAACTTAACCCGGGTATTAGGAATGAAGATATAGACAAACGTGAAGGCGGCCACCACCAGGAAGAAGGGCGTGAAACGTGTGGCAATAACGATGAGCGAGCCGAAGGGCTCAATGGCCATCAATGTTTGAGCCACGTCTGACGACAGCAAGGTCGCAGTTGCACCAACAGCGGAAACCATCAGGAGCGGGCCAATCATGATCACGCTCAGATAGTTACTGAAGCGCTGCGCCATAGAGCGCATATCCGGCACACGCCAGATCATATTAAAGGACCGCTCGATCTTCTGGACCAGTGAAATCACGGTATAGACCAGCATGGCCAGACCCACTGACCCCAGAACCCCAACCTTGATGTTATCTACGAACCCCAGAATCTGCTCTGCAATCTCAATCCCTTGCGGCCCCATCGGCTGAAAGAACTGATACAGAAACGGCTCCATCTTCTGGTGAACGCCCAGCGCCTTCAGCACAGAAAAACTCAACGCCAGCAACGGCACAATGCTCAAAAGCGAGGTATACACCAAACTCATGGAGTGCAACGTGAGCTGGCCACTGACCACATCCCGAACTAACGCGTACAATGAACGACCGGACTTATACAGCCATGTCCAAGGCCAAGATTGCGGTGGGTTAGGGTTAGAAAGAATCCAGTCTTCTGCGGCCCGAAGCCGCTCCTTAAATTGTGTAGACGCCACGTAGAATCCTACTTTGTTGGTCTTTTCTACAGCTTATCAGGCAGATGGCAGTAAACAACCCGCTGTTCCGCATTTTGAATGCCACCCCTCTGCACGCCTGGGGCGTATTGCGAATATTCTTATCAAGATTCGTTCCTTCCACTTATAACCAAAATCGCGTAAAAACGATCGCTTTAATATCCGTCTGATGTATCGACAAAGGATTATTGCTATGCGCACTTCCCGCTTGTGGGCAACTATTGCCCTCACCTCTTTGCTGCCCGGCACGGCAGCAGCAACCAACGGTTACTTGAGCCATGGATACGGCACCATCAATGCCGGCATGGCTGGAGCGGGAACGGCGCTTTCGCAAGACAGCATTGCAGCAGCAACCAACCCCGCCGGCATGGCGTTTGTGGGCAGCCGGATTGACGGTGGCCTAGAAGTTTTCTCGCCTCGACGGAAGTATACCGTGGAAGGTGGAGCGCCCAGTACGCCGCAGACCTTTTATCTCGCGCCTGGCACGGTTTCCAGTGAAAACGAGGCCTTCTTTATCCCTCATTTTGGCTACAATCGCGCTTTGGGCAACGGCCATAGCTTGGGCCTGTCCATTTTTGCCAACGGTGGCATGAACACCGAATACAGCGGCGACAATGGCGGCACCTATGGTGGAGGGAAAACCGGGGTTAATCTGGAACAAGTTTTCATTGCTCCGACCTGGTCGTGGGAGTTTTCGGACGGCCAGGCTCTCGGCATTTCTCCGCTGATTGCCTACCAGCGTTTCAAAGCCGAAGGCTTACGCAATTTCTCGGGCTTTTCGTCCAACCCTAATGCCCTAACCGACAACGGTACAGACGACGCCTGGGGCTATGGCATCCAAATTGGCTGGCAGGGCCAAGTAACCGAAACCCTTCGTGCAGGTGCAAGCTGGCGCACCATTCTGGAAATGGAAGAGTTCGACCAGTACGAGGGTTTGTTTGCGGAACAAGGCGATTTTGATATCCCTCAGATGTTCAATGCCGGCATTGCCTGGTCGGGCATTCAAGATCACTGGCTTCTGCTAGATGTGCAGCACATCCGCTATAGCGACATCAACAGTGTTGGCAACCCCATGATGCCGAACCTGATGCAAGCCCGCTTGGGCGATGATGAAGGAGCCGGCTTCGGCTGGGACGACATGACCATCGTCAAACTCGGCTGGCAGTGGCAGCAAGACCAGGCACAAACCTGGCGTGCCGGTGTCAGCTACGGTGAACAGCCAATCCCCGACGAGGAAGTGCTGTTTAACGTTCTGGCCCCGGGCGTTCAGGAGTGGCACTTCACCGGCGGCTTCACGCATCGCTTTAGCGAAAGTTTGGAAATGTCCGGCATGGCGTTCTACTCACCGCGTAAAACCGTCCGGGGAGATAACCCGATGGGCCCTGGTCAGGAGATTGAACTGAGCATGACCCAAGTAGGTGCTTCTTTCAGCGTTGGTTACCAGTTCTAAACCGTTTCGAGGTTTTTCGCGGTAATCCCCACAATCCGCTGCCGGGCCTCTCGACTGGCCCAAGCGGAGTGGGGGGTCACGATCAGATTCGGAATATCCTCCGCCAGCAACGGGTTACCGTTGCGCGGAGGCTCTTCAGTCAATACATCGAATCCTGCCCCGGCAATCTGTCCCTGCCTCAACGCATTTGCCAACGCACTTTCATCAACCAAACCACCCCGACTGGTGTTGATCAGCAGCGCGGTAGGCTTCATCAGCCCTAACTCTCTCTCACCAATCAAATTGCGAGTTTCTTCGGTTAGCAAACAATGCAGCGATAACACGTCGGCCTGCGCCAACAACTCGTCCAACGGAATGCGCGGATAGCCATCCACACTGCCGGCTTCCTGCCCGGGACGGCACCCCAGAACGATCTCCATTCCAAACGCTTTCGCCCGCTCAGCGACGCCCTGCCCCAAATCTCCGTAACCCAAAATACCCAGCGTTTTGCCCTCCAGCTCCATGATCGGATGATCCATCAGGCAGAACATTTCGCTGCGCGCCCAGGTGCCGTTTCGGGCATCCCGGTTGTAATCCAGCAAACGAGTTGCCAACGCCAGAATCAACGCCATGGTGTGCTGGGCCACAGTGGAGCGGCCGTAGCTGGTCACGTTGAGAACGGCAATGCCGTGCTCCTTTGCAGCCTGCAAATCAATATTGTTCAGCCCCGTCGCCACCACTGCGATGGTTTTCAAATCCGGGCAGGCTTCAAAGTGCTCGCGCCCCAACACCACTTTATTCACCAGCACGGTATCGAACCCGCGGATGCGGCCCAGAATCTGTTCCGGTGCCGTGCGTTCGTGGCAGGTCAATCCGCCCGTCACCGTCTCAATGGGCGATAAATCCACATCATCCCCAAGGGTTCTGGCGTCCAGAAAAACGGCTTTCATACTTTTCTCCTGTCTCAAGTGATGAACAGATTAAGCTAGACTGAAACAAATTGATCAATCCCGGAGGCGCACTATGGAGCACGAATTCTGGCACGAACGCTGGGCCAAAGAGCAAATTGGCTTTCACGAAGGCACCGTCAACCAATACCTGCACGACCACTGGCCAGAACTGGCCGGTTCAGGAACCGAGGCGGTGTTTGTTCCGCTGTGCGGTAAAGCCCACGATATGTGGTGGCTGCACGACCGCGGCCATCCTATCATTGGTGTCGAGCTCAGCGACGTAGCATGCAAAGACTTCTTCGAAGAAGTTGGCGAAAAAGCGATGGTGAGCCCCGGCGAACCATTCACCACATTCACCCACGGTAACCTGCAACTTTGGTGCGGTGACTTTTTCCAGTTGGTGCCGCAAGATCTCAAGCACATCCGCCTAGTTTACGACAGAGCCGCCTTGATCGCGCTACCCCCGGAAATGCGCAAAGACTACGTAAACCATCTAACCGCGGTCACGCCGGATAACACGACCATTTTGCTGATCACCCTCGACTACGACAACAACGAAATGAAAGGGCCTCCCTTCAGCGTCAGTGATGATGAAGTGCATCAGCTCTTTTCTGAGGACTATTCGATAACCCAAATACACAAGCAAGATATGGCACACGACAGCCCGTTCGCCAAACGAAAAGGACTGAGTAAGGGGGCGACGGAAAGCGTGTTCAAACTCATCAAAAAATAATTTAATGAACCCATTCAGCACTCGGCCTGTCCAACCTCACGAGTCTGAACTAAGCTCAAATTAAACACACCACCCAATCATTCACACGGCCCCGGGTCACAACTGCCGGGGCACTGCGGAGACACTGCGTGAGTTAGAACTGTCCATAACAAGCGAATGTAAGCGAGGGTATCTATGAGCATTCTGCAGCATTTCAAAGACCGGTATGCACAAACTCAGGAAGAAGAATTCTCTCTTGAGGAATACCTGGAGATCTGCAAAAACGATCCAACATCCTACGCCACCGCCGCGGAGCGAATGTTGATTGCGATCGGCGAGCCAGAACTGATTGACACCTCCCGAGACCCTCGCCTCTCACGTATTTTTTCCAACAAAGTCATCAAACGTTACCCGGAATTCGACGAGTTCTATGGCATGGAAGAAGCCGTGGAAAACATCGTGTCGTTTTTCCGCCATGCAGCCCAAGGGCTGGAAGAAAAGAAACAGATTCTCTACCTGCTGGGCCCGGTCGGTGGCGGCAAATCTTCCCTCGCCGAAAAACTAAAAGCACTCATGCAAAAAGTGCCTTTCTACGCCATCAAAGATTCACCGGTAAACGAAAGCCCGCTGGCTCTTTTCAACCCCGACGAGGACGCTCCGATTCTGGAAGAAGAATACGGTATTCCGAGTCGATACCTGAAAAGCATCATGTCGCCATGGGCTGTTAAGCGGTTGCACGAGTACGGTGGCGATATCAGTCAGTTCCGGGTCGTGAAACGCTACCCCTCGATTCTCGACCAGATCGCGGTTTCGAAAACCGAACCGGGCGATGACAACAACCAGGACATTTCCGCACTGGTCGGCAAAGTCAACATCCGCATGCTGGAAGACTTCTCGCAAGATGATCCGGATGCCTACAGCTTCAGCGGCGGCCTCTGCAAAGCCAACCAGGGTCTGCTGGAATTTGTGGAGATGTTTAAAGCCCCGATCAAAGTGCTCCACCCTTTGCTGACAGCCACTCAGGAAGGCAACTACAACACCACCGAAGGCATGGGATCGGTCCCGTTTGATGGCGTGATATTGGCTCACTCCAACGAATCCGAGTGGCAAACCTTCCGCAATAACAAGCACAACGAAGCCTTCCTCGACCGGGTATATATCGTCAAAGTGCCCTACTGCGTGCGGGTCACGGAAGAGATCGAGATCTACCGTAAGTTGTTGAAAAACAGCTCTCTGTCTGGTGCACCCTGCGCCCCGGACACCTTAGACATGCTGGCTCAGTTCTCGGTGCTGTCGCGCATCAAAGATCCTGAGAATTCGAGTATTTTTTCCAAGATGAAGGTGTACGACGGCCAGAACATCAAAGACACCGACCCAAAAGCCAAATCCATTCAGGAATATCGAGATGCGGCCGGCGTGATGGAAGGTATGGATGGATTGTCCACCCGCTTTGCCTTCAAAATTCTGTCGAAAGTCTTCAACTTCGACACCACGGAAATCGCGGCCAACCCGGTTCACCTACTCTATGTGCTTGAAAAACAGATCGAGCAGGAGCAGTACGCGGCGGAAACGCAGGAAAAATACCTGCGTTTCATCAAAGAATATCTGGCACCGCATTATGTCCAATTCATTGGCAAGGAAATCCAGACAGCCTATTTGGAGAGCTACAGCGAGTACGGTCAGAACCTGTTCGACCGCTACGTCACCTACGCAGATCTCTGGATTCAGGATCAGGAATTCCGCGACCCGGAGACCGGCGACATTCTGGACCGCTCTTCCATCAATGACGAGCTGGAGAAAATCGAGAAACCCGCGGGTATCAGCAACCCGAAAGATTTCCGCAACGAAGTGGTCAATTTCGTGCTGCGGGCTCGCGCCAACAATCATGGCGAAAATCCGTCCTGGCTCAGTTATGAAAAGCTGCGCAGCGTGATCGAGAAGAAAATGTTCTCAAACACGGAAGACTTACTACCGGTTATTTCATTCAACCCAAAAGCCAGCCAAGAGGATCAGAACAAGCACAAACAATTTGTCGAACGCATGGTCGATCGGGGGTACACCGAGAAACAGGTCCGCTTGCTTGCCGAGTGGTATCTGCGTGTACGTAAGTCCCATTAACGGCCAGCGGGAGCAGTAATATGGGCATGACCCACATAGTCGACCGTCGACTTAACGGTAAAAACAAGAGCGCGGTGAACCGGGAACGGTTCCTGCGCCGCTACCGACACCACATCAAGAAAGCGGTTTCAGAAGCTGTGCAGCGCCGCTCCATCACCGATGTAGAACGAGGAGAGAAGGTCAGCATTCCCTCGAAAGACATTCAGGAGCCCACCTTCCGACATGGCGCAGGTGGGCGACGTGACGCGGTGCATCCCGGCAACCAGGAATGGGTAGCCGGTGACACCATTGCCAAACCCGAAGGCGGTGCCGGCCAAGGTCAGGGTCCTGGGCAATCCAGCCCCGATGGGGAGGGCATGGACGAGTTCGTATTCCAAATTACTCAGGAGGAGTTTCTGGAATTCCTGTTCGATGACCTGGAATTGCCAAACCTCGCCCGCAAGAAACTCAAAGATACGGAAGCTTTCAGTTTCGTTCGGGCCGGGTTTACGAGCCAGGGCGTTCCGGCAAAACTGGACGTTGTGCGCTCGTTGCGGGGTGCCCACGCCCGGCGTCTGGGTTTAAGTGGTGCTCGCAAGCGGAAAATTCGTGCCTTGGAGGCACAACTGCAGGAGCTGAAAACGGCACCCGACGATCTGGATCCAGCGTTCAGCCACGAAGACCAAATCAAAGCGTTGATTGAAGAAATTGCCGAGTTGAAAGCCAACGTCAAGCGCATCCCGTTCATCGATGAAATCGACCTGCGCTACCGACAGCACCAAAAACAACCGAAGCCGGCAACCAGTGCGGTGATGTTCTGTCTGATGGATGTGTCTGGCTCGATGACCCAGATGCACAAAGACATCGCTAAGCGCTTTTTCATCCTTCTCTACATGTTCTTGAAAAAGAACTACAAGAAAATCGACGTAGTGTTTATTCGCCACCACACCAGCGCGAAAGAGGTCACGGAGGAAGAGTTTTTCTACTCTCGCGAGACAGGCGGCACCATTGTTTCAAGCGCCCTGAAGTTGATGCGTAAAATCATCGACGACAGATACTCCCCTGCGGAATGGAACATCTACGCGGCGCAGGCCTCCGATGGCGACAACTGGAACGATGACTCACCCACCTGCGGCAAGCTGTTGGCAGAGGGCATTTTGCCCCAAGTGCAATACTACTCTTACATCGAGATCACACCGCTGGACCATCAAACGCTCTGGTATGAATACGAAAAGCTCATGGCCGAGCACCCGCAAAGCTTTGCCATGCAACAGATTGCTGACCCAGCGGACATATACCCGGTTTTCCGGAAGCTGTTCGAGAGGAAAGCTGCATGAATGAATCAATTGACCGCCCCAATGATACGGGAGGCCTTGAGCCCAAAGTCGGCACACTCATTTCGACCACTTCGGAATGGACGTTTGAGCTGATCCAAAAATACGATGAAGCCATCGCCGAATGTGCCGCCGAATTTGGTCTGGATACTTACCCCAACCAAATCGAGGTGATCACCGCCGAACAAATGATGGATGCCTACAGTTCCGTGGGCATGCCGGTCGGTTATAACCACTGGTCCTTCGGCAAGCAATTTCTGCAAACGTCCAAGGGCTACCAGCGCGGCCAGATGGGATTGGCCTATGAGATTGTGATCAACTCCAACCCCTGCATCGCCTACCTGATGGAGGAGAACACCTTACCGATGCAGGCGTTGGTTGTCGCCCATGCAAGCTACGGGCATAACTCGTTTTTCAAAGGCAATTATCTGTTCCGTACCTGGACAGACGCAAACGCCATCATCGATTATCTGGTGTTCGCCCGAAACTATGTGTCTGAATGCGAAGAGCGCCATGGCATTGATGCAGTCGAAGAGATTCTCGACTCCTGTCATGCTCTGATGAACTATGGCGTAGACCGCTACAAGCGCCCGTCTCCTATTTCTGCAGAGGAAGAAATTCTCAGGCAAACCGAAAGAGAGGAATACCAACAACGGCGGATTAACGACCTATGGCGCACGATTCCGAAAGCGGAAGAAGACGACCCGATCAAACGCAAGCCACGGTTCCCCTCTGAGCCACAAGAAAACCTGCTTTACTTCATCGAAAAGAACGCGCCTTTACTGGAAACCTGGCAACGGGAACTGGTACGAATCGTACGGAAGCTGGCGCAATACTTTTACCCACAGCGCCAAACTCAGGTCATGAACGAGGGCTGGGCCAGCTTTTGGCACTACACCCTGCTGCACCGCTTGTACGCAAAAGGTCTGGTGAATGATGGCTTCATGCTGGAATTCCTGCAAAGCCACACATCGGTTGTTTACCAACCTCCGTTCAACAGCCCTTGGTATTCAGGCATCAACCCTTACACGCTTGGCTTCTCAATCTACACAGATTTGCGGCGGATGTGCGAAAACCCCACCGATGAGGACCGCGAGTGGTTCCCGGACATCGCCGGTAGCGACTGGCTGGAAACCCTTCATTTCGCCATGCGGAATTTCAAAGACGAGAGCTTCATTCTGCAATACCTTTCACCTAAGGTCATGCGGGATCTCAAATTGTTCGCCATCGAAGACGACGATAACGAAAACCACTACACAGTCACCGCCATTCACGATGAAACCGGCTACCGGGCACTGCGCGAAAAACTGGCCGGACAATACAACTTGAGCTATCGGGAACCGAACATTCAGGTTTGGAATGTGGATGTACGAGGCGACCGCTCACTAACACTGCGGCACATCCCGGTGGATCATATCCCTTTAGACAAACACACCGATGAGGTGCTCCGTCACGTTCACCGGCTTTGGGGTTTCGACGTTTTCCTCGAAACCGTGGACAACGGCAAGGTACAAAACACTCACCGTTGTCCACCTCAGCCTGCCGATAGCGACTGATTGAGGTTTACCCCCTTAACTTATAGCTTAAAACGCAAAAAAAGAGTGTTCTTTACGGAACGCTTTTCATCGAGGTGCCGTCTACTAGTCGGTATACTAACGCTCATAATTAAAAATAACATTTTGACGGAGAGTACAAAGGAATGGCACGCCTCAACACCCTGGATGCGTCTTGGTTAGCCGTAGAATCTGAAGACACCCCCATGCATGTGGGCAACCTACAGATCTTTTCATTGCCCGAAGGGGCACCGGACACCTATCTACGAGACATGGTGCTGCGCATGAAAGGGTCACACACTGTGGCTGCGCCTTGGGGCGACAAACTGGCCTGGTCCGGTTTTCTCGGCAGAGTGATTGCTCCCGCATGGAAAAAAGATAAAGACATCGACCTTGATTATCACGTCAGGCATTCTGCGCTCCCCCGCCCTGGCGGTGAACGGGAACTCGGTATTCTGGTATCGCGCCTTCACTCCAACCCTCTGGATTTTGCCCGACCACTCTGGGAATGCCATGTTATTGAAGGGCTGGAGAACAATCGGTTTGCGCTGTACACCAAAATGCATCACTCAATGATTGATGGCATCAGCGGTGTGCGCCTGATGCAGCGCGTCCTGACAACCGATCCGGATCTTCGGAACATGCCACCACCTTGGGCGGTCCAGCCAAAAAAGCGCAGAGCCCACAAAGGTGACCGGGAGGCCAGCGTACCCGGCGCTTTATCTCAAGCCATGGATGCCTTGAAGCTTCAAGTCGATATGGCGCCTCAGTTGTGGCAAGCGGGCAATCGCCTGGCCAAGTCTGCATTGCACCCGGAAGATGGTTTAACGGCTCCGTTTACCGGACCGGTATCCATTCTGAACCACCGGGTAAAAGGCCAGCGTCGGCTCGCTACCCAACACTATGCAGTGGACCGTATTAAAGCATTGGCGCACGCCTCCGGCGGCTCGCTGAACGACATCGTTTTGTATTTGTGTGGAACCGCTTTGCGCCGCTTCCTGCTCGAACAGAGCAGTCTTCCGGATACCCCGCTGACTGCCGGCATACCGGTCAACATCCGCCCCGCTGACGATCAGGGAACGGGCACTCAGATCAGCTTTATGATTGCTTCACTGGCGACCCACGAAGCCGATCCTTTAAATCGTCTTCAGCAAATCAAAGAGTCCTCCCGCCGCGCGAAGGAACACTTGCAGAAGTTGCCCAAGACGGCATTGACGCAATACACCATGCTGCTCATGTCGCCTTACATTCTGCAGCTGATGTCAGGATTGGGAGGGCGCATGCGCCCAGTATTCAACGTGACTATTTCCAACGTACCGGGGCCCGCAGAAACCTTGTATTTTGAGGGAGCAAAACTGGAAGCGACCTACCCTGTTTCGCTGATTGCTCACGGTGGTGCGCTGAACATCACCTGTTTAAGCTATGCAGGTACGCTCAATTTCGGCTATACCGGCTGCCGGGATACGCTCCCAAGTATGCAGAAAATTGCTGTATTCACCGGCGAAGCTCTGGATGAACTGGAAGCACTGATTCTGCCGCCAAAGCGCCAAAAAGGTCGTGCTGGCAACAAGAAGCAGTAAGGCCTAACCACTTTGCCAGTGGTCAGCCCCGATCAAAACAAGCTGTAAAAAACGGGTGGTGCGCTTGCGCACCTGCTCAATCTGGTAGTCGTCTTCTGGCGAAATACTGAGAATGTCAGTCAAGCTGAAGGCGACTGTCCGAACCACCAGATCACACGTCATATCCAAATCGGAATCACTCAGCTGGCCCAGTAATTTGAGCCGGCGTAAATCGTTGGCCAATTCACTGGCAAAAAAACGCATTTCACTGCGAATCCCTTCCTGCACTGCACGGCTCTCACCAGCCAATCCTTGCGCCATAAACATGAAAAAATTGCGGTTGGCTAACGCATGGGCCACAAATATACCCACCGATTCTTCAATCAACTTATCGGCCTGCAACACGTTTTCCCGCGCTTCGCGCATCATCCGGCGTAACACCACGCCCAACTCATCGACCAGCTGCAACCCCAAGTCATCAACACTGCGAAAGTGTCTATAAAAGGATGTGGGCACCACACCTGCCTGACGGGTCACCTCCCGAATACCGATGCTGGCGAAATGCCGGCCTTTGCCCACCAGCGTCAATGCCGCCGTCATCAGCTTTTCGCGAGTTTCTCCCGGTCGCCGCCTTTGTACATCTGCCATAGCTCTATCCGTACAACAAAATCAGGTTCACAAGTGTACACACTCGATCAATTAAAAACCTTCCCGGCTTGTCATTATGCGCCAGCTTTTAACTAAAACCATTGCTCAGGCTCACTCTCATGTGTACAGTCGTACACATCATGTGAACAACTGTACACACGCATTTAAAATCGACAGCTCTATGCACCTGGAGACACACCATGCTGGCAAAAATCACCCAGTCCAAAACGTTACATTGGCTAGGCCGGCAATTATCGAATAGCGAAGATCCCCGCGCATTTTTTGATCCTTTGACCGCAGCCATGAACCCCATGTGGGTACAACAGTACACACCGGCGCGGGTAGAACGCATCACCGCAGAGACAGCCGACACCAAGACCTTTGAGTTGAGGCCGGCTAATCGTTGGGGCGGTTTCAAGGCTGGCCAGCACCTGAACATACGCATCGACATTCAGGGTGTTCGCCGGACTCGGACTTTCAGCCTGTCCAGTTCACCGGCGCTCTGGGAAAGTCGTGGGCTGATCACCTTAACAATAAAACGCTTACCGGGAGGGCTGGTCACGAACTGGCTTCACGACGACTTGAAAGCTGGCGACGTCATCGGGCTGACAGAAGCCTTTGGTGACTTTCTGATTCCGGTAGAGAAGAAGCCGGTGCTATTCATTGCCGGCGGCAGCGGAATCACGCCCATTCTGAGCCAGCTTGAAACCATGGCCTTGGGTAATTATCCGGAGCCCGTAACCCTGCTCTATTACGTTCGTACTCCAAACGACGTAATCGGTAAGGAAAAGCTGGCTGCCCTAGCCGCTCGCCACCCGGATTTCTCGCTGGATGTTATCACCACTCACGAAAGCTCTACGCCTCGCTACTTGAACGATCACGATTTGGACTCGATCCCAAATTTGGCTGCCCGGGAAATCTACCTGTGCGGTCCCAAAGGTTTGATGGATTTAGCAACAGAGAAACTTCGCCAACGGGACATTAAAGCCGAGCAACTGCACAGCACTTTCTTCGCCCCACCAGCTCCGGCTCAAATTTCATCTTCTGACATTGGTGGCCAAGTGACGTTTAGCGCTAGCAACCTGTCCGTGGATTCAATAGGCGACGCCAATCTGCTGGAGATGGCAGAAGCCGCCGGCCTAACGCCTCAGCATGGCTGCCGAATGGGCATCTGTCATCAGTGCACCTGCACGAAGACCAGCGGAACAGTAGTCAACCGGCTGACTGGGCAAGTATCCGGACCCGGTTCGGAAAGCGTGCAGCTATGTATTTCTATCCCCCAAGGCCCGGTAGCTTTGGACATATAACCCTTCTTGTTTTGCACTGCGGCCAAAGCGGCCGCCAGGAGTACACGAATGAATACGCTAAATGAACAACAGCTGAACGAGCTACAAAAAGACCTGGATACTATCCGCGACGAGGTGCTGGCCGATCTAGGGGAGCGAGACGCCAACCACATTCGCAGCATGGTACGCCTGCATCGTAAATTGGAGATCGGCGGGCGGGTATTGATGCCATTTGGCTTCATTCCACCCGTCTTTCTGGCGGCCACCGCATCATTGGGTCTGGCGAAGATACTCGAGAACATGGAAATCGGCCACAACGTGATGCACGGCCAGTACGACTGGATGAACGACCCCAGCCTGAACTCCCAGACCTACGAGTGGGATACCGCCTGTTCCAGCGAATCCTGGCGTCGCACTCACAACTTCGAGCACCACACGTATACCAACGTGATTGGCAAAGACCGGGATTACGGTTACGCGGTGCTCCGGTTGAGCAACGACGAACCTTGGCGGCCCCGTCACAC
This sequence comes from Marinobacter sp. JH2, assembly GCF_004353225.1. Taxonomy (NCBI): domain Bacteria; kingdom Pseudomonadati; phylum Pseudomonadota; class Gammaproteobacteria; order Pseudomonadales; family Marinobacteraceae; genus Marinobacter; species Marinobacter sp. JH2. Next base: position 87,086 of record NZ_CP037934.1, on the reverse strand, counting down.
CTTTCAGATCTTGAACTATGCGGCCTTGAGCATCCTGTTCCAGTGGGGGGTTGCCCTGCACGAACTCGAGGCGGAAAAATTGAGCCATGGGAAAAGTCATCTCAAAGAGAAACGCCCGTTTCTGAAACTGGCCGCAAAAAAAGCCGGCCGCCAAGCGTTTAAGGACTATGTGTTCTTCCCCGTTCTGACCCTGCCTGTGGCCCCGATCGTGCTCGCCGGCAATGCCGTAGCCAATTTGATCCGTAACCTGTGGTCATCCACGGTAATCTTTTGCGGGCACTTCACCCAGGATGCAGAAACCTTTACCGAAGAACAGGCAGAGGGAGAAAGCAAAGGCCATTGGTATCTTCGGCAGCTGACAGGTTCGTCTAATTTTACCGGCGGGAAATGGCTGCACATCATGAGTGGGCACCTAAGTTTTCAGATTGAGCATCACGTATTCCCGGACCTGCCCGCCCATCGCTATCCGGAAATTTCAGAAAAAGTTCAAAAGGTGTGCCAAAAGCATGGTATTCACTACAACACTGGCAGTTTCGGCAAACAGTACGGCACGGTGTTGAAGCGTATCCTTCGACACTCCTTGCCGGAGCGGATTACTCGCCGACCAGCTGTGGCTTAACGCCCACTGCGCTAACCGAGTGGCCGCCTACTTCCAGAGCAGTCACTCGGTTTCGCCCTTCCTTCTTGGAGGTGTAAAGCGCGTCGTCGGCTATCGCCACTACGTCACCGGACTCAACCGTAATGCCCGAGCTGACCACGGCCACACCAATACTCACGGTTACTGACCGTGGCTCACCTTCCCATTCAAACCAAAGATCCGATTCAATTCCGGCCCGAATCTTTTCCGCTACCTGCTTCGCACCCGCTAAATCGGTGTAGGGCAATACCATTGCGAACTCTTCGCCGCCATATCGGCAAATAATGTCGGTTTCGCGCTGTACAAGGTTGATTAATTTATCCGCCAGCTTACGCAGGCATTTGTCACCGGCCGGATGCCCCAGGTTGTCGTTTACCGCTTTGAAATGATCAACGTCCAACAAGATAAGCGCCAACGCCCCTCTGCGCCGGCACCGAAACACTTCCTTTCGCATATGCGTATCAAAATAGCGCCGATTGAACAGCCCCGTTAGGCTGTCGGTTGAACTCAGCATTTCCAACTGCCGGTTGGCAGATTCCAGTTCGGCTGTACGCTCTGCAACGCGGGACTCAAGCGCTGTATTCATTTCACTCTGGATCCGTTGAGCTTCCTGCGTCATATGCCGCAAACGGTCTGCCAGCGCTATCGACAACAAAATGACCTCGAACGCAGATCCAATCTGAATGGCATATTCGGTTACAGTATTTGCTGGCAGCACTCCAAACGTTTTAAACAAATAGATCAACATACCCGCCAGCAATGCGGTCCACGCCAACATGAAAAAGCGCGCTGGTCTGAAATTCCGATACAGGCACAAGCCTCCGGCAAACATCACCAGTATTGCCGCCATAACCGCGATAAAACTATTAAAGCGTATAACCGGTGCATAATCCGGAGAAACAATGGGCGCCACAGCCGCCAGCACGAAGATCCCGATCATGAAAAGAAAAACTCGATTCAAGATCGGCGCATTGTTTTTCAGAGCCAGAAACGATCGGGAGAAGCTCAGCACAAAAACCATGCCCGATGCGATCAAAACGGCGACAGCGCGGTTGTTCCACCACGGAAAATCCGACCACAGATGCTCGAAAGAAAGCCCATTCAAGCTGAATTGAAGAGCACCATAGTTAAGAATATAACCCGAATACCAAAGGTAGTTGGTGTCTCGAATTGAAAGGTATATCAGAAAACTGAAGATCAGCATGGCTGCCAACAAGCCGTAAAACAAACCCAGAACAAATCGTTCTTGATGGTCGGCGTAACTAAAGCCGTCCAAGCTCCAGAGCTTGGTGCGCATTTGCACCGCGCCACTGGTTTTCACTCGAAAGTACAAATCGACACGTTCACCTCGGCTCAAATTCAGGTCGAAGTTGATGTTGTGATGGTCCTTGGCGCGCCCGTGAAACGGTACGGAATCACCCGCAATCTGGCGTTCCACCTGGCCCGTCGCGCGAACAATAAACAATTCCATTTCATCGATAATGGGATACAAGGCTTCGATCACCCACCGATCGTTCGGACTGGAGACGTTTTCCACGCGAGTGTGAAACCAATAGGTCGAGCGGGTAAAACCAAAGTTATAGGCGCTTTGCGGAGCCTCTTGGGAGCCAAGTTCAGCCCAGCGCCGCTTGATCTGATAAACATTCAGATTGGAGGTGGGGTCTTCGTAGTAGGCGAGCTTTCGGGAAATATCAATCTCGTTACTTTGCCGATCCAGCGTGACAGACAGGCGATCTGAAGCCGCTACAGTCATGGCCTGCAACGAGCTGAAAGCCAGCATTACAACTAACAGCAAACGAATCAAGGGAACCCCGAATCAATGAATGGTTCAATGTGCGAACCTAAATAATAGCTGACTCGGCGTGTCTCACGCGTAAGGAATGGCGTTTGTTCGTTACGGTATGTATCGCATGACTACACAACCTGCAGCAAGCGAAGCAATTTCGATCGATCCTTACTTTGAACAATCTCTGCAAGAGTATACTTATCAAGTACATGCAGAAATGCCTGCAGCGCTTCATCAAAAATATTTTTCAAACCACACACCGGCGTGATCGTACAGGCACCCTCCTCGGAGAAGCACTCGACAATGTCGAGGTGTTGCTCGGTTTCACGCACCAAGGCACCAATGCTGATATCGCTAGGCGCCCGGTATAACCGCATTCCGCCATTTTTACCGCGTACTGTTTCTATGTACTGTTTTTTATTGAGCTGGTGCACAACCTTCATCAGGTGGTTTTTCGAAATCCCATAGCTATCCGCAATTTCCTGGATCGTCGCTAACCGATCGTCTTCCAGAGCCGCTAGATAGATCAGTACCCTCAGCGAGTAGTCTGTGTAGCGGGTAATGTGCATGCAAGGCTCCAGAACATTAGTAAGAAGGACGGGTAACCATGTAGGTGGCAACACCCAGAAGGCACAACCCTGAAATCATCAGAACCATCAAAGGAAACCCCATCAGTAACAAAAGTATCCAGCTTACTGCCATCATACAGCAGGCCAGTATTTTCGCCCGGGTGGGTATCGCGCGCCGGAGCCTCCATTGTTCGATGGCTGGACCAAAGTGAGGATGCCCTTCAAGCCATCGGGCAAAGGCCGGTGACCCCTTACTGGCAAAATAGGCGGCTAACAAAACAAACGGCGTTGTTGGCAGTAGCGGCAACACTACTCCAACAACCGCAACTGCAGCCGAGAGATACGCAAGAACACGAAACCCGACTCTGCCTCGTTGCACCGCTATTGCTCCACAATAGTTTCCACTTACACCTATTATACCGTGGTTCAGTGAACAGGTCTTCCCAGCTTGCTAAGGAATGTTAATCTTGCCACGTATGAGACTTTCACGCCCACTGCAAAAAACAAGGTTCCTATATGGGCCATCACCTGGATCCCCAGCGAGAATGCATTTGCCAATGGGTAGGCAACAAGAATAGTTAAAAACAACCCTCCGATAGAGGCCAGAATGCTGTTATTCGCCACGGCCAGCCATTTCTCATATTGCTTCATCATCGCGACCTCACTTATAACATTTATTTCACATCTATGTTATAGGGCGGCACGAGTTCTGTTACAAGAAGGGTGGATAACATAGATCAACTGGCGCTTGGCTCAATTGATGGTTCAGTTGTGTATCGGACGGCATGCATGCTTTGCCATAATGGTACCAAGAAAAACAACTCATCCACGCGGTTAGAGGTGTAGGCAATGTCGCAATCCGTGCTGACAGACCGTTTTGGTCGTACAGTGAATTATGTCCGCCTGTCGGTGACGGACCGCTGTGATTTTCGGTGTGTGTACTGCATGGCCGAAGAGATGACGTTTCTTCCGCGAGAGAAGATCATGTCACTTGAGGAGATCGCTCAAGTGGCTCGCAATTTTGTGTCGCTAGGAACTCAGAAAATTCGGCTGACCGGTGGCGAGCCTTTGGTCCGCAAGGGCGTTGTGGATCTGGTTCGGGAAATAGGTCGTTACGGCTTACGTGATTTTGCGATGACCACCAATGGTAGCCAATTACCCGCTTTGGCGGAGGGGTTGCGCAGAGGCGGTTTGGACCGGCTCAATATCAGCCTGGATTCTCTGGACGCGGAGAAGTTCAGGACAATCACTCGCACCGGAAAGCTTAGCCAGGTTCTGGACGGTATTGATGCGGCCAAAGAGGCGGGATTTGAGCGGATTAAGCTCAATACGGTGGTGATGAAGGGCCGGAATGAAGAGGAGATTCCGGATCTGGTTGAGTTTGCTCGCGCGAAAGGGCTCGATATTACGTTCATTGAGGAGATGCCTCTCGGGGAGATTTCTGAGCATGACCGTGGGTTAGCGTTGTGTACGAGTGAGGAGGTTCGGGCGATTATTGCCCGGCATCATGAACTTGAGCTGACGGATGATGATTCTGGGGGGCCTTCGCGTTATTACCGGATGCCGGATAGCGCTTCGCGCATTGGGTTCATTTCTCCGCATTCTCATAATTTTTGCTCGACGTGTAATCGGGTGCGGGTGACGGTGGAGGGGCGGCTTTTATTGTGCCTCGGGAATGAGCATTCTATGGATTTATTGCCGTTGTTGCGGGAGCATCCGGGGAATGATGAACGGCTTCGGGAGGCGATTATTGCAGCGATGGATTTGAAGCCGGAGCGGCATCATTTTTCCAGTGATGGGGAGGTGGAGATTCTTCGGTTTATGAACATGACTGGGGGGTGACTTATCCTAGCCTGCTCGTTTGGGGCAGGATCAGGGGTGCTAAAACCACCCCTGCTCTATCTATCTTTCGAGCTGTAGCCTCAATGCTCCATTCCGTGACCATCATGGCTTTGATCCATGATCTCGCTCTCCGTCACACCTCCCATTTCATGCTCTTCATGCATTCCTTCCATGGATTCCATACCGCCCATGTGATGCGCACCGCCCATCGGCATGCCGGTGTTCAAGTGGTCTAGCGTGATGTCTGCGAATGCGATTACTTGGCCGCCGTATTTTGCTGCAAAGTCGTTAGCGCTGCTTTGGCTGGCGAAGGAGGCCAGGGTTGGGCCCATGGCGCCGGTGCGCGTGGAGCCAGCTACGTAGAAGGCTTCTCGGGCGTCGATCAGGTGAGTGTCTTCAGGGTGCTCCCATTCGGTTTGGGCCATGTCGTGTACGTAGAGGGTGTGGTCGCGGTTTTCGTTTTCAGGTTGTAGGAACCATGCGAGCATGTCTTTGGTTGAGCAGAATTTGCGGACGTTCTGTTCCCGTTCGGTGAAGGCTTGGCCTTTGGGGCCCGGGAAGTTGGAGATGGCCATGCCGCAGACGTGGCATTCGTCGCCAGATTCAAAGTGGACCGGGTCGGGTTTTGCGAGTACTTGCTGTTCGGCATCGGAGCAGCCGGTGATTGCAATGGCCGCTAACGCAGCAAATAGCCAGGCTTTGGTTTTATTTACCATGTTTGATGTGTCTCCGGTCTGGGTTAAATTTTTCGGTTTTTAAACAGCAACAGCGCGCCGGTCAACGGGATGGCGCACCAGAGAGCAAGACCTAGCCATAAACCGCCTGTACCAATCGGCAGGTCGGAGCCTAGGCTGAGCACACCGCTGAGTTGGGTGCTGTCGCCAAAAGCAACGATGTTGAGCAAGCGGTAGATGTCGGTGGGGTTAAGCATCAATAGCCAAGGCAACAGTTCGGGATTGAGTTTGCCTTCACTAGCCACCAGCGCACCCAGTAACACCAAATCAAAGATCAGTACAAAGAAGAACCAGATGGCGAGGGCCATGCCGGCGGCAATGGGTTTTTCGTTGACTCGCACACTGATCAGATAAGCTAACGCAATAAATCCCCAGCCCAGCAAGATTGTTGATCCGATGAAACGGCCCATTGCTGCCGCCAGTGCACCGACGGCAACGCCGTCCACCAGTACGGCAATGGCTACCCCAGCCACGCCAAAGCCTATCAAGGTCGCCAGAGCTAGCGTCAGGCCATGGCCAAGGAACTTGCCTAAAAGCAATTGGCTTTTGCTAAGCGGATAAGTCATCAGCAGCAGCAAAGTGCCGCCCTCGTCTTCTCCAACGATGGCGTCGTAAGCCAGCAAGAGGGCAATCAAGGGAATCAGGAAGATGCCTAAACTGGCAAGACTGGCGATGGTGGCCGGGGTGGAACCGTAGCCCACCTGTCCGGATGCGGCCGCACCAAACCAAGCGATGCCGAGCGCCAATGTGGCAAATACCAGTGAAATCGCTACCAACCAGCGATTACGGAAGCTGTCACTCAGTTCTTTTCGAGCGATGGTCCAGATCGAGTTCATTGGCTGCCTCCCCGATGTGCCAATCCACCCGAGCCGATAAAGTGGACGTAAATATCCTCGAGGCTGGGCTGATGAATGCCGAGATCGGCCACTTCGCCCGATTGAATCAAGGTTTCAATTAACGCCATTTTATCGCTGGGGCGCACGTCCACTTGCAGGGTTCCGTGGGCGTTTTTCATCATCAAACCGGTACTTTGTTTGGCTTGATCAATCACTTTTTCCAACCCCAGTAAATTGCCGGCTGGCTTAACGGTGAGCGTCACGGGCATGTTGGCCTGACGCCGCAGGGAAGGCAGGTCGCCCGCCGCTTTCAGGGCGCCGCCAGTGAGAATCGCCGCACGATCAATGTAAGGCTCTACACCGGGAAGCACGTGGGAACACAGCACAATGCCGGAGCCCTCATCCCGCAGATCTCGCAGCAAACGATACAGGTCTGCTGTGGCAACCGGGTCCAGCCCTACAGTGGGCTCGTCCAACATTAACAGCTTGGGCTTACCCAATAACGCCTGGGCGAGCCCCAAACGCTGGCGCATGCCTTTGGAGTAAGTTTTGGTACGGGCGTTCATGGCATCGCCTAAACCCACCTGCTCCAGTAACTTCGGCACCTGATTCAATGGTGCACCTTTCAGGCGGGCGAAGTGACTGAGAATCTCGCGCCCGGTCAACTGGGGATAAAACATCACGTTTTCGGGCAGATAACCAATATGCTGACTCACATGAGGATCGCCAGCTTCGCCGTCAAGCACAGTCACCCGGCCTTCACTCGGGCTCATTAGCCCCAGAATCAATTTGATCGACGTCGTTTTACCCGCCCCGTTGTGGCCGAACAACCCTAGGATTTCTCCCGGATTCAAGCGCAGATCAATACCACGCAGCACCGTTGTCTTGTCATAACGATGGCTGACATTTTCAAGCTGAAAACAGTTCATCGGATCTCCGATTGCAGATACTCGGGAATTCGCATCAAGGGATGGGGATCGCTTACGCCGGCGGATTTCACTACCGGAAAGGCATCTTGCACCCAACGCAACACATCCACCGAAGGGCTGAACATCAGCACTTTTGCCTCTGGGTATTTCCAAAGCAGCCGATCTACGTTGTCATTAGGTTCATAGGGCACATCGCCCAGCCCATCCTGATCCCGATCCCAGCCAAGATAATCACTCCAGAAATTTCCTCCACCATCCTTGGCCCAGGACTGGGTACGAGTTGCCACATACTTCACCTGGCGCTCATTATTTACAAAGGCATTATTAAATACCTCGTTGTCCTCCGAACCTGCAGTCAAATGAATGCCAATATTACTGTCCGCAAACAAATTGCCTTCGAACACGTTGTACAAGGAGTTGTAGATAAACAACGCCTTGCCTTCACCGCCCGAAATCATCACCCGACCGGCCTGCCCTTCCGACACCCCAATTACCACATTGCCCCGCAGCGTCGAATTGGTGATGAAATTCATCAAAATGCCGTAGTTCTCATCATTCTCGGAGCGGTTATTAATCACCCTCAGGTACTTGCTTTGCATCAGCGCATACCCTGTACGAGTACCACGGGTAACATTCCCCTCCAGCAGATTATGCATCGAATACATGTAATGAATGCCGTAACGCAGATCCGTCATCAGATTGTTACGAATCTCGTTCTTGTTCGACGTCTCGATATAAATCGCATCCCGGGTCTGGGAAATATCATTTCCCTCAATCAAAGCCCCAGTGGTATTAAACAAGTGAATACCATTGCCGCGATCCTGCGACCGAATACTCACCTCGCCCCGAATGTGATTATTCCGCACCGTCACATCCGGCGTCGCATCCAACCAAACCCCAAATGCCGGCCCTTTCAGACGGTTATCCTCAACCACTGAACCACGAGCCTCCCGGGCCACAAAAATCCCGGCATCCAACTCATTCAGGTCCCGACCCCAATTCCGAACCGTACAGCCTGAAAAAGTCACATTCTCAGCCAAAATATCAACCGCATTCCCCTGCCAGCCACCATCAATCACCGTTTCCTGCGCACAAGACACAGTTACCCCAGGCACCCGGATAGCCAGAGGCGACAGTGTTTCTGGTGGAAGTTCGATGGACGAACCCGGCTGCAGGTTATCAAGCCGTTCTTGCAGGTCCGCGTTGGCGGCGAGCGATAAAAGAGCGACTGACAGGGCCACCCCATAACGCAATATTTGGTACATCTATGATTCTCTAAAAGGTGGAAACCGAAGGCACGCAACACTGTGCGGCTTTCCGTTTGGGTTGCTACTCCCAAGCACAGATACAGGGGCCCCGAAAACGAGGCCCCAATTCAAAGAGACGCTAATTAAGCCTTCTCTACCAACATGCGACCACCCATTTCCATGTGCAGCGCATGACAGAACCAGTTGCAGTAGTACCAGTACACACCGGGCTTACCAGCGGTAAAGGTCACAGACGAAGTCTGCTGCGGACTGATCTCCATACTCACACCATGGTTCACCATACAGAAACCGTGAGTCACATCCTCGATGGTATCAAGGTTGGTCACACACACAGTAACCTCATCCCCTTCCTTCACCTTGAACTCAGTTGTACCAAACTGAGGCGCAACAGAGGTCATGTAAACACGAACCTTATTGCCATCACGGATTACCTTGTTGTCTGCTTCCAAAGTCACACCGTCTTTCTTGGCCTGCTCAACCGTTGGAGCAAAGTACGGGTCCTGACGATCGTAGATCTTCTTGGTCTTGATCTGGTCACGACGAACCAAAATACAGTCGTGCGGCTCAGCGAACGTCGGGCCATCGTGAACCAGCTTCATCTCGTCACCGGAAATATCAATCAGCTGATCGTTCTCCGGGTGCAAAGGGCCGACCGGCAAGAAACGGTCTTTTGAAAACTTGGACAGAACCACCAGCCACTTACCATCGGCATCACGGGACTCGGTCAACGACGCATGGTTGTGGCCTGGCTGGTAATGCACATCCAGCTTTTGGCGAATGTAATTCACCTCCTCGCCGTTATAGTGCTTGATCGCGTCCGCAATGTTCCACTTACACACCTGGCTGTCGATGAACAACGTGGTGTACGCGTTCCCACGACCGTCGAAGGTTGTGTGCAGAGGCCCAAGACCCAGCTCAGGTTCCGCTACGATGGTGTCTCTCAGCTCAATCTTGTCATCGAACAGATCGTCCAGCTTGTCGATCTGAATGACTGAAGCTGTTGGAGACAGCTTACCGTTAGCAATGAAGTACTTACCATCCGGAGACGTGTTCAAACCGTGCGGGTTCTTAGGCACCGGGATGTAACGAGTAAATTCAGACTTACCACGCCCATCCACAACGGGTACTTTGGAATCACCGATCGTTTTGAACTTACCGGCCTTAACCGCCGCCGCGATGCGCTCAATGTTGAACACAACCACCCAGTCGCGATCGTTACGCATGGTGCCAGCCAAATCCAGCGCACGCTCGGAGTTGTAGCAGGTCGATGCAGCATACTTGCCGGTGTAGTCAGCGTCGGTGTTATCCAGGTTGCCGTCTACCACTACCTGCCAGGCAACCTCCATGGTTTCCGCGTCAATCGCGCTGAACATGGTGTAGCTGTTTTCCAGACTATATTCACTGCCGTCGTTCGGCTGTGGAATCACAAACTCGGCGTTGCAGAACACATAATTCGTGCGGGGCACTTTCTGCAAACGCAAACCGTGGATCGCCTGCACGTTTGGTACGAAAGTAATCTTATCCGTCTTCATGATATCCAAACGAATACGCGCTACACGTGTGTTAGCCTTGTCGTTGATGAACAGATACTTACCATCGTAACGACCGTCTTCCATTGAAATGTGCGGGTGGTGACAGTCGCCATTCAGATACTGCTGTTCGCCGCCAAGAATCGCCTTACTTTCGTTGGTAATACCCCAGCCGGTCGCGGGATCTACGTTAAATACGGGAATACGCATCAGCTCACGCATGGACGGTACGCCCAAAACACGCACTTCACCCTGGTGACCACCGCTCCAGAAACCGTAGTATTCATCCAGCTCACCCGGCTCGATGTGGATCTTGTTCTTAGCTTCCTGGGCCGCGGCCGCAAACGCTTCCCGGCTCATGATCGATGTGCCAAGGCCGGTTGCACCCGCAACCCCCGCCAAAGCGGCAGCGCCCATAAAACGACGACGGCTCAAACCGCTTTCAGGAACCTCGGCGGTATCTTTGCTCAGTTCATCTCTTTTCTTCATAGCGTCCAACTCCATTATTGGTATGGCGGTTTTGCTTCTCATTCCGTCCGGAACATCTTGACGGCTCCGGTACTTACTCGTGCACCTGAACGACTGGAATTTCTTCCGGGCGTCCGGGTGCGTTTCGGCCTCGACGTTTACCACGGCGCTTTACGATCAATGGTGGGCACTTGTGGTCGTCGAAATAAGTCATCTGGCAATCCAGGCAGTAATGGCATTCCATGTAATTAATGTGTCCATCAGGATGAATCGCCTGAACCTCACATTCGTGGTCGCATAAGCGGCATGGGTTGCCACATTCTTTGCGGCGCTTGAGCCAATCGAATACCCGCAACTTGGTGGGCAGTGCCAGTGCAGCGCCTAGTGGGCACAGGTAGCGGCAGTACACTTTGCGAGTGAAGATATTCACGATCAGCAGCAATACGGCATAGGTCACGAACGGCCAGCTACGGTCAAAACGCAAAGTGATGGCGGTTTTGAACGGCTCAACCTCGGCCATTTGCTCGGCGGTTCCCAACGACTCGAGCGACACACCAAACAGCACTAACAAAATGATGTACTTGATCGCCCACATCCGCTCATGCCAGGCAAACGGCACTGTGTACTGGGGCACTTTCAACTTGCGGGCAATTTCATTGATCAGTTCCTGCAGAGCGCCGAACGGGCACAGCCAGCCGCAATACACGGCTCGGCCCCAGAGCAAGACGATGCCCGCCACCACCGACCAGAGCACAAACAACATCGGGTCGATCAAGAAAGTTTCCCAAGTGAATCCGGAGATCAGACTGTTCACGAAGGTCAGCACGTTCACGATAGACAGCTGGCCCAGCGCGTACCAACCGATAAAAAACAGGGTGTAAGTGAGGAACGCGTGACGAATCCAGCGCATAGCTCTCGGCTTTTTCACCAACCAATCCTGGAAGAACAGAATGAACATCAGCACTCCGATGCCCAGAGCCAGGAAAATGATCTGAAACTCTTTCTGGTACCACACCTGCACCCACAGCGGCTGCTCTTCCAACCACTCTTCTTCGGACAGCTCCACTTCGGCCCGGGTGTAATACTGCTCAGGCAACTGATATTCCAACGGCACCACAGCAAATTCACTGTCGAGAGGGCCGGTTTGGCGCTTAATGGTCAGTTCGAGCGACCAAGGTGTACCGGGGTCGAAGTTGTACTGTTGGCGAATGATGTAGATGGCCATTTCAGGCAAGCGCGGCATGCCTTCAAGGTACACATCACTCAAGCGGTGATAGTCGAGATCGCGGAAATTAAAAGTGTCGCCAAACTGACGGATCTGAACCCGATCAAAAATGCCGCCACGCACATAGCCCGAACCCCGGAAAGAATAGGTGCCCTTGGCCATCACGGCGATGGCATGCTCGCCGTCTTGCAACTCGGACATCAGCCACTTGTACTGACGTTCACCCAATAAATTTCGGCCAATGGTGGGCGCATCCAGATAAGCGGCATACAGATCAATGAAGGTGTCATCACGCTGCTCCGGAGCCGCTGCTTCAATACCCTCGGCTGGCCCACCTTTGAATGCATCGTCTACCATGCCCCGAGTCAGGTGCATCCGGCGTATCGAGCCATCTCCGGTGAGTTCTTCCCAAGTTTTTTCGTCAAAAGTACGCTGATCAACCTCGGCCAACGGCGGTCGTTTGCTGCCGCTAGTGACTTCGACAAGCCCCAACTCACCACCTACCCGGTGGGCAGTTTTCATGATGACTTCGTTGATAACCATCACCGTTACGGTTGCGCCCGACAAGCCATCCACCGCCACCCGGCGCTCCGATGTTTTTCCGCCCACAGTGACACGCTGGTCTGCTTTTAAACCGGCGTACTGATCGGTAAAGACATGCATTTTGGCTTCGGGAATACCGATCAGAAGGATCGGTTCGTGGTGCTGGATAACGCGAGTTGCAGTGATCTCGCCTTCGGTATCAAGCAACACAATGACGTTGATCGGTTTTCCGGAATAGGCGGGGGTTTGCACAAAATCCAGTGTCTGGTAGGCATATCCAACCAACTCTTCGCCAGCATAGAGTTCCTGGATGGCACGATTCGATTCACGGGGCTGAATATCCGTGACATCAGACATCGCGTTCTGGATAACCTGACGGCCAGAAACGGGCTCATAGTCTTTCAGAGGCATAGCCATTACCGCTGATGACGCCATCACCAGCAGAGCCAAACAAACACGTAATGCGGTAATCACTCAAACCCCCAAAATTCTCAACGGATACAGCACAGGGTGGATCAAAAATGAGATAGATCAAATACCTCTATTTGAATAGCTCTAGAGGGGCTAGCCGACTGAAATCACTTAAATTTCATCACGTTAATGGCTAATTTCGATCAACCGTTGCGGGTCAGCGATAAACAGCCGACTCCGGTTTACCCGTACCAGACCACTGGCTTTCAGCTCCGCTAAAATGCGCGAGAAGGTTTCAGGCTGCATGGCAAGGCGAGATGCCACCAAACACTTCGGCAAAGGCAATTCAACCTCCCCGCCCGTTGAAACATCCTCCGGAAGCAGATCAAGGAGGTAACGAATCAACCGCTCTTTGGCACTCTGTACGGTCATAATTTCCAAGTCATGGAAACGAGTCACAGCCCTCATAGCAAAGTGACGCAATGCTGCTTGGGCATAGATGGGTTTTGCATCCAACAGTGCTTTGTAGGCCGCGACGGGAATCATCAAAACTTCGCTGGACTTCAGGGCTTCGGCAAAACAAGCGTATTCCGCCGGGTCTGCGTAAATCATGGTTTCCGCAAAACAGTCTCCCGGTGCAATGCTATCCAAAGTGCGGTCCACCCCTGATGAATCCAGTCGATATAAGCGAAGGCGGCCGGAGATCACAAAAAAGAAGTGGTGGGCGGGCATACCCTGACGGTATAAAAGCTGGTGATGGCCCAAGCGGATACGGCGTGACTGCTGAATCAACGCATCCACATCGTCCGGTTGCATCAACCGGAACAACGTATGGGCGCGCAAAGCTTGCATGCGCTGTTCCGAATTTATGGAATTGTTTACAGCAACCAATACCGGCTTTTTTGTTCGACTTACGGCGGCTTGCGTCATCACCATGGACTCGTCCTCTGGGCGCATTCATGCATTCAAAATCTTGTTTTAGATGTTAGGAGCATGCCGACCGAAAATCGCTCCCTCTATGGGGGTAGTTCTGAGCATCCTTGCGGGCATTTGACTTAACTCAATAGTTTGCAAAGCGATGTAGTTTTTTGACGAGCAGAATCAAGCTGGCACTTAACAGCAACAGGAGAATCACAAATACAGCTCCTGGTGTGCCCAACCACTGGTAAATTGCGGCAAAAACAACCAGTAAAATGAAAGCAACTGAACAGGCCGCTACCAGAAGGAACCCAGCGAACAAGGCTGCCTGGTCCCGATTTGCAAGGATTACCTTTCTCTGAAGCCCTCCCATGGCACAGCCCATAGCAACGCCCAGTGTGACCACCATTAGGCTTTCCATCACAAGCGGCAGCGCAAATTCCATTGCCACCACGCCATCGGCCCCCGAAACAAACAAGGTGGCGGAAGGCAGGGCAAGACCAGCAAGCGCCAATAAACAAAGGGTCAACGATCGCGTGACGACTTTCACACTGCCGAAAACATCCGACAAACCGCCTCCGGCGATTTGAGCCAACGCCCCCGGAATCACGAACCACTGAGCCAAGCCGGCGCCGGTTCCCAGATCCAAACGAAACTGCGCCGATAGAAAGTCCGGCAACCACAGAGCTAAAGAGAAAAAACTACCGGCCACCACGCCAAAATAAAGGCAGAACCACAACGCCTGTCCTTGGCGAATTATCAGCAACAAGTGCTGCATCGGAGGGATTTGAACAGATTCCTGGCTATCCATTTCGTTATCGGTGACCAGCACCAGCAAGGTGGTCACCAACAGCAAAACAACAAGATAAACCAACGGAACGCCTTGCCAGGTGTACGCAGAATGAAACAAAGGAACGAGATAATAGCTGAGCCCTGCGCCAGTCACTCCAGCCCCGAAAAGCCCCAGCACAAACCCCATATACCTAGTCTGGCAATGACTGGTCACAAACTGCAGGCCCGCACTGTAGAAGCCCCCAGCTAAGCCGAGTCCGCTGGCGACAACCAAGTAACTGATAAAATTACTGGCGACCAGAAACAACACCATGCACAACGCTAGACCTGTGAGGCACCAAAGCATTACAACCCGGGCACCGTAACGCTGGGCCGCCAAACCTGCAGGTATCGCCAACAAGGCTCCCGAGGCCATAGGTGCCGCCAATAAAATACCGAATTGCACGCTGTTTAAAGCCAGTTCCGCTCTTAAATGGACACCCACCACTGCAAACAGGGTCCAGCACCCCGCTGCGACGATAAAACCGGTCACCGCCAATGGCAGAATGATGGCGAGCGAGGCGCACTTTTCTTCATCCCTTTCTTGTTGTTCAAGCATGTGGCGACCCTTTTCTATGCCATTCGCTAGTTTCAGCTTTTTGCAGTTTTCGGGTCAAAGGCTATGATGGGATACAGCCTGTCGAGGTAATTGACTATCCTCAAAGAGGTATCGGGTATCCAATTTTAGAGTCATACTCTAAGACGTTCGCGCATTTCAAAAGACAACACGGCCCCAATTTCTAACCATGGCAAAAAGTCCCTTAGTAAACCGGATTATTCTGGCTGTCAGTGCGATTGTATTGACCTCTATCGTCAGCATGACCGCAACGCTCACCATCTCTAAAAGCATTGAAGGCAGCGCGACGGCCATCAACGCTGCTGGTGCACTGCGTATGAGGGCCAATCAATTGCTGACCCGGAAGAGTGCTTTGCCGGCACAGCCCGAAACGTCACAAGATTTCGCCCCCTTTAGCGCCTATGAAAGCCAACTCTCAACTACGGCCATCACTTCATTAATACCCGACGGCAGCGAGCACCCTCTAACACGACAACATCGCCTTATTATCAATCTTTGGAAAACCAGCCTGCGGCCAATGATGGAAGCTCATCCACAAGGCACACAGATAACCGCGCAGATGATTGCCGAAGTGGACCGCTTTACCGAAGAAGTCAATAAACTGGTGTTTATGCTTGAGGAGCGAACCGAGGCTCGAATAGACCTTTTGCATCTGATACAGATCATCAGCCTGATATTTTCAGTACTCATCGTGGTCGCGTTGTTTCTCGATCTCAAAAACCGGATATTACGCCCGCTTAGCAAGCTGGTCAGTATTGCCAGCGCCGTTGGCGAACAAGATTTTACCCAGCGAGCCAATCTGAAGGGCTCAGATGAGCTGGCGCAACTTGGCCACGCCTTTGACCAAATGACCAGCGAACTCGCGCTGACCTATCAGGAGCTGGAAGACCGAGCTCGGGAAAAGACCGAAGAGCTGGAAGTCAGCCATACGGCGCTTCAGGTGATGCACGCAACAAGTCGCAATTTGTTTGCCAACCACGATCTGTGCAGCGGCGCTATTCCGATGCTGCAAGAGCTCGAAAAAATCTTGCGCATCGGCCCGATCAAGCTGTACCTCCATGACAAAGAAACCGACAAACCCGTGGAAGCGGTGACAACTGCCAGTCAGAAGCGCCCGTTCTATTGCCGCGACCACCACTGCAATGCTTGCCTGGTCACACCAGAAGCTTTTGACGAACTGCCCGCCCAGGAAAACGACGGACGGAGACTGCTGCTACCCATTCGCATACCCGGGCAAATTCTTGGTACCTTGGAAGTGTGGTACCCCGCCGACACGGATTTACCAGCTACGTCACGTCGATTACTGGAAACATTGACGGACCAGTTGGCCACCGCCATTTTCTTGGAAAAACAAATCACCGAAGAACAGCAACAAACCCTGGTTGAAGAGCGCACTATAATTGCCAGAGAGCTGCACGATTCTTTGGCCCAGTCTCTGTCCTATCTGAAAATGCAGGTCACCCGGCTCCGCAGGCTTAACATTACCGGCGAGCACCAAGCCGCCCATGACGATATCTTGCACGAGTTCAGTACCGGCCTGAACAGCGCCTACCGTCAATTGCGCGAATTACTAGCCACTTTCCGGTTACAACTGGACACGCCAGATCTGGCCAGCGCTCTAAACAAAACCATCGACGAATTTTCCGAGCGATTGGCCAAGCGCGTGGAGTTTGAATACACACTCCCACCACAAACGCTTTCTCCAAACGAAGAAATCCATACCCTACAGATTGTCCGCGAAGCCTTGGCGAATGCAGTCAAACACGCAAACGCTACAGACATTTCAGTTCACGTAACGTTCGAATCCCCAGAAGTCAAAGCCTTGATTCGAGACAACGGCAAGGGGCTGCCCGACGGCAGTCAGCCGATTAATCACTATGGCCTTATTATCATGACCGACCGGGCCCGAACCCTCGGCGGCGAACTGAAGGTAGAGAACCTCGCTACCGGTGGCGTAGAAGTTTCCTTAACATTTATTCCGAAAAGTCGTAGCCTCATCCCGAGCCTAACAAGCTACGCCTGAACCCAGATAGATTTTCAACGAGACCCAACATGGCTGAGACACCTGCAAGCATTCTTTTGATTGATGATCACCCGCTGTTGCGCCGGGGCATTAAACAGTTAATCGAGCTGGAACCGGAAATGACCGTGGCCGGTGAAGCCAACAGTGGTGCTGAAGGCATTGAGCTGGCCCTGAAAATAGAGCCGGACCTGATTCTTATGGATCTGAACATGCCGGAAATGGATGGCATTGAAGCCCTGAGAAAGCTGCGGGAACACAACATCAGCTCCCGCATCATCATGTTTACGGTTTCTGATCAGGAAGACGACGTGGTGGCCGCTTTACGCGCCGGTGCCGACGGCTACTTGCTGAAAGACATGGAGCCCGAAGATATGATCGCCCAACTGCACCAAGCTGCGGTTGGAAAACTGGTGATCAGTGACCGTCTGACTACCCTGCTCGCAGAAGCTTTGCGCTCCAACAAGCCCCAGAAGTCATCTCGCCCGGACTACGACAGCCTGACACCTCGCGAAAAAGACATCCTCAAACTGATCGCTGAAGGCCTGTCCAACAAAATGATTGGTCGCAAGTTGGACATCAGCGACGGCACCGTAAAAGTTCACGTTAAACACCTGCTGAAGAAACTGAACCTGCGCTCTCGCGTAGAAGTTGCGGTGTGGGCCGTTGAAGAAGGTTTACACCGGGGCTGAGCTATATCAAATCGCTTAGGTACGCATTCGGATATCCTGCATCGGTCAAATCTACCGATGGAGTTCGACATGCGCCTGAGCCTGCCCCGGTTCCCCAGCCCCTCAAGCTTACCTCCCCTCACCGCACGTGACTTCATGGCGTTGCTACAGGAATACCTGCCATCTCCCAGCCCCCTGCTCGGGGTAGTCGATAACGCCATCCCTGTACCGATGAAGCAACTGCTCGCTGAAGCTCCTCTCAACCGGCTGTTTGCTGATGCAATAAAAGAGGGGGAATTTGATGATTTTGAAGGCCGAAGAATTCGCCTTGAGGTAAATGGGGGGCAGCCGGGCATCACCCTTGGTTTCTGGGCAGGTCGTCTGCGTGTCATTAATGGTGCTGGTGAAGCCACTATTCGCGGTTCTCTTTCAGCGTTTAGAACCTTGGCCGAACGCAAACAGGACCCAGACCAGCTTTTCTTCCAACGTCGCTTGGTGATTGAGGGTGACACCGAGCTGGGCCTGGCGCTGAAAAACCTGCTCGACAGTTTGGAGTGGAACCTGCAGCTCCGGAAGCTTCTGTTGCGAAAAAGCTAAACGCCACTCATTGATTGCACTTCGGCCTGCGACAGCATGTCTGAACGACTGAGCTGACTGATCGACGTTTTGCCCATCAGTGACAGGGTAAGCTCGGTTTCCAGCCGGATGTTGTGCAGCAGGTTTTCGACGGCGCGTTGCCCGCCGGCCGCCAGCGCATATCCCCACGGCCGCCCCATCAAACACCCATCCGCTCCCAGACACAAAGCTCGCACCAAATCCTGCCCCGTCTGAACGCCACCATCGACCAAAATCTGGCATTTCCCATCGACCGTTTCGGCAATCGCCGGTAACACATTCAAACTGGCCGAAGCGCCTTCCAATTGGCGCCCTCCGTGATTAGAAACCACAATGGCGTCCGCGCCCACGTCGATGGCTGAGCGCGCATCGTTACCTTCCATAATGCCTTTTATAACCAACTTACCGGGCCAGTTTTCGCGTATCCAATCCAGATCGCGCCAGGTCACCGAAGGATCAAACTGGCTTTCAACCCACGCTTTGAAATCTTCCGGTTTGCGCCCGGATGGCACCACACTGGCCAGATTGCCAAAGGTCAGCGGCTTTCCGCCGATGGCGACATCGGCTAACCAACGAGGATGACTCACCAGATCCAACGCCTTGCGGAGTTTTGCAGGCACCGACAGATTGCCATTCATACCGTTCCGAACATCGCGATAACGCAGCCCAAGGCGCGCAAGGTCTACCGTAAACACCAATGTTTTGAAACCGGATTGCCAGGCACGCGCCAACAAATCTGCTGAGAAGCCGCGGTCTTTCAGTACATAGAGCTGAAACCACCGATTGGCACTCGGAGCTTCCCGGGCCACCTCTTCGACCGAACAAATACCCACGGTGCTTAAACAAAAGGGAATGCCTGCACTCGCACCTGCCTTGGCCGCCTGCGCCTCACCGCGCTTGGCCAACATGCCCGACAACCCCATCGGAGCCATTACCAACGGCAGGCTGGCTGCTGCACCCAGCAGCTCCGTAGCGGTATCAACCTGAGAAACATCAGTCATTACCCTCTGGCGAAAACACCACTGGCCAAAGGCCTGGCGGTTGTCCGCCAAGGTCTGTTCAGAGAAGGCTCCGCCGTCAAGATAATCAAACAGCATGCGCGGTAGCTTTCGCTTAGCCAACAAGCGATAGTCAGAAACAGATGCGGGAGCAAGCATGGCTGGCACTCTTGTCATTGGGATTACAGCCCGTTGTTTTTAGTAGAGATAGCGTTCAAAGCTTATCTTCTTCCACAAACGTTTTCAGGGCAACCGCATTATTGTGCTCGGTATCTTTTGCGGCAAACACCAGGGTTATGCGCTTTTGCTCTGCCAGCAGGTTTTTAAAGGCCCCAAGATCATCAGAGACCTGATCTGACTTCAACTCGTTGAGATATCGCTTTTGAAATTCGTCCCATTTATCGGGATCGTGATCGAACCATTTTCGTAATTCGGTGGACGGTGATAGCCCTTTTATCCAATGGGCAATATCCGCATCCTCTTTCGAGACGCCTCGCGGCCAAATACGGTCAACCAGTATGCGTGGGCCGTCTGAGCGGGCTGCGGCTTCATAAGCTCGTTTCAGGCGAATATCCATAACAGGCTCCAAACTGAAAACACGCACCAGAGACTACTCCGGTCGTCTGGCCGTTTCAAAATCCGCCTCTTGCCCAGCGTCAAGACTGGCCCAAGCTGACTATTATCAGCCTACCCGTTCTGATAGATTCCCAAGATTAAAAAACTCACAACAACCTACCTCGCCACGACACCCTCATGGCCTCCATGCAAGGACTGAATTCAATGAGTCTAGCCGAAAAGCTTTGTCTCACCGCCGCGTTTATCTTCTTTATGACAGGGTTATTGACCGGCATCTGGAAATACTCGTGCATGGCCACCAGTCCGAAAGCCGCCGCGCCAAGATACGTGGATATCGCGCACCGTAGCTCACTGATGTACAGCTTTGCCGCCCTGGTTCTGGGATGGTTCGCCAGTTACAGCGTGTATACAGATTGGGTGAATACGCTGGCAGCGCTTGGTGCCTTGGGATTTTTTGCGTTGGCCATTGGCACTTACATCATCCACGGTGTTCTGAGAGACACCAGCAACCAACTGCGCAAACCCCACAAACTGGGCCGATCAAACCTGCCGGGGTGGCTGGTTCATGGTTTCATGATCGCATTGATTGTTGCCGAAGTCGGTGGGTCTTTTGTGCTGGGCTCGGGAGCCTTGATCGGGGTCTGGCAATAACGCCCAGCCCCTAGAACCCGACGACGTCGTTAGTTTCTGACCTGATCCATGCCAGGGCGACCATACCAATAGCCATCGCAAGGTGGCGCCTCCACCAGCTGCAACGGATTTGTGTCTGGCGTTTCGCCTCTCCGAACCTGATCGAAACGCTTCACCACATCATCCATACCTTGATGCTCCGGGCTCAAGCGAACGGTTGAAACCCCCATCCGCTCCATCTCGGGCAGCTCCCTCATCAGGTCGTAGCGTGATCCGGACAACGTGGAAATGCCGTTCAAACGAAACAGCTCTTGATTCTCGCGGGAACGCAGCTCCATGCCATCCGGGTGCTCCAGGCACCGAAATTCGCAGTTGTCTTTCGGCAAGTTGTAATGCCGCGCCGTGAAGCATCGGGATGACCAAGCTAACGGCAGGAAACCCCACGAGAAGACTTCCGCCGGTAACTCCAATCCTTCCTGTTCCAGTTCACGAATCAGCTGGCCGAGCGTGTCCCGGCCTAATTCAACCGGCAGATTCCACCCTTGCAGCCCTTGATTTGCCAGAATTTTCAAAGTGGCCACGTTATAGATATTCATGGACGGCCCGGTGACAAACGGAATGCGATTACGAGCCGCTACCTGCAGAGCACTCTGGTCGTTGGCTTCCACCATAAAGTCGCCCTGCTCGCAAAACCGGCGTAGCCGCCTCAGGTCGGCTTCAGACTCGATCAACGTTAGGGTTGATAGCACTACGTTTTTGCCGCAGGCTTTCAAATCCCTGGCAAGATCAATCCAGTCATCAGGCTTCAGTTCCCGCCGCCGGGAGCACACCACTTCCCCTAAATAAAGGGTATCAACCGGCCATTCCGCGGCCTTAGCATAAAAATCGAAAACACTTTGTTTGGACCAGAACCAAAGTATCGGGCCCAGAGACAATTTCATCATAATCACAGCCCCCTCATTTCCATTTTCGATGGTAAGCACCAATGGTGGTCAAGCCGCCCTCGGAAAGGCCAGATAAGGTATTGCGCCATGCGGGCTCAACCGCAAACATCCCGGGATGGGCATCCAGTCCATCCAAAGCCTGGCGCCAGGTACGGGCAACATCAGCAATATAAGCCGGGCTGCGTTGCCGCCCTTCGATTTTGACCGCACTGATACCCAATGACTTCAAGTCAGGCAGTAAATCCATGGTATTGAGGCTGACGGGCTCTTCGATGGCGTGATAGACACTGCCTTCAACGTCGAACCGGCCCTTACATAACGTGGGATATCCTGCAGATTCGCCCGGCCCGTAGCGGTCAATCAAAACGTCGTTCAGCCGTGATTCCAGCCCATCAGGGGTTTCTTGCCAACGTACCGCCTTTGCAGGCGAACAAGCACCGCGTGTATTCGGAGATTCGTCGGTCAGATAGGACGACAGATAACAACGACCTTCGGCCATGATGCACAGACTGCCAAAGGCAAAAACTTCCAATTCCACGGGGCTATGCTTGGCCACTCCCCGAACCTGATCCAGAGAGAGAACACGGGGCAAAACCGCCCGACGGATATCGAAATTATCTTTATAGAACGACAAGGCTTCGTAACTGGTGGCGGAGCCCTGAACCGAAAGATGCCGTGGTATGTGCGGGTACTTATTCGCGGCGTAATCCAGCAGGCCCATATCCGCAAGGATTATGGCATCCACCCCCAAACTGGCAGCACGATCCACAGCCGTTTTCCATTGTTCCCACCCATCAGGCTGGGGGTACGTGTTGATCGCACAGAAAACCCTGCTTCCTTTCGAGTGTGCGTATTCGATTCCCTCACCAGCACGCTTGTCGTTAAAGTTGAGACCTGCGAATTGTCGGGCATTGGTGCTGTCTCGAAACCCGAGATATACCGCATCTGCACCATGATCCACTGCGGTTTTCAGAGCGGGCAGACTTCCGGCGGGGCAGACAAGTTCCATGGCATTCTCCACTGAAAAACGTTTCAGCACAGTACCGTTGCACCCGCACGATCACCTTGACCGATATCAGCGAGCCTCAATGCATAAGGAAAGGTACTTATAAGAGGCCTGTTGCTACCAAAGATACGCAATAAACCGGTGACCCGAATCGACAAGACCCGTACCATTAACCATATTTTATAAATGGTTATTTCAAACAACCGGCGTGAAATCCACGCTGGGCTCAGGATATCCGGATACATGTTCTTCAGACATTGCATTGAAAAAGCGATCCGGCGGTTCGACAAACTTTCTCTGGCGACTCGTGCTTTTCTGACGTTTACACCGTTGTTTATCGCTGTGGTGTGGATGTCTCTAGCCAATGGCCTACAGCTGTTTCAAAGCGCCCAGCAGCTTTCCGCGCTTGAGAAAGATACCCAGCACGCGGTTGATGCCGGCTTTTTGGTGAGCGCACTGCAAAACGAACGGGCATCAAGCAGCATTTATGTTGCAAGTCAGGGACGACTTCACCCCGAGAAACTTTTAGAAGCACGCACGATTACCGATCAAAGACTGGTGACACTGAAATCAGCTCTGACGGAGCCTAGCCGCACCATAGCTACATCGAATTTTGAAGAGAGCCTCAAACGCCGGACGAGAGCACTGGCACGCTTGCCAACGTTCAGGCAACGCATCGATTCAATGAGTATTTCCAGTAGCGAGGCTCGCAATTACCTAACTCATCACATTGACGCGCTCAACGAACTGATCAGTCACCTTTCAGAGCAAACCAGCTTAAACCACGTTGGCCGAAAACTACGGGCTTACTTCCTAACCAGCCGATTAAAAGAGCTTGTCGGGCGGGAGCGTGTACTTATCTCCGGAGCGCTTATCCGTCAAACGCTCACCGAAAGCCAACACCAAGAGCTCATATATAACGCGGGACGCCAGTTCAGCGCCCGCATCATGCTGGATACTCAAACCGATTCACGTATGGGCCTCCAAGCACTTCCCATTGTTCCGAAAAGTGTTCAATTCCGTGATCAACTGATTAAAGCACCCGACAAAGCCATATTATTAAAAGGTATGTCGCTGCAGGATTGGGTCGGTCACCAAAACGAGCGTATCGCCAAACTCAGTAAGACCGAATCCGTGCTTGCACAGGACATACTCCAGGAAACATCCTTGATGCGCGCCAACGCTCAGCAGCACTTATGGCGCTACATTATCTTCTCGCCGTTAATCCTATTCGGCAGTTTAGGCTTCGCGTATCTGGTGTTACGACACATCAAAACCCAACTGCAACTCGCCGAAGCGGTCTTCGACCATAGCCACGACCGAGTGACGATCACCGACCGTAACGCCAATATCATTGAAGTAAACAAAGCCTTCACCGACATTACCGGTTACACGCGACGCGAGGTTCTAGGCCAAAACTCCCGGATGCTCCAGTCCGGCCGGCAAGACAAAGCCTTTTATAAGCGACTGTGGCAACAACTCACGCACACCGGCAGCTGGCAAGGCGAAATTTGGAATCGCCGGAAAAACGGCGAGTTTTACGCAGAGTGGACCACCATCAGTGCAGTCAAGAACCGAAAAGGCGTCAATAACTATTTTGTGTCGGTGTCTTCAGACATCACTGAACGAGCCAGGCAACACGAGGCGCAGCTGAAGTTCAACGCCTATCACGACCCCCTGACAAAGTTACCCAACGAGGCTCTGATCCGGGACCGGCTGAGGCACGCACTCAATCTATCGGATCACAGAGGAAAAGGAGTGGTTGTCGCGGCCCTAGACATTGATCATTTCAGGCAGATCAACGAACGTCATGGCCACGATGTGGGCGATCGGCTGCTCGAAATCGTCGGCCAACGCTTGTTTGCCAATTTACGTGAAGTCGATTCGCTCGCACGTACCGGCGGCGATGAATTCCTCCTCGTTTTGGAATCCGTTAGCAACTTAACGCTGGTCAGTCAGATACTTGAGCGTGTCCAGAAAGATCTTGCTAACCCCATCAACCTCGACGGGCTGTCCGTTTCGGTGGCGACCAGCATCGGCGCCACCTACTTCCCGGAAGACAGCTCTGACGGAGACACCCTCATCCGTCACGCCACCCAAGCTCTACATGACGCAAAACGAAACGGACGCGGCCGTTTAATCTGGTTTGATTCTGAAAAAGACCGCAGCGAAAGCGCGTTATCACAGCTGTTAAAACAGGTAGAGAACGCGCTGGAATACGATGAACTCATTTTGCATTTTCAACCCAAGGTCAATATGCAAACGGGTGACGTGCTCGGTTTCGAGGCTCTGCTTCGGTGGCAAGCCCCCAACCGGGGGATGGTGCTGCCCGGAGAATTTCTCCCTCACATTGAACAACATCCGATATCTATGACCGTGGGCAATTGGGTCATTCAAACGGCCATTGCTCAGATCGAACGCTGGAAGGCTGAGGGCATTTACACCTCCGTTAGCATCAACATTAACTCTTTACAGTTGATGGACCCCAATTTCGTACCGGAACTCGAAGAGCAGATTCAACGCCATCCGGGCTTCAACCCTTCTGATCTGGAGCTCGAGATTCTGGAAAGTACAGCAATCAACGACATACAGCTTGCGAGCAATGTACTTGAGCAGTGTCGGGCTCTGGGTATTCGCGCATCACTGGATGATTTCGGTACAGGCTATGCGTCGTTGAATTATTTAAAACAGCTTCCGGCTGAAACCCTGAAAATTGATCAATGCTTTGTGCGCGACATGCAGAACGAAGCGGGCAGCAAAGCAATCGTAAAAGGCATTATCGGGCTAGCAGATGCGTTTGGTTTTAAGGTCATTGCGGAAGGGGTGGAAACCGAGGAACAGGCGAAAGAACTTATCGCGCTCGGGTGCATTTCCGGACAAGGATTCGGTATTGGCCGACCAATGCCTGCTGAGCAAGTTCGCGAATGGCTTGCAGGCTGGCGCAATGCCCAAAGCTGGCTTGATAAATAGTGAGCGTAAAAACAAAGAGCAGCCCCGAAGGGCTGCTGTGTTAAAAAAGACTGCCTAGTATTAATCAGATCAAATCTTCATCCGATTTTCGGCAATTACGGGCATCCCGCGCTACTGCGCCACAGATAACCACCAGTACGCCCAATGTAAGAGCGGGCCACACCAGAATATACGCGCCATAAACCAATTCGTTTGTCATTTTGCACCCTCCGGTATCATATCAACAGTCTCGTCAACTTCTACGTCGTCGTAGCAGCCGACCCGTTTTTTGATCAAATCAAAGTCAAAACGCTCTTCTTTGCTAAGCAGTGTCATTGCTGTGCAAACCAGAGCGCTGGCACCGTATGCCGTCAGTGATGCCACCAGAACCATGTAGTCACGCAGGAATCCGGTCGCAAAAATCAGCATCAGCACCAAGGTAATCGCACCAGCAATCAGTCCGGCCGCGCGGCCAAAGAAACCGAATACCATCATGCCGATCACCACAGCACCACCTGCTGAGGCCAGGATTTCAAACAGCAGTACGGTTAGCCCTGCCATCTCTACCAACTCGAAACGAGCGATGCAGAAGAAGGCCATTGCCACCACAACCGACCAAGTAAAGGCGGCGTTGGTAACCCTGTCCCAAAAACAGCTAACGATGACAGGGAACACAATCGCGCCCCACAAGGCACCGACAAACACCAGCATCACCAAGATATCCAACGAGAAGCTGGCGAAAATAAGGCCGGCAACCGTGGCCACAATCATGGTGATTCGGCCAACCATCATCATGATCTTCGGATTCGGATCATTCTTAGCGATATTTTTACCGTACACGTCGGCCATCATGATGGTGGACAACGCCGATAGATCAGAGTCTGCGGTTGACGATAGAGAACCGATCACCAACACGAAGAACAGCGCTACGAAGAACGGCGACAAATAAGTAGAAACCATCTGCGGAATCAGGTTGTTCATTTCGCCGTTAATCGGCTCGACTCCGACAGACAGTGCCATCAAGCCGATCATGCCCAATCCGATCACGATCGCACCGTATCCGAGTGTGGCCGTAACGAAGGTGGACTTAATGTTCTTTTCACGAACTGCAAACAAGCGCTGTGAAATGGTCTGATTACCGATGGCGTAAGCCAGCACCGCAACGAAGAACGGAGCGCCCTGATTCATGATCGCATCCACCGAGAATAGACTGGCCTGCTCATCTGTCATGCGGCTAAGGCCTTCAACCATCACACTCGGGCCGCCGGCAGAAAACAGCACAGCCGGGATGATCACCACGGCGATCGCCATCAGTGCCACCAACTGGGCGAAATCGGTAAACACGGAGGCACGGAAGCCAGAGGTCAAGGTGTAAGACAGGACGCCCACACCAGCCACGAGGACACCGGTTTCAAACGATAGGGGTGACAATACAGAAACCAGGGCACCCGCCGCAGTGAAATTCACCATCAAGCTGATAACGCTGCCCAACACGTTGGAGCCGGCCAAAATCAGCTGACTGGACGAGCCGTGACGCGCATGGATAAGCTCACCCAGCGTGTGCCCGTTAGGCGCTAGCTCGCGGAAGCGGCGACCAAACGGATAGATGAACAGAATCATCAACGCGCCCCAGAAACCGTAGTGAATCGGCCCCGACACGCCGTAGGTGTAACCCGACGTAGCCGCCGCGTAGAACGATGCAGCCCATATCCAGGTGGCGGTCATACTGGCCGCCCCCATTCCGAAACCAACCTGGTGGCCTGCCACCATAAAGCCAGAAGTATCTTCCTTGTCTTTGCGGATGAGCAAAGTCAGCAAATAGGTACCACCGTAGAAGGCAGCAAGCAGTAACAGCACGGTTACTGTAGAAAACTGGGTAAATCCGTTCTCGTTCAAGACTCAACCTCTTTTCGAAGAAACAAAAAACCGCTGTCTGCCCGAATGATCATCTTCGGTCACCAAGGATCGAGCAGGGAGCTGTCGTTTCCGCTCAAGCGGGGATGTTGCTTGGAGCAACAGGACGGGGGGCTAAGATGCCCCGTAGCTATAAGTAGCTAAGGAATACTGAGGCGAGGCAAAAGCTCTGAAAATTCTTTAGATGTCATGGTATTTTCGATCCTTTTAACCAGAAGCAAAACAAATTGACGACCATTTCAGGAACCAGAGGCCTCTCTGGCTCTCGGAATAGATGCCTTCTATGCATTGATTTTCGGGTTAATCACATAGATGCCCAGACGTGAGGCCGAAAAACCATACGCATTTTACGGCACACTGTCTAGTCTATAGAGGGCAGAACATTAGTGTGCGACACAAACACTAACTCACATTCTTTCCAGGACTGACCGATGACCCAACGCAAACAGGGCTACCCGAAGGCAGCCCTGTTTATTGATTAACATCAGGTTTGTTGTTTTCAGATGATCCGGGAAAATCGCTGGCTGGCGCCCTCTTTCCGATACAGATCGAAAATCTGACAAATGGCACGAATTAACAATCTTCCTGCTGGTTGTACCTGCAACACTGAACCGGCATCGGCGATCAGTTCGTCTTGAATCATGGGTTTCAGGCGCACTATTTCATCGGCAAAGTAGCGGTCGAAGTCTTCATTCCATTGGTCGGAAAATTGCTTGCGATCCAGGCGGAACTGGCAAATCAATTGGCCAATAACCCATCGACGAATGCGGTCATCCCGACTCAGCCCCACGCCGCGTACAATGGCCAGTTGCCCGGCATCAATCGATGCTTCCCAAGACGGCAAATCGTGATTGTTCTGGAAGTACGCATCATCAGTTTGGCCAATGGCCGACACGCCCAACGACACCAAATCACAGTCCGCGTGAGTGGTATAACCTTGGAAGTTCCGATGCAGGCGCCCCTCACGTTGGGCAACGGCCAAACTGTCATCAGGTTTGGCGAAGTGGTCCATGCCAATATATTCGTAACCTGCTTCGAGCAACCGATTGATGGTGTTATGAAGGATCGTCAACTTCTGCTGCGGGGTTGGCAAGGTATCGGCCAGTATTCGGGTTTGCGGATAGAAACGATCTGGCAGGTGTGCGTAGCTGAATACTGACAACCTATCTGGCGACATTACGATTACCGTTTCCAGAGTTTCCGCGAAACTCTCCGGAGTCTGGTGTGGCAATCCATAGATCAGATCCAGGTTGATTGAACGAAAACCAAGGCGGCGCGCCTCGTTCAATACACCCTCTGTCATTTCCCGGGGCTGTATGCGGTTAACCGCTTTTTGCACTTCCGGGTTAACGTCTTGCACGCCCAGGCTAATACGATTGAACCCCAGCTTCCAAAGGGTGGGCAGGGTATCTTCGTCTACTTCACGAGGGTCAATTTCAACGCTGTAGTCCCGATCGTCTCCAGACTGCAGATTGAACAGTTCACCATAGCCCTCCATAAGATGCTGCATCACATCTTTCGGCAAGAAGGTGGGTGTGCCACCGCCCCAATGCAGCTGTTGCACGGGCCGATCTGCACCAAACAACTTCGATTGGATAGCCGCCTCTTTCAGAACACGCTCGACATAAGGCATCGCTTTGTCGCGCTTTTTGGTGATCACCTTATTACAGGCACAGTAGTAACAAAGGTGTGCACAAAACGGCAGGTGGGTATAAAGCGAAATCGGCCCACCCGCGGCTTTACTCCGACCGGCAGCCTTCACCATGTCTTCGATAGAGTATTCCTGAGTAAATTCCACCGCCGTTGGATAGGAGGTGTATCGTGGGCCACTGAGATCGTAGCGACGAATCAGCGCCTCGTCCCAAATAAAGGCGGGCAGGTTGCTGTCTGCAGACATCGATGAAGCCATAGTGGTAACTCTAACGTCAGGTAAAGCGGTAAACCGAAAGACAAGAATTATGCCTCAGCGGCCCGTTGTATCTATTGATACGGATCAGTAAAGCCTATCACTCGGCGCTTTAAACCAAACTTGTGCTCATGGCGTAGTTCATCTACCCCTTAAGGATAAACTTTACCGGAGAACGCTATGGCCAACCTCATTTTGATTCTTGGTGATCAGCTCAGCACAACCCTGTCTGCCCTTGAAGAAGCTGATAAGGACAACGATCTGATCGTGATGGCCGAGGTTCATGATGAAGCCAGCTATACCAATCATCACAAGAAAAAGCTGGTGCTCGTTTTCAGTGCCATGAGGCACTTCGCCCAAGAATTGGAGCAGCACGGCTGGCGAGTTCAATACCAGCGCTACACTCTGGATACCCCTGCGCTATCTCTGGAGCAGTACATAACCACTGTGGTGCAACAGCACCAACCGGAACGCCTTGTCACCACCGAGTGCGGTGAATGGCGTTTGCACACCCAAATCAGTCAGTGGCACAAAAGCCTGGGTATTCCCGTCGAAATTCGTCCGGACACTCGGTTTATCTGCAGTCACAAAGAATTTGCCGAATGGGCAGATGGCAAGAAGCAATTACGCATGGAATTCTTTTACCGGGAGATGCGCAAGAAAACCGGCCTATTGATGACTCCGGACGGGCAACCGGAAGGCGGGCATTGGAATTACGATGCTGACAACCGCAAAAAGTGGACGGGCAAGCCCCCTGCTCCCAGACCGTTTCGAGCCGAGCCAGACGACATCACACGAGAAGTCATCAAACAAGTGGACGAGCAGTTTTCGGAACACTTTGGCACAACCGACGATTTTCACTTTGCCGTCACCGCTGACCAAGCCCTGCAGGCACTGGAATACTTTATCGACTTCGCCCTGCCCTGCTTCGGAGACTATCAGGACGCGATATCTGACCATGAAGAATGGCTGTTTCACGCCATCTTATCGCCTTATATTAATATCGGCTTGCTAGCCCCAATGGATGTCTGCGAAGCCGCAGTCCGCGCCTGGCACTCGGGCCAAGCACCGCTCAATGCTGTTGAAGGATTTGTGCGTCAGATTCTTGGCTGGCGTGAGTTTGTCCGCGGAATTTACTGGCGATTAATGCCCGATTACGCCCGTGAAAACCGTTTGGGCAATACGCGCTCGTTGCCGTGGTTTTACTGGACCGGCGACACCAAAATGCGGTGCATGCACAAAGCGATCGATGCCACCTACCGGAATGCCTATGCCCACCACATTCAGCGTTTAATGGTGACCGGCAACTTCGCGCTTCTGGCCGGGATCAAACCCGAAGAAATCTGTGATTGGTATCTGGCCGTGTACGCCGATGCCTACGACTGGGTTGAGCTGCCCAATGTACTCGGCATGGTGATGCACGCGGATGGCGGATACTTAGGCTCCAAGCCCTACGCAGCCAGCGGCAAATACATCCAACGGATGTCCGACCACTGCCAGAACTGCCATTACCGCGTTCAGGATGCCACAAGCGAAGATGCCTGCCCGTTTAACAGCCTTTACTGGCATTTCATCGACCGACACCGAGACGATTTCGCCAACAATCATCGCATGGGCATGATGTATCGGAACTGGGACAAACAGAAACCGGAGCGGCGCGAGGCGCTGATAAAGCGCGCTGAGTGGATTCTCGAACACATCGAAGAACTTTAACAATGGTTTACCTGACGCATAAAGTGAGTAACAGTAAAGTCCTTATGCTGAACGAGGTATAACATGAAAATCGGCGCACTCTCCCAACAGGCCAACGTGCCCGTCGAAACCATTCGCTACTACGAAAAGATCGGCCTGATGCCAGCCCCGGAGCGCGGGGAAAACGGGTACCGAAGCTACGTCAAAGCACACTTGGACCGCCTGTTGTTTATCCGGCGGTGTCGCAATTTGGATATGGCGCAAGACGAAATTCGCGAATTGCTTCGGCTGGAAGAAAAACCCACCGCCGACTGTTCGGAAGTCGATGCGCTGCTCGCGAGCCACCTCTCTCATGTTCGAGCCCGTTTGCAGGAGTTAGCCAGCCTCGAACAAACCTTGGTGAGCCTTCAACGCGCCTGCGGCTCCCCCGGTGCCATCAGCGATTGCGGCATTCTTGACGGGCTCAACACCGAACTTGGGAAACTCTCTGCAGTCGAGCCGCACAATCATGTTCCTGGCACCCATGGTGCCGGAAGCGGCGAATAAATAGGTAGGTGTTCAAAGGGCTTGACCCTGTAGCAACTACAGGGTTTTTAATAGCGGCATGGATTCATTGGAGGTCACTATGGCTTGTTCCTGTTCTGCCCCTACACCAAAAACACCCGCCCCCGGCTTCCGTCGCGCTTTGTGGTTTGCTCTATGGGTGAACCTTGCCATGTTTCTGGTGGAAGGCGTTGCCAGTCTTTCGTCCGGTTCGGTTTCACTCATGGCCGACGCTATCGACTTCTTTGGCGATAGTGCCAACTACATTCTGTCACTTACGGTTCTTTCCATGGGCATGCTATGGCGTGGCCGTGCGGCCATGGTCAAAGGCATCACCATGGCCGTGTTTGGCTTAGCTGTCTGGGCCCGGGCGCTGTGGGTACTGGAGGCTGGCACTACACCCGAACCTTTCACCATGGGCAGTATCGGTTTTCTCGCACTGCTGGCCAACGTTTGCGTGGCAGTTGTATTGTTCAAATTTCGGGAAGGCGATTCTGATATGCGCTCGGTATGGCTCTGCAGCCGCAACGATGCCATCAGTAACATCGCCGTTATGGGCGCCGCACTGGGCGTGTTCGGCACCGGCACCGCATGGCCGGACTTGGTCGTGGCCGCGATTATGGGCACATTAGCCATCACCGCAGGGTTTAGTGTGGTGCGCCATGCTAAAAAGGATATTACCGAGGCCCGCGCGGAGAATCTGGCACACGAGGCGGCAACATCGCCCTCACACAGCCATTAAAACACCCATGACACCATCACTGGAATAAAGCCAAGCGCAAACAACGTACTGAGCAGTGTGGTACCAGCCGCCTGCTGGGGGGATGCATCCAGCAGCGTGGCGATGACCACCGTATTGGCGGCTATCGGAGTGATGGAAATCAGAAAAATCGCCTGATGTACGGCTTGGTCGTAGATGCCCAGCACACTGGCATCCAGCCACCAGAACGCCAAGGCCAGCACCGGCCAAGACACAAACTTTCCGAAAAACGCCAGCCCGGTAAACACCGGGTTTCCGGCCAGCCCTCTGAAGCTCAGAATACTCATTCCGATAATCATCATGCCCAAGATGCTGTATGCGCCTCGCAAGTTATCAAACAGCGGCATGAAAGGATCAGGAATCCCCACCCCCGAAAGGTTCAGTGATACTGCCAGCAGGAAGGCATAGACCGAGGGCAGTTTTGCCACCCGAACCAACGCATCCCGAACGCTGTATCTCCCCCGTGCGGCCAGATAAAACCCGACGGAGTTTTCAAACAAGGTCGTACCAAGCATGCAAACGATATAAATCGCCAGTCCTTGCTCCCCGAACAGCAACAGGGCAACCGGGATACCAAAGTAACCGGTATTCCCTGTTCCCACGGTCAAAGGTATGACCACTTCACTGCCATCGTTCAGAAGTTTGCGAGCGAAAACCATATGCAGCAACGCGATCAGTGTGCAAAACCCCATCACCAGAAACGGTAGCAAAATCACCTCTGCCGACAGGGGGGCTGCCATCACACCCGAGAACACCACAGAAGGCGTCACGATGTACAACATCATGCCTGCAATGTGCTTTCCGCTGACCTCCAAATAGCGCCCCGCTACCCAACCAAGGGCAACCGTAACGTATAGAGGTAGAAGTTTTATAAACAGGGCCAGCGCAGCTGCCATGGTGCCTCCAAGCCAATTACCAACGAATATTGCAAGCGGGGCAGTCTACCACCTACCCATGTAGAGGTAACTCCCCGGCGCAATAGAGAAACGTCTAGGCATCTTTGATAATGATCAACAGCATCACAAATACATCTTTATATCCTAGTGCCGCAGTCAGTTATTTCTAACAACCAAGGAGAGAAACCCATGGCCGAGCGCTTTACCAAAAGCATGGCCAGGAACATATACCTGGGAGGAAGTGCATTCTTCATCCTGTTGTTCTTGGCCCTGACTTTTGACACACAGCTTCGGGCTATGCCCGAGCGGGACAACCGCGACCAAATCACCGAACAAGTCGTCCACGGAAAACATATTTGGGAGACCAATAACTGCGTAGGCTGTCATTCGCTGATGGGTGAAGGTGCCTATTTTGCGCCCGAACTTGCGAACGTGTTTGACCGCCGCGGCGCTAGCGATACTGAAGTATTTAAGTCTTATATGCGCGCGTGGATGAACGCGATGCCTACGAACATCCCTGGCCGCCGCCAAATGCCGAACTTCAATCTAAGCGATGAAGACATCGATGCACTGGCCGCGTTCCTGGAATGGACGTCCAAGATCGACGACAACAACTGGCCGCCAAACATCGAAGGCTAAGGAAGCAGACATGAAATACGAATCTCAACGGGTAGCAATGCCCTACTTCATTTTTGCCCTGATTCTGTTTGCCGGCCAGATTCTGTTCGGTCTGATTCTTGGGCTCCAATACGTTGTTGGCGACTTCCTTTTCCCGGAAATCCCGTTCAACGTTGCGCGGATGGTACACACCAACCTGCTGATTGTCTGGCTGTTATTCGGCTTTATGGGCGCGACCTACTACATGGTTCCGGAAGAATCTCAAACTGAACTGCACAGCCCCCTGCTGGCGTGGATTCTGTTCTGGGTATTCGCCGCTGCAGGCACCTTGACCATTCTGGGCTATCTGTTTGTAGATTACGCCACTCTGGCGGACATCACGCTCAACAGACTATTACCCACCATGGGCCGGGAATTCCTCGAGCAGCCCACCATTACCAAAATCGGTATAGCGGTTGTGGTTGTGGCATTCCTGTACAACATTGCGATGACAGCGCTGAAAGGTCGCAAAACGGTGGTCAACATCGTACTGATCACTGGACTGGTTGGCTTGGCCGTACTGTGGCTGTTCTCTTTCTACAACCCCTCCAACCTGACCACCGACAAGTACTTCTGGTGGTTCGTTGTTCACCTGTGGGTTGAAGGTGTATGGGAACTGATCATGGGCGCTATTCTGGCCTATGTTCTGATCAAGCTCACCGGTGTGGACCGTGAGGTCATCGAGAAGTGGCTGTACCTGATCATCGCGATGGCTTTGATCTCCGGCATCATCGGTACCGGTCACCACTTCTTCTTCATTGGGCCGCCTGAGTATTGGCTGTGGCTAGGTTCTGTGTTCTCTGCGATCGAGCCGTTACCGTTCTTCATGATGGTGGTGTTCGCCTTCAACATGATCAACCGCCGTCGTCGGAACCACCCGAACAAGGCCGCCACTCTGTGGGCAATGGGTACGACTGTTATGGCGTTCCTGGGTGCTGGTGTTTGGGGCTTCCTGCACACTCTTGCTCCTGTGAACTATTACACTCACGGTAGCCAGATCACCGCAGCACACGGCCACATGGCGTTCTACGGCGCTTATGTCATGATCGTGTTGACCATCATTTCCTACGCTGTGCCCATCATGCGCGGCCGTCCATACGGCAACAGCAACACGGCACAGATCGTTGAAATGTGGGGCTTCTGGCTGATGACCATCTCTATGGTGTTCATCACCTTGTTCCTGACCGGCGCGGGCGTACTGCAAGTTTGGCTGCAGCGTATACCGGAAAGTGGCAGCGCTATGTCCTTCATGGCAGGCCAAGACCAGATCACCATTTTCTACTGGATGCGTCTTGTCGCTGGCTGCTTCTTTATGGCTGGCCTGGTGGTGTACTTCTGCAGCTTCTTCATCAAGGGTCAGGCTGACCCCGCTGAAGAAGTCCGTGGCGTCGCCAACGCTGAGTCCTGAGAAAGCGTAACCGCCGGGGCCTTCGGGGCCCCGGCACTCACATCAACTTTGGCCCAACTCCGTGCATGCGCAAACCGTCAATCCTGAAGATACTCTCCAGCAGAAGCGCCTGATTACCCGCGGTGCCTTTTTCCTGCTCTTTTTGCTTGCGCCTGTACTCAATATTTTTCGCTACGACCTGACCGAAACCCATTTTGTTCTGTTGGGTTTTCCGCTTTCGTTTAATCTGCACCTCGATTGGGTGGCGCAAAGCTCGCCAGCCGAAGTCGCCGGACAGATTCTTTTTTGGTTCATCCTGCCTATTGTTGTTTTGGTGCCCTTGGCGCTCGGGATCGCATTCAAATGGGGACGTTTGTACTGCGGCTGGCTGTGTCCCCACTTTTCGGTTGTTGAAACCATCAATGGCCTAATGACTCGCATCACCGGCCGCCCTACTCTTTGGGAGGCCCTAAACAAAGGCAGCACAGGCAAAGCCATTCACTGGGCTGGCCTGACGCTGGTTTGTGCGCTCATCGGTTTTTCCTGGGCCTTGGCGTTGCTGTCTTATCTATTACCTCCTATTTCACTATATACCGATCTGGTTACCGGCCAAATTGGCTTGTACCCGGCTATTTTTCTTGGCGTAGCTACAGCCGCATTCACCTTTGATTTTCTGTTCGCCCGTCATTTGTTCTGTAAATACGGCTGCGCTGTTGGGCTGGTGCAGAGCATTGCATGGATGGCCAACGGCAAAGGCAAAGTCGTGACCTTCGATACCAAGCGTGCGGCCGCTTGCCGCGACTGCACCAAGGCCTGCGACGAAGCCTGTCCGATGCGATTACCTACTCGCAGTCATAAACGCGCAAAGTTCTCATGCACTCAATGCCTGCAATGTGTAAGTGCTTGCCGCGACGTACAAAAAGACAATCCGGAAGGCTCACTGCTGACCTGGGAGCCCGGAATACCCGGTAAGCAAACGGTGCTAATCCCGGTGCGAGAAATTGATACCAAGTCGCGTCAACCGCGCGCCTGAGTTAAGGAGTCGATATGGAAGAGTGGGTCGGATTAAAGTGGCACGATTATGTGACTCGACAGGCCATGGGCGAATTCCCGGAATACGCCGTGCACCTGAAAGACGAGGCCCGCACGCTGGGCGTGCTGTTCCGCGCCCTGGGCGGTGACCCGGCTTTGAGCCTGGTAACGGCGGAGCCCCGTCAGTTTCAGATTCGCCGGAAATTCCTGCAAAAACTCGCGGGCACTCACCGTAAATTCGAGTTGGCGTGGAGAGATGACGAGAGTTTACGTTTGCCGGACCAACTGGCGCTGTTCCCTTCGAAAAAACTGAACAGAGACCTTTATCTTTGGCTGGCTGCTTTGGCTTCGTTGGGCGAGGTCAGCAACTACAGCTGGCTGAAAGGCAATCAGGCAATGGTGCTGGAATTACTTGCCCGCTGGCCCGGCCTTGAGCCCATTTATCAGCGGTTGGTGAAGCACGCCCTGCGATGGCGCCCCACTCCAGAAAGCCTTTCTGGCAACGAAGCCAAGCGTGAAGCGGCTATTCGCCAAGCTCTGATTCATCCGGGCAGCGTAGATGACCTGCCCGACGCCCTCACCGACCCGTGGCCCGTGGTGCTTTGGCTTTACCCTGTGTTAGGGCGAGGCAAAGTGACAGGGCAGATTCTGGGTGACGACAACACACAGTCCAAATCCAGCGGTTTGGCGAAGAAGCGTAAACGCCGTCGCGCTGAGCGAGTGG
This sequence comes from Marinobacter sp. JH2, assembly GCF_004353225.1. NCBI lineage: Bacteria > Pseudomonadati > Pseudomonadota > Gammaproteobacteria > Pseudomonadales > Marinobacteraceae > Marinobacter > Marinobacter sp. JH2. The sequence goes on along the minus strand of NZ_CP037934.1, from coordinate 50,063 downwards.
ATGCCTTCGACAAAGACCAAGGCATTATGCTGTTCCGACTGGAAAACCTGTTTACCTGGTCTGAATTCATTCCGGTTGATCGGGCGGGCGATGACAGCGACGAAGACGATGCCGATGCAGTGGCCGAAGACATGGACATGATCTCTGTGTCGAAAGACCGCCGCGAAGCTTCGTCCGCGATCAAGTTCGACCTGGATTTACCTTCGGAAGAGAATGACGACCTTTACCTTGGCCCGGGCATTCATCTGCCAGAGTGGGATTGGCGCCGCCAGGCATTTCGGGAAAAGTTCTGCTGCCTGCAACCCATGCTCAGTAAAGAGGCAATCCCGTCTCCGTTGCCAGAACACTTAATGCGTTCGGCGCAAACGCTGCGCCGCCAGTTCAGCGCGCTGAAGCCTTTGCGCCAGTGGGAGCGCAGACAATTAGACGGAGAGGAACTGGATCTGGATGCCTGTCTGGATCGCACCGTTCAGATCCGCCGCGGGAGCGGTGAAGTAGACCAGAAGCTGTTCCGCCAGTGCAAACACAACCAACGTGATCTGGCGTGTTTGGTGTTGACCGATGTTTCGTTGTCTACCGATACCTACATCAACAATAACCTGCGTGTCATCGATGTGGCTCGCGATGGCTTGCAGTTGCTTAGCGAGGCGTTAACCGCCAGCCGCGACCCGTTTGCCATCTTTGCGTTTTCATCGCGCCGCCGGGACCATATTCGGTTCCATCACATCAAGTCGTTTGACGAGCCCTACAACGACACGACACGAGGCCGAATTCAGGCACTGGAGCCGGGCTACTACACACGCATGGGTGCTGCCATTCGCCAGTCTATCAAGCTGCTTCAGGGGCGGCCCGAGCACCAGAGAATTCTGCTTCTGCTAACCGATGGCAAGCCGAACGATTTGGATTTATACGAAGGTAGGTACGGTGTTGAAGACACTCGCATGGCGGTTCAAGAGGCCCAGAAAGCAGGGATTACACCCTTCTGTGTGACCATTGACGAAGAGGCCAATGAGTACCTGCCATACGTGTTCGGCAGTTCTAATTTCGTGGTGATCAAAGACCCCACGCAACTGCCCGCTCAGCTACCCAAGCTTTATCTGAACCTGACTCGATAACGGAGTATTTAGCGATGTCTGACAATGTGGCCGTTCGTAATCGGCATTTACCAGGCGATATTGCCGTCTGGTTCTTTATTTTCGCGGAACTGGCGGTGTTCGGCATTATGTTTATCGGCTTCGGCGTTGCCCGAAGCATGGACCCAACCACTTTTTCAGCAGGCCGAGAGGCGCTTCACCCATGGACAGGCTTGGTGAATACCATTGGCCTGATCACGGCCAGTTATTTCGTGGCCTTGGCAGTGCATCGTTTCCGGGACCACCGGGCTGGCACGGCTGGGCTGTTGTGGTGGGCGGTGGCGGCGTCGTCTATTTACACATTCGGCAAGGTTTGGGAGTACGCGCAGCTGTACTCCAATGGCTATAACTTAGGGACCGATGCGTTTTTCATGTTTTATTTCTTCCTGACGTTTTTTCACTTTATGCACGTGGTCTTAGGCCAGATTATTCTGGCGGTGTTAGCGGTCAAGGTGAAGAAAGGTGAGTACACCGGAGATGACATGCACGGCCTGGAATCCGGTGCTTCTTACTGGCATATGGTTGATTTGGTGTGGCTGGTGTTGTTTCCAATGCTTTATGTTCTGGCTTAAGGAGTCTGACAGATGTTGGCGGTTTATATCATTCTGATGCTGTGCACCATGGGGCCGGTAGTTGCTATGCAGGCGGGCGTTGATCCCGGGATTTTGGTCTGGATGGTGTTTGGGTTGGTGTTGGTGAAGGCGGTGCTGTTGGTGGATCACTTTATGGAGATGAAGCATTCTCCTTTGGGGTGGAGGCTAGCTTCTCAGGGATGGGCGATTGTTGTGGTTGTTGTGCTGGCGGGGATTCATCTGGCTAGCTAAGCTCTAACGCGACTGCCACCTCTTACCGAAGCAGCCTGCCAGGTTGGTGCAGGCCCCGAGGTGACGACGGCTTTCCAAAAACCGCTCCTGCGGCACATCCCTGTGGCGCTTCTGCTCCGCCATCCATGGCTGCGCACATTTTTGGAAAGCCGCCCCCACCTCGGGGCTCTAAACTTTGTTCGTTACATCAACTTCTTCGGAAAATACGGTGGTTTATTGCCGATAGCCTGCGCCAGAGCAATCATGCCCCACAGCACGAACGATGTGTGTAGAACGATGGCCCACACGATGGCGAAGGTCCAAAAGTTGCCGGTGTTGCCGAACATCATCCAGGAAATACCCACACCTGAGCCGATCAAAACCGCGCCGAGGATAGACATGTAAACGGCGGCTTTGCTGTGGGCTCGCCTTAGTGGGCTGGCGTCCGCTGATTTCAGCATGATGCTCAGCAGAACCACAAAGCCGATGACCGGCAGGGCCAACAAGTTCAGTAAGTACCACGCGACCGGAGCAATAGCTCCGGGGGATTCACTCTTCCGACTGCCCGAATAAGGCATACACCACCTCCATGAGTGCATTTACAGTAACCGCGTCATCCGACAACGGTTCGATCATCGCAGCTCGACACGCTTCGACCGGGGGCATTCCTGAGTGCATCAGGTAGGCCGTGTGGATGAGTAGCCGGGTCGATGCTGCTTCTTCCAAATCGTGATCTTTGAGCCTTCGCAATGAGGTTGCCAAATCCACCAGCTGTTTGGCCAGTGCTTGGTCGCAACCGGATTCTTTTTGAACGATCACTTGTTCTAGTTCCGGTTCCGGATAATTGAAGCTCATGGACACAAAGCGTTGCCGGGTACTTGGTTTCATCCCTTTCAACAGGCTTTGGTAACCCGGGTTGTATGACACCACGAGCATAAATCCGGGTGCGGCTTGCAGGAGTTCGCCGGTGCGTTCGATCGGCAATTCTCTACGGTCATCTGCCAATGGATGCAGTACAACGGTCGTGTCTTTTCTTGCCTCCACCACCTCATCAAGGTAGCAGATGGCACCTTCTCTAACGGCTCGTGTAAGGGGCCCATCTTGCCAATAGGTGCCTTCCGGTCCGATCAAGTGGCGGCCAACGAGGTCCGATGCGGTGAGGTCGTCGTGGCAGGCGACGGTGTAAACCGGGCGCCCCAACTGTTCGGCCATGTAACGCACGAAACGCGTTTTACCGCACCCTGTTGGGCCTTTGATCAATACGGGTAAGCTGTTGTCTGCCGCAGCACGGAACAGTTCTATTTCGTTGCCTGCTGGTTGGTAAAACGTCATGGATAAGATTCCTTATGTCTCTTGGCTTGGGTAGCAGCAAAACAGTGCGCCATGGCGCACGATGCCAATTAACTTCGATTACAACCCCAGCGCATGAGCCCGGTTGGTAAAAAAGATGCCACTGGGTTTCTGTGCAGACAGTGTCTTCACCTCTTCTAGAGTTCGAGTGTTGTAAACGGTAATGCGGTTGCTATCCCGTGAGGACACCCAGACTTCTTCGCCTCGCGGGGTAAATTCCATATGCAAAACAGATTTACCAGGCTCCAAGGTTCGGATAATTTCGCGTGTCTGGGAATCAATGACCTGTACTACGTTGTTCTTCGGATGGGCGAAGCTGACCCAGATCTGGCGGTTATCCGGGCTGGACATCACGAATACCGGCTGACCCTGAACGGGGATACGCTGCACCATGCTCCAGTCGTTCATATCGGCCACCAGCACTTCATGGCGGCCTACTGCCGGCACAAAGGCATTCCCCTCCGCAATCGCCCATCCTTCCAGATGCGGCATTTTGTAGACCGGCAGGCGCTGTTCACCTTTGCCATAGCCGGGAAGAATAGTCGTGGCCCCTTGCTCCGGGTGCCACAAGTCCATCATCGACAGGCCGTCTTCACCAAACAGGCCGGCAATGTAGTAGCGGCCATCCGGAGTAATCAGGGAATCGTAGGGTTCTTTACCGGCATCAAAGCGCGTGACATCCGGCGGCGTTGCCATCATGTCCACGGTCCAGATTTCGCCAGCGTCGAACAGGCTGAAGACAAATTGATTGCCCGGTGCATCCACCAAACCAACGGTTTTGGATTGGTCTTTCTCGCCCTGCTCATTGACGTAATACGCGGGTATTTCCAGCACGGTTTCGAGGGTTTCGCTGTCGAAGATATTCACGCCGCCGGGCTCGTAGTTAGACACAGCAACATAACGGCCATCCTGAGAGATTGCGCCACCAATGCTGTTGCCCGACTGGATCACCCGGTTCGCGATCGTCATGGTCAGCAGATCCACTTTCGTCAGCCCGCCATCGCGACCAAACACATAGCCATATCGGGCATCCCGAGAATACACCACGGAGGCGTGAGACAAATCACCCAGGCCCTCAACTCGCCCCAGCACGTCGTGTTCGGAGTGATCGATCACCAGCACGGAACCGGTAGCCCGCTCGATGATCAGCCCCAGATCTCCGGTGCCTCGCAGCGGCAAGGCTTGCTCAGACTGCAGCGCCTGACAGCCGACCAACACAATCGCGGCAATCATGGTCACCATCCGCAACATCAACTTTGTCATGGTTAATCCTTGCTCCTTAAATTTGTGGGCATTTTCAAAGCAACGCTCCAGATTTCAGCTGCTTGCTAATCCACGTCATTTCGTCATCGGTCAGCAATGCTTTCCACGGAGGCATTGCTGTGCCAGGTACACCTTCACGAATAATCGCTTCGATCGCTTCCACTGACAGCGGTTCGATGTCGGCAGGTCGCAATGGCGGCCCCAGGCCTCCTTTGAACGTTAATCCATGGCAGGAACCACAATCCTGAACAACAAAGTTGCGAAGTTCGGCCTCCGTTTTGGGTTCTGCAGAATGGGCAAATGCTGGCCATAGTGTCAGCACAGCCAAAAGTGGCAAATACCTGAACGTGTCCCCCACCCTACGAGCCATTCAAAACCTCCCGGAACCTGCAATGGCATGCTGGAACGCCTACCAAATCACAGCCTTGATATTGCTTAAATTCCGCAGAGGTAGCTAGTGATCTTTGGGCATACCCACGGGGAGGTACTCTCTTGCATAACCTGAATTTTCTGACATAAATCAATGCCCGAAAGTCCTAATGAGAGAACCCTAGCAGTACTCGCAAAGCCCAAGGAGAGAACCCAATGAGAGTGACCAAAATGATTATGAAACCACTGGCTCTGGCCGTGGCTGTTACGTCGCTCGGCGTAATGTCTGCCCACGCTGCAGACAAGCATGCGGAAGGCAGCTCCCTCGCTTATGAGGGTACTGCTAGCGCCGTGGATGCTAATTCTGCGAAGGTTGTTCGCAGCCCCGGTGCGCCTGACCTGACCGATGCCGAGTTTGAAAAAGCAAAGGAAATTTACTTCCAGCGCTGCGCAGGTTGTCACGGTGTTTTGCGTAAAGGCGCCACCGGCAAGCCGCTGACTCCCGATATTACTCAGGAACGCGGCATCGATTACCTGAAAGCCTTTATCAGCTATGGCTCACCGGCCGGTATGCCGAACTGGCTGACTTCTGGTGATTTCGATGAAGAAACCGTTGAGCTGATGGCCAAGTACATCATGCATGAGCCACCCCAGCCTCCCGAGTTCAGTCTGGCTGACATGAAGAATACCTGGGAAGTGATCGTGGCACCGGAAGATCGTCCTACCAAGCAGATGAACGATCTGGATCTGGAAAATATCTTCAGTGTCACCCTGCGTGACGCCGGTAAGATTGCCCTGATCGATGGCGATTCCAAGGAAGTGGTGAAAATCATCGAAACCGGCTATGCGGTACACATCTCGCGGATGTCTGCGTCTGGTCGTTACGTGATGGTGATCGGCCGTGACGCTCTGATCAACATGGTCGACCTGTGGATGGAAGAGCCACAAACCGTCGCCAAGATTAAAGTAGGCATGGAAGCGCGTTCGGTTGAAACCTCCAAGTACAAAGGCTGGGAAGACAAGTACGCCATTGCCGGCACCTACTGGCCGCCCCAGTTCGTGATCATGGATGGCGACACTCTTGAGCCCAAGAAAATTGTCAGTACCCGCGGCATGACTGTAACCAACCAGGAATACCATCCAGAGCCTCGCGTGGCTGCGATTGTTTCTTCCCACGAGCATCCTGAGTTCATCATCAACGTAAAAGAAACCGGCAAAATTCTGCTGGCGAACTACGAAGATCTAAGCAACATGAACATCGCTTCAATCGATGCAGCCGAATTTCTGCACGATGGCGGCTGGGATGGCAGCATGCGTTACTTCATGTCTGCGGCCAACAACTCCAACAAGATTGCAGTAGTTGACTCTAGAGACCGAAACCTCGAAGCCTTGGTCGAAGTGGGCAAGACCCCTCACCCAGGCCGTGGTGCCAACTTCGAAGACCCTGAGCACGGGCCTGTCTGGGCCACCTCTCACTTGGGTGATCAAACCATACAGATGATCGGTACCGACCCAGAAGGCCACCCGGACAAGGCTTGGAAAGTGGTACGCACCGTTGATGGACAAGGCGGTGGCTCACTGTTCGTGAAGACCCATCCGAAGTCCACCAACCTGTGGGTAGACACTTCCCTGAACCCGTCCGAAGCGGTCAGTCAAAGCGTTGCGGTATTCGATATCAATAACTTCGATGCCGGCTATGAAGTGCTGCCAATTGCCGAATGGGCCGAACTGGGTGAAGGTCCCAAGCGTGTGGTTCAGCCGGAATATAACAAAGCCGGCGACGAAGTCTGGTTCTCTGTTTGGAACACTTCCGACAAGAACTCCGCCATTGTTGTGGTTGACGACAAAACTCGCGAGCTGAAGAAGGTCATCAAGGGCGACTACATGGTCACTCCGACCGGTAAGTTCAACACTTACAACACTCAGCACGACGTGTACTGATCCGGCCCCGGCCCGGAGGAGACAACCTGATGAGACTGGACACCGTAGACAAACAGTTGATCGATCACTACCAGCGCAACTTGCCTGTGTGTGAACGCCCTTACCTGGAAATGGCCGACCGATTGGGCATTTCCGAGGACGAGGTCATCAGCCGCTTATCTGCTCTTCAGGGCTATCAGGTTCTCAGCCGGGTTGGACCGGTGTTTGAACACAGTCGGGCAGGCGCAAGTCTGCTCGCTGCCGTGGCTGCCGCCCCCACTGAGATGGATGCGATTGCAGCCCGGATCAACGAAACTCCCGGCGTAAATCACAATTACGCACGGGAGCACCAATTTAATCTCTGGTTCGTGATGACTGCCCCGGATGAACGCACTCTGGACGAGCGGCTGGATGAACTGGAACAACGTTTGAAGTTACGCATACTCAGACTTCCCATGGTTGAGGGATATCACATCGACCTGGGCTTCGACATCGACTGGGACGCATTATCATGAACACCCCAGCTCCACAGCCGAATCGCCAACCCGGCAACTTTCTGTTTAATACCGAAGCCTACAGTGCTTGGGGGTTATTGCGGCTGCGCCAACATCTTGAAGAAGGCCTTCCGCTGACACCTCGCCCCTATCTGGAACTGGCTAAACGAACCGGCCTGACGGAGCAACAGGTGTTGGATGCCGTCGAGCACTGGCAACAACAAGGCCTGATCAAACGTAACGGCCTGGTAGTGAAACACCGCACCCTTGGCTACACCGCCAACGCCATGGTGGTGTGGGATGTTCCCGACGAAAACGTGAGCCCGATAGGCAAGGCACTGGCCGCGGTCCCCTTCGTGACTTTGTGCTACCAACGCCCCAGACGATTGCCAGACTGGCCCTACAATCTGTTCTGCATGATCCACGGCGTCAACCGGGAGCGTGTATTAGGACAGCTAGCGCACATGACCGAAACTTACAATCTGAGCCACATTCGCCATACAGTCCTGTTCAGCAACAAAGCTTATCTTCAACGGGGAGGGCGCTATGTCAGCAATCGCTGAGCCATCGAACCGCGGGGACACCTCAACCGACATTCCCGAATTCACCAATACCGAACGCGCCGTTATCAATCGTTTGCAATACGGTTTGCCACTCACACCGACACCCTACCGGGATGTTGCGGAAGAGCTCGGCATCAGCGAACAAATGCTGCTAGACACCCTGAAAGCCCTATTGGCCAACGGCACGCTGACTCGATTTGGCCCGATGTTTCATGCCGGCGAAATGGGCGGCGGACTGACCCTGGCCGCCATGCGTATTCCGGCGGAAGCGTTCGAGCAAGTCACTGAGCAAGTGAACAGTTTTCCGGAAGTTGCCCATAACTACCGCCGGGAACACGAGCTGAATATGTGGTTCGTGCTGGCAACGGAAACACCCGAAGGTATTACCGCCACCATTCGGCGTATCGAGGCGCTTACGGGTCACCCCGTTTACAACATGCCCAAGGAGCAAGAGTTTCATGTCAACCTCCACTTTGAAGTCTGAGCAGACATCCCTCACTCAGCAAGACCGCGAACTGATCATGGCTACACAAGAGGGTTTACCGCTGGTTTCTGACCCTTGGGCCGAACTCGGCCGGAAGCTCAACATGCCGCCCGAAGACGTATTGACTCGTTTTCAGGAAATGCAAAACAGCGGTGTGATCAGACGCGTAGCCGCGGTGCCAGACCATTACAAACTGGGTTACCGCTACAACGGTATGACGGTTTGGGACGTGAACGATGAGGCGATCGAAGAAATGGGTCAGCAAGTCGGTAACCTTCCTTTCGTCAGCCACTGCTATCGCCGTCCCCGCCACCTGCCCTACTGGAGCTTTAACCTGTTTGCCATGGTACACGGCACCAGCCGGGAAGAAGTTGAAGAAAAGGCGCAACGCATAAAGGCGCTACTGGGCAGCACCTGTTCTGGCAACACCATTCTCTACAGCTCCGCGATCCTGAAAAAAACCGGTTTACGGTTAAGAAAACAGCAACCTACCCCTTGAAGTACTCCATCAAAGGTATAGATACCACGGGCACCAGAGGGGATAGTGAACAGTATAGAGAGCCGCTAGCGGCCAGCCCGGAGGGCCCGCAACGCCCCGCCTGATGAGAGAGAGAATTGTATGTTCCGCATGACCCGTTACATCAAAAGCCTGATGAATCCGACTCCGGTCCGCGCGATCCCAAAGCCCAGCGGTCCGGTGGTAATCTGGAACCTGATCCGACGCTGCAACCTGACCTGCAAGCACTGCTACTCAATCTCCGCCGACATCGACTTCAAAGGCGAGTTAAGCACTCAGGAAGTCTACACCGTGATGGATGACCTCAAAGCCTACGGTGTGCCGGTTCTGATTCTGTCAGGCGGTGAACCTCTAATGCGTCCCGACATTTTCGACATCTCCCACCGGGCCAAGAAAATGGGCTTTTACGTGGGGTTGTCTACCAACGGCACTCTAATCACCGAAGATAATATCGAAAAGATCAAAGCCGTCGGTTACGACTACGTGGGCATCAGCATCGACGGCCTGGAAAAAACCCACGACGAATTCCGTCAGAAGAAAGGCGCCTTCCGCGAATCCATGCACGCTGTTGCTCTTTGCAAACAAGCTGGCATTAAAGTTGGCTTACGCTTCACGCTGACTCAAGACAATTACCCAGAACTTCCGGCAATGCTGGAGATGCTGGACGAACACGACATTGACAAGTTCTACCTGTCACACCTGAATTACTCCGGTCGCGGCGGCCGAAACCGCAAGCGCGATGCCTGGTACGACATGACTCGAGAAGCCATGACGTTACTGTTCAACCATTGCCACGACGAACTTCAACGTGGCATTGAACGGGAATACGTCACCGGCAACAACGATGCCGACGGTCCTTTCCTGATTGAGTGGGCCAAAGAACACTACCCGGATCAAGTCGAAGCGCTGACCGAACGCCTGACCAACTGGGGTGGCAACTCCTCTGGCGTGAACATCTCCAACATTGACAATCTGGGTGTCGTTCACCCCGATACCTTCTGGTGGGACTACAACCTCGGAAACGTTCGGGAAACTCCGTTCTCGAAAATCTGGTCCGAAACGAAAGATCCGCTGATGCAGGGCTTCCGCCAATACCCTCGCCCGGTCGCAGGTCGCTGCGCGGCGTGCAAGTTCCTGAGCATTTGTAACGGCAACACCCGAGTACGGGCATACAACATTTCTCGTGATTTCTGGGAAGAAGATCCCGGCTGCTATCTCACCAACGAGGAAATTGGTGTTGTGGAAAGTATGCCAAGGCGGGTGGCTGCAGCGGCTATCGAGATTCCGGTCAACAATCTGTAAGGAAAAACACCATGAACACAGCTCCACGACAAAAGTGCCTGGTGGAATTCCAACTGGCGGAACAACCGTTGCGCCCGGGAGAAGTCGCCATTGTTGGCGCCGGCCCCGGCGACCCCGGCCTGCTCACACTTAGAGCCTTGATGCTGATTCAACAGGCCGATGCCATCGTTTACGACCGACTGGTGTCGCCCCAGATTATGGAGCTGGTGAAGCCCGGAGCAGAACGAATCCACGTTGGGAAAGCCAGCGGCTGCCACTTTGTTCCCCAAGACGAAACCAACGATTTGCTCGTAAAACTGGCCATCCAGCAACGCCGCGTGGTTCGCCTGAAAGGAGGCGACCCTTACATCTTCGGAAGGGGCGGCGAAGAAGCTGAATTTTTGGTAGAAAACGACATCGATTTCCTCGTGGTTCCGGGCATTACCTCCGCTGCCGGATGCTCCTCTTACTGTGGCATACCCCTGACCCACCGGGACTACGCTCAAAGCGTCACCTTCGTTACAGGCCACCGCAAAGCCGACCACTCGCTGGAACTAAACTGGCAGGTTCTGGCCGCACCGGGACAAACACGGGTGTTTTATATGGGGTTGCACAACGCCCCCACCATCGTGCGGGAACTAACCGCTCATGGTCTTGATGGTAACTGCCCGGTGGCTTTGGTTGAGCGTGGCACCACCCCACTTCAACACATGACAGTGACAACGCTGAACGACTTGGTAGACACCATTAATCGCGAAGATTTCCAACCGCCAACGCTGATTATTGTCGGTGAAGTGGTGCAGCTGGCAGAGAAACTGGCCCGCCCGGCTCAATCGGGCTGGCACAGTGCTCTGACCAACCGCACGGCAATAACAGGCGGCCGCCTACCTGCTTGAAACCAACATACATAGACCGACCGGGAGCCCTTGCTGGTGAAGTGTTATAAAACCCGAGCAAACCTGATGACGAGTCTGCTACTGGCAGGCGCATTCCTCTCCTTGCCGTTGCAAGCGGCTAATGTCGATGAAGCCGGCATCGAGACGCTATACCTGCAGCAATGCGCTGCGTGTCATGGCCCGGATCGCTTGGGCGGAATGGGCCCGGCCTTGTTGCCAGAGAATCTGGGACGTTTGAAAAAAGCGGAAGCTGAACGAGTGATTCGCGAGGGCCGGCCAGCCACCCAGATGGGCGGATACAAGGACATTCTAAACGACCAGAAAATCGCTGATCTGACCAAGTACATCTATCAGCCTCCGAGCGACAAACTCAAGTGGGGCAAAGCTGAAATCCGTAACAGCCAAGTTGTGAATCATGCCTCCGGCACACTGCCGGATGACCCGGTCTTCGAAGCCGACATGATGAACTTGTTTCTGGTAGTCGAAATTGGCGATCACCACGTCACCCTGCTGGACGGTGACAAAATGGAGCCAATCCACCGCTTCCCTAGCCGGTTCGCATTGCACGGCGGGCCTAAATACAGCCCGGATGGACGTTTTGTCTATTTCGGGTCCCGGGACGGCTGGATCACCAAATACGACATTTATAATCTGAAAGTGGTCGCCGAGGTTCGTGCCGGCATAAACATGCGTAACATCGCCGTTTCCGCGGATGGCAAGTATGTCATGGCAGCCAACTACCTTCCCCATACCCTCGTGCTGTTTGATGCTGACAATCTGGACCTTCTGGATTTCATTCCGGTAGAAAACGCCCAGGGCGACAGTTCCCGAGTCAGCGCGGTTTATACCGCGCCGCCCAGAGGTAGCTTTATCGCGGCGCTCAAAGACATTCCTGAAGCCTGGGAAGTCACCGTACACGACAATAAAGCCCAGCTCCGCCGGATGACCACCGACACCTTGCTAGACGACTTTTTCTTTGACCCCGGCTACCAGCATCTTATCGGCGCAGCACGAGACGGAATGCACGGTGTGGTAATCGATCTGGATACCGGGAAAACAACCGCCGAATTGCCATTGCCGGGCATGCCACATCTGGGTTCAGGTATTACTTGGGAATACCAGGGCCGACGCGTCATGGCCACCCCGCACTTCCGTGCCGGCGCGATTTCCATCATCGACATGGATACCTGGGAGGTTATCAAAACCCTGAAAACCGAAGGCCCCGGGTTCTTCATGCGCAGCCATGAAAACTCTCGCTATGCGTGGGCCGATGTGTTCTTTGGGCCCAATGCGGACAAGGTACATATTATCGACAAACAGACGCTGGAAATCGTAAAAACCCTACAACCGGAGCCCGGCAAAGTAGCGGCACACGTGGAGTTCGACCGATACGGGGAGAAGCTACTCCTGAGTGTCTGGGACAACGACGGTGCCATCATCGTGTATGACGCGGACACACTGGAAGAAGAAAAGCGTATTCCGATGAAAAAGCCCTCTGGCAAGTACAACGTCTGGAATAAGATCAATTACGAAGAGGGCACCAGTCACTGATCGTTGAAGGCTCGGGGCATCATCGGCTAAATGAAATTCCATTAACCATTAAAATCATTTGGAATATTTGTTTTATGGTAGAATAATTGACCTAAGTCACTTCAAAGGGGTTAGAAAATGAACAGCAGAATTAAGGCGCCTCTGACGTCTGCCCCCTGCTTGCTGGGCGATGATGACCCGGAGATTATTCATCAGGACGCGGCACCTGCGGAAGTCGCTCTGCTGAACGGACTTAGTCGTGCCTTTGGCATTTGTCTTAACGAAAAACAGAACACCAACGAAGCGTTGTTTCTGGGCGACATAGCCCGATTGTTTCATCAACGCCGTGTTGATGCCGAGACTGCGCTGGAAAAGCACGACCGCCCCTGGTCAAACGTTTATCTTATCCAATACGGAATCCTACGATTATTTCGCGAGTCTTCATCCGGCAAAGTGGCGGTTCATCACTTTTTCACAGAAGGCGACTTGGTATGGCCCGTGTTTGGTCGCGCCAGAACCGTTCGTAACACTCTGTGCCTGACCAGTGTTGTTCCGGCTACGCTCTGGGTAGCAGACTTCGCAGCCTTTCGCTCAGCCATACAGCGCCATGGCGATGGCCTGTGGGCAAAATTTGCGTTAATGCTCACGGAAGAGATTGCGGAGCTGACCAGCATGCGAGAATTTCGGAAACAAACCATGCCCGCCCAGGAACGTTACGCGCTTTTGCTTGAGGAATACCCCGAACTCATAAAGCGAGTGCCCGATAACCAGCTGGCAGCATGGCTTGGCGTGGTACCCGCCACTTTCTCCCGGCTAAAAACCGCCAGCAAAAGCAGCTGAAAACAGCAACGATTATTCGTGGAAAATTTGTGCGTACACCTGTACGCTGAACCGAACCCATTCTTGAGCGGATTCAGGCAGCGCAGATGACACACGAAACTCACTACCCGGACGTAACCACAAGTACCACCCACACCCACATCGAAGAGTGGATCAACAGTGCCACGCACGGGCTAGGTGCCGCGCTGAGTGTAATCGGCACAATTGCCTTGATTGTGGGCGCAAGCCAGTTGGGTGATATCTGGAAAATTATAAGCTTCAGCGTGTTTGGCGCATCGCTGATTCTGCTTTACATGGCATCTGCTCTGTATCACGGCGCTCGCAGTCCTCAATTGAAATCCCTTTATAAAACCATGGACCACTGCGCCATATTCCTGCTAATTGCAGGCACCTATACCCCCTTTTTACTGGTCAACATGCGTGGCACAACCGGCTGGACGTTATTCGCGGTGATCTGGTCGTTAGCCTTGACCGGAGTGGCCTTGAAAATCATATTCAAGAATCGCTTCAAGCTCGCCCGGGTAGGTATATATGTGGCCATGGGTTGGTTGATCACGTTTGCCTCTGGAGATTTGGCCGCCAGCCTGAGTGAAACGGCTCTGTACTTAACCGTGGCAGGCGGTATCGTTTATACCGCTGGCGTGGTGTTTTATCTGGCAGATCGCGTCCCTTATATGCATGCGGTTTGGCATCTTTTTGTGCTCGGCGGAAGCGCCTGCCATTTTGGCGCCATCTACGTTGGCGTGCTTCCTTACACCGTGTAAGCTCGTTCACTTAAGCCAGAAGCGGAGGTTTTTCGTTGCCCGGCAAACCCTTTCATGCGTTCTGGCTGTTCTTTCCCGCTGCCTCGTTATGGGCCGCACTCTCCGTACCTTTATCAATTTTTTCAGCCACCTCTGGGTGGCCCGTCGGGCTTACCGGTGCGGGACACGGCCACGAACTTCTGTTCGGTTTCGCTCTTGCGCTGGTTGCGGGATACACCCTAGGCCCTCAGCCTTGGCGAGTCCTTATCCCTATTTTTCTGGTTTGGCTCTTGGCTAGGGCATCCTGGCTCATCGCGCCTGAACTGCTGATAAGCCGGGCTCTTAGTATTGCTTTTGCTCTTATGGTCGCTCGCCAAGTCGTACCCCGCTTTCAAGCCGCAAAAAAATGGCGCAATAAAGTAGCCGGGCCACTGATTCTTACCCTCTGTCTGGCCACGTTGGCCTACTCCCTGTCCCAGCACGGGTTCCCGCTACCCAGTGTGCGTCGCATCATGCTGGCAACCATTGTCGGTTTGCTGCTGCTAATGACCTTCATCGGTGGTCGAGCCATTGCGCCTGCCATTGCAGGCATATTGGAAAAGAGAGGCATTTCGTTAAACGCCCGAGTGCAACCCAGAATAGAGGGCGCACTTTTGATATTGCTGTCTCTTGCGATGCTTCTCATACTCACACCGATAGCAGACCCGATTACAGGACTACTACTGATAATCAGCGGCGGATTGATCGGGCTGCGTGCAACACGCTGGAAACTCTGGCTTTGCGGGCACCGCCCTGACCTACTGGTATTCGGGCTCGGTTACTTGTGGTTAGCAGCAGGATCAACAATCATCGGAATAGCCTTGTTGAGCGGGCGGGCGCCTCTTCCTGCAATGCACCTTATTACGATAGGCGCGTTGGGCACGCTTTCCTGCAGCGTCATGTTGCGGCAAGCATGGCAACGCGCTCAAAGACGCTTCCCCCCACGCTGGCAAGTGCTCGCTGTTGCGGTAACCACCAGTGTTGCAGCCATCAGCCGCTTCAGTGCCGGTACGAACCCCCACTCACAACCTGATCTATTGTGGATATCGGCCACCGCTTGGAGCGTCACCTACGTTGGCGTTTTCATCCAGTTACTGCTTCTTTTCTGGCACAGTCAAAGCAAACGAATACAGCGCTAAACAGTCACAATCAGGTAACCTATGCACAACAGCCATTCTGGTTACGAGTTCACTTCCGGAGACTGCAATGCTACTGAACTGCGACTTAGGTGAAAGCTTTGGAGCCTGGACCATGGGCATGGACGAGCACGTCATGCCGTTCATCGACCAGGCCAACATTGCCTGCGGTTTCCATGCCGGTGATCCTGTCACTATGCACCGCACGGTTCAGTTAGCACTCAGCCACGGGGTGGCCCTTGGTGCGCATCCGTCGTATCCAGACCTGCAAGGCTTTGGCCGCCGTTCGATGGCGCTTCAACCGGAAGAAATCACCGCCATGGCCAGCTATCAGATCGGCGCACTTAGCCACATTGCCGCATCTCAGGGCGGCCT
Source organism: Marinobacter sp. JH2 (assembly GCF_004353225.1). Lineage (NCBI taxonomy): Bacteria > Pseudomonadati > Pseudomonadota > Gammaproteobacteria > Pseudomonadales > Marinobacteraceae > Marinobacter > Marinobacter sp. JH2. The sequence goes on along the minus strand of NZ_CP037934.1, from coordinate 34,327 downwards.
TGTGAGTTACGTAAAACCCCACGGCGCGCTGTATAACGACATGATGCGCGACGAGGCCATTCTCGAAAGCATTCTGGAAGCACTCAGGTGCTCGCCCCATGACCTTGCGCTGATGGCCATGTCCACCGCGGACAACAGCCAGCTGAAAACCCTGTGCGAAAAACATGGCGTGCCACTTATCCTCGAAGCCTTTGCCGACCGTGCCTATGACGAGCAGGGGTTTCTTGTTCCCCGAACCCAAACCGGCGCTGTTCATAAAGATTCCGCCACCATTGTGGCGCAGGCTCGGCATCTTGCCACTGGCATGCAACTGCAAAGTATCAGCGGCAAACCATTGCTCCTTGAAGCAGATTCTTTGTGTGTCCACGGCGACAACCCCGATTCAATCACCGCCGTTGGAGCCATACGCAAGGCCCTGAAGGATCTGCACTGATGCACTGGCAGTGTCAGGTGACCGGCATCGATACTCTTACTCTGTATTTTGGCGACCGTATCGATATCGCTCTCATTGAAAAGATTCGTATCGCGGCCGACGCATTATCAAACAAACTTGGGCTGCGCCTTGTTGACCTGGTGCCTTCCTATACATCGCTCTTACTGCGTTATGACTTGCTGATCGACGACTATTCGAGCTTACTCATTGATATAGCCGCCGTTCTGAATAACTTACCGGACCACCCAGCAGAGGGAGAGAACGCAGGTGCCATCGACATTCCTGTGTTTTATCACCCCAGTGTCGGCCCAGACCTTGAAGCCATAGCCGCACGAGCAGGCTTATCCATCGAACAAGTCATTCAACGCCACAGCCGTCAGATTTACCACGTGTTTGCGATAGGTTTCGCGCCAGGGTTCGCCTATCTGGGCGAAGTTCCACAAGATCTGGAAACACCTCGGCTTGCCACTCCGCGTGCCAAGGTCCCCGCTGGCAGCCTTGGCATTGCCGACCGGCAAACGGCGATTTACCCTCTGGCATCACCGGGCGGCTGGAATTTGATCGGCCGCACACCGCTAACCCTGTTTGATGTCCACCGTGAGCAACCATCGCTGTTACGCGCCGGGCAACAGGTGAGGTTTCGAGCCATCACACGAGACGAATTTCTCGCACTGGGCGGGCAGATCGAATGAACGCTCAGGCCGGTTTCTATGTCACCAAACCGGGTTTCTTCACCTTGCTGCAAGATGCTGGCCGCCGCGGAGTGACGCATATGGGGCTTACTTCGGGCGGTGCCATGGATCGACATGCATGGGCCTGGGCTAATCACCTGCTCGGCAATCGTTACGGAGCAGCCGCACTGGAAATCACCTTTGGCGGGGCAGAGTTCACCATCGGCCTCAATACACAGATTGTAGTGACCGGTGCCGAAGTGCAGCTGACGGTGAATGGTGCACCCAAACCACTGTGGACCACCCTTCAGCTGAACTCAGGAGACGTTGTAGCGATGAGTGCGCCCCGAGCCGGAGTCCGCGCCTATCTCGCCGTACGAGGTGGTTTTTTAGTGGATTCTGAGTTGGGCGGCAGCTGCGCCACCGTTGTACGTGAAGGCACAGGAGGCTTGCAGGGTAAGGGCCAACCGCTTAAAGAGGGCGATTTTTTACCTTGCATCCCCGCCTCGCCGCTGGCGGTACATCGAAAAATCCCCCACCAATGGATTCCAGATTACCGCGCGGCGTTGACACTGGATGTATTGCCCTGCGCTCAGGTTGAGCGATTTCCCAAACGGACACTAACAACCTTCTTCTCGAACGCTTATACCCTAAGCCCTCAGTCTGACCGAATGGGCGCTCGCCTGACCGGCCCCACGCTAGAGGTTTCCGTCCGCCAGCTTACCTCTGAAGGTACGAGTCTCGGCGCTATCCAGGTGCCTGCAGACGGCCAGCCAATTATTTTACTGCAAGACCGACAAACCATCGGCGGCTATCCGAAACTGGGTGCCGTTACGCCGCGAAGCCTCGATGCACTGGCCCAAAGACCTCCAGGTTCAAGCCTGCGTTTCGGGGAAATATCCCTGGAGGGTGCTCAGCAGAAGGAGCGTCAATTTCTCGCATTTTTCAGCACCGCTCGTTAACGGTTTGTCAGATCTGGCCACAAACCTACCACCAACCTCGCCGGACCATTAGAATTGCCTCGATTCTTTTATCCGGAGCCTTAAAGATGTCTGCTGACCTGTCTTCTGCCAACAGTTTTGAACAACTCAAACGCATTGAATCCAGCAAAATTTTTCAAGGCGCGGTCATCACCATCATCATTCTGTCTGCCTTGACCATTGGCGCGAAAACCTATGACTTGCCACCAATCGTCGAGCAATCCCTGACGGTATTGGACAACGCCATCACACTGTTTTTCTTAATTGAAATACTCTTTCGGTTTGCCGCCTGCCCCGCCAAACGACGATTTCTGATGGATGGCTGGAACCTGTTCGATACCTTGGTGGTGATCGGCAGCTTAGTCCCACTCGACAATTCCGAGGCCGTATTGCTGGGCCGACTGCTTCGGGTATTTCGAGTCTTGCGACTGGTTTCGGTCGTACCTGAGCTACGTTTCTTGATCAACTCGCTGCTCAAAGCCATCCCCCGTATGGGCTACATCGCACTGTTGATGTTCATCATCTTTTACATCTACGCCGCGATTGGTTCGATGTTCTTTGCCAGCGTGGATGAAGAACTCTGGGGTGATGTGGCCGTAGCAATGCTCACACTGTTCCGTGTGGCCACGTTCGAAGACTGGACCGATGTGATGTACGCCACCATGGCGGATTATCCGTTCAGCTGGATTTTCTACCTCACCTTTATCTTCCTTACAGCATTCGTGTTTCTGAACATGATGATCGGGGCGATTCTGGAAGTGATGAGCGAGGAGCAAAACGCCGAGGCCGCTCAGAAAGCACATGATGAGCGGGACCAGATCGTGCAACAACTCCAATCGGTTCAGCGCAAACTCGATGAGTTGAGCGAGAAACTGGAGCGTTGATGTGACAGCGCTGCGTTGGTTAGTAACATAAAAAACGCCCATGCCTCGAACAGAAGCATGGGCGTTTTTTTCAGTTCGGTTTTTAGCGCCAGCCTCAGCCCAGCAACGGCTTAGCCATGGCCAGATGGAAAATGGCGCTCACCTGCACCAAGGCAATAATGGCAGCAATTACACGAACCGGCGTGGAAAACTTGGGCTTAATAGCAAATACGCCCGCCACAATATAACCCACCAACAAGACAATCTTAGCAATCAGCCAACCCGGCACGCTTGATGCGTAACCCGCCACAAACAACAGTGCAACGGCCGCTACCAACAGAACCGTGTCGTTAGCATGAGGTATCCACCGCAGTGGCGTTTCCCGCCAACCCGGCCGACCAACAACATCCAGCAGCAATCTCAGCGCGAACAACGTAATGGTCAGATACGCGGCTGTCATGTGCAGGTGCTTTAAAATCATATAGGCGGTCATTCAAACTTCCCTTTTTCCTTCAGAATGTTGCCGCCATTGTACGCAAAATACCCCCAAGCAGGTATGGTGATTAAATAACCGCAGCATTAACATATACGGTAAATACATGTATGCGGGAGATATCTATGCAGGCGCACCCAACCTCTGCAGAACAAAGCGGCGCGAGCCTTCGACAGCTGTTCGCCTATCCGTTCCGGATCTTCTTCCTATCGATGACAGTGCTAACGCTCGTCGGCATCCCACTCTGGGTGCTGGAGGTGTCAGGTGTCATTCAACTGCCCTTAGCCATGCCCGCACTGTTCTGGCATCAACACGAAATGCTGTTCGGCTTTTTATCCGCCGCCATTGCCGGATTCTTGTTGACCGCTGTTTGTGTCTGGACCCAGACGGAACGCCTGCACGGGGTTCCTCTTTTACTTCTGTGGGTCGTCTGGCTGGCCGGGCGTTTGCTGCTGGCTTTGGGCGGCAGCCTGCCAGAGCTTTTGGTACACGCAGTCAATCTGGCCTTTCTACCCCTGGTGATGATCGATGCTGGCTGGCGCATTTGGCATGCGCGACAAAAGCGACAGTTCATGATTTTGGCCGTATTAGGCTTACTCTGGCTCATGCAGATTGGCTTCGTTACCCGACTCGACATGTCGTTCAGCTACGGCGCACTGATTATGGCTATGGCTTTGATCAGCATCGTCGGTGGCCGGATTACGCCTGCGTTTACCGCAGGCTGGCTACGTCAGCGCGGTTACGATGCCTCTCGCGTTAAAATGATTGCGCCGCTCGATCTGGTCAATTTACTCGCCATGGTTGTGTTGATGGCCTCATTGGTGACCGGCTGGCAGACCCTCACAGCGATTCTCGCTCTGGTCGCCGCCGGGCTGATGCTTAAACGCCTGTATAACTGGAAGGGTTGGCTCGCGCGCTCTGAACCCTTGCTATGGATTCTGCATCTGTCCTTACTCTGGGTGCCGGTGGCCCTGATTCTGCTGGCGGGCTCGCTGATGGCCGGATGGCCCTCCAGCGCCTGGAGCCATGCGGCAGGTACCGGCGCAGTAGGCTGTCTGATACTGGGTGTGATCGCCCGCGTATCACTTGGCCACACCGGCCGCCCGCTCCAATTGCCAAGAGGCATGGTGGCGGCTTTCGTTGCCATTCAATTAGCTGCGCTTATCAGGGTGCTGACCGCCCTAGAGATCATTCCCTGGCACCCGGGCGTTGGCTCAAGTGCCGTACTTTGGGTGTTTGCGTACGGCGTCTTCCTCATTCGCTACACCGGCGTTCTGGCCAGCCCGAGAGCGGATGGCAAAGAGGGCTGAATAAGCACCCGGCAACCGTGACGGACATCAAAGATGCAGGTCATTTTTGCAATCATCCACTAAAGGTCAATAGCTGTTTTCATATCAGGCGCTAAAGTAGGTGTATCAAATATTGAAACAGAGACACCTGCAATATGTACCCTGATCACTTTGACAAAGAAGACCTGATCCGTTGCGGTCATGGCGAGTTGTTCCCCGGCGACATGCGCTTGCCCATCGACGAAATGCTGATGGTCGATCGCATCACCCACGTTGGTGCTGATGACGGCTTGTACGGCAAAGGCAGCCTGATAGCTGAGCTGGACATCAATCCGGATCTCTGGTTTTTCAAAGTTCACTTTCAGGGCGACCCGGTCATGCCGGGATGCCTGGGGCTGGATGCAATGTGGCAGCTGGTTGGCTTCTACTTGGCCTGGGGTGGTGGCGAAGGCAAAGGTCGCGCGCTGGGCGCCGGCGAAGTGAAATTCTTTGGTCAGGTGCTGCCGAGTAACAAAAAGGTCACCTATTATCTGGATATTAAACGTTTGATTCGCCGTAAGCTGACCATGGCGATTGCAGATGCCCGAATGGAAGTGGATGGTCGTGAAATCTACACCGCCAAAGATCTGCGGGTTGGCCTGTTCACCTCCACTGACGACTTTTAGGAGTTAGCAAGATGCGTCGTGTTGTTATCACTGGTATGGGGATTGTCTCCAGCCTTGGAACCAATCAAAAAGAAGTCGCCGAATCTCTGCGTGAGTCCCGCTCTGGCATTGCGCTCAGCGAAGAAGCCCGCGACAACGGTTTACGCAGCCACATTACCGGCAAGATTGACTTGAACCTGTCCGAGCTGATTGATCGCAAAATCTTGCGTTTCATGTGCCCGGCCGCCGGTTACAGTTATCTGGCCACCAAAGAAGCCATCGAGCAAGCGGGCCTGACCGACGAGCAAATTCGCTCAAACACCACAGGCGCAGTATTTGGCACTGGCGGCGCATCAACGGTTGAGTTGCTGGATGCCATCGACACCCATCGCGATAAAGGTATTCGTCGGGTTGGTCCGTACCGTGTACCGCGCACCATGGGCAGCGCCATCAACGCCTCTATCACTACCGCGTTCGGCATTACTGGCATCAACTATGGCATTACCTCTGCCTGCGCAACCAGCGCACACTGCATCGGCCACGCCGCTGATCAGATTGCACTGGGCCGTCAGGACGTCATGCTCGCGGGTGGCGGTGAAGATATTCACTGGACACTCAGCCTCATGTTCGATGCCATGGGCGCGCTGTCTACCAAGTACAATGACACTCCCGAGCAGGCCTCACGCACCTACGATGCCGACCGCGACGGTTTCGTCATTTCTGGCGGTGGCGGTGCTGTTGTGTTGGAAGCATTGGAACACGCAGAAGCACGTGGCGCGACCATCCTGGCGGAACTGGTAGGCTTTGGCGCGACATCGGACGGCGCTGACATGGTTGCACCAAGTGGCGAAGGTGCTATTCGCTGCATGCAGCAGGCAATGGCCAATATCGATGGTGAGATCAGCTACATCAATACTCACGGTACCAGTACGCCTGCCGGTGATATCACCGAGCTTCAAGCTCTCAAGAAAACCTTTGGCGACAACATCCCGCCTCTGAGTTCAACCAAGCCACTTTGCGGCCACGCATTGGGTGCGGCGGGTGTACACGAAGCCATTTACTCGCTGATCATGCAACGTGAAGGCTTTATCGCACCGTCGGCCAACATCCAGAATCTGGACGAAGGTGCAGAAGGCTTCCCGATTGTCCGCGAACGCATGGACAACCAGAATCTGGACTTGGTGATGAGTAACAGTTTCGGTTTTGGCGGAACCAACGCCACCCTGATTTTCAAGAAAGTCTGATCAGGACATCCGAAGCGAGCGGTATTCAGCCGGTGGCGTTCCCATCCAGCGTTTAAACGCCCGGCTGAATGCACTCAGTTCCGAAAATCCAAGTTGTTCGGCAATCTCTACCAGCGGCTTGGATTTATCTTTCATGTAAGTAATCGCCTGCTCTCGGCGGACTTGCTCTAACAACGCTGCAAACGTCACCCCTTCTTGTCGCAATTTCTTGTGCAACGTATACCGGCTCATATTCAATTGGCCCGCAACGGTTTCAACTCCGACTTTGCCTCGCGCCAGATGAACCTTGATTAACGAGCTGACCCGGCCACCCAAGGGTTTCTTGGCCGCGTCCGACGATACATTCTCCGTTCCCATATTATTCCCTCCTGCTACCCATTTAGCTTTGAGCATAGTACATGCGCGTCAGCGTACACATGTTAGCTGAAAAGGATCAATAAGACCTTTGAGCAAGATCAATAGAAAAGGCACCGCCTTCCGGCAAAATGCGACCTGGTTAAAAATCATCACCACCCCACCCGAATCCTGACCCTCGGAGAAACCATGAAAACCCCGGAACTACTCGCGCCCGCCGGCACTCCCGAACACCTGGAAACCGCCTTCGCCTACGGGGCGGATGCAGTATATGCTGGCCAACCCCGGTATTCCCTTCGGGTAAGAAATAACAGCTTTAAAAACGTTGAAGCTTTGGGTGCAGGCATCGCCAGGGCGCATGAGCTGGGGAAGCAGTTCTATCTAGTATCTAACATTGCCCCTCACAATGACAAAGTGCGCAGCTTTCTTAGAGACCTCGCCCCCATTCTTGAACAAAAGCCGGACGCCCTCATCATGTCGGACCCGGGGTTGATCATGCTGGTAAAAGAAACCTGGCCAGACCAAGCCATCCATCTTTCGGTTCAAGCCAATGCGGTCAACTGGGCCACCGTGGAATTTTGGCGTCGACAAGGCATCAACCGCGTTATCCTATCCCGGGAATTAGCACTCCATGAGATCCGTGAGATTCGAGAAAAAGTACCAGAGATGGAGCTGGAAGTGTTCGTTCACGGCGCTTTATGCATGGCTTACTCCGGCCGCTGCCTGCTTTCCGGGTACATGAATCACCGCGATGCCAATCAAGGCGCCTGCACTAATGCTTGCCGCTGGAATTACCAGCCCGTAGCCCACACCACCGATCAAACGGGTGATCTGATTGCCACCTCGTCTCAACAAACCGCTCAAACATTCGAACCTAAAGAAATTCTACTGGAAGAGCCGAACCGCCCGGGCGGTTATATTCCGGCCTATGAAGATGAGCACGGCACCTACATCATGAACTCAAAAGACTTAAGAGCCGTCCAGCACGTAGCCGAACTGGTCAATATGGGCGTGCATTCGCTGAAAATCGAAGGCCGCACCAAAAGCACCTATTATGTTGCCCGCACCACCCAGACCTATCGCCGCGCAATCGACGACGCTGTCGCTGGCAAACCCTTCGACATGCAAAGGATGGATGAATTGGAAGCACTCTCGAGCCGCGGCTACACAGAAGGCTTCCTGCGTCGCCATGTGCCACAGGAATACCAGAGTTACGAGCAAGGATCATCGTTTCTTGGCACTCAGCAAGTCGTGGGCAGCATTACCGATACCGACGATCAATGGCTAACCATTGATGTGAAAAACAAATTTGCACCGGGCGATCAGTTGGAACTGATCAATCCTGCCGGAAACCTGCGCTTTACCGCCGGCACCATGCAGAACCGTAACGGAGAAACCATGAACTGCGCCCCGGGTAGCGGGCACATTGTACGCATCCCCAAACCCCAAGGATTGCCAAACTCTCTTCGTTTTAGTTATTTGACACGCATTCTGCCCACCATCTAACCCCACCCGAACGCTCCCGGCGTGCAGCTCATAGGTAGGGCTGCACGTATGATTAAGGTATAATCCCTACACGACCGATTTAATACCTGACTAAATTACTCTGGTATTGTATAATCATTCGCCAGAAGCAACGGGGGGAGCCCTTTTTACATTCGGTCCCCCGGCGAAACATAGGGCACCATGCCCCAGATGAGAGAATTACGGAGCGACGATCATGGCGACCACCGACAATGAGGTGAAAGAGCTGATCAAACGGGATTACGAACACGGATTCGTGACCGAAATTGAATCAGACACCTTCGAACCCGGCCTCAATGAAGATGTAATCCGCCGCCTGTCAGAAATCAAGCAGGAACCTGAGTTCATGCTTGAGTGGCGCTTAAAAGCATATCGTCGTTGGCTGGACATGGAAGAACCCGAGTGGGCCCACGTTGATTTTCCGAAAGTGGATTACAACGATATTTCGTACTACTCGGCACCCAAGAAAAAAGAAGACATGCCACAGAGCCTGGACGAAGTCGATCCAGAGCTACTGCGCACCTATGAAAAATTGGGCATTCCGCTGCACGAACGTGCCAAGTTGGCGGGCGTTGCGGTTGATGCGGTTTTCGATTCGGTTTCTGTAGCGACCACTTTCAAAGAACCGCTGGAAAAAGCCGGTGTGATTTTCTGCCCGATTTCCGAAGCGGTGCACAAGCACCCGGAACTGGTGAAAAAGTACTTGGGAAGCGTGGTTCCGGCGGGCGATAACTACTTCGCCGCTTTGAACTCGGCCGTTTTTTCCGATGGTTCCTTCGTGTACATCCCGAAAGGCGTTCGCTGCCCGATGGAGCTGTCCACTTACTTCCGAATCAACGCTGCCAACACTGGCCAGTTCGAGCGCACCCTGATCATTGCCGAAGAAGGCAGCTACGTGAGCTATCTGGAAGGCTGTACGGCTCCGATGCGCGACGAAAACCAGCTGCACGCTGCGGTGGTTGAGTTGGTCATCCTTGATGACGCCCAGATCAAATACTCTACCGTACAAAACTGGTACCCAGGCGATGAGAACGGCAAAGGCGGCATCTATAACTTTGTCACCAAACGCGCGGCCTGTATCGGCAAAAACTCCAAAGTGTCCTGGACTCAGGTCGAAACCGGCTCTGCCATTACCTGGAAATACCCCAGCTGTGTACTGCGTGGTGATAACAGCGTCGGCGAGTTCTACTCCGTTGCCCTGACCCACAACTACCAGCAAGCGGACACCGGCACCAAGATGATCCACTTGGGCAAAAACACCCGGAGCACTGTCATCTCCAAAGGCATTTCGGCTGGCCGCAGCTCAAACGCATACCGCGGCCTGGTGAAATTCGGCCCGGCAGCCGATGGCGCACGTAACTTTACCCAGTGTGACTCGCTGCTGATCGGCGATCGTTGCGGTGCCCACACCTTCCCGTACATCGAAAGCAAGAACAAGTCAGCCATCGTGGAACACGAAGCCACCACCTCCAAGGTCAGTGACGAGCAGATGTTCCTCTGCCGCCAGCGTGGTATCGAGCCAGAGCAGGCCGTGTCCATGATCGTGAACGGCTTTTGTAAAGAGGTGTTTAAAGAACTGCCGATGGAGTTTGCGGTGGAAGCCGGCAAACTACTGGAAGTTAGCCTCGAAGGCTCTGTTGGTTAATTAAGTACCACGGCAAACACAAAGAATTCAGACGGTTAAAAGAGAGAAGCAACAAATGCTGAGCATCAAAAACCTGCACGCATCCGTTGAGGACAAAGAGATCCTCAAAGGCATCAACCTGGACATCAAGGCCGGGGAAGTTCATGCCATCATGGGCCCCAACGGATCCGGTAAGAGCACCCTGTCACAGGTTCTGGCAGGCAACGAGGCATTTGAAGTCACCAGCGGCGAAGTCACCCTGAACGGTGAAAACCTGCTGGAACGCTCTATCGAAGAGCGTGCCCGCGACGGCGTGTTTCTCGCCTTCCAATACCCGGTAGAAATTCCCGGCGTGAGCAACCTTCAGTTCCTTCGGACCGCCGTTAACGCCATGCGCAAGCACCGCGGCGAAGAAGAAATGAACGCGGCTGAGTTCATGAAGCTGGCCAAGGAAGTGTCCAAGCAAGTAGATTTGGACCCTTCGTTCCTGAAGCGTGGCGTTAACGAAGACTTCTCCGGTGGTGAGAAAAAGCGTAACGAAATCATGCAGGCATTGCTGCTTCAGCCGAAGCTGGCAATTCTGGACGAAACTGACTCCGGCCTCGACATCGACGCACTGCAAGTCGTTTCCAACGGCGTTAACGCACTGCGTGCCGAAGATCGCGCCATCCTGATGGTGACCCACTACCAACGCCTGCTTAACCACATCGTGCCAGATTACGTGCATGTACTGGCGGGCGGCCGGATCGTTAAATCCGGCGGCCGTGAACTGGCACTTGAACTGGAAGAACGCGGTTACGGCTGGTTGGGAATCAACGACGAAGACACCAGTAACTGATCAGGAGGCCGCGGAATGAAACAAGCACCTATGCTTTCCAGCGCCTTCCTGCATCCGGCCGGGCAAACTCTGCCTGAGCCGCTGCTGGCGCTGCGTAAACAACGGGCGAGTCTGTTGGTTGATATGCCACTACCTACCCGCAAAACCGAAAACTGGAAGTACTCCAGCAAGTATTTGAAGCTGTCCGACGAGATGGCCATTTCCTTGCCTGCCGAAGGCAAAACCGGCAACAGCTTGGCGGTGTCCGGCTACAAGGTCGTCTTCCGCAACGGGATTTTGATCCCCGAAGCCAGCGACTTTCCGGATATGGACGGCATCACCATTCGGAGCTTCAGCGATCTTGATAACGAAGAAGCGGACGTTCTCGCCCTTCAACTTGGCAGTACACTGGATCACGATCAGGCCCAATTTGCTCGTCTGAACGGAGCCCGTTTTGACGACGGACTGCTCGTGCGCCTGCACGCCGGTGCTGCCTTGGATCAGCCACTGTTCATCATTCATGAAACCGCCGCGGATGCCAGTGGCTCAGCCTTCCCGCGCATTTTCGTTGAAGCCGGAGCAAACAGCCAGATCACACTGGTCGAAGAGTATACCTCCAGTGGTGATGCACCGGCGTTCGTTAACACAGTGACTGAATTTACTCTGGCCGACGGCGCAAACGTAACCAGCATTCGCCTGAACATGGAAGGCGAATCGGTTCAGCACATTGGTGCCACCGGTGTGGTCCAGAACCACAGCTCACGTTTCGAAAGCCACTGCGTTGGTTTTGGCGGCCCATTGCGCCGGCACGACCTGCAGGTGCGCTTGGTAGGCGAAGAAGCCGAAACCAAGCTCAACGGCGTTGTGGTGACTCAAGGCAAACAGCACTACGACAACCACACCTCCATTGATCACGTGGCGGCGAACTGCAACAGCGAAGAAACGTATCGCAACATCGCAGCCGACCAATCCCACGCGATTTTCAACGGGCGTATTCATATCCATCAGGACGCACAAAAGTCCTTTGCGGATATGAATAACAAAAACCTGTTGCTGAACAACGGTGCCGAGATCGACACCAAGCCGGAACTGGAAATCTACGCCGACGATGTGAAGTGTGCCCACGGTGCCACCATCGGCCAGCTGGACGAAGAATCCATTTTCTACCTGCTGTCACGGGGTATTGGTCGCCGCGATGCAAACGTACTGCTCACCATGGCGTTCATCAACGAACTGGTCAGCCAGATACCGCTGGAAGTTGTGCGGGACACGGCCCAAGTGCGTCTGAACGAATTCTTCGAGCAAACCTTTCAGGAGATCTGAAGGCATGAGCGATCTGTCCATGGCAACCAACACCAGCACCAAAGCGTTTGATGTAGAACGCATCCGGCGCGACTTTCCCATTCTGGCCCAAGAGGTTAACGGAAAGCCGCTGGTGTATCTGGACAACGGCGCCTCGGCCCAAAAGCCAACCGCCGTCCTGGATGCGATGGACCGTTACTACCGGGAAATGCACTCTAATGTGCACCGGGGTGCTCACACCCTTGGCGATCGCGCCACAGCGGCCTTCGAAGGTGCCCGGGAAACCGTTCGCAGCTTTTTAAACGCGCCCAGCACGCGCGAAATCATCTGGACACGCGGCACCACCGAAGCCATAAACTTGGTCGCGAACGGCTTGGCTTCTCGTCTGAAAGAAGGCGACGAAATTCTGGTCAGTCATATGGAGCACCACGCCAACATCGTGCCTTGGCAGATGGTGGCCGAACGTACGGGCGCCAAAGTGGTGCCTGTGCAGGTGAACTCCGCCGGCGAATTGGATCTGGACTCCTTCAACAATTTGCTGAACGAACGTACTCGCATTCTGGCCATCACTCACGTATCCAACGTACTGGGTACCGTGAACCCGATTGCCTCCCTGATTAAGCACGCCAAAGATCAGGGCGTACTGACCTTGATTGACGGCGCCCAGGCGGTACCCCACTTCAAGCCTGACGTACAGGCTTTGGATTGTGATTTCTACGTGTTCTCGTCCCACAAACTGTTCGGCCCCACCGGCATCGGTGTACTGTACGGCCGCGCGGAATTGCTGGAACAGATGCCCCCTTACCAGGGCGGCGGCGAGATGATTGAACGGGTTTCGTTCGAGCGCACCACCTGGAACGTTCTGCCCTACAAGTTTGAGGCAGGCACACCGGCTATCGCCGAAGCGGTGGGGCTGGCTGCGGCCATCCGTTATCTGGACAGTCTTGACCGGAAGGCCATGGAAGCGGCTGAGAACGCCCTTCTGACTCGCGCCAACGAATTGGTGGAGACGGTTCCGGGTATGGAAATTATCGGCACAGCAGCAAACAAAGTGCCGGTGATGTCGTTCAAGATCGCCGGGCTACACCCAAGCGACATCGGCACCCTGCTGGATCAGCAAGGCATTGCGATTCGCACGGGCCACCACTGCGCCATGCCGCTAATGGATTTCTACGGAGTACCCGGTACAGCCCGGGCTTCATTTGCGTTCTACAATACACTGGAAGAGGTCGAGCAATTGTTCGCCGGCCTGCAAAAAATTCAGCGCCTGTTTACCTGAGGAGGTGGAAACATGTCGGCCGAAGTCTTCACCCCGAACGATGTCAACGTGACCATGACACCCACCGCGGTCAAACACGTTCGCAAACAACTGGACAAAAAACCGGATGCGAAAGGCATTCGCCTCGCCATCAAAAAGAGTGGCTGCTCCGGCTTTAAGTATGAAACCGAATGGGTTGAACAACCCAGCAACGACGACCGCATTTTCTCCATCGACGGCGTGGACGTATTCGTTAAACAGGAACACCTGTCTTTGGTTAACGGTATTGAAATCGATTTTGTCACCGAGGGAGTCAACTCCCTGTTTCGTTTCCGCAACCCCAACGCTACCGCAGAATGTGGGTGTGGCGAGAGCTTTACGGTGTCTTAAACAGAGGCTTTATTGAGCATGCAAGAACGGGAAGTTGTCCTGACGAAGCGCGAAGTGGAGGCACGTTTGGTGCCCGCCGGAACTGAAATCATGATTCCGTCGGATACCTTTGTGACCATCACCCAATCACTGGGCGGCACATTCACCGTTGCGGTCAACGGCAACCTGGCTCGTATCGAAGGCCACGACGCCGACGCTCTGGGCAAAAAACCGCTGGAAAGCAGCTTCGAAACCCCGGCAGATGGCACGGTGAACGAGAACCAGGTCTGGGAAGCCATGCGCAGCGCCTATGACCCGGAAATCCCGGTCAATGTGGTCGATCTGGGGCTGATTTACGAGTGCAAAATTGAAAACGGCACTGAAGACGGAAACCACATCTACATCAAAATGACCCTGACCGCAGCTGGCTGCGGCATGGGCCCGGTGATTACCGAAGACGTCAAGCGCAAAGTAGAGCACGTGCCCAACGTCGATAAGGTAACGATGGAGCTCACGTTCGATCCGCCTTGGAACAACGACATGCTGACTGATGAAGCCAAACTTGAACTGGGTATGCTATGACCGCTAGCAAACAGCAATTTCTGGACAACCCGCTCGGCCAAAAAACCTCACTGGAAGACGTTCTGGACGCCTTTGAGTTCCTGGATGACTGGGAAGATCGTTACGCTTTCATCATCGATCTGGGCAAGCAATTACCCGAGTTCCCGGATGAGGCGCGTACCGAAGAGAACTACGTGCATGGCTGCCAAAGCCAGGTATGGGTTATTCATCAGTACGACGAAGACAGCGGCAAACTGTTCCTGCTGATAGATTCTGACGCCATGATCGTTCGCGGTCTGGCTGCGATCATTCTGGTAGCTCTGAACGCGAAATCGCCTCGGGAACTGCTGGCGACCGACATAGACGAACTGTTCGAGCAGCTCGACCTGATGCGTCACATTTCCCCCACTCGCGGCAACGGCTTACGGGCCATGGTCGGCAAAATCCGGGATATTGCAGCGACCGAAGCCGCTGCCTGAGATCACCAGATAATCGCTAAGTCGTCTCGCTGGACGTTGATCTGCGGCCCGGTTGTACCAATGCGACCGATACTGAAATCGGGGTGAACGCTGTCCAGCGTAATCAACACCCCGGCATCGTCCAGCTCTGGCGTGCCACCCAGTGAATCAAAGTAGCGTTGACTACGATAGACATTCAGCTGGTCACCGGGGCGTAAGCCAGCGGTAGCGCCAGATGCCAAGGTAACTTTATCGTCAGTCACACGAGTGATACGAGCCATAAAAGGTTGGCAATTCAGAGCACTAGCAACAGCAGCCGTCATCTCGTCAATCACTCCTGAAACAGCCTCCCCCCATTCACTGCTCTCAAACCCCGCGGAAGCAAAGCCAGCAGTTCCACTGCCGGTTGGCGTCCAGTTGGCAGCGGTTTCAAACCGCTTACGGAATATCGGAGAGCCACTGAAGCCGTCAAACACCATAACTTCAGCTTCGAAACGCCGGGTTTTATCGCCAAAGCCTAGCCCTCTCTGCATTTTTTCGAAGACCGACGTACCCCAAGCATCCGGATCTACCAACCCCATATCGCGAATCACACCGGTGACAACAAACTGCGCACCCAGTTCACGTGCCAGTTGCACCACGTTGGTTAGCCGGTTACTGGCCATATTCGACTGGGTTGTCGGGGCATCCGGTAAATTGCTGAATAGACGAAGCGATGTAGCTCCGAGCACCTGAAGCTTATTCTGATTCTGCATCCGCGCGATCAAGGCTTGCGGCAACTGTTCACCCGCATCATCCAACCCCGGATCGCCGCCTTGAGACGGATGCACAATTGGGAATCCCGTTACCGCCACCCGTTTCCGGAGCGCCGATGCCTCGCCCGCCCTGCAGGCCGCCGCATCCCCTGTCGATTTGTCAGAAAGCTCAGCCCGAACAACGACACGCAACAAATTTCCGCGCCGATACTCATCAACTATCGCTGCGTTACGAAGCTCCACGTTCGACGACAGCTCCGTTTTGGACTCAGTAAGCTGCCCGTTTTCAACAGTATCCTGAGTGCTGACTTGCGTTTGATACTGCAAAGCCAGGTCGCGCATGGCCGCTTGCCGGGCTTCGGCACGGGCTTGGTCCAGGTTATCCTCGGCAATGTTGGCATGGCCCACACCCTCAAGAACCGTTGCACCCGCCCAACCAGAGCACATCACCATCACACATAAAAAAACGATGCGAGTCATAACGCTCCCAAAACCTGCCGACGCACGGCCGGCTTAATCCAGATAATAAAGTGAATCAACTTTTTGGCCTTCCGCCTTCTTGATTGCCACGTCGTTTTTAGGCTCATAATGGCTGGGCATCGGGATTGGGCAGACATCTCTTACTTGATCATCTGCCACCTCAGATGCGCACTTGCGGAAACGGGGTTCAAGCTTCAACTCCATGACCGTCTCGACCACGCCTCCAGGATGTTCCTTCACAGACAAGGTGCGGGCCCCACGTATATAGCTGTCCACGTATGCGCGAAAGCTGTCGTCCTTCAGCACGAACTCATCCACCGTAGAACGGCCGTAAATCACGGTTCCGTACACCCGCTCAGCCAGATTGCGATAGGCATCCAGCTTCGATGCCCTTAGCGCCATCAATCGCTGCTTGGGGTTTGAACGGCCCTGCTGAGAGTGCCCATAGACACCAAAACCACTGACCTGAACCACAATCGGCTCAAACTCATCCGAGGTATCTTGCTTACCTCCGGTTGCACAGCCAGCCAACAGCATGGCTAGCAACACGGGCAGAAAGCGGCATCTCAGTGTCATTATCTCGTCTCCGGAAAACAGGTTTCCCATGACCATGAAAAAATCACGCCAGCATAGATAACCAAATGATTAGAATGGATTTTAAAATAAACAAAAAAGGGTCGACCAACAAACCGGCAGTTTCTTGCCCCTGTTTACGAACCCAGAACAAACCATTACGCCTCGACTGCTGTTTATCTTACCCCTCCGATTTGCGTCACCTCCGTAACCCACCGATAATTCTGCCTACGATTTCAGCCAAATACGGCATTCAATACTAATCAGGGCGAACATCATGGATATCTACCTTGTGGGCGGCGCAGTGCGCGACGGGCGACTGGGCATACCGGTCAAAGATCGCGACTGGGTTGTTGTCGGCGCCACACCAGAAGCCATGAAACAAAGAGGTTTCCGACAGGTAGGCGCCGACTTCCCGGTGTTTCTGCACCCGAAAACCGGCGAAGAATACGCCCTCGCCCGCACCGAGAGAAAACAAGGCCGAGGCTATCACGGTTTTACGGTGTACAGCGCTCCGGACGTCACCCTTGAAGAAGACCTGAAGCGCCGCGACCTCACCATCAATGCCATGGCCGAGCACGAAGACGGCACCTTGGTGGACCCGTTCAACGGCTTGACCGATCTAGCACAGAAAACCCTACGGCACGTTTCCGAAGCGTTCGCCGAAGACCCGCTGCGCATTCTCAGAACCGCCCGGTTTGCGGCTCGTTTCCATCCACTCGGTTTCACCATTTGTGCAGATACGATGGCGCTTATGCGGGAAATGATCGGTAGCGGTGAGTTACAGCATCTGGTGCCGGAACGCGTATGGCAGGAAGTTCAGCGCGCGCTGCACGAACAGTCTCCCACCGTGTTTTTTAAAGTACTGCACGAATTGGGCGCGTTGGACATTCTGATGCCCGAGCTTGCCGATACCGAACGTTTTGAGGCTGGCCTTCAAGCTTTGGAATGCATAAGCACCCAAAACAGCACAACCGCCCAGCGATTTTCGGCATTACTAAGCGCGCTGCCTGAGCCTGAGGCCAGGGCCCGAGCCATAGCCATGAAGAGCCCGAACGACTGCCGAGATCTCACCCGTTTGGTTTGCCTGTTCACCGATTGGCTTTCACAATACACCGACAGCACGCTCCCCCCTGAAGCCATGCTCGAGATGTTCGACCATGCTGATCTGTGGCGTCGGCCTGAGCGTTTTGAGCAGCTGGTAACCGCCCTCGCCTGCACTCCCTATAAACAGCATGTGGGGCCTCTAAACAGCGCGGCTGAATCCGCGAGGGACGTCAGTCCGCAAGAGTTACTGAAGCAAGGATTCAAAGGCAAAGAGCTGGGCAACGCCATTCGTAACGAACGGCTAGGCCGTATCACGCTGGCTTTGGCACCATAACTCGACTTTGGTGGTTTTGGCGCACTCGTGCTTTCCCGCTACAATAGCTGCCAACAAATTACATTCCCGGGCAGCCGACCGGCTGAACCTGCATTTATACAACGGAGAATTTCCATGCGTGATGTTGTGATTGTTGCCGCAAAACGTACCGCCATTGGCAGTTTTGGCGGTGGCCTGTCGAGCGTTCGTGCTGACCAACTCGGCGCTGCGGTTATCAAGGCTTTGATGGAAGACACCGGCGTTGCCGGCGAGCAAATTAACGAAGTCATCCTCGGCCAGGTACTGACAGCCGCCAGCGGCCAGAACCCGGCTCGTCAAGCCAGTATCCACGCCGGACTTCCTGTCTCCGTTCCCGCCATAACCATTAACAAGGTTTGCGGCTCTGGCCTCAAGGCCGTTCACATGGCAGTTCAGTCCATCCGCTGTGGCGATGCCGACATGATCATTGCCGGTGGCCAGGAAAACATGAGCCAGTCGCCCCACGTGCTGCCCAACAGCCGTGACGGCCAGCGCATGGGCAACTGGAACATGGTCGATACCATGATCACCGACGGTCTGTGGGATGCCTTTAACGATTACCACATGGGCATTACCGCTGAGAACATCGTCGAGAAGTACGACATCAGCCGCGAAGAGCAGGATGAATTCGCTGCCGCATCTCAGCAAAAAGCCGTCGCTGCCCAGAACGACGGCCGCTTTGACGGTCAGATCGTTCCCGTCAGCATTCCGCAGCGCAAAGGCGACCCGATCGTATTTGATAAAGATGAAGGTCCACGAGACGGAGTATCCGCAGATGGCCTTGCTAAGCTCCGCCCCGCGTTCAAAAAAGACGGTTCGGTCACGGCCGGAAACGCATCCTCTTTAAACGACGGTGCAGCCGCTGTGATGGTCTGCAGTGCCGAGAAAGCTAAAGAGCTCGGCTTAACCCCGTTAGCCACCATCAAAGCGCACGCTAATGCCGGTGTTGATCCCAAGATCATGGGTACGGGTCCAATCCCTGCTAGTCAGCGTTGCCTGGAACGTGCCGGCTGGACCGCAGCTGACCTGGATCTGGTCGAAGCCAACGAAGCCTTTGCGGCACAAGCGATTTCCGTAAACCGGGATATGGGCTGGGACACCAGCAAGGTGAACGTAAACGGTGGCGCCATTGCTCTGGGACACCCCATCGGTGCGTCCGGCTGCCGGATTCTGGTTACCTTGCTGCACGAGATGCAGCGTCGTGATGCCAAGAAAGGCCTGGCCACGCTGTGCATAGGCGGCGGCTTGGGTGTTGCCTTGGCTGTGGAGCGCTAGGTCCGGTGTTACACGTTGTTTTGTATGAGCCGGAAATACCGCCGAACACTGGCAATATTATCCGGCTTTGCGCCAACACGGGCTGCCAGCTGCATCTGATCGAGCCTTTGGGCTTTTCTCTCGAAGATAAGCAGATGCGCCGGGCCGGGTTGGACTACAGCGAATACGCCACGGTAAAAATCCACAAGGATTACCCGAGCTTTCTGGAAACAGAGCGCCCTGAGCGGCTATTCGGGCTCACAACCAAAGGCACTCGCCATTACCATGAGGTAGCCTATCAGGATGGCGACTATCTGATGTTTGGTCCTGAAACCCGCGGCTTACCGGGAGATGTCAGGGAGGGACTGCCCGAAGAGCATAGACTCAGGGTACCCATGCGTCCGGAAAGCCGCAGCCTGAATCTATCGAATACCGCGGCACTGCTGGTTTACGAAGCTTGGCGGCAACTCGGGTTCCCTGACGCCATCTGAGCACTGCCGCTTCCGAGCGGCACCACCAGCGGGTAACCTTCCGGCAGCGATATTATCCTCGCCCGATACCCATAAACCGCCTTTAGCACGGAATGTGTCAGGACATCATGGGCGCCACCTTCGCAAAAACACCGTCCACCCTGCATGACGACCAAACGGTCGGCAAACTGCGCAGCCAGGTTCAAATCATGAACAATCGCCAACACGGATATACCCTGCTCTTGCGCTAATCGCTGTACAACTTCCATAACGAGTTGCTGGTGGGAAGGGTCAAGGGCCGACGTACATTCATCGAGCAATAACAGCCGAGGCCCTGAAGCATCGAGAATTTGCCCCAGAACACGGGCTAACTGAACACGCTGCTGCTCTCCCCCTGACAATCCTGGCACCATGCGATACCGTAGGTGGGCAATGTCCAGCTCTGCCATCAGCCGATTCATGATCAAATCCGGCTTACCCTTGGCGGTTCTTGGCCGCCCCATGGAGACAACTTCTTTCACCGTCAACGGGAAGTTTACATCCACCTTCTGAGGCATCACGGCTCGATGGCGAGCCAATTGCGACGGAGCCCAATCCGCAAGCTTGCGACCAGCCATGGCGACTTGCCCCTGAAAGGGCAACTCTCCCGACAATGCCTTCAGCAGGGTCGACTTTCCGGCACCATTTGGCCCCAACAACATCACCATTTCGCCTGTTTCCAGCACCAGATTGATCTCTCGAACAATCGTCACGCCGCCCAGTGACACACTGAGATTGTTAACTCGCAAAGTCATTAAACTATCTTCCGCCGCATCAACAACCCAAGAAAGAATGGGCCTCCAATCAGTGCCATCATCAGTCCGATAGGCAATTCCGCCGGTGCTACCAAAATCCGTGCCAGTGAATCCGCAGCCACCAGAAGCGTGCCGCCAATCAAAGCGCTAAACGGCAGCACCACGCGATGACTGGCGCCCAACACCAGTCGAACCAGATGCGGCACAACTAATCCGACAAAACCAATCAAACCACTGACCGCAACCGCTGCACCCACTCCCAGCCCAACGACCAAAATCGCTGCTTTCTTTACGGTGTTAGCGGGGTAACCAAGATGCCCAACGACTGACTCCCCCAAAAGAAACGCATCCAGAGGTCGCGCTAAGAACGGAGACACTATCAGCGCCAGAATCATAAACGGTGCGCCGATCACCAGCTCATCCCAACCGGCATGCCCCAAACTACCCATGGTCCAGAAGGTCAACGATCTCAGCTCGTCATCAGTGGCGTAAAACGTCAGCAAGCCTGTGGCCGCCCCTGCGATTGCATTAATCGCAATTCCCGAAAGCAACAATGTTGCTACCTGCGTTTGCCCGCCGCGATTAGCAATTCGCCATGCCAGAAACACTGTCGCACTACCCCCGAAAAATGCCGCAATAGGCAAGGCCCACTCGCCCGCAAATTCCAGCCATTCCCCCAGCCAGGTACTGCCCAACACTATGACCATGATGGCGGCCAAGGAAGCGCCTGCGGAGACCCCTATCAGGCCTGGATCAGCCAACGGGTTGCGGAACAATCCTTGGAGCAGAGCCCCCGAAACAGCCAGTACGGCCCCTACCAGAAACCCTAGCAGGAATCTGGGCATACGAACCTCTAGCAGCACCAGAGAGGCCACTGGATCACTGGCTTCCCGGCCACCGAGCACCTTCAAAATATCAGGTATCGCCAGCGGGTATGCCCCGCTGGCGACCGACAACAAAGCGACCGATACGGCCGCACACACCACAATGATCAAAGCCGGGGTGTGGCCGAAGCGGCCAGCTGCGTCACGAATCATCGCTCACCACAGCTGCATTGGAAGGCAAAACCCGGTTCAGAGCATCCAGTGCTTCAGGCAATCGAGGGCCAAATCCCAGAAGAAACATACTGTCGGCCACCATTCGGTGCCCTGACTTCCAGGCATCCAGATGCGCAAGCTCCTGCCAGTTACTGATATCAAACTGACCCGGCGTCGATTCTGCAATGACAATGGCATCCGGCTGCGAAGCCAGAATAGCCTCCCTGCTCGCTGGCTTATAACCCTGAATCGTTGTCACAGCATTTTCTGCATTCACGGCATCCAGCAATGCGGAAGCGGCTGTGTCTTGCCCTGCCAACAATACTGAATGATTACCCGCTGCCAGAATAAACAACACTCTGGGACGGCTCCCGCGATTGGCCGCAGACTGCTGCACCCGACTGATCTCGGATGAAAGCTCGGCAACCAGATCTTTAGCCTCGGTACGTGCGTGCAGTATCTCGCCAACGGTTAAAATCCGCTCCAGCGAAGCCTCCGGTGTCCACGCCATCGGCAGCGTTTCTATTTGAATGCCAGCCTTGGCCAACCGATCCAGATTTTCTTGGGGGGCCGCTTGTTCAGTCGTAATAAGCACGTCCGGCCTCATTGCCAACACGCCTTCGAAAGGCAGTGCCCGGAGATAACCGATCTTGGGCAACGTTTGCGTCTCTTCCGGGTATCCGCTCGTGGTGTCGACCGCCACCAGCATCGACTCTAATCCGAGCCGATAAACGGTTTCCGTAATTGCACCATCGGCCGTCACCACTCGCGTCGGTTCAGCCTGAACCAACGCCGGGGTCAGCCAGCATAATGCGATCAGAAGCATCCGACCTCTCATGCAACAACCTCCAAAGTGGCCACCTGCTCTCTCCAGAGTTCGGATTCCGGAATCCCTGGTTTACGCTCGCCAAATACCGTAAGCACCAACTCACCCTGTGCATTGAAAGCCTCGACAGAAGTGATGATGCCGTCCGAAGATGGCCGGCGAACCAGCCACCAGGACTCGATTTGCGCCGTGTTAACGTGCAGATTGAAATTTGGATCCAACACGTTCATCCAAGGCCCCGAACGTTTCACATTGACAACTTGTCCGGTAAAAATCTGAACAATGCCCGGGTTCCCCACGAAAAACATGCTGGGGCAACCGTTATCCCGCAACAGCTCAAGCAGATGATCCAGTACCTCAGCACCGGCGGTCTTTAACTCAGTCGCCCACTCGCCTCTGAGCAGCTCCAAAGCCGTCAGTCGATCTGCTCCGGTGCGTTTCAACAAGGCATGAAAATGGTGAACATCTTTCAGGTTTTGCCATCCGTCACGCAGCGTATCCACATCAACACTCTCAACCGACACACGCTCAGGCACCGGGCGCTTGCCGCAAGGCGCGAAGCTTTCCAGGCGCTCAGCGGCAAACGTCTCAATCAGTTCTGACCAGGCAGTCCCATCGGTTTCTGCGACCCGATAAATCTTGAATACCGCAGCACCATATCGGTCAAAGAACTGAAGGCTCTCTCGACAACCAGAGCGTACCTGCTCCTGAACCCGGTAACCCCACACCCAATGGGTGAAAAACACCCGAATGTCGATCTCGCCTACAGCCAGCCCCATGACACCGGATTTACCTGTGGTAAAACCTTTGAAGGAGCCTGTCACTTCGTGGACCACCTCGTCATTACGCGTCAGGATCATGACAGGGCCCACGTTTTCCATTGCTGCAAGAAGCTCTGGAAAGCGAGTCTGAAGCGGGGTCAAAGCATCCTTTCCGCGCAACCGCACCAATTCCATTTCGCTAACACCCAATGCCTCGGCCGCCGACCGAATCCTCAAATTCGGCTGTTTCGATACCAACGTTTCCCACCGCTCCGCCAGCGTCTTTTCGATCACAGCGTTTTCTAATATGGCCGTTTCCATGCCTTACTCCTCGATTTGTTCAGGATTTACTTCTAACCAGCGCACAATAGGCTGACCACTGGCTCCGCTCTCGTCGTAATAACCAACGACCTGAAGCGCCCAGACACTCGAGGCATCGTTCTCGATATCAGACTTGATGAGGAAAGTACGAAAATTCGGCCAGATTTTGTGTTGATCAGTCAGGTTGTAGGCGTACCAGGGATACTCTGACAAGACGCCTCCTGTCGAGTCGCTGGTGTACAGCTGAGGAACACCGGGGTCCGCGTTATAGGACGCTAACTCGGTCCAAGACATCGGGCCAGCAGCCCCGCCCTGTCCCGACGCACTACTACTTGACTTCAGGTACCAATCTCGCCCGGAGAAGCCTACCTGGACATCCCAGGCTGAACTGGCAGCGCAATCGACGATCTCTGCGGCATCAAAATCGAAACAGGCGTCTGCTCCGTCAAAATCTGAGGGCGTTTCGAAGACAACAGGCGCAGAGTTGAACTGACTCGCCCCGGCAGCTTGGACATCAAACTCGAACCTAAAACTCTCTATGCCATTGCCCGCCCGGGTAGGAAAATTGAATTCCGCTACCCGCATGCGAGCATAACTATCCCCTTCCGCAGACCGCACCAGATAACCGACATCACTTTTCTCGGAAATCACCCCGGTAGCGAAATCGTAAATCGACCAACCGTCAGAATCGCCAAAAGCACTGTTAAAACCATCTTGCTGCCAGTCGTCAGGCGATTGAAAAACACCTAGAAGGTGCTCTTCCTCCGAATTGGCCGTGGCATTAGTAAACACGCTGACATCAGGTTCGCCTTCAGCGTCGTAAAAATCATTCTGTTCAACAGCGATTGCACCGCCGACGGCACCATCGCCTGAAGCTCCACCGTTGAGCTGAAAGCTCAGACGGTTCGCCGCGATGTGCCAGTCGCCGCTTTGTTCCACAAGCGCACCAGTTTCCAAATTGAGGTAAACCGTCCCAGTTCCAGCCGGCAGTTGCTTTGACGATATTCCGTTCTGCTCAACCTCTTCATCAGCATCGACACTGGCTATGTTGTTGTCACTATCGCTGCCTCCACAGGCTCCCAGCATGAGCGCGGTCAGTAAAACCACTGGTGGTCGAGCATCAAAAAGTGTCATCGGTAATCTCCTTTTAGTCTTTTATCGTTAAGGGTGGTGGGGCTATTTGCTGAACGAAACCGTCAACCCTGCGTAGGCAAAACGCCCTGCGACGGGCCTCAAATCTTCATCTGCATCGGAAAAGTCCCGTTGCTCATTGGTGATGTTGTCAGCCCCGGCGAACAGCCGTACTTGTTCAGAGAACTGATAATTCAGCTTGAGATCAGCGGTGGTATAGGCGGGGGATTTGCGGTTCTCGGAGGCGTTGGTGAACTCATCACTCTGGTAACGAACACGGGCACTCCACGTTAGACCCGGTAACGCCAAAGGACCATCGATGCCCAAGTTGGCCTGATGGCGGGGTCGCTTATTCAGTTCATCGCCGCTTTGCTTGTCTTCGGTTCGGGTATAGGTGTAGCCCGCGGTGAAACGCCAAGGCGCTGCCGGCTCCCAGCCAGCTGTTGTTTCGAAGCCCCAGGTCCGGGCCTGAGCAATGTTTTCGTACCGATATTCGGCCACACCATTGTTGACCACACCGGTCTCGGAGGTTTGGATCAACTGCTCTATGTCGTTGTAGAACGCATTGACTTCTAACCAAGCGGAGCGCCCACGGGACACGCCGGCCCCAAGCTGGTAGCTCACGGATTCCTCCGGTTTAAGGCTTTCCGAGCCCATCACGATGTAACCCAAGGAACTGTGATCAAATACGAAGTACCGCTCTTTCAGGTTCGGGACCCGATAGCCGGCGCCGGCCCCCGCTCGGATAAACGCGCTTAAGCTGTTGGTCTGAAAAAGATCGTAGCGAGCGTTGAGCTTGGGTGCGGTATGGATTCCGAAACTGGAATCGTTTTGGATTCGAACGCCGGGAACGAGCTCCAGTTTCTCCGTGGGCATCCAGGTATCCTGAAACCAAATCTCTTGGCCTTCACGCTCTTGTCGTCCGTTTAACTCGGATGCGGAGTCAATAGTCTGATCAAGAGTCTCTTTGCTGAAATCCACTCCGCCCTGCAAATAATGACGTCCCCCCAGTGAACGTCCGACATCTGCCGACAGCTTGGATAAAGTTGACTCAGCCCGCCGGTCATCAAAGCGGCTGACCGCGGAATACTTCAAAGTATCGTCGTTGAGCGTTTCGTGGATGGCAGACCAACCTGCATTTACACCGCTAGTGAAGCCGTGGTCCCCAGAGAGGGAATACCGGGTTCTCTGGACCGTCTCCAGCTTGCCTTGGTCCGTGTTCACCGGAGGAGCTAGGCGATATCGAGATTCGGACTCTTCCTCAAAACGAGCGATCGCCGCACTGAGTCGATGCTCGTCCGTCAGCTCCCAATCAGCCCGCAGGCTTAGATCTGTCCGATCATACTCGTCGCCAGGTTGCGACCAGGTTTCCGGATCGGGATCAACGCCGTCCGAATGCTGATGCGATGCCGATAGCCTTAGCGCCAGCCGTTCCCCACCACCCTGGACGGTCGCACGAGCACTGTAACGACCGGGATCGGCTGCGTCGCCGGAGGGGTTTTGATCGCCGTAGGTGCCCGCATCAACAGTAAGCTCCCCCGACAAGCCAGATTCGGGCTGGCTCGTAATTACATTGACAACGCCCCCGATGGCCGAACTGCCGTATTGGGCTGAGACGGCGCCTTTTACGACCTCAATTTTTTCAATATCCAGAACCGATAGCTGGCTCACATCCGTCGCTGAGCCCGTAGTGGCGGTCATGGGCATACCGTCAATCAAAACCAATACACGATCAGCTTCGACACCTTGCAGCCAAACTTCATAACCAGGCTTGCCGTGGATTTGCCGCAGTTGAAGCCCCGGCACATACTGCAAAGCTTCCTTCAAGCTACGAGCGTGGGTGCGCTTCAGCTCCCGGCCCGTGACTACTTCAGTCCGCACTGGCGTATCAAGCAGCGAGCGTTCGCTGCGAGTTCCGGTCACCACCAGCTCGTCCAGATACAAGGCCTCGGCCTCCGCTGTCCCGACACTTCCCAGCAGCGCCAGCGCAAACGGTAAGCAGAAAACCACCTGTTTTTTGTCAAACATAGACCAACACCAATAATCGTAATGCGAACGATTATTGTTTAGTTTGCGTGTTGCGTCAACTGATTATTGACAAAAATCAAACAGGCACAAAAAAACCGGCCTTAGCCGGTTTTTTTGTCAACTGAAAGCACTTGAACGTTAGTGCGTTTGCTCTGCTCCGGCCTCTCCAGCCGCTTCTTCCTGCTTTTTCTTCAATGCCTGAGCGTAAATGGCATCAAAGTTTACCGGTGCCAACATCAGGGCCGGGAAGCTGCCTTTACCAACAGCGCCATCAATGGCTTCACGGGCATATGGGAACAGGATCGTCGGGCAGTACGCACCCAGCATCTGACCAAGCTGAGGCCCTTCGATGCCGTCTACCATGAAAACACCCGCCTGCTGAATTTCAACGATGTAGGCAACCTTCTCATCCAGTTTGGCAGTCACAGTCATCGACAGCACCACTTCGTACTGATTGTCGCTGACTTTGGTGTGCGAGGTGTTCAGGTCCAGATTTACCTGCGGTTTCCACTGCTCCTGGAACACCATCGGTGCATTCGGTGATTCAAAAGAGAGGTCCTTCACGTAAATACGCTGAAGGGCAAACTGGGGTTGGTTCTGGTTTTCGTTGCCTGCGGCTTGCTGATTCTCAGCCATGATCCGTCCTTTCGTTTTTATTTCGTCGCATGGGCTCGGCCCATTGTCCTAGTCACGCTTTGTCGGGACAGTCTACCGCCTGCCCCGTACAAGTAATGTGAAACAGTGCGATAGATCGCCGATCAGATCAAGCCCTATTACTTCTTAACCACGGGCAAGTTACTGGCTTTCCAGTCAGCAATGCCGCCGTTCAGGCGAACAACGTCTGAAAACCCAGCTTCTTTAAGCTGTTTAACGGCCATTGCGGAGTGTTGGCCCATTTTATCGACCACCACAATCTGCTTTTCTTTGTGTTTATTCAGCTCGTTCAGTCGATCTTTCAAGCCGCTAAGTGGAATGTTGATCGAACCGGTAATACGCCCTTCTCCGAAGTCTTTGCGGTCGCGGATGTCCAGAACCACGGCTTCTTCCCGGTTAATCAAAGTGACCGCGCCCTGGGCGGATATTTTTGCGCCACCGCGGCGAGACTCAAGGGCCAAAATCGCCAGAATCAGCGCGACAAAAATTGATACCAGAATGTAGTGATTAACAACGAACTCAAACAAACGATCCATGGAGCGCTACCCTGAAAATTAGTTTGGCCGGATTATACACACCCACACCCGCTCAAAGAAGGCGAGCAGCGCTATGCGTTACTGCGTGGCCTGCACAATTGAAAACGGTTACAATCTACGCCACTTTTTATTCGTTCAATCTACAACCAATCGGACAATACGATGACCGCGACGCGCAAGCCCACTGCACTGATTATCCTCGACGGCTGGGGCCACCGTGACCCGGCTGATGACAATGCCATTTCGAACGCCAACACTCCATTTTGGGACAAGCTCTGGCAGAACCAGCCGAAAACCCTGATCAACACCTCAGGTATGTTTGTCGGTCTGCCACAAGGCCAGATGGGTAATTCGGAAGTTGGCCACATGAACCTGGGTGCTGGCCGGGTGGTGTATCAGAGTCTGACGCGCATCGACAAAGATTTGGAAGACGGCGAGTTCCAAAACAACCCAGCCCTGTGCAGCGCCATCGACAAAGCGGCCAACAACGGCAAAGCGGTGCATCTAATGGGCCTGCTATCTCCAGGCGGTGTACACAGCCACGAAGATCATATTTTGGCTGCCGCTGAACTCGCGGCCGCGCGTGGCGCAAAAGAGGTATACATCCACGCATTCCTGGACGGTCGCGACATGCCTCCCCGCAGTGCACGCCCCTCACTGGAAAAAGCCACGGCTAAAATGGAAAGTCTCGGCGTTGGCCGCGTTGCCAGCATCGTTGGGCGCTACTTCGCCATGGACCGCGACAACCGCTGGGACCGGGTCGAAACCGCCTATAACGTCATGACTCTGGGCGAAGCCGAGTTCACTTGTGCAGACCCAGTCATTGCACTGGAGCAAGCCTACGAGCGCGGCGAGAATGACGAATTCGTGAAAGCGACTCGTATTCATAAAGATGGCCAAGCGGAAGGCACCATTAACGATGGTGACACCGTTCTGTTCATGAATTTCCGCGCTGACCGCGCCCGCGAAATGACACGCACGTTTGTAGAATCGCATTTCGACGGCTTCGATCGCCGCAAGCACCCCGAACTGGCTGATTTCGTCATGCTGACGGAATACGCCGCCGACATTAAAACCTCTTGCGCCTATCCGCCCGAGCAGCTAAGCAACGGCCTGGGCGAGTACATGGCGAAACTGGGTAAAACCCAGCTGCGCATCTCCGAAACCGAAAAATACGCCCACGTTACCTTCTTCTTCAATGGCGGTATGGAGACTCCGTTTGAAGGCGAAGACCGTATTCTGGTGCCATCGCCGAAAGTCGCCACTTATGACCTGCAACCGGAAATGAGTGCTCCGGAAGTCACCGATAAATTGGTAGAAGCCATCAAGAGCGGCAAGTTCGATCTGATCGTGTGCAACTACGCCAACGGCGACATGGTTGGTCATACCGGAAAACTGGACGCGGCCATCAAAGCAGCCGAATGTCTCGACCAGTGCGTTCAGCGCGTGGTTGAAGCACTGGACGAGGTGGGTGGTGAAGCCCTGATCACAGCAGACCACGGTAACTGTGAGCAGATGACGGATCCCAACTCAGGCCAGGTTCACACTTCCCACACCATTGGTCCGGTGCCGTTGGTCTACACCGGCCCGCGCGCCATCACCCTGAAAGACAACGGCAGCCTGAGCGACATTGCCCCTACGCTGCTGACCCTCATGGGTGATAAAGCGCCGGAAGAGATGACCGGCCAAAATCTGGCTGAAATAGGCTGATTAGTATAACGGCGAGTATTTTGAAACGTCTTTTTGTCTTGGCGCTGGCCCTCACGTTGGGGGCTGCGCCGTTGCACGCTGAGCAAGACGTCACGCCCGAACAGGTCGAAGCGCTTAAAAATCGCATCGCCAACATCGATGAGTGGCTGGCCGATGCAGAAGAAGACCGTTCTAAACTGGAACAGCAACTCGCCACCACCGAACGAAACATCGGCAAACTTACCCGGGAGCGCCGGGAACTTCGCAAACAGGCCGAAGAGCAGAAATCCCGCCTGCAATCGCTGAAAAAGCAAGAAACCGAATTCGCTAACACCCTGAACGTTCAGCGCCAAAGCCTGATGAAACAAATCAGGGCGGCCTGGATGGAAGGCGAAGCCCCTGCTTTAAAGGTTCTGTTGAACGAAACAGAGCCGGGCAACCTCGCTCGCACCATGACCTATTACGAGTATCTGAGTAAAGATACCGTCGAGCGACTGGAAGCCTTTCAGAAAAGTCTTCGTGAACTTAAAGCGGCCCGCGCTGAAGTCCAAGCTACAAGGGTTGAGTTGGCCAACACCGAAGCCGGCTTGGAACAGCGGCAAAACCGCCTCGCCGAGAGCCGTAAAGAGCGAAGCAAAACACTGGTGGCCCTTAAGAGCGACATCAAAGACCGTCGCAGTGAAAAGAAGACCCTTGAAGCCGATCAGGAACGGCTCGAAAAACTGCTTGAGGAAGTTCAGCAGGCGATCGCCAACATTCCTTCTCCCAACGAATCGCGACCCTTCAAATCACAACGCAGCAAACTGGGCTGGCCCGTGCAGGGGAAAGTGGTCAGCCAATACGGCGCCCTTTACGCCGATGGCAAACTTCGCCGTAACGGCATGATCATCAACACCCAGGAAGAGGCTGAAATAACCGCAGTGCACCATGGCCGAGTTGTTTTTGCCAATTGGCTGCGAGGCTTTGGACTGATGACGATCATCGATCACGGTGATGGTTACATGACGCTGTATGGGCACAGCAGCAGCCTGTTCGCGTCTCCGGGTGACTGGGTTACCCCTGGTCAAACCATCGCTTTGGCGGGCCGTACCGGAGGCACCCAAGATCCAGCGCTTTATTTTGAGGTGCGTAAAAATGGTAAACCGGTCAATCCGCGCACGTGGCTAAACAAACTTTAAGCTGAGAACTGAAAGGCTGACAAACGTTCTTGTGAACGCCATACTGTGGCAAACAACTTTCCCGTCCAACTATTGGAAACAAAACAGGATATGTGAATGAAACGGGTCCCAAGCTTTCTCCAGAATTCACCATTGCGTTCTCTATCTCTCGTGGCCACCTGTTTCTTCACCCTTCCCGGACTGGCGGGTGCTCAAGACAATGACACCCAACCTCACCAGGTGATCCAAGGCCTGCAAGACGGGCAGCGAGTTGAGCTGAAATTACCGGACCCAGAAAAGCAACTTCCACTGGAAGATCTGCGCAAGTTCACCGAAGTGTTCGCCCGCATCAAAGGCGCTTACGTTGAAGAAGTCTCCGACAGCGAGCTTCTTGAAAGCGCGACCAAAGGTATGCTCTCCGACTTAGACCCTCATTCAACCTATCTCGCTCCGAAAGACTACGAAGAGCTTGAAGAAAGCACCTCCGGTGAGTTTGGTGGTTTGGGCATTGAAGTGGGCATGGAAAACGGCTTCGTAAAAGTGATCTCCCCCATCGACGACACTCCGGCACAGAAAGCCGGAGTACAAGCCGGCGATTTGATCATCAAGCTCGATGAAAAGCCGGTTAAAGGCATGTCCCTGGAAGAAGCCGTTAATCTGATGCGCGGAAAGCCTGGCACGGTACTCACGCTGACGATCATGCGCGAGGGCCAGAACGCGCCGATCGAGATTGATGTCACCCGGAATATCATCAAAGTCACCAGTGTAAAATCCCGCATGCTGGAGTCCGGCTACGGCTACGTTCGCATTACCCAATTCCAAGCTGAGACGGGCCGTCAGTTCCGGCAAGCCCTGAGCAAACTGGAAGAGGATTATGGCCAGGACCTAGAAGGCCTTGTCATAGACCTGCGCAATAACCCCGGCGGAGTTCTTCAAGCCGCCGTTGCGGTCTCGGATGCTCTGCTCGACAGCGGTCTGATTGTCTACACCGAAGGCCGAATTCAAAGCTCCCGTCTTAGATTCAGCGCCAAGAAAGGCGACCTGATGGAAGGCACTCCGATTGTGGTTCTGATTAACGGCGGTTCCGCTTCGGCCTCGGAAATCCTGGCCGGCGCCCTGCAAGATCACAAACGAGCCGTGGTGATGGGCACCCAGTCATTTGGCAAAGGCAGTGTTCAAACCATCATTCCGTTGGACGAAACCCACGCCATCAAAATGACGACTGCGCGCTACTTCACGCCAGATGGCCGCTCTATTCAGGCTAAAGGCATCACGCCAGACATTGAAGTTCGGCCTGCCGAACTGACTGAACTGGACAGCCGCCCACTCTTTACCGAGGCAGATCTGAGTGGTCACTTGGAAGGCGAGGATGAAGAGAAAGCCCGCCAGGAACGCGCGAAGAAAGAGCAAACACGAGAGTCTGCAGAAAACCGGGACTACCAGCTGCGCTCTGCCCTGAACCTTCTGAAGGGCATGAGCATTTTGTCTGGCAGCAAGGACAGCGCGCAGTGAACAAATGCCTTGGTAGTTTATGGCTTGCGGCAGCACTGGTTTTCGGCTCGAGTGCTGCCCACAGCGCGGCACCCGGAGAAGCCATGCCTCCGACCATCGCCATCATCATTGATGACGTCGGCCACAACCTGCATGAAGGTCAGCGATTGGTGCAACTGGACCAGCCGCTGACCTTGGCGTTCCTACCTTATCGTCGCCACACCGTACGCCTTGCTAAAGAGGCTTATACGAACGACAAGGAGGTTATGCTGCATGCTCCTATGGCGAATACCCGCAATTTCGACCTGGGTCCGGGCGGGCTGACACCCGACATGGATGAAGCCGCCGTAACCACCACACTCCGGCGCGCACTTCAGTCCATTCCTCACGTAACGGGCGTAAACAACCACATGGGCAGTTTACTAACCCAACAGATGCAGCCGATGGACTGGGTGATGAAAGAGCTGAGTCGTTACCCGGTGTACTTTGTGGATAGCCGCACCATCGCCAGTTCCGTCGCCGGAAGCATGGCCAGTTCCTATCAAATTCCTAGCTTGACCCGTGACGTGTTCCTGGACCACGAACAAACCGAAGAGTTTGTTGACCAGCAGTTTCAGCGGTTAATCGAAACCGCCAAAAAGAAAGGCACCGCTATCGGCATTGGCCATCCGCACACAGTAACGGTGGACTACTTAGAAAAGCATTTGCCAGAACTGGATGAGCAAGGCATTGCCATTGCGACCGTCCGAGGGGTTTGGGCAATTCGCAATGACAATCAAGAGATGTTTGCCGAAGGCGAAAAACAGGCCATTCGACCTGCTTACGCCAAGGGCAATTAATCGCGGACTTCGATGCCCTGAGCCTTCATAAAGGCTTTGGCTTCGGGAATGGTGTGCTGAGCGAAGTGAAAGATAGAGGCCGCCAATACAGCATCGGCACCACCTTGGGTAACACCATCGGCCAAGTGCTGTAGCTCACCCACTCCGCCGGAGGCGATCACCGGCACGGATACCGCATTGCTGATCGCACGAGTTAAGCCAAGGTCGAAACCAATCTTGGTGCCGTCACGATCCATGCTGGTCAGCAGCAGCTCACCTGCCCCCATTTCGACCATCTTTACCGCCCATTCAACGGCATCCAAACCGGTCGGCTTACGGCCACCGTGGGTGAAGATTTCCCAGCGAGGCTCCTCACCTTCGGCACTGACCTGCTTGGCATCAATGGCCACCACAATGCACTGGCGGCCAAATCGATCTGCAGCTTCGCGCACGAACTCCGGATTGAACACCGCAGCGGTGTTGATCGAAACCTTGTCAGCACCGGCGTTTAGCAGGTTCCGAATGTCGTCTACAGTGCGCACACCGCCGCCAACGGTGAGCGGGATAAACACTTCGGCCGCCATCCGCTCTACGGTCTCGTAGGTGGTGTCGCGGCTTTCGTGACTGGCCGTAATATCCAGAAACGTAATTTCGTCTGCACCCTGCTCGTTGTAGCGCCGAGCCACTTCCACCGGATCGCCGGCATCACGGATATCCACAAAATTCACGCCTTTAACCACGCGGCCTTTGTCGACATCGAGGCAGGGAATGATGCGTTTTGCCAATGCCATGGTGCTTCCTCAGTTGTTCAAGCTGTCACAGTAGGCTTGGGCCTCTGCAACATCCAGCGTACCTTCGTAAATGGCACGACCAGTGATTGCGCCCAAGATACCCTTGTCGGCCACAGTGGCCAGACGCTTGAGGTCGTCCATGTTGGTGACACCGCCGGATGCAATCACCGGAATACCGCCCTGCTCCGCCAAAGCTGCGGTAGCTTCAACATTCACACCCTGCATCATGCCGTCGCGGGCAATGTCGGTGTATACGATGGAGTCTACGCCGTCGTTAGCGAAGCGTTTAGCCAGATCAACCGCCATCACTTCGGAAACCTCGGCCCAACCATCCGTTGCAACGCGGCCGTCTTTCGCATCCAAGCCCACAATGATGTGGCCGGGGAAACGCTTGCACATATCGGTAACAAATTCGGGTTCTTTAACCGCTTTCGTACCGATGATCACCCACTGCACGCCAGCCTTCAGGTAGGCTTCG